>NZ_JBFAOX010000014.1:0-285765 GCF_040675435.1 Actinoplanes sp. NPDC049598 | reverse complement strand
CCGATGTCCGGTTCCGATGCGGACAGCGCTGGGCAGTCCATCGTGTGGGGATTTCAGGTGGGTAGTGCGGCGCAGTCGTGCACGCTGTCGTTGTATGTGCCGACGAGCTCGAGTGCGCGCGACGTGGCGGCGCGCAGTGCCCATTTCGCCGTGGTGCACGGCACGACGGCGAGTAACACGACCTATGTCAATCCGTCCGGCGAGAAGGTCGTGAATCAGAGCGCACACCACTCGAGCTGGGTCGGTCTGGGCACTTTCCCGGTGCACAACGGCATGATCGGCGTCAAGCTGACCAACCGCGGCAACCCGAACGGCTACGCGGAGAGCTACCCGCACCTCGCCGGTGGCGCGGTCCGAATCTCCTGCGTAGCTGAATAGGCGCAAAGCGGCCGGTCGACGGTGACCGGCCGCTTCGAGGTCGGATGGATCAGGGAAGACGCTGAGTATTCGGCAACGGCTGATCATCCCACTCGTACCGGATCGCAGGCTTTGCGTCATGGTTCACGACGATGCGGGTGTCCCGGACATCCCCGAGCCGGTCATCAAAACGGTGACATGCAGAACCGGAGTCGGCCCACCTACGGTGGCAAGCTGGAGGTGAGTGATGGCGCAAAAATCTTCCTGGGCGAAGTTCAATGTGCTGATAGGCGACCACAGACGACGCGATCGAGCACGATTTCCGCTCGGCGTCCTTGATGTGGCGCACCCCGGCGGCCGACACCTTCAAGCCGATGCGAGCCGAGTTCACGTGCAGCGCATGGGGGCGGTCAGGGTTCGGCGGATCCGTCGGACACACTCCGCCGGCTGGCCGAGACGCGGTTCCCGACCGGCGTGAAGGGCGATGCCGATCATGCTGACCGCCACCCCGGACGAGGCCCACCTGTCCGTCATCGGCGACAGCGGATCGGGCAAGACCCACGCCTTGCGGACGTGGATGCGCACGGTGACTGCCGCGGTGAGCGACGAGGAAGCGCGCTTCATGATCGTCGACTACCGGCGAGGACTGCTGGCCGCCGGCCCGGCGTCCCCGCTGGCGCCACTGACCCCCTACCTGGCCCGGGCCCGCGAGGTCGGCTTCCACATGGTCGCCGCCCACCGCACGGCCGGGGTGGCGCGGTCGCTGTCCGGCGGCAATCTGCTCGGCAAGACGATCGAGGTCGGCGCGGCCGGCCCGCTGCTGTCCGGCGATCCCCGGGAAGGGGCCCTGATCGGTGGCCTGCGCACGGCCCCGCAACCACCCGGCCGCGGCTCGCTGGTGCGGCGGGGACATCCTCCGCCGGTGATCCAGGTGGCCATCGAACCCGACGAAGAACTAGTGGAACGCTGAGGACAATCTGATGGCTGCGCTGACGCCCGCGAATTTCGGCAGCCGGACCGGCGTTGCCGCCAGCCCGCCGGGAGACACCCTGCCACCGGGTCTCGCCGAGCGGCTCCAGGATTGCGCCGAGGCGATTTCGCGGCTGATCGGCGAGGGCGGGCACATCGACGTCACCGCCCCCTGGGCCGGGGACCGGCGCACCCTGGGGATCCGGGCGTCGGACGGCGAGCCCGCCGGCGCGGTGGCCGACCGGGTGATGCGGGACCTCGCCGACGAGGTCGACTCGATCACCCTGTTGTCCACCACCGGCATCGGCGCTGAGCTGCATCGGGAATTGGCCCAGCGTGGGCGTCCCATGCCTGTCTACGAGGTCGGCACCACGCTGATCGCCGACCGGAAGTGGGAGGTCAGGGGAGGCGGGTCGTGGCAGATTCACGGGCCGCTCACCGCCCACCACCATTGGGCCGTCGCGTACGAGCTGGTGCGGGCTCGGCAGGCCGGCTTCAGCTATGCCGCGCACCAGCCGGGTCCGTACGACGCCCCGGGGGTTCCGCTGAACGACCGCGCCGGCACGCTCGCGCTGCTGGACTCCGGCCTGTCCGTTGCCGGCACCAACGTTCTCGACCTCACGGCGATCGCCTCCGCGTTCGGGCTCGCCGAACATCCGGAGACGCTCTGGACGGCCCTGACGCAGCTGCTTCACGGGGAGCTGGGCCAGGTCGACACGGTCATCGACCACTATCGCGACCCGGCGACGGGCACGTGGCACGGCGCCGGGATTCCGTTCGCGATCCGCCGTCTGTTCACGGCGACCGGACCGCACGTGCTCGAGGGCGACCGGGCCGTGCGGGCCGTCGACTTCGGCTCGGTGGGCCGGTTGCTGTCCGGCGCCGCCGCCGAGTCACCCGGCCCGGTCGCCGTCCTCGAGGTGCGGGCGGCCGAGCTGGCCGAACTCGCGGTCGACCGGGCGGCTCGTGGCCTGCCGTGGCCGGCCGCCGACTTCGCCGGCGATCCCACCGATCTCCAGCGGGAGATCATCTCTCAGCTGCTGCTGCTCGGTGTCGCTGCGGGAGACGCCCGCGCCTGGGCCGATCAGATCGTCAACGGCGTCCGGGACGAGCAACCACGCGCGCAGATCACCGTGGCGGAGGATCAGATCGCGGCGGCCGAGGCGGACACCGCCACCGCCACCGTCGCGCTCGGCGGTGGCGTCCTGCATGTGATGCGGGAAGTTCTCGTCGGGCAGCCGGCGGTGCTGGACGCCGCTTACGAGGTCGCCGCCCACTATCTGCACGACAAGACCGGTGAGACCGTCTCACCGGCGGACGCGGCGGAGATCGCGTACACGTCGTGGCCGGTGGCCGGTCTGATCGAGGTCCTCGTGCTCGGGCAGCAGACCCTGGCCGGCCTGATGGGCGCCGAGGCCGGCACCACGATCCGCACCCGGCAGTCGATGGCCGACATGATCGCCGTGGCCGGCCCGGCCATTCATCACTTCCTGACCACTCACACCCACGTCGTGCGGGACGCCTTCGGCGGCACTCTCCCGCCGAGTGGAGAAGCCCCGGTCTGGGAGGCCCAGGTCAGCGTCGCCGGGCGGACGACCTCGCTCGCCGAGGTCCTCACCGAGTTGTTCGCCGCCGAGCCGACGGGGGCCGGCCGGTCGATCGCCGGTCCCGGTCCGGCGCCGGCGCGGACCGCGACTAGCGGGATCTGGAACCTGCCGCAAGTCACGCTCGACCTTCCCGGCGAGCCGCGGACCGATCCCGCCACCGCCGGGGCGCACGCGGCGCTGCTCGCCGCCCTCCACATCGCGCAGCCCGAGCTCGCCGTCGCCCGGGCGGCCCCGGCCAGTCGCCCGGCGGCCCTTCAGTCGCTGCGTGACGCCCTGGACACCGTCCTGGAGGCACACCCCGGACTGCACCTGCAGGCTCGTGCGGCGATCAAGAGTGTCTACCGGCAGGACGTCGTGCCGTGGCTGGCTCCCGCGCTGGCCGCGCTGCCCCCCGCGAGCGAGGGGACGGCCGGCAGCGCCCAAAGCGCCGGTGAAATTCTGAGCATGGCTCGTGTGGTGCGGCACCCGCGGACCGACTGGACCGCCCCTCTGCTGGCGGAAGCGGTCGGCGGCCAGTGGCGTGACATCTCGGCCGGCGGCCTGTGGGACCTGCCGGCCGGCGCGGTCACCCTGATCTGGGCCCAGCGCGACACCGAGCCCGAACACCTGGTCATCGCGCAGCGAACCGCAAACGGGCTGATCCTGGTCGAGACGCAGAGCCCGGCCGGCGCCCGGCTCGAAACGGTGACCGACGTGGCCGGGGCCGAGAGGCTGCTGGGCGGCCCGGCCCGGATCGTCGTGGACCGGGACGACCGGATCATCGAGCTCACCTCCGGCGGTGCGGCCGCCGGGACTGTCCCGCGACCTTCGGCCACCACGGACCTGGGTGGCATGGCGGCGCCACGGTTCGGCACTGCTCCGGTCGCCCCGGCTGGCCGGCCCGGCACTCGCCTGCTCGAGGTCGGCGAGCTGACGGTCCTGATCGTGGACGACCCTGACATCACGCCGGAACGACTGGCCGATCTCCTCGCGGAGGCCGGACCCGCGCCGGACGAGGTACGGGTCCTGCGTCCGCTCCCGTCCCTGTTCGGCACGACGCCCGCGAGCACGTGGACCGGTCACCACCTGATCTCGACGACGGGCTGGCAGATCGGCCTGTCGGGTGAGCAGCGGACCGACCATCGAGGGGCGCTCTCGGCCGCAGAGCTGACCGCCGCTCCCGTCGGGCCGGTCCTCTCGGAGGCCGACGCCGAACTGGTCACCCAGGTGAACATCGAGCTGGGCGCCGGGCAGCCCTTCCCGACCGACCGGATCCTTCAGGCGGTCGGGGAGTACCGCGCCCGGGGCCACCATGCCGGGCCTGTCGTGACCGCACGGACCGTCAGCCGGTATCTGCTCGACAACGGACGCTGGGGACGGCTTCCCGGCGGCGCGCCGCCCGACGCGGCGGCCACCACGGAGAGGCGGGCCGATGGACTGCTGGCCCAGCTGCGGGCGACCACCCTCGCCGCTCCCCACGCTCACGAGTTGCTCGGCACGGATTTCTTCGGCCTGCGCGCTCCCGCGCACCGTCCGCGGTTCGTGCCCCTGATTGGTAACCCGGGTTACTCCGCCAGCCATGAACCCACCCGGCGCTTGGGGCCTCTCCTGGACCAGCTCAACCTGACCGGCCCTCGGCCGTCCGCGGCCCCGGAGGCGCGGATCTGGTCGGCCGAGGTGGCCGAGCCGGAGTGGTGGGGCCCGGACGCCGAGCAGGATTTCGTCGCCGGTGGCTGGGCGCAGCGGTTGGACGACGCCATCGAGATGCCGCTGTTGAGGCACGCGATCTGGTTGGGCGGGCCCCTGGTCGACGCCGACGCCCGGGCCGTGTTGGTGGCGTCGGCCCGCGTTCTGGGCGGCGACTGGCGAACGGTGCTGTGGACGGATGTGCCGCGACGGGACATCCAGGCGGTGCAGCAAGCCCGGGCTCAGGGGCAGAACCCGTACCCCGAGTTACGCGACATGATCGAATGGGCCGACCGCGAACACGTCCTACTCATCAATGTGGACGAGATCTTCAACGCCGACGAGCCGATGGCGCTCAACGACTTCTACCGGTCGGAGAAGTCCAAACTGGAGGTCCGCGGTTACACCGCCGCCAGCGACATCCTGCGCATCGAGGTCATGTACCGATTCGGTGGGCTCTACGCCGATCTGGACGACACGATCGTGTCGCTCGCGGGACTACGGGAAACGTTCGAGCAGCGCGGATTCGCCATCATGGTGCTGCGGAACCAGGACCCGGTATCTGTCATCAATTCGAGCTTCCTGAGCTCCCGGCACAGCCCGTTCATGAATGCCCACCGGCATGTCACCCATCGGTCCTACACCGTACGACAGGACGCCCTCATTCCCGCCCGCGTGCAGGAATACGACCCGCAGCTCTTCGCCTATCCGGCGATCCACGCGCGGCGAAGCTCGCTGATGTACCGGACCGGTCCGGGAGCGCTCGACCGATTGCTGACCCTTGTCGGCCTCGGACATCCCGACGACATGCCGGGCATCTCGCCGGAGGCGATACAGGTCGGCGCGGCCCACAGCTGGGTGGGCCGGGAACCGTTCACCCGGACGCCGGGACAGCTGCCCTCGGACCCGGTGGTGGTCCTGCAGCATGTCATCACCACTCTCGTGCGGCATCTGGTGCAACGCGAAGGTGATCTCTACCTGACCGCTGTCGCGCCGGCCATGGCGTCACTGCCGGACGAAGCGGCCGGGTGGTCCGCCGTGGTGAGGTATCTGGCCGGGGTGCCGGGCCTCCGGCAGAGCATCCGCACCGTCACCCTGGATCTCGTCCATCCGCGGACCGAGGGGCTGGGTGGCTTCAGCTCCCTGCCCCTTCCGCTGTCGGTCCACGCGGCGTTGGGTGTGACCTCGGAATCAGAACCGACTGTCATTCGGGCGGGCGAATACCGGTACCCGGTCCACCTGTCCTACGCGCTGTCGTCGCCCTCCGACGCCGAGGACGACGAACTGATCAACGAGGTGAACCGGCGGCTGGCGGCCCACCGGCGGCGGACCGCCACCGTCACCGCCACCCCCACCGCCGATGAGATCGTCCGGGCTCGCGACCAGCTGCGGCAATGGCGGCCCGGCACCAATCCGACCGCGGTCCAGACCATGGTCTTCGAATATTTCCGTGACAACCGCCATTGGGGACGGCTGCCTGGCGGCGCGCCGCCCGCTCCGACGTCGGGGTCGGCCGCCGAGGTCCACACGGAGCCGCCCACCGCGATCGTCGCTGCCGTGAACCTGTACGAGCTGCTCGACGAGGAGCCGCGGTGGGTGCCCGAGTCGGCTCGGGAGGGCTTGCGGCTACGCCGGGAGGCCGCCGGCGCTTTCGGCCGGGAGATCGAGCTCTGGTACGCCGAAGTAGCGTCCAAGATGCCGGTCACCAGCGAGAACGTCGATGTGTTCCACCGGGCAGGTCTGGAGGCGTTTCCGGTCGTTCGGGGCATCGCCGCATTGGCAGCGCTGCAGGCGGTCGCCTCGGCCGAGGGAAATTTGCAGGGACTTCCTCTGCGCTCGCGGCTTCCGCTGGCCGAAGTCGTCGAGCAGCTCGGCGAGTACGCCGTAGCCTCCTTGCAGGAACCGGCGGCTGGCACTGCCGGCGGTGCCCGGCTCTTCCTGCAATCCCATGATCAGGCTTTCCGCGAGAAACTCGCCGTGCACGTCAGCTCGATCGTGGGCCGGCCGGTCACTGCCGACAGTCTCGTCCCGGGTTCGTCGTTCGCCGGCGGTTCCACGGCGGGGGCTGACCAGGGGACGTGGGAACTGCCCGCTGTCGAGCTGGAGCTGCTGCATCCGGCCTCCGGTCTCGTCACGCCGGAGGAGGCCGATCACCTTCTGGCCACGTCGATCGACCTCACCGAGCGGTACGGCGCGGAGTCGGATTCGGCGCAGTGGTGGTTCCGGCAGGCGCGCTTGACCGTCGCCAGGTCCGCGCCACCGGAACCGGGCCGGCGCCCCCAACTTCGCGAAATCATCAGTTACCTGCCGATGGAGCGGCCGTTCTCCGTCACCGTCATCGACCCCGCCCGGGCGGAGCCGAACGAGGTCTTCACCCACTTGAGCAATGTGAGCAAGAAGTACCAGGGCGGCATCCGTGGTCTGCTCGTTCTCGATCGGGCCGACGGCGAGGTCGAACGGGTCTATCACCAGCTGGCTCTCGACTTCGGTCTGCGCCTGGTCCTTCCCCTGCTCGACGGGGCGGGCGAAGTTGTCGCCGACCGGCTCGACGCGTTCAGCCTCGATTCCCCCACGGGCTGGAAGATGATTCGCGGGACGTCCGGGGCGGACGTCCACGAGATCATCGTGCCCCTCGAGCGCAAGGTCATCCTCGACGAGCGGCAGTTCGTGTCGCTGATGGAGACCGGGACGATCTCAGCGCCCGGCTCCTCCGCAGCACCGGCCGTCGAAGGGACCGTCGTCGTTCCCCCGGTCCAGGCCGCGCCGCAGGCCGACGAGCTGGGACCACGGGAGGAGTTGACTTCGCTGGACCCGCTGCCGGCCGTCGAGCGTGATGTTCCGCCGGCCGGCTTGCGGAGCCGGCCGACGGCGCCGCCGGCTGGGCCGAGGTCCACGACGGGTGGCGTGGGCGAGCGTGCGCTTCCGGCCCATCTGCGCGATGCCCCGCTGGGGGTGCCTGCTGGGCCGAGGTCCACGACGGGTGGGGTGGGCGAGCGTGCTCTTCCGGCCCACCTGCGCGATGCCCGGCCCGGTCCTCCCGCCGGTCCGCGGCCGGCGCCGGTCAAAGCGGTCGTCAGGTCTCATCAGGCGTTGTCCCGTCTGCTGGACAAGGCAGCCGATTCGGTGGGAGCGAATCCGGTGTCTGATCCCGGATCGTGTGTGGTGCTGCTGGGTGAGGCGTTGAAGCGTTTGCATCCGGGCCGGTTCGCCTCGGTGGCGGCGGCAGCAGGGACGGTCGACGATCTGGCGGTGGACGGGCGTCAGACCAGTGGGTTGATCGGTGGGGCTCGGTTGGTGCCGGTGCGCTCGTGGGACGAGGTGGAGCAGCGGCTGGTGGATGCCGGTCCGTCGAGCACGGCGTTGGTGTTGGTGCAGCGCAGTAGTGCGGTGGGGCATGCGCTGGGTGCGTACCGGTTCCCGGATGGGCGGATCGCGTGGTTCGACCTGCAGCGGGGTTCGGGTGCGCGGGTGCTGGACGGGCAGCCGACGTTGTCGGCGGCGCGGGCTTCGGTGGTTGTGGTGGACGCGGCCGGGCGGGAGGTGCCGGGCGGGGACACGGTGTCGCACGGTTCGGTGGACGCGTTGATCGACCCGGCTGCCGACCACCGGTACGGCGCGATCGGGCACGAGATCGAAGCCATGGTCATGGTGAACCAGTCGGCCAGAGAGGAAAGAATCTATCGGGGCCTTGTCCTGGTGCAAGCCCCCGCCATGAACATCGAGATAGATAATCGATCCATGACCGTCGGCGACGACGGCTTGCTCTACAGCGATCCGGAGCATGCGCGGCGGGAAGGGGCCGAACCGCTCGAGTCGCTGGAACAGACCATCATGGAAATTGTCACGCTCCCCATGCGCGTGGCACCGGCCGAAGCCGACCTGTGGACCCCGGAAGTGACGCGCGACGTGTTCCGATGGGTCTGGGAACGACTGATGACGGCCCCGGTCACGAACGACCAAGACGCAGGGATTCGTCTCGCCGAGGTGTTCCCGGCGAACCTCTTCGTCCACATCACTCCCGGGTTCGAGGACCTCTTGGTCGCCCGTCCCTTCCCGAGCGACCGACCGCTGTATGTGCAGACCACCGTGGGGGTGCCGATAACCGGCCTCGAGTCGTTCATCGCCTGGATGGCACGCGACGGCCGGATCCCGCACCGGGATTGGGAGCTCCGGGTCAATGCGGCCAGGTTGTTCGCGGACGAGGTTGCGCGGCGATTCGTCTTCGAACTGGTCGGGCCGGGAACATGGTCGGTCGAGCTCTTCGACTTCGACGAATCGGTGACCGCGCTCAGAGGCTATCTGGCACTGGTCTTCCTGCACGCGGTCGCCGTGGTGTCGTCGGACATCGAGCGCGATGAAGAGCACCTGATCAAGAATGAGTTGCCGCTGGCCGTCCGCCATCCCCTCTCGGCGATCCGGCAGGCGCTACCGATGAACGTCCAGAACTTCCTTCGTCGCCACCACGGGTCACTCCTGCCGTTTTTCGTCACTCGATATCGTGACCTGCACCCCGAAACCCTGTCGGCCTTGCCGGAGAACATCTTGGAGGCGGGTGTTCCCCACACTGCCGCCCAATACCTGATCAGCGCCCTGAATCCGGACGACGTCTCGGCCGTCATCGACCAGTTCTCGGCTTTGGGCGTCAACAAGACAGAGGGCTTCTATCATGCCCTGGACCACGCCGGATTGGCTCCGTTGCCGTTGGTGTTGATCGAGATCCGGGCATTCCGCGACATCGATGTCGACGTCGACCAGTTCGTCGCACACTCCGTAGAGATCGTCGACCACATCAGCCGGCTGTACGACGAGGCTTGGCAACGGGCCATGGGGGCGCCCCCACCGTTGTGGCAGGTTGTTCAGGCGCCGGTGGTCGGTGGGGTCGTGGCCGCCATCGATTCGATCGACAGCCTTGCCCGGAGGGCCGATCCGCGCTGGTTCGTCCTGGCCGATTTCATCCGTCAGGTTCGGGTCGATGTCGGTCGTGTGGCGTCGAACTGGCCGGGCGCCGGGCTGAACCTGCGCGGCTCGCTCGCCCGCCTCGACAACCAGGTGGGTCTGTTCGCGCAAGAGGCTCATGCGAATATCCCCGCCGGCGAGATCCAACAGGCGCGCGCCCATGTGCGGCAACTGATCAATCATCTGTTCCCACCTGTTCCGGGGCTGGCGGCGGGTCCGTTGCCGGTGACCGGTGGCGACGATCTCGCGGCGAGCGGTCCGCCGAGATCCGGGCTGTCGTGGTGGGATCCGGCCGGCGACCGTCAGCTGGAGTTCGAGTCTCGTTACGGCGCAGTCCTGGCACGGGTCAACGATGGTGGGCGGGCAGTCGAGCCGGAGCCTGGTAGTGGGTCCTTCGCCAATTGTGTGTTGACGGCGTTGGCGTTGCACATGAGTTTGGCTGAGGAGGGGAGTTTCCGGGCGCCGCCGTTGAAGGAGGGTTGGCCGGGGTTGCCGTTGGTTGTTCTGGAGGCTTATGCCGATGCGAGCGCGGGTCCGGGTGTGTCGCGGTCGTTGGTGGCGGTGTCGGGCTTCGAGGCGATCAGCGCGGGCATGTTGTCGGCTGGTGTCGGTGCGCATGGTTTTGTGGTGGTGAGTGATCGGGGCGCTGGTCCGGGTCATGTGTTGAACGTCGTCCGGGACGCGGACGGCGTGGTGTTCCTGGATTCGCAGGCTGGTGGGGTGGCGTCGCTGCCGTCGTCGGCGGTTGTTCATTTCATCGCGGTGGGGCCGGTGGAGGTGCCGATGCCGGCGGTTGCGTTGGGGCCGGTGGTGTCGCGGGGGGCGTTGTCCGAGGTGCTGGATCGGGTCGCCGATCGTGTGCCGGCGGGGCCACAGGAGGATCCGGCGTCGTGTGTGGTGTTGCTGAATGATGCGTTCAAGAGTCTTTTCCCGGGCCGGGTTGTTGCCGGGGACAGGGTCGGGGCGGGTGGCGACCGTGTCCGTGCGGGTGCGGTGGCGGCGGCTGCGGGTGCGGTCGATGATCTGGTGCTGGATGGGCGTCAGTCCAGTGGGTTGATCGGTGGGGCCCGGTCGGTGCCGGTGCGCTCGTGGGACGAGGTGGAGCGGCGGTTGCGGGCTGTTCCGTCGCCGGGTGCCGCTACCGCGTTGGTGCTGGCGTTGCGCAGCGACACGGTGGGTCATGCGCTGGGTGCGTACCGGTTCCCGGATGGGCGGATCGCGTGGTTCGACCTGCAGCGGGGTTCGGGTGCGCGGGTGTTGGACGGGCAGCCGACGTTGTCGGCGGCGCGGGCTTCGGTGGTTGTGGTGGACGCGGCCGGGCGGGAGGTGCCGGGCGGGGACACGGTGTCGCACGGTTCGGTGGACGCGTTGATCGATCCGGCCGCCGACCACCGGTACGGCGCTACCGGCGCCGAGGCGGAGTCCACGGCCATCGTGAACATCTCCCGGGAGCAGGAACTCTTCCTCATGATCGAGGTGCTGGCCGATTCGGAGAACCTCCGGGCGCATCTCGATCATGACGGCGGTTTCGCGATCATCGAGTTGGTCACCAAGCCGTACAACGTGCTCGACGGAGAGACGACGCACAGGGATCGGACCGCGGTCATCGCCGACCTGCGACGGGAGCTCGAACGGCTTCGGAACGTCACGCCAGGGACCAGGATGGGGGACTTCTATTCCGAGGAACTCGGCTTCACGCTCGAAGAGGACGTCGACGCCTTCAACATCGTGGCGCGACACCGACGAGGCATGGCTTTCCTGCAGTACACGACCGGCGTCCCCCTCGCGGGAATCCCTGATCTCATGCGATTCGCTGAGCGGAACGTTCGTCGCGATGATGACGAGGTACCGCCGTCCATTCCGCTTTCCCGGGCCGCCATCGCCTTCGGTGACATGGCGGCAAGCCGTTACGTCCGTCATGGGAACTCAGCCGTCATCGGCCGCGACCTCGAAGCCATGTCCCTGCGGGGCTTCCTGACCGTGGCTTTCGCCCACGTGCTGGCTCCGCTGGTCGCGCAGGCGCACCGTCTCGGTTTGACGAAGAATGCGTTGCTGGTGGCGTCCCGGGTCTCGTTGTCGGCGATGCGCGAAAGCTTGCCGGAAAACGTCCGGACATGGCTGTCGGATCACGCGCAGGAGCTCCGGGACCTGGTGCGGGCGCACGCGGGGATCAACGACGAATGGGTGGCCTCGATCGTTTCCCAGCTGCCGGACGTGCTGGACTTCAGGCAGAGCATGCCCGAGCGCGGCCAGAGCTACCTCCTCGGTCAGTTCCTGGACAACGCGCTGCTCCCGGAGGGACCAGGCAACCAACCCCTGGACCAGTACCAGACGTTGGGTATCCGAACCCATATGACGGTGCTCGAAACGCCGGCCGGTGGTCTGCCGGTCGCGCCGCACGAGCTGCGCGACTTCGGCCGGGGTCGCATCGACACCGACGAGATCGTGCACAACCTGGATCTGATCGACGCCACGGCCATTGCGATCGATCGTCGGTTCCGATCACTGGCCCGTCATCCCGAACCATCCGGTCGGGATCACACCGGCCGGGTCGATTTCGAGCCCGGTCGGCGGAGGCTGGAAGAGCATCACCAGAAGCGGATCGATGCGCTCGCGTACCAGGTCGTGCGAGACGCGGCACACGACCTCGCGGCGGGCCGAAGCCGGCAGACGCTGGTGCACGTCGAAGGCGGTGGCAACCGGGCCCGAAGCGGCGCCGGCGCCGACCGGGCGCGCCATGTTGCGACAGCGCTGAACGAGGCGATCGCCCAGCAACTGCCGAGGTGGAATCTCCGGCCGGCCGACGTGGTGGTTCGTGCCGTGGATCGCGGTACGGCGCCCTCACAGCAGCCGGATGCGCTCGACGACCGCGCCCACGAGGCACAGAACCGCTCGGTTCGCATCTGGTCGGAGCGGCTTTCCTCGGTGTCGGAGACGCCGTGGGGCGCCGGGCAGGTCATGCCGGTCGTCCAGGCCGGGCCGTCGGAGCGGGCCGGATCACGGTTCGGCTCGATGCGCTCGACACTGCGACGGAGACTCGCCCTCTCCACTGGCTCATGGCGGGTCGGCGCGAGCTTCTTCGGAGATGGTTCGTCAGGTATCGAGAGTGTGCTGCCGCCGTCTGCGTACGCGGCGGACGAGGTGGCAGCCGCCTTCCCCTATCTGGCGAGGGTGAACGAGGAGGCCGGGGAGCAGGCCGCGACCAACTGCACCATCGCGACTCTGACCTACGCCCTGGCTGTGGCCGAGAAGACCACCCTTCTGGCGTCCGGATCGGACCGACTGCCCGGGGCCGACATGCTGGCCTTCCAGCGCCAGCGCCGGGGACTGCCCGACGACCGGACCGAAGCCTGGCTGACGCCTAGTCTGGAGGCGCTGATCGAGGTGATGGGGGAGGCTGAGCCGGGAACGCGTGCGCTGACGGGCATCCGGAGCGGGACGGCCGACGCGCATCACTTCATCGTGGTGGAGCGTGGGCCGGGCGGCGTGGCCTTCCTCGATCCGCAGAGCGGTGGGCTGGCCCGGTTGCCGATCGACACCGTGGCGATGGTCGTGCTGCCCTTGGACGGCGAGGTGCGGATGCCGGCGGGTGCCCGCCGGCTGACCGCCGACGAGATCGCCCCACCGCCCGAGCCTGCAGCGGGGCGGCTGGATGTGCCGATGCCGGAGGTTGCCGGGGGCATACCGGTGGCGGTTGACCTCGGGCCGGTGGCGTCTCGGGAGGCGCTGTCCGAGGTGCTGGAAAGCGTCGCGGATCGGGTGCGTGTGCGGCCGGGGAATGATCCGGCGTCGTGTGTGGTGTTGCTGAATGATGCGTTCAAGAGCCTTTTCCCGGGCCGGGTTGGTGCCGGGGACAGAGAGCAGTCGGGCGGCGGCCGTGTCCGTGCGGGTGCGGTGGCGGCGGCCGCGGGTGCGGTCGACGATCTGGTGCTGGACGGGCGTCAGACGAGTGGGTTGGTCGGTGGGGCGCGGCTGGTGCCGGTGCGCTCGTGGGCTGAGGTGGCGCAGCGGCTGGTAGATGCTGGTCCGTCTAGTACGGCGTTGGCGTTGGTGCAGCGCGGTAGTGGGGTGGGCCATGCGCTGGGTGCGCATCGTCTGCCCGGTGGGGAGGTTGTTTGGTTCGACCTGCAGCGGGGTCCGGGTGCGCGGGTGTTGGCGGGGGAGCCGGAGTTGTCCCCGGCGCGGGCGTCCGTCGTGGTGGTGGATGCGACTGGACGGGAGGTGCGGGGCGGGGAGACCGTGTCGCACAGCTCGGTGGACGCGCTGATCGATCCGGCTACCGACCACCGTTACGGCGCGGTCGGCGTCGAAGTAGAGACGCGAGCCCTGCTCGGTGTCACGCCGGCCCAGGCAATCGCCTCGAGGATCACCAAGCTGGCTTCTTCCCCGACGCTCAACGTGACTTGGGACAAGAACCGGGGCGAAATCATCGTCGAGCTGGTCACGGCACCGTACCGCTTGCTGGACGGGGAGACCGGGTTCGCTGAGCGGTCCGACGTCGTGACGGCTCTCGAACGCCAGCTGGACCGGCTGGTGACAGTCGAGCCAGGTACCTCGTTCGCTGATTGGTTCACACCGGAGGAGGGCTTCCGCGTCAACCCCGCTGTCGAGGCGCTGACCATCGAGCGGGCACACCAGCCGGGCGGGGCATATGTTCATTACACGACAGGTGTCCCGATTGCCGGCCTGTTTGACCTGATGAGATTCGCCGAGCAGAACGACACGCTTCGGACGGTCAACGCCCGATCCAGGATCGACTTGTCCTCCAGGGCGAGAGCATTCGCGATTCAGGCGGCCGAAGGATTTGTGGGTCACCAGGACCAGCAGGCCTTCGAGAACGATTTCGAGGCCGCCTCGGTGCGTGGCTTCATGGCGACGGTTTTCGCCCACGTCGGGGCGCACCTCGTTCATTGGGCTCACCAGGGCAAGCTTGTGAAGAATCAGCTCCTGGTCGCCTCGCGGGTTTCGCTCGCGGCCATGCGCAGCGAACTGCCGGCGGTCGTGCAGGAGTGGCTCGCCGACAACGCAGAGGCGATCCGGGGACTACTTCAGGCTCACGCAGCTCATATCGACGACAAGGTTGCGCGGCTCCTGCTGGAAAGTCCCACCGTCTTCCAGAACGGGTGGCAGACGGACAGCGGTGAGACCCAGACGTTGATGGACTACCTGAACACCGCTCTGCTTCCCGGCGGTCCGCAGAACCCACCTGTCTCGCAGTACGATGCGATGGGAATTCGTACTGACATGACGCATCTCGACACGCCGGTGGGAGGGCTGCCGCTCGCTCCGCAAGAACTGCGGAGTTTCGGCTGGAACCGGATCGACACTCATACCCTGCGTGCCTATCGGCACCAGATCGAGACCGAGACGATCCGTATCGACACGATGTTCCGGGCCATGCCCCGCCATCCAGACCCGGCCGGGCGCGACCGCACCGGCACCGTCAGGTTCGACGCCCGGGAAAGGGCGCTGCACGATCGGCATCGGCCCCGCATCGATGCGCTCGGCTACCAGATCGTCCGGGACGCGGTCCGCAGCCACGCGGGTGGTGCCTTACAACAGTCCATGGTGGTGGTCGAAGGCGGCGGCAACGTGGAGGGAAGCGGTGCCGGCGCGGCTCGTGCCCGCGCCGTGGCGACGGCCTTGAGCGCGGTCATCCGCGACGAGCTGCAGCGTTGGAACGCCGATCCGGATCTCGTGGTGGTACGCGCCTTCGATCGTGGTACCGCTCCGTCGCGCCACCCGTCGCTCAACGTCGAACCGGACGTCCAGGCTCAGAACCGGTCGGTCAGAGTCTGGACCGAGGGGCTTCCGACAAGATCCGAGACGCCATGGGACGGGGGACGCTTCCCGGTCGTCTCCACTCGGACGGGGCTTGCGGCAAGCAGCTCGGTGTTCCGTGAGCTGGGGTCGGCCGCGGGCCGAGCCTTGCACGCTCTCAGCGGCTCCGAGCGGCTTGGCGGCAGGAGGCCGGCCGGGCCTTCGCAGCCCGCGGCGAGTCCGGTGCCGGAGAGTGTTCAGCATCTGTCCCGGCTCGTCCGAGACGCTGCCGATCTGGTGGGCCCGGCTGTCTGGGACCCGGACACCTTTCGAGCGGCGCTGCTCGACCTGCGTTTCCAGACCGGCGTCCGCCTGTTCCCGGACGATGAGGAAACGGGTGCGGTCGAATTCTTGCGCGAGCGCGAGCGCGAACGCCGCGATGGCAGGTCCAACGGCCCCCGGAGCTGGATGGAGCTCCGCCGGATGATCGAGGTGGCACAGGAGAACGGGCTGGTGATCACGTCCAGCGGAGCCGGATCGGCCGTGTACACGATCGCGGACGGTGAGATCTGGCGCGTCGATGCGGGTCCGGACGCTGACTTCGTACCGCGGCGGTGGACCGAGCCCTCGCCGCTGCTGGCCGAGATCGAACAGCCGCCGCTGGAGGCGATTTCGTTCAATCACTGTGCCCACTGGCGCGGATAGGGCCGTCGCCCCGATCGCGGGGACACCCGAAATGGAACTCGATCGACCCGGAGTTCGGCGGCATCGTTACAGGGCATCGCTGGGGCCGGATGGCTCCGCGACCCCTGCTTGAGGGAGTGAAGATGGCAGGACCATGGGGTCTGACGCCGGCCGAGCTGGCCGCGGCGCGGACGGACAGCATCAGCGCGGCCACCTCGATCAGTGAACAGCTCGGCGCGCTCGGCCGATATGTCGACGAACTGGGCTCGGAGTGGATGGGCAACGCCAAGGAGACCTTCCTGGTCCTCATGGCCGAGTACCACCAGCATGCCGCGAGCATCCAGCGGACCCTGGACGACATCGCCCAGACGATCGGAATCAACCACTCCAACGTGGTGGAGACCGAGAGTGCGAACGTGCGGCTGCTTGCCCCCAGCGGCGATACGCAGCTCGCCCCGGCCCGGTTCTGACGAGAGGAATGGGCATGCCCGACATCGAGTCCAGTCGCATCGAAGTCCCGACCAGCATCGCCGAGGCGCCCGTCTTCCTGGCCGGGTTCGCCCAGCAGCTTCAGGACGAGCTCGACGCGCTGGCGGCGAAGCTCGCTCCGCTCCAGGCCCAGTGGACCGGTGGCGCCGGCCAGGCGTACACCGATGTGCAGTCGTTGTGGAACAGCGACGCCACGGCCCTGTTCAACCCGGAGACCGGCGTTCTCAAGCAGATCTCCGACGCGGTCCGTACTGTCTCCGACAACTACGACCTCGCCGAGGACCACAACGTCCGTAGCTGGAGGACGTTTTGATCGATGCGCGGTGCCGCGTGACCGTGGTCGGTGCCCAGAACCGGGTCGACCTGGCCGTACCGGCCGGGGCGCCGATCGCCGAGTACACCGACGAGCTGGCCCGGCTGTGCGGCCAGCCCGAGGACGACGCGCTGCCGCCGGCCTGGAGTCTCGCTCCGGCCGGTGCGGCGCCGTTCCCGCTGTCCTCGTCGCTGGCGGAGCAGGGCGTCGAGGACGGCGCGGTGCTCTACCTGCGCGACACGCTCGCCGGCGAAGAGGTGGAGCCGGTCGTGCACAGCGTCTGGGAGCTGGTCTCGGAGTACGCCGGGGACGGCAGAGGCGCGCTGTGGAACGCCCGGTCGGCCGCCCGTCTCTTCCTGCTTCTCGGGGCGCTCTGGCTCGTCGCCGCTGTGGGATACCTCGGCCTGGCCGGCTTCCGTGGGTCCACCCTGGCCATCCTCGCCGGCCTGGCCGGCGTCGGGGTCGCGGTGCTGGCCCGTTTGCTCAGGGCGCACCCGCGGGTTCTGCCGGATGGCATGCGGACCCTGCTCGGCTGTGCGGCGGTTCCCTGTACGGCGTTGGCGGCCCTGTTCGCACCGGGTGATCCCGCCTTGGACCTCACCCACCTGACCTATGTCGAGATCGGTCTGGTGGTCGGTCTGATCATCGCGCTGATCGCGGTGCCGGACGTCATGCTGGGCGCGGTCACGCTGCTGGTCGCCATCGCCGGGGTGCTGCTCGCCGTGCTCGGACTGCTGCACGCCTCCGTCGCCGCCATCGCGGCCACCGTGGTGGTGGCCGGCGTGCTGTTCCTGTCGGCCGCCCCCCGCACGGCCGGACTGCTGGTCGCCACGTCGTGGCTGTCGATGTCGTCGCCCACCCTGGAGCCCGACGCCGACCCGGATCGCCTCTCCGAGCGGGTCGATCTGGCCCACCGCGTGCTGACGGTGCTGGTCGGCGTGACGTCTCTGGCCGTCGGCGTGGCCTTGATCGTGCTCAACCGCGCGTTCAACCCGTTCACGCTGGCCGTGGCGGTCGTCGCGACGGTCGTGCTGTTCGTTCGGACGACCTCTTTTCGGTTCACCTCCGAGGCGATCGGGCCGGTGGTCGCGGCCGTGGCCGGCCTGTTCGGGCTGTTGACGCTTCCGGCCCACAGCGCTGTCGGCAACGCGTTCGTCATGCCGATTCTCTTTCTGGGCGGTCTGATCGCGATCGGAACCAGCCTGCCGATGCTGCTGTGGCGAGCCGACCGTGCCCCGGCCGAGCCGGACCGCCCCTCCCGGTTCGCGCCGCTGCTGACGATCGGCCAGATCGCCCTGCCGGCGTTGCTGCTGGGCGTCTACGGCCTGTATGGCACGCTCTGGGATCTGGGACGGTGAGGTATATCCCGCCGCGGAGGTCAGCTCGGGGCGACATAACCGAGGTCGACCGCGCGCCGGGTGAGTTCCGCCTTGTTGCCGGCGTTGAGTTTCGCGCGGATCCGCTTGACATAGGTGTTCACCGTCGCCTCGGTCAGACCCATACGCCGGCTGATCTGACGGTGGGTCAGGCCTTGCGCCACCCAACGCAGCGTTTCCACCTCCCGGACGGCCAGTTGTGGCCCACGCACCGGTGGTGACCCGACGACCTGCTCGAGAAATGGCGGAACGAGCTCGGCGGTCACGTGCAGTCCGCCCTGGCGGGCGGTCTCGACCGCCCCGAGCAACTCGCCCGGAGCGGTCTCCCGAGTGAGGACGGCGCGTACGCCGGCCCGGACGGCGAGCGCGAGATCCGGTGGATCGTCGCTCCGGCAGAGAACGACACCTCGGGCTCCGGCCGGCATGGCCGACCAGAAGTCGGCACCGAGCCGGCTGGTGCGGTGTTCGTGCAGATCGAGGACGACGAGGTCGGGCGGATCGGTGCGGTGCAGAGCGACGATGCTGTCGGCGAGGTCCGTCACCTTGACGCCGGGCGCCGTGGCCAGCAGCTGGGACAGGCCGGCGCCGATGATGGCGTTGACCGACACCACAGCGAGTGACAGCAGCCCGTCGGGCCGGGTCGTCGAGGGTTCCACGTCTTGCCCTTCGTCCACATGGAAGTGTTCTCTTTGCGGACGTACCGGAGGAGCCGAAGTTCAGCCCGCGAGCGCGCGGGTCAGCTTCTCGGCAACCTTGTCGGGCGGAGTCATCCCGGCGATCTCCTTCTGCACGGCGTCCGCGGCGCCGGCGATCGCCGTGTCCTCCAGCACGGTGCGGACGGCCGACCTCAGCTGCTCCGGATCGGGGTGCCCGGGCGCGGTGGCCACACCGCGTCCGGCTCGCTCGACGGCGGCGCCCTGGACGAACTGGTCAGCGCCCTGCGGCACCACGACCAGGGGCAGCCCTTCGGCCAGCGAGCCCAGCACAGTGCCGGCCCCGCCGTGGCACACGACGGCACAGCGTACGCGTCGGCGCCGCCGCCGGTGTGGCTGTCGATCGCGAGGAAGCTGAACCTTCTTCACCGCATGCCGTCGTTGTCGCTGACGGCCGGGATGTCCGGAGTGGACGCGGGCCCGTCCCGGAACCGCCGAACGCGGCCGGATCTGCTCAATCCGGAGGATGTCAGCTTGATGTCACGTACCTGGCTCCGGCGGCTCACCGCTGCCGTGGTCATCTCTTCCCTGCCACTGGTGGCTTCCCAGCCGGCGTCAGCGTCGCAGTCGGCGCCGGCCGGCGGCGGTGCCGGGGTGCTGATCGTCGGTGGGAGCGACGCCGACGAGGCCTACCCGTTCGTCGCGCGGCTGCTGACCACTGATGCGGCGGGACATGTCGGCCGGTGCACGGGCACCTTCGTCACCGCTCACGGCCGGACCGCGGTGGTGACCGCCGCTCACTGCGTCAGCGATCCCACGACCGCCGAGGCCGTACCGGCCGCCACGGTGCAGGTCCAGGCCGGCTCCACGCACCTGGATCAGCTCACCACCCTGGCGGCCACCTCGGTCGACGTCTTCCCGACCTGGGACTGGGCACAGGGCGACGACGCGGTCGCCGACGTCGCCGTCGTGAACGTCAAGGTACCGGCCGGTCTGCGCGTTCGCGCCGTTCCGCTGGCCGACTGGGTGCACCCGAACGAACAGGTACGACTTCTGGGCTGGGGCAAAGCGACCAGCACCGCTACACAGCCGCCCGCGGTGCTACAACAGGCCGACAGCCACGTGGCCGCCCGCAACGATTGCGCGGCCGCCGGAATCACCGCCGGCGAGTTCTGTGTCGCTCCGTCCGCCGAGGGCGGCGCGGCGTGCTCGGGCGACTCGGGCGGGCCGGCGCTTCACCGCCGTGGTGCCGCGTGGACCCTTGTCGGTGGCGTCAGCCGGGGGACCGACGAGATCACCTGTGTCGGCCCGGTCGTGTACACCGACTTCGTGTACTACTCGCGATGGATCGGCCGGCAACTGGACGGCCGGCACGCGTCACCGCATCCGCGGCCCGTCGGCCCGCACGCGGTTCAGCGATTCCAGTCCGTAGGGGGCTGAGCCGACCGTCACGGTGTGCGGCCGCCGTCGACGACCACACGGACCGGGTGGTCGACGCCGTTGTGGTCGCCCGTGCTGATGAAATGAACCTTAAGCATGTCGCCGCGCCTGAACGGAGCGGCGACAGGCGCGTCTCCAGGTGACAGGAACCACCTCACAAGGAGATGTACGCATGCTGCAACGCCGGACCAAGATTCGTACCGCCGGGGCCGTGGGGGCCGCCGCGGTGACCATCGTCATCACGGCGGTCGCCTTCAACGCCAACGCGGCGGAGACCCCTGCCGCGTCGCCTCTCGACCCGCCGGCCGGAGTGACCAGGTTCGGGGAGTTCACCGTGGCCAGCGGTGTGCAGACCTACACCTGCGCGAACGGCACTTTCGTCGACACCGCCTCCGTTCCGGAGGCGCTGCTGGTCGGACCCAAGGGCCCGCTGCACCACTTCGCCGGCCCGAGCTGGATGTCGAACGTCGACGGATCGACGGTCACCGCCGCCGTGCAAGCCAAGCAAGCGCGGCCTGGCACCATTCCGCAGTTGCTGCTCAAGGCCACCGGTCACACCGGTTCCAAGAAGGGCATCATGGCGAAGGTGACCTACATCCAGCGCCTGAACACCAGTGGTGGTCTCGCGCCGACCCGTCCCTGTGTCGACGGGGAGCGCGAATCGGTGGGTTACCAGGCGACCTACGTCATGTACCAGTGATCCGGGAGCGGGTCTCGTGAGCGTCATACGTGAACCTGGATCGGGACGGCCCGTCGAACCCACCGTGGAAACAACTATCGACGGCGTCCGGCAGGCCTACCACGTCGCCGGTCAGGGCCCGGTCTGCCTGGTCCTGCCCGGCGGCCCCGGATGTCACTGGTCCTACATGCGCTCACCCGAGCTCGAGCAGCACTTCACCCTGGTCTACGTCGAGCCGGTCGGCACCGGCGAGTCGGGCCGGCTGCCCTCGCCCAGCTCGTACGGCATCGGCGCCTACGTGCGGTTCGCGGCCGCCCTGATCGAGCGACTCGAGCTCGGGCCGGTCCTGGTGCTGGGGCACTCGTACGGGGGATGTGTGGCCCAGCAGCTGACGCTCGACCACCCGGAGCTGGTCGCCGGTCTCATCCTCTACGACGCTCCGCCGGTCCTCGACGACGACTTCTTCGCCACGGCCAAGGCCGGAGCGGAGAGCATCGCCCGGCGTCACCCGGATCAGCCCGACATCGTGGCCGCCGCCGCGGCGTTCGGCACCGGTCTGGGCCACGACGACGCCTCAGCCACCGCCTACCTGCGGGCCATCACGCCGCTGTACTTCGCCGACTGGGGCGAGCGCCGAGCGCGGTACGAGCAGCGCGTCGAGCGGGAGTGGATCCTGTATCACGAGCCGTCCAGCGAGCTCGACTCGGTGACGTTCGACTCGCGTGCCCGGCTCGGCGAGATCACGGCTCCGGCGCTGATCGTCGCGGGGCAGGACGACTTCATCGCCGGGCCACGCTGGGCCCAGGTGCTGCATGAGGGCATCAGTGGATCGACGCTGGTGGTGCTGCCCGACACCGGCCATTTCCCCCACATCGAGGACCCGGCCGGCTTCGTGGATGCGGTGGTGGGCGCGTTCGCCAAGCCGTGATGGCGTTCCGCTGCGGCGGAGCGGGCCCCGGTCCGCTCCGCCGCGGCTGCAGCTCGGCGGCTGATCGGTCCACCGGCATCTTGGCCAGAGCATCGATCCGGGTGTCGAGCGCGGGGTCCTGCAGCATGCCCCAGCTGAGGCCGTCGGTGACGCTGCTCGACTCGAACAGCGAGAAGACGTTGGCACCGTCGGGGAAGTCGGGACAGAACATGCTGGGGGCCTGACCCAGGTTGACCGGGGCTCGGTAGTCCATCGTCCGTGGGTGCTCCGGGGTGAGGGGAGTCACCGGCATACGTACGCACGGCGGGGGCCTGAGATGCATCTGGTCCGGTACGCCTGGCGACTGCCGGGCACCGAACGGATCGGAGAAGTCATGTCAGAGTCGACGACGGGCGCGGTCACCGCGCTGAACGAGGGCGAGCACTTCGCCGACGTCAACGGAGTCACCCTGCGTTACCACGTCGCCGGGACCGGCCCCGTGCTGCTGCTGCCGTCTCCGGGATGGGGACCCTCGGTCGATTATCTGATCCCCCTCAAGGCTCTGGAACGGCACTGCACGGTGGTGTACTTCGACGCCCGGCACAGCGGGAAGTCGACCGGGCCGGAAAGCCCCGACCAGTACACGCTCGAGCACTTCGTGGCCGACATCGAGGCGCTGCGCGTGTACCTGGGCGGCCCGAAGATCTTCCTGGCCGGGCACTCGGCCGGTGGCCACCAGGCGCTCGCCTACGGCATCGAGCACAGCGAGCACCTGCTGGGCCTCATCGCGATCGACGCCAACGCCGCCCATGACGACGTGCGGATGCGGGAGATGATGAAAATGATCGACAAGCGGCGGACGGAGCCCTTCTACCTGGCCCACCCGACCTACATCGACGAGGCCATGGCGATGATGAGCGGCAACGGCGGCAAGCCCGCGACCATCAAGGAGGTCCTCGACAAGACCGGGGCGTTCTACTTCCACAACCCCGAGCTGGCCGCCGACGGGTTCGCCTCGATGCAGGTCGACGACCAGGTGCTGCAGTACTCGCAGGCGTCGGGCTTCCAGACCCGCAACCTCCTGCCCGACCTGCACCGCGTCACCGTGCCCACGCTGGTCATCGTGGGCGACGACGACTTCACCACAGACCCCGTCTCACAGGCGATGAGGATGCACGACGTGCTGCCGGACTCGACGCTGGCCATCATCAAGGACAGCGGTCACCTGCCCTGGTTCGAGCAGCCGGAGGAGTTCGGCGCGGCTGTCGACGCCTGGTTCGACGGACTGGCCACCGCGGCCCGGTGAGCCGAACGGCCCGGCCGGTGTGACCGGCCGGGCCGCCGCTCCTGTCGCGAGCGGGGAGATTCGTGAGTCAGCTGTCCGGTACCGACTTCGCCAGGACCGTCAGGTTCTCCATTTCGATCACCGGGCTGCCTCGTGAGCGGGTGGCCACGCTGATGACCGCCCTCGCCGCCAACGGGCTGGTCGAACAGAACAGCGGGCGTTTCGTGCTCGTGCCGGCCGTCGCCGAGGCGCTGCGGGACGACGCCGCGGCCGGGCTGGACGACATGCTGAAGGGCTGCCTCCGGCGAACCGGAGGCAGCCCTTCTCACTGATGTGTCAGGCGTGGTGCGCGACGGCGCGTGACACCGCCGGCAGGTAACCGTCGAGGTGACCGGTCGCCGTCGGGTGGAACGGGTCCGTCTGGGCCGGGTTGGTGATCCAGGGGTCGGCGCCGCACAGGCCGTGGCCGGCGAACGCCGTCCGCACGTCGGCGAAGCCGGCCCCGGCCCGGTGGGCCGCCTGGGCGATGCTCTGGTCGAGGACGTCCACCGCGCGGTTGAGCGCGACCCGCTTGACCAGGCTCACCGGGAGGCTCCCGCAGTCCGGGGTGGTCTCGAAGAAGTGGGCGTAGTCGGCGACGACCAGCTTCGCGTGCGGAGCGCGTTCGTGCACCGCACGGTAGACCCGGTCGAGCCGGCCGGGCAGCGTGTCGCGAGAGAACGTCACGGCGTCGTCCACGACCTTCTCGCAGTCGGCGTCGGTGCCTGTCAGGCACGTGTTGATACCGGTGCCGAAGCCGAGATCGTTTCCGCCGATCGTGAGGGTGACCAGGCGGGTACGGCGGCCCAGATCGTCGATCTGCTTGTCCAGCACGTCCTGAACGGTCGCGCCGGCACAGGCCTCGAACTCGAAGGACTTCTCGTGCAGCTTCGCGGCCAGCAGGACCGGGTAGCCGGCGTCGCTGCGCCGGCACTGGGCGTCGGTGTACGGGGGCGAGCCGGTCCCCGCGGCGTACGAGTCGCCCAGCGCCACATAGGAGTCGGTCCGGCAGGCCGCTTGCGCCGCACCGGGAGCCAGTGCGACCAGCGCCGCAGCAGTCGCCGCGGCGCCGGCCAGCAGTCGTCGAGATAGCAAGACGATTGATCCCCTCGTCGTTGATCCACCGCATGTGGACTTTCACTCCCTTTGACGTCCGGTGCACGGTGGAGTTCAACCGGCGCGTCCGGGCCTTGCCGGTGAACCTGATCGACGGGAGCACGTCGTACGGCAAGGAGGTTCCACGCGGCGGGGGTGGCGCTGCGCGGGACCTCTCAACCGCCGGGAACCGGGCCGGGGACGGACTGGCCCGGTTCCCGCGCTGGGCGTTGTGCCAAGCGAACGACTTGCCGGGTCTCGTCGGCGCTGATCATCCGCGACGTCGCGAACATCGCCTCCGGCAAGATGATCA
The DNA here is from genome assembly GCF_040675435.1 of Actinoplanes sp. NPDC049598. Classification (NCBI taxonomy): domain Bacteria; kingdom Bacillati; phylum Actinomycetota; class Actinomycetes; order Micromonosporales; family Micromonosporaceae; genus Actinoplanes; species Actinoplanes sp. NPDC049598. The sequence goes on along the minus strand of NZ_JBFAOX010000014.1, from coordinate 261,178 downwards.
GCACCCTCGCCGTGGCCGCCGTGGCCATCGGCATAACGAGCGACGAGCGGGACCGGGTGTACTTCAATCCCTTGGTCGCGCAGTCCTGGCTGGCGGGGGAGGCGACCGTCTCATCCCGCTGCGGTGAACAACGGCATGGCCCGGCCGTCGTCCGGATGACGGCAACACGATGAAGGGACCGGGTCTGAGGTGGAATTTTCAGATGCGGTGGCGGACGCGTATTTCGACACGGTTCGCCGCTTGTCCGAGGCGGCGTCATCGCCGGTCCGGCAGCAGGGGGACCACGGCGTGGAGCTTATGGTGAGCGGCATCCCGCTGGCCAAGTTCAACGGCGTCTATCACCACCGTCGCGAGACGTATGCGGGCGAGGTCGACCGGCTGGCGGCGGTGGTGGCGCAAGCCGACATTCCGTGGTGCATCCACACCCGGGCCGAGCCGACCCCCGAGATCCGCGCGATCGCTGCCCGGTGGGGCCGCACCGAGCAGAACCGCACACCGACGATGGTGTGCCGGCCGGGTGACCTGCGTCCTGCCGGCGATCCTGCGGCCGACCTGGACATCCGGGTGGTCGGGTCGGCCGCGTACGGCGCCTATCTCAGCACGTTCGTCGGCGGTTTCGAGATGGCGGAGGACATCGCCGCCACGCTGATGCCACCCAAGCTTCTCGACCTTCCGGGCGCGACGGCATATCTCGGGTTTGTCGCCGGACGCCCGGTCACCACCGGGTACGGCATCCGCAGCGGCGACTTCGTCGGCGTCATGAACATCGCCACGGAGCCCGCAGCGCGACGCCGCGGGTACGGCCGCAAGATCACCGAGCGGATCGTCCGGGACGCGTTCGACGACGGAGCCGTCGCCACGTACCTGCACGCGTCCGAGGACGGCTTCCCCGTCTACGAGGCGATGGGCTTCAGCACTCTCGAGACCTGGACCTACCTCGTCTGAGCCGGCGTATACGCCGTCGAGCGCTGGCCATCTCGCTGATCGGGGTGTCCGGAAGCGTGCTGGCCCTGCGCCGGTCGGCGCCCGCGACCGGCCCTCCGCCGTCCGGCCCCGGCGCCGGCCGGGCCGTCAACGTTTCGTCTGCGCCACGTCGGCGCACCACTGATCAACTGGAGTCATGGTGAATGCGATGAACAACAACTCGGCCGAGATCGACGACCTGGCGGGGCGTGTCGCGGGTGTCGTATTGCTGCCCGGTCAGGACGGGTACGCGGAAGAGTGCGCGATGTACAACCCGGCCGTGGCCAACAACCCGGCCGTCGTCGTGGGCGCCGCCGGACCGGCCGACGTCCAGGCCGCGCTGGCGTTCGCGAAGGCGCACGATCTCGCGGTGGCGATCATGAATACCGGTCACACCAGCGCCGTCGCCGACGACCGCACCCTGCTGATCACGACGCGCCGGATGGACGAGGTCGTCATCGACCCGTCGGCCCGCCGGGCCCGTGTGGGAGCCGGTGTCCGGTGGCAGCAGGTCGTCGACGCCGCGGCGCCGCACGGACTCGCGCCGCTCAACGGCTCCTCACCGCTCGTCGGTGTCGTCGGTTACACGCTGGGCGGTGGCCTGAGCGCCACGATGGGCCGCAAGTTCGGCTGGAGCTCCGACCACGTCACCGCGCTGGACGTCGTCACCGCCGACGGAACGCTGCGGCACGCGGACGCCGAGACCGAGCCGGAACTGTTCTGGGCTCTGCGCGGCTCCAAGAGCAACCTCGGCGTCGTCACCGCCATCGAGTTCGAGCTCTTCCCGGTCACCCGTCTGTACGGCGGGGTGCTCATCTTCCCGGGCGACCAGGCCGAGGCCGTCCTGCGGGCGTACGCGGACCTGACCGCCCAGGCGCCGGACGAGCTCACCACGTCGATCGCCTTCATGCGGCTGCCCGACGTGCCGGTGTTCCCGGAGCCGTTGCGCGGCACCTTCACCGTGCACGTCCGGGTGTCGTTCCTCGGCTCCGCCGACGACGCCAACACGCTGCTGAAGCCGCTGCGGGCCGCCGCGCCGGTCGTGATCGACACCGTCGCCGACATGCCCTACACCGACTTCGCCGCCATCTACTCCGACCCGGAGAGTCCGGCCCCCTTCGCCGAGAGCACGCTGAGCCTGCCGCCCCTGACCCCCGACCTGGTCACCGCGCTGATCGAGGCCATCGGCCCGCAGGCCGACGTGCCCGCGAACATCATCGAGCTGCGTCATCTCGGGGGTGCGCTGCACGACACCCCGGCCAACGCCGGTGCAGCCGGGCTGCGGGAGGCCGAGTTCGTGCTCTGGGTCGTCACGGTCGGCGTCCCGGAGCAGACCGCCCCCGCCGTGCACTGGATGGGTGAGCTGTTCACCGGGCTGAAGCCGTGGGCCCTGGAGGGCAAGCACCTCAACTTCATCGGGCAGGAGGACCTCGGCCCCGAGGCGGTCCGGGCGGCCTACCCGGCGCAGACCTATGACCGCCTGGCCCGGGCGAAAGCAGCCTACGACCCAACCAACGTCTTCCACCTCAACCACAACATCGTGCCGTCGGTCACGGACGCCGAGGGCCGGTGAACTTTGCGGGTGGGTGCCCGTCGTAACCCGCATGGTGTCCTTCTCGCTGCTGGGGCCGGTGCGACTGATCACGGACGCCGGCGACGTGCCGCTTGGTCCTCCGCAGCAGCGCGGGCTGCTGAGCCTGCTGCTGCTGCGGAAGACGCCGGTGCCGATCGACGACGTGGTGGATGCGCTGTGGGGCGACGACCCGCCGCCGTCGGCGCACGGTACCGTCCGCACGTACGCCGCCCGCCTGCGCCACCTACTGGCGGCGGGCGGAGCCGAGTTGCTCAGGTCGGCCGGTGGATATCACATCGTGCGACATGCAGCGGGCCTCGACACCGACGAGTTCGACGGGCTCGTCGCTCAAGCTCGTGACGCCCGGCGTGCCGGTGACATCCCCGGCACCGCGGCGTTCCTGCGCCGCGCCCTGGAATTGTGGTCCGGCCCGGCGCTGGGTGGGGTGAAGGCGGAGTTCGCCGCGGCCCAGCGCACCCGTTTGGCCGAGTCCCGCCGGGCCGCCCGCGAGCAGCTGTTCGACGCGGAGCTGACCCTCGGGCGGCACGAGGAGATCTGCACCGACCTGGGTGCGGCGGTCGCCGAGCATCCGGTGGACGAGCGCCTGACCGAGCTGTGGATGACGGCGCTGTACCGCTGCGGGCGGACGGCGGAGGCGCTCGAGGCGTTCCGCCGGCTGCGCACCGCCTTGGACGAGGAGCTGGGCATCGAACCCGGTCCTGGACTGCAGCGGCTGCATCAGCGGCTGCTGCGAGGTGATGGGCCTGCCGTCGCCCCGGAGGCCTCGCCCGCGCCGCGCACCGTCCGCCCGAACCAGATGCCGCCGGACGTGCGGGATTTCACCGGCCGCGGCGCCGAGGTCGAGCGGTTGCGCCGGATCCTCACCGAGGAGGCGATACCGGTCGCCGGTATCACCGGCCTGGGCGGCTCGGGCAAGTCGACCCTGGCTGTGCACGTGGCTCACCTGCTGGCCGATCACTTTCCCGACGGCCGCATGTACCTGGATCTCGGCACCCGTCTGGGCCCCCCGGTCAGCGCCCATGACGCGCTGGGCACGTTGTTGCGCACGATCCAGCCCGGCATTGCCCTGCCCGAGACCACAGCGGAACGATCCGCACTGTGGCGAACGGTGACCTCGGGGCGGAGAATGCTGGTCGTCCTGGACGACGCCGCCGGCAGCAGGCAGGTGGAGCCGCTGCTGCCGGGATGCGCGCTGATCGTCACGGCGACGCGCCGGCTGCTCGAGTTGTCCGCGGTCGCCTGGCAGCGCCTGGGACCGCTGACCGAACAGGAATCCTTCCGCCTGCTCGCGGAGATCGCCGGCCAGGGCCGGGTCGCGGCCGAGCGTGAGGTCGCGCTCGACCTCGTGGCGGCCTGCTCCGGTCACCCGTTGTCGGTCCGGGTCGCGGCCGCCCGGCTGCTCGACCGGCCGACCTGGTCGGTCGCCGAGATCATGGAGCAGTTGGCCGACGATCTGCGCCAGCCCGTCGTCATGCACGAGGACTGCAAGATCGTGGACGAGCCGATCCGCCGGGCTGAGGCCCGTCTGGACCCGGTCTCGGCCGGCGTCTTCCGGCTCGCCGCGCTGGCCGTCTCGCCCCTTCGCAGCGTCGAAGAGGTCTGCGAGATGACAGGACTACCGCGGGCCCAGGCCCGCGCCGCCCTGGAAGACCTCGTGGACGCCCACCTGGTGGAGGCGGTCGACCGCGACACCTACCGGTACCCCGTGCTGATCCAGGCCTTCGCGCGTCGCCGCGCCGAGCAGGTCGAAGGGCCGCAACGCTGCCGTGAGGCGCTGGCCGCTCTCGCGCGACCCCTCATGCGAGTCGCCTGAACGTTGAACTCGGCCCGGGTCCAGCCGTCAGTTGGCGTGTAATCGTTGGTCCGCCGGAACGAGGGCGCCAGGGTCGCCGCCACACTGGCCGCCGATCGTCTGTCGCCCAAGCGGCCGCGGACGGACCGCGCCGCGGTCGCCGGAGGCGTCGTCGCCGTAGTCCTCCTGATCATGGCGGTCGCTGCTCCACTGCTGAGCAGGCTGGAGGGAAACCACAGGAGGTCGATATGCCAAGGCGTGGACGCGTACGGAGCATAGGGAAATGCTGAATCTGTCCATGGTGCTGGAGGACAGCGCCCGCACGCATCCGCACCGCGTCGCCGTGGTGCTCGGTGAGCAGCGACTGACGTACGCCGAGCTGGAGGCGGCCGCCAATCAGGTCGCCAACCTGTTGGTCGAGCGCGGTGTCCGGCCTGGCGACGCTGTGGCGCTGTCCTGCCCCAACCTGCCGTACTTCCCGATCCTGTACTACGGCATTCTCAAGGTGGGCGCGGTCGTGGTGCCGCTGAACGTCCTGCTCAAGGGCCGCGAGGTGGCGTACCACCTCAACGACTCCGGGGCCCGGGCCTACCTCTGTTTCGAGGGCGCCGACGACCTGCCGATGGCCTCCGAGGGGCACGCCGGCTTTCGTGCCGCGCCGGGGTGCGAGCTCTTCATGGTGATCACCGCCGACCCGGCGGCCGCCTCGCCGATCGAGGGTGCCGAGACGCTCGCGGACGCACTGCGCGGTGTCGGCGTGCGGTTCGACCCGGTGCAGCTCCCCGAGACCGACCCGGCGGTCATTCTCTACACGAGTGGCACGTCCGGGCAGCCGAAGGGCGCCGAGCTGTCGCACAGCAACCTGCTGTTCGGCGCCATCGCCACGGTTCGGGCCATCGACGCGACCCCGGCCACCGACACCCACCTCGCGATGCTGCCGTTGTTCCACTCGTTCGGCGCCTCGGTGCACATGAACGCCGCGTTCGCCACGGCCGCCACCGTCGTGCTGATGCCCCGGTTCGACGGCCGGGAGGCCCTGGTGCTGCTGGAGAAACACCACGTGACGTTCCTGGCGGCGGTGCCGACGATGTACTGGGCGATGGTGAACGCCGTGTCCGGCGACGTCGACGTCACCCGGATCCGCGAGCAGCTGCGCATGGCCGTGGCCGGCGGTTCGGGGATGCCGGTGACTGTCGCCGAAGCGTTCCACGAGCGGTTCGGTCTTCCCGTGCTGGTCGCGTACGGCCTCACGGAGACCTCACCCGGGGTCATGAGTCAGCGGGCGGAGGCCCCACGGCTGGGCTCGGTGGGCAAGCCGATCTGGGGCGTCGAGGTGAAACTGATCGACGAGCGCGGCGCCACGATCGACGCGCCGGATCAGGTCGGGGAGATCGCCATCCGCGGGCACGGGATCATGCGCGGCTACCACAACCGGCCGGAGGCCACCGCCGAGGCGATGCGGGACGGCTGGTTCGTCAGCGGAGATCTGGGAAGGCGGGACAAGGACGGCTACTACTTCGTCGTCGACCGGGTGAAGGATCTGATCATCCGGGGCGGCTTCAACGTCTATCCCCGGGAGGTGGAAGAGGTCCTGATGAGCCACGGAGACGTCTCGCTGGCCGCGGTCATCGGCGTGCCGCACCCCAGCCACGGCGAGGAGATCAAGGCGTTCGTCATCCTCCGGCCCGGCGCGACGGTCACCGCGGACAACCTGGTCGCCTGGAGCCGGACGCAGATGGCCGCCTACAAATATCCGAGGATCGTCGACATCGTCGAGTCGCTGCCGATGACCGCGACCGGGAAACCGCTCAAGCGAGCCCTGAGCTGACAGGATTCTTGCCGGAAAACCGTTATTAGGTACCCCTTAAAATTGCCACGCAATTTTGCCTTCCGAGGTGTCGGCGGCTCAACGTCGGGGCCGGGGAAGCGCCCCTTTCCGGCGGCTTCCCGGCACTGTCATCCTCGGGAGAAATCATGGCCGGCGCCACTATTTCCTCGTCCGGGCGGAGTGGATCGCGCACCCGCTGGTCGAGCGCCTTCGCCGACCCGCAGTGGCTGCAGGTCGACCTCGGCGGCACCGCCACGCTCAGCAAGGTGACGATCGACTGGGAGGCCGCGTACGCGACGTCCTCCACCGTCTCGGCGTCAGCCGACGGCACGACGTTCACCACCCTCACGCCGGTGACCACCGGCAAAGCGGGGGTGCAGACCCTCGACCGGCACGGGGCGGGCCGGTACGTACGTCTGACCAGCACCGCCCGTGCCACTCCGTACGGTGTGTCGCTCTTCGAGTTCGGGCAGCAAGTTCGGCACCGGTGAGATCGAGACGATGACCGACAGCACCAGCAACGTCTTCCGGGACGGCCAGGGCCACCTGGTGCTGCGGGCGCTGCACACCGGTTCGGACCCGCGGTCGGGCTGGACGTCGGGCCGGATCGATACACAGGCGGCCACCTTCGGCGCCGCCCCGGGCGGGGTGGTACGGATGGAGTCGCGGTTGCAGCAGCCCGACGTGACCACGGCGAACGGCGCGGGCTACTGGCCCGCTTTCTGGATGCTGGGTGACTCGCTGCGCAAGGGCGTCGTCTGGCCCACGAGCGGCGAGATAGACATCCTGGAGGACATCAACGGGCGCAGTTCGACGTTCGGGACGTTGCACTGCGGCGTGAACCCGGGCGGCCCCTGCAACGAGTCGACCGGCCCCGGCAGCGGCGAGCGCGCCTGCCCGGGGTGCCAGACCGGGTTCCACAACTACGCCGTGGAGATCGACCGGTCGAAGAGCGTCGAGGAGATCCGCTGGTATCTCGACGGCGTCCTGACCTTCACCCTGCCGCAGACCCGGGTGGACGCCACGACGTGGGCCGCCGCCGTGGACCACCCGTTCTTCATCATCTACGACCTGGCCATGGGCGGCGGCTTCCCTGACGCCTTCGGTGGTGGCCCGAACGCCGCGACGGTGTCCGGCGGCCAGATGACCGTCGACTGGGTCGCCGTCTACAACAAGGGCCCCGGCAGCGGTTCCGGTGCGACCACGCCGGTCTCGCCGTCACCTTCGCCCGCCCCGGGCAAGCCGGCGACCGGCGGCACCGATCTGTCCCTGCACCGGCCGGCGACCGCTTCGTCGACCGAGAACGCCGGCACGCCCGCCTCCGCGGCGACCGACGGCAACGCCCGTACCCGCTGGTCGAGCGCCTTCAAGGACCCGCAGTGGCTCCGTGTCGACCTGGGTGCGCGACACACGATCACGAAGGTGACCCTGAACTGGGAGACGGCGTACGCCAAGGCCTTCACGATCCAGACGTCCGACAACGGGTCGACCTGGCGGACCGTCCACACCACCACCAAGGGCACGGGCGGCACGCAGACGATCGCCGTGTCCGGAGCGGGCCGGTACGTCCGTATGAAGGGAACCCGGCGATCCGGCCAGTACGGCTACTCGCTGTGGAGCCTGCAGGTCTACGGCTCCTGAGCGAACCGGGCCGGCACCCCCCCCGCCATGAGCGGGGGGTGCCGGCCCGGTCGTCTCAACTCACGACGAGATTGAATTTCGAGCCGGTGCCGATCCTCTTGGCGGTGGCCTTCAGATCCGCGGTGCCCGAAGCGCCCGCCGTGACGTAACGGTTGTTCGAGGCCGCTCGCAGGCTGACCGTGCCGTCGCTGTTACGGATCAGGGTGAACCGGGTGGCGGCGGTGACCGAGTCCTGGTCCGGGATGAGCCCGTCGGCGGTCACGTCGACGAACTTCTGGTTGGCCCGGGAACGCAGAGCCACCGTGCCGCCGCCCCCGTCGGCCAGCAGGTACTTCTCCCAGTCACCCGCGGTGTCGCGGTTGGGGTTCAGCGGCACGGCGCCGCCGAAGTCGGCGCACACCCATTTGTGGCTCACGGCCGACCGCAGCGAGATGGTGGCTCCGGCGGCCGGCAGTGGGTCGGTCGCCTTCTGTTCGGTCAGGCCGAGCAGGAAGTCCAGCTTGCCGTCCTGGAAGCCGTCCTGCAGCGTGCTGCTGGTGACCTTCTGCTTGAGGAAGCCGCTCGGCTCGGAGACGGGACCACCGCAGTCACCGTTCGGCAGGCCGACGTGCTTGGAGTTGTCCACGTTGCCGGTCACGGTCCAGTTGCTCACGCCGTTGACGGCGTAGCCGTACCCCATGTGGTCGCCCTCGAGCACGTTGCCGGTGACCGTGCCGCCCCGGTTGATCGCCGGGTTGCAGGCCCACGTTCCCGGGCCCATCGCGATGCCGATCTTGATGAGCGCGCCCTCCGCCCGGATGGTGTTGTCCTTGACCACCGTGCCCTCGTAGTCGCCGCCGGTCGGAGCGAAGTCGACCATGTTGATGCCGCCGAGCAGGACGCGGTTCCGGGCGATGATCGTGTTCTTGCTGATCGTCGAACCCGGGGCGCCGAACACGACGATGGCGCCGTCGGTGGGGTCGGTGATGGTGTTGCCGGTGACCGTGCTCGTCCCGCAGGCCAGGGAGACGCCGTCCGCCCATTGCCCGCCCGTGGAGACACCGGACGGACCGATCTCGTTGTCGATGATCTTCGCCTGCTGGCAGTTGGGCCGCCCGTCGTGGACCACACCCTCGGCGATGTGCAGCGCGGACCAGCCTCGCGGATCGCCGATCTTCGCGTTCTGCACGGTGATGCCCTCGGTGTCGCCGCCGAGTTCCATGAGCCCCCCGCCGCCCTCGATCCGGCCCAGCGCGGCCCGCCGGCCGTCGACCTGGATGTTGCGGATCGTGATCCGGCTCTGCCCGCCGCCCTCGATGGCGGTGCTGGTGGTGGCGCCGACCACCCGCAGCAGGGCCCGGGTGCCATCGCTGGGCAGGCCGGCGGTCTCGATGTGCTGGCCGGCCGCGGTGAAGCGGACGGGACCGCTCAGGTCGAAGACCGCGCCCGGGCAGAGCGACGCGACGGCATCCGCGCCGTCCAGCGCGTCGTTGATCGTCTTCTCGGTGCCGGACTGCAGGCAGCTGTCGGCCGCGTGCGCGAAGTTCTGCCCGACGACCGCGAGCCCGGCTGCGACGACCGCGACGGAGGCGCTGATGACGAGACCTTTTCGGCGCCGCCGTGGTCCCCGCTCGGCGGTGGTGGACGGTGCTGATTGTGGCATTGCTGAACTCCCGATGAACTAAAACGTCGTCGCGGACGCGACGTCGTCGGCCAAGATAGGCAAAGCGGAAGCCGGCAACCAAAGACTTAAAGGCATGATAAGCAAATTGAACGGAGCAATTCAGGTGGCCCGGCAGAGCCTTATTCAGACGTGGGAAAAAGCCGAAAGTTCATCGGCCGCGCGATAATTCTCCGCAGCGTCAGCGGTCAGTGGCCGTCCTTTTCGACCAGGTTCAGCACGGCCGTACGGGTGTGGTCGTCCACCGGAACACACGCCATGATGCGGCAACCCGGCATGTCCTCGACGTCGAGGCTCACGGTGCTGAACGCCAGGCGCCCCGCCGTCGGATGGCGGAGGACCCGGTGACCGGCCGCCGCGGTGGCCACGTCGTGCCGTTCCCACAACTGAGCGAACTCCGGGCTCCGCGCGCACAGGTCCTGGACGAAGGCGCGCCATTGAGGGTCGTGCAGATTCTCGACGTACGCGGAGCGGAAGGCGGCGACCAGGCGCGGCGCCTCACTCTCCCAGTTCTCCACCCGCCCCCGGATCTCGGCGTCGGTGAAGCAACACCACAGCAGGTTGTAGTGCCCGCACGGCGCCGAGTAGAGCGTGCGCACCATGGTCTCCCAGGTCCGGTTCCACCACAGGATGTCGAAGCGTTCGTTGACGAGCATCGCGCCGATCGGGTGCATGGCCGCCACCACCGCGCGCACCTGCTCGGGAACGGTGGCGTCGTCCACCCGGGGCAGGTGCGGGGGAGTCGGCCCGCCGGCCAGCCGGTAGAGGTGCTGGTGCTCGGCCGGGTCGAGGCGCAGCGCCCGGGCCACGGCGTCGAGGACCTGCGTGCTCACGTTGATCGCCCGGCCCTGTTCGAGCCACGTGTACCAGGTCACCCCGACGCCCGCGAGCTGGGCCAGCTCCTCCCGGCGCAACCCGGGTGTTCGCCGGCGACCGCCGTCCGGGAGTCCCATCTCGGCCGGGGAGAGCCGGGCCCGGCGGGCTCGAAGGAAATCCGCGAGCTCGGCTCGGCGCGCCGTACCCGGATCGGCTGTCGTGACTGTCATCGGATGACCTCCCGGGTGTTGCCGATACCAGGATAAACAGGCTCCTGGCACCGCGGCGCGGCCCGAGGCACGGTCGCGGCATGGCACTTCAACATGAGACAACCCTACGACCGGTGACGGCCGCGGATCCGGGCCGATCCCGCTGGGCGGCCCTCACCCTGCTCGTGATCGGGCTGTTCATGGTCTCCATGGATGTGACGATCGTAAATGTCGCCCTGGGCGCCGTGCGGACCGGTCTGCACGCCTCCGGCGCGACCCTCGAACTGGTCGTCTCGGGTTACACCGTCGCCTACGCGATGCTGCTCATCACCGGCGCCCGGCTGGGCAGCCTGTTCGGCGCGCGGCGCCTGTTCGTCACCGGCCTGGTCCTGTTCACGCTCGGTTCGCTGGTCTGCGGTCTCGCTCCCGGAGCGGTGGTGCTCGTCGTCGGCCGCTTCGTGCAGGGAGTGGGCGCCGCGGCGACGGTCCCGCAGATCCTCAGCGTCATCCAGCAGCGTTTCCAGGGCGCCGACCGGGCCCGGGCGCTGAGCGTGTACGGCGCGACCATGGCCTCCGGAATCGTTCTGGGGCAGGTCCTCGGCGGTGTCCTGGTCTCCGCCGACATCGCCGGTCTCTCCTGGCGCCCGGCATTTCTGATCAACGTGCCGGTGGGGGTCGCGGTCGTCGCCCTCACCCCCCGATTCATTCCGGCCACCCGGGCCGCCCGCGGCCGGCGGCTCGACGTCGCCGGTCTGCTGACCGGGGCCGCCGGGATCCTGCTGATCGTGCTTCCGCTGGTGCTGGGGCGTGAGCAGGGCTGGCCGGTCTGGAGTTTCGTGACGATGGCCGCCGGCGCCGTCGTGCTCGCCGTCTTCGTCGCCACCGAGCGGCGGGTGGCCGCCCGTGGCGGCGACCCGCTGCTCGACCTGCAAGTGCTCCGCTCACCGGGCATGGTCGGTGGGCTCTGCGCCCTCGCTGCCGGGATGATCGCCTACGGCGGCTTCCTCTTCGCCACGTCGCTGCACCTGCAGACGGCACTGGGCGACAGCGCCCTGCATGTCGGCTTGGTCTTCGCCCCCATGGCCCTCGCCTTCGGCGCTCTGGGGTACGCGTGGCGGCTGTTCCCCCGGGCCCTGCACGCCTGGGCGCCGACGGCCGGGACGCTCGTCGCGGGCGCCGGCTATCTGCTGATCGCGCTGGCGCTGCGCGGCGGCGGTCAGGATCTGCGCCTGCTCGTTCCGCTGATGCTCCTGACCGGTGCCGCCACCGGGCTCAGCTTCAGCCCTCTGCTGACCCAGAGCCTGGTCCGGGTGCCGGTGGACCGGGCCGCCGACGCCAGCGGCATCCTGGCCACGACCCAGCAGCTTTCCCAGGTCATCGGCGTGACCGTGCTCGGCGGTCTCTACCTGGACCAGGCCGGGCCACGCCTGCCCGGGCCCGCCGCGGCCGAAGTGCTGGGTGCCTGTGCCGGGGTCGCGGTGCTCGGTGTCATCGGCACGCTGGCGCTCAGCCGGCAGGTCCGGCGGACCGGCTGACGCGTACGGATTCCGGTCGAACCTACCGGGGGCGCGTACGTCGAACGGAACGTCGATGAATTGTTGTGAGAGGCCGTCCAATGAAGCCTGTTCTCGATCCCGCGCTGGTGGAAAAGGAAGACCTCGCCACCCGGGACCTCCCCGGCAGCACGTACGCGCTGCTCGAACGCGGCGCCGAGCACTTCGCCGGCCGGGTGGCCCATGTGCTGCCGGCCGGCCGGGGCGAGCCACCGGAGCCGGTGACGCACGAGGAGCTGCTGGGCCGGGTCACCCGGGTCGCCAACGCCCTGCACCGGCTGGGGGTGACCCGCCGCGATCCGATCGGCCTGCTCGGCCCGAACACCGGTGAGCTGCTCACCGCGACCCTGGCGGCCGAGGCGGTGGCCATCGCTCAACCGATCAACCCCGCCCTGGACCCGGAGACCATCGAGGCCATGATCCGGCTGGCCGGGACCACCGTCCTGATCGCGGCCGGCCCGGAGATCAGCCCGCAGCTGTGGGCGTCGGCCGTGCGCCTCGGCGAGCGGGCCGGCCTGGCCGCGGTGCTGGCCCTGCGCCCGGTGGGAGCGCGGGAGGACCGGCCCGCCCTGACCGGGGCCGGGACCGGGACGAAGGTGGCCTACTTGGAGGAGCTGGCCGCCGACGAGCCGTCCGGTCACCTCGTCGCGGAACGGCCGGGGCCGGACGACATCGCGGCCTACTTCCACACCGGGGGCACCACCGGAACGCCGAAGCTGGCGGCGCACACCCACGCCAACGAGGTCTTCGTCGCCTGGGGTCTCGACGTCACCTCCGAGGACCCGGACCTGACCATGTTCAGTGGTCTGCCGATGTTCCATGTCAACGCGGTGCTGATCTCGATGATCTCACCGGCGTACACCGGCGCCCGGGTGGTGTGGGCCGGTCCGCTCGGCTTCCGGGATCCGGAGCTCTATCCGGCGTTCTGGCAGCTGGTGGAGCGCTACCGCATCAGTTTCGTGAACGCGGTGCCGAGCGTCTACGCACGGCTGGCCCAGGTCCCGGTCGACGCCGATCTGTCGTCGCTGAAATTCGTGGTCAGCGGGGCCGCCCCGCTGTCCGACAGCATCCGGGAGGCCTTCGAGCGCCACACCTCGGTCCCCATCTGCGACGGGTACGGGCTGACCGAGGCCGGCGGCGTGTCGGCCCGGATCCGGCCCGGGCATCCCCGTCGGGGATCGGCCGGGCTGCGCCTGCCCTACCAGCGGATGCGCGCGGTCAGCGTCACCGGCGGCCGCCCGCTGCCGCCGGGGGAGACGGGCATCATCACGATCGACGGTCCCGGCGTGTTCCCCGGCTACGTCACCGTCGGGCCGGACGGCGCCCGGACCCTCGACCCGATGGGCAAGGTGGCCGGCGGCTGGCTCGACACCGGGGACCTGGGGCATGTCGACGCCGACGGTTACCTCTACCTCACCGGCCGGTTGAAGGACGTCATCATCCGCGGCGGCCACAACATCGACCCGGCGCTGGTGGAGGATTCCCTGCTGAGCCACCCGGACGTCACCGGCGCCTCGGCGGTCGGCCGCCCCGACGCGTACGCGGGTGAGGTGCCCGTCTGTTACGTCTCGCTGCGCCCCGGCGCCACGGTGACCAGCGAGGAACTGGTGGCCTGGGCCGCCGGGCACGTCGCCGAGGCCGCCGCCGCGCCCAAGGCCGTGTACGTCATGGCCGAGCTGCCGGTCACCGCCGTCGGCAAGGACTTCAAACCGGCGCTACGGGCCGACGTCGTCCGCCGGGTCGTCCTCGCCGAGGTCCCGGGCGTCGATGTCGTGGTCCGGATCGAGGATGGAACGCCCGTGGCGACCATCCGCGCGGACGACTCGCAGACCGAGGCGATCGGCGCCGCGCTCGCGAGTTACTCCTTCGCCTGGCGGATCGTTCCGCCCTCCGAGGAGATGGCCGGACAGAGATGACGCTCTCCTGAACTCGGGCCCGTCCACGCCGTCTTCACTGTAGAGGCGCCGCATGTCCCCCCGTTCGTGCGGCGCCTCCACCGGCGTCAGGCCCGGCCCGGTCGCCAGACCCAGTCACGGCTGGTCGACAGGGGGCGAAGCCGAGTCGCACCATGTTGTCGTAGGACTGGTTCGCCCCCGGCGGGGCCGGTCCTCGACGTCGACGAACAACCAGCGGACGCCCAGCTCGGCGGCGGCCGCCGCCGAGCGCGCGGCGCGCATGGCCGACTGCGCGCCCTGGCGGCGGTGAGCGGGCAGGGTGACGGCACCGCTGAGCTCCGCGGCCTCGCCGGCCACGATCAGGACCGAGGCGGCGACCACCTCCGCACCCGCCCGGGCCGCATAGGCGATGGTTGCCGGCCAGGCTGAGACACCGATCACCGCTGCCCGCGCCGAACCATCAGGGAACCGTCCCGTACTTCCCGGCAGAGGCGCGAGCCAAGCGCCGGTGAAGGGGATGAGAACATGCCTGACGGTACGGCGGATCGCACGGGCCGGGCGGTGGTTGTCGGCGGATCGCTCGCCGGTCTGCTGGCGGCCCGGGTCCTGAGCGACGTCTATTCGGAGGTGGTGGTCTTCGACCGCGACGTGTTCCCGGCGCAGCCGGTGCCGCGTCGTGGGGTGCCTCAGGCCCGGCAGGCGCACGGCATGCTGGCCCGGGGCGCGATGACGTTCGAGGCGCTGCTCGAGGGGTTCACGTCGGACGTCGTGGCGGCCGGCGGGAAGACCGGCGACGCCGGTGAGGACATCCAGTGGTACCTGGACGGCCGGCCGATCCTGGCCCACGCATCGGGTCTGCCGGCGGTGATGGCCGGCCGGGCACTGGTCGAGCACGTGGTGCGCCGGCGGGTCGCCGCCATCACCAATGTGCGGATCCTCGACGCGACGGAAGTGACCGGCCTGCGGGCGGCCGCAGACGGCTCACGGGTGGTCGGGGTCTCGCTGGCCGGACCGGGCCGGACGGTGGACGCGGATCTGGTGGTCGACGCGGGTGGCCGGGGCTCCCGCAGTCCGGTGTGGCTGGCCGCGCTAAGCGTTCCCGAAGTGCCGCGGGAAACGGTGGAGATCGGTCTGTCGTCGGTGTCACACCATTTCCGGAGCCGGGGACGTCACCTGGACGGCCGGCTCGGCGGGAATTCGCCCGCGTACCCCGGCCAACAGCGCAGTGGTCTGGTGCTGGCGGAGGAGAACGACACCTGGGTCGTGTCGATGAACGGCTGGTTCGGGCAGACACCGCCGATCGATCTCCCCGGCATGCTCGCCTACGCCGAGTCTCTCGACAACCCGGACATCGCGGAGATCATCCGGGATGCCGAGCCGATCGGTGATCCGGCGTTGATCCGCTTCCCGCACGCGGTGCGGCACAGGTACGCCGGACTGGCCGGCCTGCCGGAGAACTATGTGGTCGTCGGCGACGCGTTGTGCTCGCTGAGCTATGTCTACGGGCAGGGGATGACTGTCGCGGCGTTGCAGGCACAGGCGCTCGCGGAGGTGCTCGCCGCCGGCGCCGACGAGGTGGGCCCCCGGTTCTTCGCCGCGGCGGACGCGGTGCTTGACGGTCCCTGGGCGGCGGCGACGTCCAACGATCTGCGCTTTCCCGAGGCGGTGGGCCCGCGCCGCCCGGTCGATCCGGCGACGGTCGCCTACCTTGCGCAGGTTCGCGCGGCCACGGCGACCGACGTCGAGGTCGCGCGGGCGTTCATCCGGGTCTTCCATCTGGTCGACCCGGGCTCCGCCCTGACCGCGCCGTCGATCGCCGCAAGGCTGACGCCGCGTGTGGACGCCGAATTCTGAGCCGGTGCCCCGGTGCGAGAAGGTTCACGCCACCGGCCCGTGGTGAACGCGAGCCGGTGCGGCGCGTCCTTCCGGACATGGAGAGAATCAGTGAAGTCTTCACCGCCGTGGCCGACGGCGCTCGTCGCGCGGCGTGGCTCGGCCTGGCCGCACGGGGCCCGGTCAACCGGGTGGTCCTGCCCAGCGGTCATCCGGCCTGGATGGTCACCGGCAATGCCGAGGCGCGCGCCGCCCTGACCGATTCGCGGTTGTCACGCGGCCGAGCCGGGGTGGCCTTCCGGCGTGAGCTTCCGGAGGCCGCCATGCTGCAGACCCACATGCTCAATCAGAATCCGCCCGATCACACCCGGCTCCGCAAGCTGATCACGGCCGCGTTCACCCGGCGGCGGGTGGAGAGCCTGGCTCCCCGCATCGAGGCCATCTCGGCCGAGCTGATCGACGGCCTCACCCCGGCTCTCGGCCGGGGAGGCGCCGTCGATCTGGCGGCGGAGTACGCCTTCCCGCTTCCGTTCCGGGTCATCTGTGCCCTTCTCGGCATACCGTGGCGCAACGAAGATCAGCTCAGCATCTGGTTCACGACCCTGGCCGCCGGAACCACTGCCGGTCTCGACGCGTATCGGGAGGCGGCCGACAACATGCTGGGCTTCCTGCGCGACACGATCACGGCCAAGCGGGACGACCCGGGTGACGACCTCATCTCCGGGCTGATCCAGGTACGCGACGGCACGGACCGGCTCAGCGAGAACGAACTGATGGCCATGGTCTACCTGTTGTTCATAGCCGGGCACGAGACCACGGCCAGCCTGATCACGAACAGCGTCCTGGCGCTCCTGCGGCACCCCGGCCAGTTGACTCTCCTGCGGGAGCGCCCCCTGCTGATCGATTCCGCGGTCGAGGAGACTCTGCGCTACGACGGCGTGGTGCAGGCCACGATGCCGGCCCTCGCCATCGAGACGTTCCCCCTCGGCGGTCAGCTGATCGAGGCCGGTGACGTCGTCGCCGTGTCGCCGATGGCGGTGGGCATGGATCCCGATGTCACCGCCGAACCGGACCGTTTCGACATCACCCGCAACGCGCCCCATCTCGCCTTCGGTCACGGCATCCACTACTGCATTGGCGCGCCCCTGGCCCGGCTGGAGGCGCGGATCGGCCTGCGGCAACTGCTCGACCTGTTTCCGGGCCTGGAACTCGCCGACGACACCGTCGAGCGCCTGCCTTCGGTGATGTTCAACCGGATCGCCGCCCTGCGGGTGCGCCTTCCCCGGAGGTGAGGCCGGCCCCGGGAAGGGCACGGCCGGCACCGCGGCCCCTCCCGGCCGGGCGCCCCGAGCCCTCCTGCGTGGGTCTCAGACCGTGCCTTCGCCCGGCGAGGCTGGGATGGTGTCGCTGATGGCGCTGTCCTCACGTCCGGTCCTGCTGTTGATCAGCCGGAGCAGTTCGCGACGGTCCGGGCCCTCCGCGAGGGGCGGCCGCCACCCGGCGGCGACACGTTCCCGGGCGGCGGGTTCGGCCACGGCCAGCGCGGAGGGCAGCACCCGCATGTCCATGTACTGCGCGATGAGTTCCTTGAACTGCGGGTCCTCGGCGACGGCCAGGGTGATGATCCGTGACGGCAGGCTGCCGTCGACGGTGAGATCGCTGTCGTCCCAGAGCGCGGGCAGGACGGCGTCGTCACGCCTTTGATCCTCGAACCAGGGGAACATGTTCTCCTGGCACCAGGCGTCGAACTCGCGAGTCATGGTGACCCGATCGTGTCCGGCGTCGACGAGGCCGAGCAGGGCTTGTGCCTGCATGAGCGACGTGGCGATGCCCCGCCCCCACATCGGGCTGGGCGAGAAGACGGCGTCGCCGACGTGGATGACGCCGGGCGTCTCGATCTCCCCCGAGGAGCTCAGCTGCCCCCGGTAGATGTTGCGCATCCGGCCGCCCGCGTTCACCCCGGAGATCGGCCGGATCAGGCCGGACGCCATGACGGCGGCCACCGGGGGCACGGCGGCGGTCGCCGCCTCGTACGCGTCCTCGTCGCGCAGCACAAGCAGGTCGTGGTCGTCCGCGCGCCGGATGAACAAGGTGGAGATGATGTCGTTGTCGTGGGGGAAGATCCGCACGAAGTACCCCGGGAAGGTCCACGCCAGGCGAGCACCGGTGATCAGTTTGCCGTGTGCTTCGGGCGTCATCTGATATTCCCGTGAGGCGTAGGCCAGGCCCGTGTCGTTGTCCAGGCCGGCCGAGCGCCGCTCCCGCAGGAAGCGGGCCCGGCCGGTGGCGTTGACGACAAGGTCCGCCGTGCTGGTGCCTCCGTCGCGCAGCAGCACCAGGCGCCCGTCGTCGGCCGGACGGACGTCCCGGGCGCTGTCGGTCAGCATCGTGACGCCGCTCTCCCGGGTCAGAGCGCCATGCAGCACCCTCTCGTAGACGCTGCGGCGTACGCCCAAGGCGCCTTCCGCGAAGTATCCGCCGCTCGTCGCGAGCAGGCCGAGCACGTCCGGCAGTTCCGCCCGGAGGGCGTCGACGACCTGCGACCGGAGACCGTGCGGGTGCCGGAACTGCATCACGCCGCTGCGTGCCCACGTGCCGTCGGGCCCGGGCCCGGGATCCCGGTCCACCACGGTTACCGCGTGTCCCCGGCGGGCGAGTGAAAGCGACAGGAACGACCCGGTCGGCCCGGCCCCGATGACGATGATGTCCATGCTTTCGGTGACGGATGAGGCGATGCCGAGTTCACCTCGGCCGGACCGGAGCGACGTGCGAGCGAGCTCACCGTGGTCTCTCAGAGCCGGGAAAAGGTGCTCAGCAAGGCGTCGAGCCCGACCGAGCCCAGGTTCAGAGCGTCGGTGTGGAACCGTTTGAGGTCGAAGTCGGCGCTTCGTGCTCGGGCCTGCTCGCGCGCTCGTAGCCAGAGGCGCTCACCGACCTTGTACGCGGGAGCCTGGCCGGGCATGCCGAGATAGCGCTTCAACTCGAACCGCAGCATGTCGGTCGGCAGTCGGCTGTGCCCGCTCAGGAACTCCCAGCCCAGCTCGGGCGTCCAGCGCTCGCCCGGGTGGAAACCGAACGGGTTGTCCCGGGGGATCTCGAGTTCGAGATGCATGCCGATGTCGATGATGACGCGGATCGTGCGCAGCGCCCGGACGTCCAGCATGCCGAGGCGATCCCCCGGGTCCTGCAGGTACCCCAGCTCCTCCATGAGGCGCTCGGCGTAGAGCGCCCATCCCTCGCCGTGCCCGGCGCAGAAGCACAGCTGGCGTTGCCAGCGGTTCAGCCGGTCCGCCTCATGGATCGCCTGGCCCAACTGCAGATGGTGGCCGGGAACGCCCTCGTGGAACACCACCGCGGTCTGCTGCCAGGTGGAGAAGGTCTTCTGTGACTCCGGAACGGCCCACCACATGCGGCCCGGCCGGCTGAAGTCGGCGTTCGGCGGCGTGTAGTAGATGAGTCCTTCGTGCGTGGGGGCGATGCGTGCCTCGATGGTCCGCACCGCCGGCGGGATGTCGAAATGCGTACCGTTCAGGCTGGCGATAGTGCTTTCCGCGAGCGCCTGCATCCACTCGCGGAACGCCTCGGGGCCGGAGAGGATCCGGGACGGGTCGGCGTCGAGCACCTCGACAGCGCGCTCCACTGTGGCGCCCGGACCGGCAATCTCCGCTGCCACCTGCCGCATCTCGGCCTCGACCTGCGCCAGTTCGGCGAAGCCCCAGGCGTACGTTTCTCGCAGGTCGATCCGGGCACCGAGGAAGTACTGCGAGGCACGGGCATATCGCTCCGGTCCGACCGCCTGCTTGGGCCGCCCGCGCGGGGCCAGTTCGGTACGCAGGAACTCGCCGAAGTCGGCCGTGGCGCTTGCTGCCGCTGTGGCGTTGCGGATCAGTTCGGCTCGCTGAGTTCCCGAGACGGCCAAGCGGTCGACCAAGCCGAGAAAGAAGTTGTCGCGGGCGGGGTCGGTCCAGGCCACGCACTGCCCGGCCAGCTCGATGATCTGTTGCCGGGCGCTGACGTTGCCCTTCGCCGCCTGGTCCAGCAAGGTGTGCCGCCACTGGGTGAGCGCCCGCGGGAAAGCACCGAGGCGTGCTGAGATGTCGGCCATCGCCGCCTCGCCCTGCGCCGGCATCACGTCGAAGACGCGCCGCATGGAGTGCAGCGGGGTCGCCAGGACGCTGACCTCCATGGCGGTGTCGCCCGCATCGAGCAGGGTCAGCTCGGTCCCGAGGCGTTCCTGCATGACCTCGGTGGCCGTGGTCTCCGCAGCCGAGCCGGGCGTCAACGCGGCCAGCTCGGCGAGGGTGTCCCGCTTGAGGTCGCCCCGGGCCGCGAAACCCTCCGGCGAGAGATCGTCCAGCTTGTCGTCGTACCCGGGCTCGCCGATGTGGGTGGCGTCCACCGGGCTCAGGGCGGCCCATGCGGCGACGTATCGGTCAGCCAGTTCGTTGATGTGTGTCATCGCGACTCAGAAGTTGACGAGCTGAGGGGTTTTGACTTCATGACTGGGACAACGGCGCGGGTCGGGCGATGTTCAGCGTGGAGACGCATCCCGCGCCGGGTGTGCGCCTTGCCTCAACTCGACGCCGCGGCATGCGCAGGCGCTATTTCGCGCGATGCTGACGCGCTAGCCGAAGGTCTCGCGGAACGCGGGGTCGAGCGAGTGGCCGGTCACCGGTTCCACATAAAGGTGCCGGAGGAACAGGTCGGCCAGGCCGAACATCGCGAGGCCGGTCTGCTTGCCGGACAGCGACTGCAGCGCGCCGCCGAGACCGGTGGCGGCGCGGAAGACGGCACCGGGCAGCCGCCCGACCCGGCGCGGCCGGCCCACTGTGGCCGCGGTTCGGGCGACCAGGTCGTGCCAGGACAGGTTCTCGTCGGCGACCGGGAGATCCGCCCCGGACGCTTCCTCCAGCGCGGTCACGGTGACCGACGCGACGGTGTCGGCCGAGACCACCGCGGTCCCACCGGGCGGGGAGACCAGCGGCGCGCGGCCACGGGCCTAACCGGCCAGCGGCCCGGCCCAGTTGGTGCCGGGCCCGAGGACGAACGGCAGCTCCAGGACAGCGATGGGCAACCCGACGGCTCGTGCCTCGCGTGCCTGCTCGAGACGGGCCGAGACATACGGGTGGGTGACGGCCAACGTCCATTCCGGACGGACGCGCTCGAAGTAGGCGTAGTAGGAGCCCATGATGGCGCCGCGGGAGACGCCCTCCTCCCGGGCGGCGGTGAACAGCCGTACCACTGGATCGACCATGGTGCGGCGGAGGACGGGCTGGATCGGTTTGGGGATCGGGCTTTGCTCATCGGTGCGTGCGGCGAACACCACGGCGTCGTGCCCGGCCATCAACGGCCGGAGTCCGTCGACCGTGGCCTTCTCCACGTCGAGCCGGTGGTCCGCTCCCGACCCGCCCGAACGGGCTGCCGTCGTCACCTCGTGCCCCCGGTCCCGCAGCGCCGAGGCGATCCGTGAACCGATCAATCCGGTGCCACCAACAACAATGACCTTCATCGGTCCATCATGTCCTGTCCGTTCCTGGTACTCGGGCGAGGCGAGCGGCTCAGCGGCGACTGACCGCACGCCATGAGACGCAATTCACGAGCTCAGGTTCACGGCGCCGCCGGCGCTTTCGATCAGGCAGCCGGACGGGCCGTTCGAGGTCGGCGCCGCCGCTGAGCGACCCGGGAACGCGAACGTGGCGGTGTACCAGCGAACACCTTCGCGGAGAGAGGTCGAGACCGCCCAGTCGCCGACCGGGGTCGAGCGCCAGCGGGTGGACCGGGCGAGGCGGACGGCGGCGGTGTTGCCCAGGTCCGACTGGGCCCAGAGATCTGTGATGCCGGCCTGCACGCAACGCTTGAGCAAGCTGCCGGTCAGGCGGGCACCGACGCCGTGGCGGTGCCAGGCGTCCGCCACCAGCAGGGCGAACTCCACGGGGTGGCCGGGCTCCCAGGCGCACTCGGCGATGCCGATGAGTTCGCCGCCGCTCAAGGCCACCTCACCGAGCCAGGGCAGGCCGTCACGGCCCGCTCCGAGCAGCCGGTCAAGGTACGCCGTGGGGAGGCTCGTGGTTCCGATCATGAACCGCGCGGAGAGCGTTCTCGGCGAGAACGAGGACGCCGCCGCGCGTAAGAGCGCCAGGTCACTCCGCCGCCAGGGCCGGACCTCCATGTCACTTTCGTCGGTTCTCATCCGTGTCTCCTCCGGCTCGGTGCTCACATGCTGTCGACGGAAGCCGAGCGGCCGGGTTCGGACGGCCACAGAGGCCTCGCCTGTGAGTCCTCTGGACGGCGTCTGTTAGGTTGCCGGACTGGTGAACCCGTCCCGGCCCGCCGCGTCGAACCGAAGGAGGGAAGGAGACGGGGCATGGGCAACGTCAAGCAAGCAATGGTTGTGGTCGCCGGCCTGGCCGGGGTCGTGCTGGCGACGGCGGGGTGCGCTGGTCCCTCGAGGTCGACCACGGGGGCGTCGGACCCGGCGCCGTCGGCGTCATCCGCGGGGGCGGGTGCGACCGGTCAGTCCGGGTCTGGTTCGGACAACACCGGCTCCGCCGGTACGGCGGGGTCCGGCACGACCGGCTCGGGGGACAGCGGCTCGGGCGCCACCGGGTCGGGCGGTACCGGCTCGGGGGGTAAGGGCACCGGCTCGGGGACCAGCACCACGTCGTCCGGGTCGAGCAGCGGCGGCGGCGCCGGTACGCCCGAGTGCCGGACCGCCGACCTCCAGGTCACCGATCAGGCGGGCGCCCAGCAGAACGCCGGAACGCACACCGAGAGGCTCGTGTTCCGCAACGCGGGGAGCCGCACCTGTTTCGTCGAGGGTTACCCCGGTGTCTCGTTCGTCGCCGCGGGCGGCGGCAAGCAGCTCGGCCGGGGCTTCATCCGCGACGGTGGTGCGACCCCGCGTGTCACCTTGAAGCCTGGTGGTCATGCTCACGCGCTGATCGCCGTCACCTACGCGCCGAACGCGTGCGTTCCGGCCAAGGCCGCCGGCTACCGGGTCATCCCGCCGGACCAGTTCTCGTCGGTGTTCGTCAGCAAGCCGCAGGATGCCTGCACCGAGACGGGCCAGGCGGACGGGCACGTCGAGCCGATCGCGGCCGGTGCGTAGCCGCAAGGGGCCCTGTCGGTGCCCGTAAGGGTTGCCGACGCGGAGCGTCAGTCTCATCACTAGGAGCCGGCGACGATGGTGTCGCCGGTTCCTTGTCGTTTCCTGGGATTCTGGGTGTTGGATGTGAACCGCAAACCTGGGATGCCGTTGTCATCTGTGTGAGCCGGCCGACATCGGTCGATGGCACTTTCTTTCCACTTGCGTTCCATAAACCTTGAACATGGTGGTTCTTACGCTCGGGTCGAGAAGGAATCGATCCTGGGGGTAGTTGTGACTGCGGCTTCTATGTGTTCACCGGAATGGGCTAGTGGTCCGCGTCGCCGGGAGGCGGAGTCGCGGATGGAGGCGATCATTTCTGCGTACTCGCGGCCGTTGATGCGTTTTCTGCTGGGTTTGACCCGGCATGAGCGTCCGGCTGCTGAGGATTTGCTGCAGGAGACGATGTTGCGGGCGTGGCGGCATTTGGAGTCGTTGCCCAGTGGTGAGGAGAGTGCTCGGCGTTGGTTGTTCACGGTGGCCCGGCGGGTGGCGATCGATGCGGCCCGGATGCGTCAGGTGCGGCCGGCGGAGGTCAATCTGCAGGAGGCGACCGATGTGGCGGTGGAGGATTCGTCGGACAGTGCTTTGGCTCTGCAGAGTGTGGTTGACGCGTTTCGTGGGCTCAGTGTGGATCACCGTGATGTGTTGACTGAGTTGTATCTGCGGGGGGCGTCGGTGGAGGAGGCTGCGGAGCGTTTGGGTGTGCCTCGGGGCACGGTCAAGTCGCG
This sequence comes from Actinoplanes sp. NPDC049598, assembly GCF_040675435.1. Taxonomy (NCBI): domain Bacteria; kingdom Bacillati; phylum Actinomycetota; class Actinomycetes; order Micromonosporales; family Micromonosporaceae; genus Actinoplanes; species Actinoplanes sp. NPDC049598. The sequence continues at coordinate 237,519 of NZ_JBFAOX010000014.1, read as the reverse complement.
GGCGCATTATGCGATGCAGTCGCTCAAGAGCACGGTCGGCGACGTCGACAAGGCCGCCTGAGGTGACTGCCGGGACGTCACGGTGGGGGAGACCGGCTTCGTGAAGCCGGCCGACGCGCCGGACCACTTCCCGCCGGGCGCACGAGCGAACGGGGTTCCGCGCACACGGCGCGGAACCCCGTTCGTCACTTACCGGTAGGTCAGCCGCCGACGAAGGTCGGGGTGGTGCCGCACTTGGCGGTCTGGTTGAGGCAGGTCTTGACCAGCGCCGCGATCTTCGGCGCCTCCCAGGCGTTCATGAAGTCGGCGTGGATGGTCGAGGGCAGGCCGGACGAAAGCTTGAGGCCCTCGCCGCCGGTCGTGGCGTAGTTGACCATCAAAGAGATCTCGGGCAGCGCCACCGGGTGCGTGCCGTCGCACTTGCCGTTGACCGGGTCGCTCATGTGCGACTTGTGGTCCGGCGAGTCCACGTGCTTGCCGTCCCAGCACTGCTTGAACACGACCTGGATGATCATGTGGCCCTTCGGGCCGCAGGCCGGCCAGTTGCCGTCCTTGCTGCGCCCGATCTCGGCGTCCTCGACGCACCAGAACTGGTTCGGCGTGCCCTTGGGCGTGGCCACCTGCAGCTTCGCGTCACCCACGACGAACTGGATGCCCTGGGGGAAGGGGCGGATGGTGTCGCACTTGGCCCGGCCGCACCCGTAATACACCCGGAAGCTCTTGGTCGCGACGTCCTTGCCGTCCTGAGTCAGCGACGGCACCCAGTACGCGGCGTGGTCGCCGGGGGCATCGCAGGTCGTCGGCGTGGTGAGCAGGCTCTTGGTGGTGGTGAAGGCGTCCACCGGCGGGCCGAAGAAGCTGTGGTTGTGCGAGGCGCCCTTCATGCCCGGGAAGACGATCGGGTCGTCGTCGGCCCGGCCGGACTCCTTGCAGTTGCTCTGGAATTCGCCGACGCGGGTCGTGCCCGCCGTCACCGGCGCCGGCACGATCGCGTTGTAGGCGGCGAGATCCTTCTGCCATTGGGCCTCGTCGACGTCGACCCAGCCGCCGGAGGAGGTGCCGGTCGAAGCGCCGGTCGAGGTGCCGGGCTGGGTGCTCGCCGAGGCGGAGGGCGCCGACGCCGTCGTCCCGGAGGCCGGGCCGAAGTCGAAGTACTCCACGTTGACGAAGTCGGCCGTCGACGAGCTGTCCATCACCGCGAAGACCGTCTGCGGGCCGGAGGGCACGCTGGCGGCCTTGGCCTTGACCGTGGCCCACTTCTGCCAGCCGCCTGTCGCGGTGACCGCGAAGGTGGCGAGCACAGGGCCGGTCCGGGTGCCGAGATGAAGCTTGATGCTGCCGCCGGCGGCGTTGGCCGACGCAACCCGGACGGCCAGGTCGGTACCGGTCACGGAGACCTTGTCGTAGCGCATCCAGTCACCCTTGGAGACCCAGCCCACGTCGAGCGTGCCGCCGGTGTCGGCGCTCTTCTCGGTCTTGACGCCGGACTGGGCGGCGAACGCCTCGGCCTGGACCCGGTTGGGCGTGGCGACCTCGTCGGCGTTGGCGCCCGCGATGTAGATCGCGCTGCCGGCGAGAGCCAGGGTGACCGCGGAGGCCAGTGTCACGCGGGTGAGCCGACGGCGCCGGGCCGGATCCGGTAATGCGACGTGCGAGGGCGGAGTCCGCATTTCCTGTTTTCCTTCGATGCGACGATTACGAGCACTGCCGCGAGAAAGTATGCGCACGTCGGTGGGCTGCGGCAACTCGCCTGGGAGAAATTTGAGACGCGACCTGGGGATAACATTTTTTCGGCCCCGTCTTTCTTAGCCGTTCCCTAAATAGGTGCCGTTTCCCGGGTGCGCCGCGCTCTGAACAAAGGGCCTTTCGCGACGTCGTATTGATCCGAAGGTACGTGGTCGTTGGGAAGGCGAGGACCAGCCCATGCCCTATTCGGTGGCGGCTCGTGCGGCCCGGGACGACGACGAGAAGGCCGGTGTCGAAGAACTGGCTGTGTCCCCGGACGAACATCCCGATGTCGTCCTGCGGGCGCGGATCATCACCTCGTCGTGGGACGGGCTCACAGTGGCGGAAGTCGCGAAGCGGCTGTCCTGCCACGAGCGCATGGTCCGGTCATGGATTCATCGCTTCAACACGGAGGGACTGGCCGGCCTGCGGATACGCCGAAGTCCGGGACGGCCTCGCCGCCTCAGCGATGCCGAGCGGGCCACGATCCGGGCGATGGCCCGGTCGGGGCCGCCGGAGAGCACGCGAGGCCGTCGCCCGGCCGCCGGTCCGGGCGGGTTCACCGGTCCGGGCACATGGACGCTGGACGGGCTGACGGCGGCCTTGCACGAAGCGGGCATCGCGGTGGAGCGCTCGCAAGTCCGCCGCATCGTCCTGGCCGACGGTGGCGGCTGGCCGGGGACACGACCGGCTCCGGAGGACGACCCCGCCGACACCGGCCGTGACGGTGAGACAGAACCGCCGTGACCGGGGACGTCAGGTCCTGTGGTCGTCGCCGTCCGGGATGGTGACGGCGGCCGGAAGGACCCCCATGTCGGCGAGCCGCTGATGGACATGGCGCCGGTCCCACCGTGCGCCCAACTGCTCGTACAGCGCGGCCGCCTCGCCGCCCACTCGCGCCGCCTCATCCGGCCGCCGGTCGGTCACGAGCAGCGCGGCCGCGTCCTCCAAGGCGGCGGCCAGCTCCGGCATCCGGCCCACGCGCCGGTAGTGCTCGGCCACGGCCAGCGCGGGCGCGGGATCGGAGTCCAGCAGGGCCCGGCAGCGCTGCGCCGCCGCCCATGCCCGGGCGGCGACGACCTCCTTCCCGGCCTCGTCCGCGCAGATCGCGGCCGCCCGCTCGGCCAGCGCCGGCCGATTCTGCGCGATGGCCAGCCGGACGATGTCGGGCAGCCACTGGTGACGCAGCATCAGCGGCGCGTACCCAGGATCCAGCAGCGGCCCGACGATCTCGAGAGCTTCGTCCGGGCGGCCCTGCTGCTCGGCCGCTGTCGCCCGCGCCATGACCAGGAAGTCGCAGGTCTCACGCTCGGAGGCGGTCGCCGGGATGGTGTCGGTCGCACTCAGATGGGCGGTCGCCAGGTCCGCTTGGTCGCGGCGCAGGGCGATCAGTGCCCCGACGCCCTGCAGCAGCATGCCGACCGCTCCCGGCTCACGCATGCCGAGCAGCGTGCGGCCGGGGTCGTCGTCGGTGACCGCCCCCACCTCGGCCAGTGACTCGTCCCAGCGGCCCCGCCAGTAGTGCTGCACCGCCGACGTGACCTGCAGACCGGTGGGACGCCGGTGACGGGCGCCGAACGCCGCGGCCTCGCCCAGGGTCGACTCGGCGTCGTCCAGCCGGTCCAGGTTCTGCAGAGTGAACGTCCGGTTGTCCAGCAGCCCGAAGTACATGCCGGTGAACTCCGGGCGACCACGGACGAGTTCCAGCGCCCGGTCGGCGTACTCGAGTGCGCGCGGATGATCCCGCCGGATCGAATGAGTCAGCCACGATGTCTGCAGCGCGAACGCCGCCTCCAGCGGCTGTCCGGCCGCGACCGCGTCCTGGTACCGCCGCTGCGCCGTACGGTCGGCCCGGTCGAGGTCGTCGAGTCCGCCGCGGCGGAACATGGCCAGCAGCACCCGGTGCCGCGTCCGCCACAGTTCCGGCACGCCGGCGTCGTCCATGGCGTTCTCCAGCAGCGCCATCGCGGCGTTCTCGTCGCCGCGCCGGAACGTCATGGCCGCCAGCAGCTGCCGCATCTCGGCGCGGTCGGCCGGTTCGCGCGCCGAACCGAGCGCGTCCCGGGCCTCCTGCAGCGACCACCGCTCGTGGCGGAAGTCCAGGCGGACCAGCGCCATCAGCAGGGTCTGACGCTGGTCGTCGGTCGGCACCACGGTGGCCAGCACATGACGGATGAGGTCACGGGCCTTCAGCGGGCTGCGCCGGGCCACCTCGGCGTGATGACGGACCAGCCAGCTCACCACCCACTCGTCGACCTCGGGCGGCGTGGCCGCCAACTGCTCCAGCACCTCGGCGACGGTGCCGCCCTCGCGGTCGAGCACCTCGGCCGTGTGCCGGTGCAACCTGGCCCGGGTCGTCGCCGCCATGCCGTCGTAGACGGCCTGGCGCACGAAGCTGTTGCGGAACGCCAGCCCGGCCCCGCTGTCCACCACGATCTCGGCCGCCATCGCCTCGGTCAGGTCAGCCATCAGGTCCAGCGGGGTACGCCCGGTCACGGCGACCATGTCCTCCACCGCGAAACTCATGCCCAGCAGAGCCGCCGTCCGCAGCGTCTCCCGTGTTCTGTCGCCCAGGTGGTCGAGCGTGGCCCCCACCATGGCGAGGATCGATTGCGGCGTGCGCACCGGGGCGGCCGGGTCGATGTCGGCCTGGCCGGCGGTGATCTGCACAGCTCCGTGGCGCACCAGGGAGCGGACGATCTGCTGGGCGAAGGACGGGTTCCCGCCGGCCGACGCGGCCACCGCGGCCAGGTGCGGGCCCTGCCGGCCCCCGACCGTTTCGGCGATCACTTCCTGGAGAGCCTCCGAGGCTAGCGGCCCCAACGAGAGGACGTTGCCTTGACGGGTCTGCACGGCGTGCCGTAGCTGGCTCAGCTCGCGGCCGTGTGGCTGCCGGCGGGCGGCGACGACGACCATCAGGGGCAGCCGCCGAGTGGCGGCGACCAGCCGGTCGCACAGCAGCACGTCGGCCTCGCCGGCCCACTGGAAACCGTCGACGACCAGCACGAGCGGGGCGATCGCGCAGACCGCTCCGACATGGGCGAGGATCTGCCGGGCCTGCGGAGCGGGGTCGCCGGCGAGGCCCAGAGCCCGGGCCACGACCGGCGCCGGAGCGCTCGGGCCCGGCTCGTCGGCGGCGGCCCAGGCGATCTGGCAGCCGAGTTCACCGGCCCTGGCCAGGGCGGCGGTCAGCACGGTCGACTTGCCGATACCCGGCTCGCCCTCGACGAGCACGGCCGTACCGGCGCCGCCGGCCGTTGCGGCGAGCAACCCGCGCAGGAGGTTGACCTCGGCCTCACGGCCGGCCGGGACACGAGCCGCCGTGCCGTCACGCAGCTTGCCCGCGACATCGTCCGGCATCACCGGTGACATGGGGCGGCGAGGCCGCCTGGAGTGGGCGCGCGCGGTCCGGGCCTGGTCGCTCGCCGTGATCAAGGGCGGACCACTACGGCGGGCGTCAGGGAAGGCCGCGGTCAGCGCGAGGCGGCGTTCGAGCAGACGAGCGCGCTCGGCTTCGAAGCGGTGCCCCGTCAGGCCGGCGTACGCGTCGCCACGCCACAGTGCCAGTGCCTCGTCGGCCACGGCGGCGGCTCCGACCGGATCCCCGGCCTCGCGGAGTTCCTCGGCACGCCGGGTCATCCTCAGGAAGCGCTCACTGTCCAGGTCGTCGGCCCGGACGCGCAGCGCGTATCCGGCGGACCCGGAGAGAATCACGCCGGGCCCGAGCGATCGGCGCAGCGCGGAGATGGACGTGTAGAGGTTGCTGGCGGCGGTGGCCGGCGGCCGGGCTCCCCAGACGCCCTCTATGAGCTCGCCGCGCCGCACCGCCCGGCCGCTCGCCGCGGCCAACAGGGCGAACAAGGTGCGCCGGCGCGGACCGCCCAGCGGTACCTCGCGCGCGCCGAGCCAGGCCCGTACCGGGCCGAGCACCGAGACCCGCAGCCGCGCCGGCCCGCTGCCGGGGGCACCCTGATCACCAATTGACGGAGACGTCATGCCCGGTGGTCGCCAATCGTGAGAGGGAGGGCGGGGCGGTGGACGACAGGTGTGGGCGTATCCGGTCGATCAGGGACCGGAAACGGTCGAGCCACAACGCCGGGGCGCCGGCCTGCCGCAGCTCGGCCCGGGCGATCCCGGCGGCACTCTCGTGGTCGCCCTTCTCCTCGTGCGCCAGCGCGATCAGCAGTCGCATCTCGCCCCGGACGGAAGGGTCATCCGTGCGGGCCGCCACCCAGCCGGCCTCGGCCACGCAGGTGCGGCCCCGGCGGTACAACAGCCGGGCCAGCCAGGCTGTGATGACGAGACGGTCAGCGGGGGCGATGGCATCCTGGGCGCGGACTCGTTCCAGCGTCGCCAGGGCCAGCTGGGGAGCGCGGCCGGAGAGCTGCTCGATGTGCGCGATCAGCCAGCTGACGATCGGTCCTTGCATCGGCACCGGACCGGCCAGCAGTTGCCGCACGACGTGCTCCGGCGGCCGGCCCGCGTCGGCCAGGCGTGAGGCGAACGAGTGGTGCAGCATCACGCGCAGCGGAGCCGCCGTGCCTTCGTACAGCACCCGCGCGACGACGCGGTGCCGGAAGGCGAGGTGGTCGCCGGCGACGTCCAGCACACCGTCGCGGATGGCCGGCGCCAGGACTTGGCGCAGATCGTCACGGTCGCGTCCGGTCACGGTGGTCAGCTCGCCGAGTTCTGCGGCGGCGGTGTCGGTGGACTCGCGGCCGGCTGCGAGGTGGGCGACGGCCTCCAGCATCCGCCGGGTCGCACCACCGTACGGCGCCAGGTGCACGTCCACGGCGGAGATCAGCTCCGGCGTCGGGTGTATCGACCCCGCACCCGCCAGGTGCCCCAGGTAGCACGGGTTGCCACCGCCCTCGGCCACGATCTCGCGAATCAGCCGCCGGTCCGGTGTCCCCGCGGCCATCGAGTGCACGAGCAGGGTCGCGTGAGCCGGCGACAGCGGTGCCAGCTCGATGATCTCGTCGGCGTCCGGTGGCCGGGCCACGCCCGGGCGGGTGGCCGCGACCAGCAGCAGCGGCAGCTCCGCGGCGATGTCCCGCAGCCTGTTCCACACCCGCACAGTGCCCTTGTCGGCCCACTGGAGGTCATCGGCGACAAGGATCAGCGGCGCCTCGGCGGCGGCCCAGCGAATCAGCTCCGCCGCCTGGCCCACGGCCTCGGCCAGGACGTCGTCGTCGCCGTCGGCCGCTTCGTCCGAGAGCCGGCGCAGGTCCTCGCACCGGTCGTCGCCCGGCAGCGCCGTCTCCAGGCACTCCAGCAGGACGCGGAACGGTATTCGCCGCGCGAGCTCACTGCCCACAGCCCAGCCGACCCGGCCGCCGGCCGGGACGGACCCGTGCAGCGCGGCGCCCAGCAGGGCCGACTTGCCCATACCGGCCGAGCCCTGCACGCGAATGCTGCGACCGGTGCGGCCGGCCAGCCCGGCGGCCGCCCGGCGCAGGCGCCCGAGCTCGTTCTCCCGGCCCACGAGCAGGGAAGCCGCAGCGGGCACGGATTCGGGCGCCTCGATGCCGCCGAACCCCGTGCCGATCGGTTCGGCCTCGATCGGCCTGTCCGCCTGCAGCGCTGTGCCCAGCAGCTCGCGGGATCGGGGCCGGGCCGGATCCGTGGCCGGCCGGGCGCGAAGCCGGTCGACGGCCTCGCCCGCCCGGCCCGACTGGATGAGCAGCTCAGCCCGGCGTTCGGCGGTGACCAGCCACAACTCGGTCAGACGCCGGCGCTCAGCCGCGGCGAAGGGACCGGGGATTCCGGTCAGAGCCGCTCCCTGCCACAGCTCCAAGGCCTCATCCAGCGCGTGCAGTTCGGCCACCGGGTCACCGGCGGCGCGATGCTGCCAAGCCTTCTCCCGAAGCGCCTCGAACTGGAAGACGTCGATGTCGACCCCAGGTATCCGTAGGCGGTAGGCGCCGCTGCTCGACGTGAGCATGCGCTCTCCCGTCCGGCGCTTGCGCGCCGGCTCCAGCAGCTGACGCAGCGCGGAGACATAACCGTAGATCTTGTTGACGGCGCTGGGCGGCGCCTCGTCCCACAATGCCGCCACAAGTTGGTCGCGCAACACCGCGCGACCGCCGTTGAGCGCCAGGACAGCCAGTACCGCGATCGACCGGGCCGTTCCCAAAGTGGTCTCGGTGGTGCCGTGCCACATTCTCGCCGGGCCCAGCAGGCAAAGGCGTATCCCCTCCGGGTCCACCGTCATGCTCCCCCCATGGTTGGTCAGGTCCTACCTAGGAGTAGACGGTTGATCGGGGCCTGGGATCAACGATGGGCCCGGCGATTGTTGCGGGCCGGGGGCATCCGGTGGCGGGACTACGCCAGGAGACGGGGCGGGCCGGCGATCACGGTGCTGGCGACGGGGTCCCAGGTGAGCGTCCCGTCGGACGTGCGGGCCACGCGACCGAAGGGCTGGTCGCCGAAATGGAAGGCGAAGCCGAGGGTGCCCGGGGTCAGCAGCTCGTCGAGCAGGCGCCGCCGGGCCGCCGGAACGCTTTCCCCGTGCCAGTCGGGGCCCGAGCCCCAGTCGAGGTGAGCGAGCTGCAGCGGGTGATGGAAGGCGTCGCCGAAGCACAACAGCCGCTCGGCGCCCGAGGTGATCAGGTAGGACGTGTGGCCCGGACTGTGGCCGGGAGTGACGATGGCGGTGACGCCGGGGGCCACCTCGTCGCCGTCCTCGATCAGTTCGGCGGCGGTGAGCCAGTCGCTCTCCGGAGCCGTGCGGGCCTCCGCCGCCGCCAGCGCGTGGTGCGGGAAGGCTTGGGCCCATCCCGCATGGTCAGGATGCAGGTGGGTCAGGGCGAGCAGGTCGATCTCGGACGGGTCGTGACCCAGCAGGGCCAGCGTGTCGAGCAGCGATCCGCTGTCGACCATGCCCCCGCCCGCTGCACCCCGCATCTCGCCGAGTCCGGCGTCGATGAGCAGCCGGTGCTCGCCGATCTCGACCAGCAGGCCGCCGGCCGACATCGGCACCATGCCGCGCTCGTCCAGGAGATCGGGTGTCCACTGCCCGGGCGGTACGGACGGGAAGAAGCCGGCCGGAGGGAAGGCCATGGCGCCGTCGACGGCGTACGTCAGACGAGCCGCGCCCAGAGCCAGTGAGCGAACGGCGGACTGGCTTCGCAGGTTCCTCATACTGTGGGCGACGGCCCCGGGGGGCAGGCGTTCAGCCGACCGGCCGCGAAGATCCTTGGAGCTTCCTGTGCCGGGCGCCCCTGTCGAAATGACCCACACCAGGACCTCCCGGACGCCGTCGCTCTCCATCCTCGCCACGGAGGCGACAGGTGGCGGACCACCGAAGCGGCGTCGGCCGGCATGCCGGACAGGAAGCCCGAGGCGAAAGTGTTCTGCCCCGACAGGCCGACGAATCCCAGCCCGGGTACGGAGGCCGAGATCCCCCGCCGGTTCTCCGGCCATCCCGCCTGTCCCGGGCCTGGACCAGCCGACCCAGCCGGCCGGGCGGTATCCGGCGGGCGAGGACCAATCGGCGCACGACCCGGCTTCGGGCCAGGGCCACCGGCACCGAGCCGGTATGGCGCCCGGCCAGCCGGACGTCGTGCCCGGCAGCGAGCTCGACGGCGATGTCGGCGCCGGCCGTGCCCGCGCCCACCACCAGGACCGGTCCGGGCGGCAGCTGGCCCGGGTGGCGATAGTCGGCGGAGTGCATCTGCCGTACGGAGGGATCGAGGTCACCGGCGAACGCCGGGATGATCGGAACGCTGAACGCGCCGGTGGCCGCGATGACCGACTGCGCCTCGATCTCGAGGCCGTCGTCCGCGGTGATCTGATGCCGGCCGTTCAGCACGGTGTGCGAACGCACGGCGACGCCGGTGCGCAGGAGCAGGTCGAAGGCCGCCGGCCGCCTACGTTCCCGTCGATGCGAGGCGGGGGGCGAAGTTCACCCAGCACGCTGGGTGATCGCACGGTGACCGTGGCGCCGGTTAAACGTACGCAAGGTGGCGGATGCCCGGCCGTGGCCGACTGGGGGACCGTGGTGACTGTGAAGAACGCACGTTCCGAGAAACCGGCCGACTCGCGCACCGCCCCGTCGAAGGCGCGCCGGCTGGTCGACGAGTTGTTGCGCGGGGCGTCGCCGGCACCGAAGGCGGGGAGCTCGGTCCGGCTGGCGAAACCGATCGGTCCCATCGCGGCGCCGGCGTGGTGATCCCGGCGTGCGGGCCGTGCCCGGCGGCGGTGTGATCGTCTGGCTGGTGTTGCTGCCATGGATCGGTTGCCCGGGCGTGAGACCGACCTTGCTCGCCTGACGGCAGCGGTTCAGGTCCTGCGGCGGGGCCGGGGCGGACTGGTCTGGATCGAGGGCGCGCCGGGCGCCGGCAAGACGACGCTTGTCGAGACAGCGATCGAGGCGGCCCGGGACCAGGGCATCGGCATCTATCAAGCGGTGGCCGAAGAGGCTCCCCGGACGTTCCCGCTGCGCCTTTTCGCTGACCTGTTCGGCCGGCGGCCCCCGGAGTCGATCCGGGTCGAGGCCGGCGACCCGCTGGTGGCCGCCATCAGCACCATCGTCGAGGTGGTGGCCCGGCGGTGTGCGGCCGGGCCGATGCTGCTCGTCCTCGAGGATCTGCAGTGGGCCGACGACGAGTCGCTCGCTGCCTGGTCACGACTGGTGGCCGAGACCGCGGTGATGCCGCTGCTGCTCGTCGGCACCAAGCTGGACAGCGTGGCCGATGTGTACCGGGCCCAAGGTTGGCTGATCCCGCGGGCCAACGCCCGGGAGGAGACGGCGGTCCGGCTCGCCGCCGGTCGCGCCTCGGCGGAGGCCCGGAAGGCTCTCGAGGACGCTGCACGGACGTACGAACGCCTCGGTGCCGCCGGAGACCTCCGGCGGGCCGACGCCCGGCTGCGCCCGTGGGGGATCGGCTGGGCCGGGCCGGTGGCGCCGGACGGACCGGCCGACGGATGGGAGCCACTGACGACAGCCGAGCGGCGCGTCGCTCGGCTGGTCCGGCAAGGACTGTCCAATCCGGAGATCGCCCGGGAACTGCGGTTGTCGCCCCGGACGGTGCAGATCAGGCCCATTGCATGACATTGTCGTGGCTGAGCCGGGGGAGGCGCGCGTACCACGCTTTCGGGCCGGGGTGGCCGATGGTGACCACGAGGATCGCGTGGAACCGGCCGTCCGGGAAGAACTCGGCGTCGACGCCCGCGGCGTCGAATCCGCCCATCGGGCCGGCCGCCAGGCCCTGGGCGCGGACGGCGAGGATGAAGTAGCCGGCCTGGAGCGTCGCGTTGAACAAGGCGGTGCCCGCCCGCAGGTCGTCGTCGGCTGCGAAGACGTCCTTCAGCTGGGGCTTGTACGGCAGGACGGCCGGGATGTGCTCGTGGAAGCGCCGGTCCAGTGCCAGCACCGCGGCCGCGGGCGCCGAGGCGGTCTTGGCCCGGTTGCCCTCGTCCATGTGTTTCACGAGCCGGTCGCGGCCCTCGCCCGGGTGGACGAACAGCACCCGCAGGGGCTGCGAGTTGGCCGAGGTCGGCGCCCAGCGGGCCAGCTCCCAGATGCCGGTCAGTTCGGCGTCGGTGACCGGGGTCGCCGTGAAGGTGTTGGCCGTGCGCGCGTCGGTGAACAGGATGCGCTTCGCCTTCTCGTCCAGGCGGCCGAGAGGGGCCGTGTCGCTCGGTTCGGCAGTCATGGCAGTCCTCGATTCGGTTGATGTGTTAACCAAAGCCTAGGGCCACCTGGTTAACACGTCAACCAAAGCAGTGGCGCAAGGTGAGCTGACGAATGAGGAAGAAGCTGTGCCGGCCCCGGCGCGGCCGGGTCCTACCCGAACGGGGACGCCGCCGCAGCCGGCGGACTGGCCACCCGCTACGACAAGAGGCGGACGTTAGGGCCGTGCGGCCGGGTCCAGGGCGGCGAGCCGACGGCGGACCTTGTCGGTGATCGTGGCCAGGGTCTTGAGCTCGGTGGCGGTGAGCTGGTCGATGACCGCGTCGCGGGCGTCGGCGACATGCTGACGGGCCGCGGCGGCGATCAGCTGGGCCAGCACCTGGTAATCGGCATGGGAGAGCCCGCAGCCGGTGCGGAGCCGGCGATCGATGAAGGCGGTCAGGCTGTCCTCCATCGCCATGAGACCGCGCCAGGCCTTGTCCTCCTGCTCGGTCAACCAACGAGGCTCAGTCACGGCCACGAGTCTAGCAATGGTTGATGCATCAACCAGATGACGGCTACTGTCGGCCTCGTGGCGGTTCCGCATCGGGTGGTCGCGCTGGTCGTGCCGAACGTCGTGGCGTTCGGCCTGTCGATCGCCGCTCAGATCTTCGGTCATCCGGCCGAGGCCGAACGGTATTCGTTCCAGGTGCGCGCGGAGGAGCCCGGGGAGCGCGCCTGGCGTCCGTTCGCGTGGGCGCCTTCGCCCTGACCGGGGCCGGCCTGCTGGACTCGATCTGTGCCTGTGCATGGTGCAGCAGGACTACGGCACGGCCGCCGCGCCCACGGTGGACTGGCCTACGACCTCGAGACCGGCGTGGCCAGTGTCGTCGTGCCGCCGCGGAGGCGTGCCTCTTGACGGGTCAACCGGCCTGGACCAGGCGCCAGTTGTTGTCGGGGCTGCCGTTGTCGGAGTCCTGGACGGCCTGGGTGCCCCAGGCGGCGGCGCCGTTGAGCAGGGCGAGGACCTTGCCGCTGTTGACGTTGCGGATGCGGTACGAGCCGTCGCTGTTGGCCACCAGGGTCCAGCGGTGGTCGGCGGTGCCGGTGTCGCCCCATTGCAGGACCCGGGCGTTGTCGTTGGTGGACATGCTCTCGACCCCGAGGACCTTGCCGCTGTTGACGTTGCGGAATCGGACCGCGGAGCCGTCGGTGATCCGGACCCAGCGGTGGTCGGCGGTGCCGGTGTCGCCCCAGCCGACGGCCAGGCCACCGTCGGCGGTGGACATGTCCTGCACGCCGAGCACCAGGCCGGTGCCGACGTTGACCAGCTTGTAGGCGACCTCGCTGGTGGCGTTGGTGTTCCAGTAGACGACGTAGTTGAAGCCCTGGGCGTCGTGGAACGGGCCGAGGTTCACCGTGGCGCCGTTGGCGGTCGCGGAGAACGCCAGACTGCTGGTGCTCGTGCGGGTGATCGACGCGGCGGTCAGCGACGGCGCCGCCGACAGGGCGGTGTTGCCGTAGTTGCCGCACAGCACCGTGGGTCCGTACGTCACGGCCTGGAGGTTGGCGTTGTCGTTGGCCGCCCTCAGGATCACGCGCATCGGCAGGCGCAGCGTCACGGTGTCGCCGGCCGCCCAGGTGCGGGTCAGGGTCGCGTAGCTGCCCGGGGTCGCGGTCACGGTCTGCACGGCGCCGTTGACGCTGATCACCGAGTCGGCGGTCCAGGACGGGATGCGCAGCCGGATGCTCCACGAGCCGCTCATCGAGCCGGACAGGGTCAGCGTGGTGGTGTCGCCGGCCGGGTAGGCCGTGGTCTGGGTGACGGTGATCCCGCGCTGGGTCCAGGAGAGCGTCGAGGGGACGTACAGATTCACCGTCAGCGTGGTGCCGTTGGAGAAGTAGATCGAGTCCATCAGCTTGGTGTTGATCTCGATCCCGGTGCCCTGGCAGCACCAGAAGCTGTTGTAGTCGGTGGACCAGGTGCCGCCGCCCCAGGCCGGCCCGACACCCCGGCGCCCACCGGGCCGCAGCGGGGTGAAGTACGTGACGTGGCCATGGCTGTCGGCCGGGTTCTGCGCGCCGATCACGTGGTTGAGCAGCGCCCGCTCGTAGAAGTCGAAGTAGTCGGCCCGGTTCGGGTCGAGCAACCACAGCTCGCGGGTCAGCTTGAGCATGTTGTACGTGTTGCAGTGCTCGCAGGTGTCGTTGGTGAGGTACCCGGCGATGGCGTTCGGCGGCCGGAAGTGCTCGGCCTGGCTGTTGCCGCCGATGACGTACGTGTGCGCGCTCGTGGTGATGCTCCAGGCGTTGGCCGCGATGTCGCGGTAGCGGCTCGTCCCGGTCGCCTTGTACTCGCGGGCCGCGCCGATCCACTTGGGCACCTGCGTGTTGGCGTGCAGGCCGTTGAGCTGGTCGGAGTTCGACGCGAGCGGGTTGAACACCGCCGCGTGGTCGAAGCGTTGCGCCGCGGTCAGCCACCGCGCGGTGCCGGTCATCTGGTAGAGGTCGGCCAGCACCTCGTTCATCCCGCCGAACTCGGTGCCCAGCATGGCCTGCATCTGGGCGGAGCTGAGCCGGGCGGTGCGGGTGTCGACCCACCCGGCCAGGGCGAGCAGCACGTCGCGGGCCTGGGTGCTGCCGATGTGCCGCCACACGTCGAGCAGCCCGGCGAGGGTCTTGTGGACGGCGTAGTACGGCACGTTGCCGTTGGACAGCGTCCGCGCCTCGAGGGCGGTGAAGTCGGACTCGGGGAACCCGGAGAGGTAGCCCGCCGAGAATCCCGCGGCGCCGTTGTTGGCCTGGCACTTGGCCAGCTCGGCGACCATGGTCAGCGCCTTGTCGCGGCAGGTGGTGTCGCCGAGCACCGCGTACGCCTGGGCCCAGGCGGTCAGGAAGTGGCCCTGCATGTGACTGCGGAACGGGAAGTTCGGGGCGTCCCAGCCGCCGTTGGCCGTGGCGCCGTTGGTGGAGAGCCGGTGGTTGGCCCGGAACACGTACAGCAGGCGGTTGACGTCGACGAAGCGCAGGTAGTTGAGCGTGCGGGTCTGGTTGTCCATGAACCGGCCCGCCGTCAGCCGGACCTGGCCCAGGTCGAACGGGTACGCCGACACGCCGAGGTCCGGCCGGGCGGGCGGGACCGCCGCGGCGGCTGCTCCGGGCCGCAGGAGACCGGCCCCGCCGGCGGCGGAGGCCACACCGACGCCGAAGGCCTGCAGCAGACGACGGCGGCTCAAGGATGAGGACATGGGGACTCCAACGCATCCGGGGGCTGATTCAGCGATCGACATTTATCGAAGTGAACGTTAACAACGCACATTACGGCAGGATGTCGCGAGGGATCAAGAAGGCGGCCGGGGCTCACACTTCCGGCATGTGAACAAAACGGCCCGGAAAACTTGTGATGAGCCGCCCCGGGATTGGTCGCGATGCCGGCGTTGGCGCGAAGGCGACATGGCGCATATCCGCCAAGTTCGATCGTCAAAGCCGGCGGGCCGGGGAGCCATGATCATCGATCATCGTTTGATCGAAGGGGATGAGCTTTGTCTCTCCGTGACCAGCGCCCCGGACGCCTCGGGGCCGTCCTCGCCGTCGCGCTCATCGGCACCGCGGCGTTCGCGCCGCCGGCCGGCGCGAGCGAGGGCGGCGCCGTTCCGCCGGAAACCGTCCGCACCGTCACCCTGATCACCGGCGATCGGGTCACGATGGGGTCGTCGACCGTGCGGGTCGAGGGCCCGGAAGGTGCTGCCGTCAGCTACACGCGGCGGACCGAGAACGGCTCCACCTACATCTACCCCGACGACGCCATGCCGTACGTCGTCAAGGGTCTGCTCGACAAGCGGCTGTTCAACGTCACCGGCCTCATCGCCGACGGCTACGACGACGCGCGTACCCGCAACCTCCCCCTGATCGTCAAGTACAAGGACCGGGCGAGCCTGGCCCGGCGGGCCCCGCTGCCGGGCGCGACCGTCACCCGTACGCTCGAAAGCCTCGACGGCGCCGCGGTCGACCGCGACCGCACCGCCGCCGGCCGGTTCTGGACCACCCTGACCGGCGCCCCCGTCGAGCACGTCTGGCTCGACGGCAAGATGCACGGCGACCTCGCCCAGTCGACCGCGCAGATCGGCGCACCCCGGCTGTGGTCGGAGGGCGACGAGGGCAAGGGCGTCGACGTGGCCGTCCTCGACAGCGGCCTCGACATCGAGCACCCCGACTTCGCGGGGCAGGTCGAGGCGTCGGCGTCGTTCGTCCCGGACGAGGACGTGACCGACTACTTCGGGCACGGCACGCACGTCGCCTCCACCATCGCGGGCACCGGGGCCGCCTCGGACGGCGCCGAGAAGGGCGTCGCCGCCGGCGCCCGCCTGCACATCGGCAAGGTCCTCGACCGCGACAACAGCGGTCAGGAGTCGTGGATCATCGCCGGCATGGAGTGGGCGGCCCGCGAGCAGCACAGCCGCGTCATCAACATGAGCCTCGGCTACCAGGGCGGCGACGCCCACGACCCGGTGAGCACGGCCGTGAACGAGCTGAGCGCGGAGACCGGGGCGCTGTTCGTGATCGCCGCCGGCAACAGCGGCCCGGCCGCCATCGGCTCGCCCGGCAACGCCGACTCGGCCCTGACCGTCGGCGCCGTCGACGCGGAGGACCACCTGGCGAGCTTCTCGAGCCAGGGCCCCCGTAACGTCGACGCCGGCCTCAAGCCCGAGATCACCGGGCCGGGTGTCGACATCCTGGCCGCCCGCTCGCACTGGGCGCCCGGTGAGGGTTCGTACCAAGTGATGAGCGGCACCTCGATGGCCACGCCGCACGTCACCGGCGCCGCCGCGCTGGTCGCCGCCGCGCACCCGGACTGGAACGGGCAGCAGATCAAGCAGGCGCTGGTGGGCTCGGCCCACGCCACCCCGGAGTACACCCCGTATCAGGCCGGAGCCGGCCGGGTGGACGCCTACGCCGCCGCGCACGCCTCGGTCCTCGCGACCGTCACCGCGTACTCGGGCTTCTACACCTGGGGAACCGAACCGGCGAGCAAGACCGAGACCATCTCCTACAGCAACGACGGGGACGCGCCGGTCAGCCTCAAGCTCGCGGTGGACATCGCCGCGCCGGCCGGGGCGTTCACGCTCGACCGGGACACGGTCACCGTGCCCGCCCATGGAACGGCGACCGCCGCCCTGACCGTGAAGCCGCCGCTGGTGCCGGTCGACAGCAAGCTCAGCGGCCTGCTCACCGCCTCCGGCCCCTCCGGGGCGGTTCTGGCCCGTACGCTCATCGGCGCGGGCCGGGAGGGTGAGCGCCACGACCTGACCGTGGTCGTCAAGGACCGGGACGGCCGGCCGGCCGCGGGCCGCTTCGTTCAGTTCCTGGACCGGGCCGGCGTCTCCGGATTCCTCGAGCTCGACGACCAGGGCCGGACCACCGTGCGGCTGCCGGTCGGCTCGTACTCGGGGGTGTCGCAGGCCGACGTCCGCGGCACGCACGGCCCGCGCTCCAAGGGGTGGGCGCTGCTCGCCTTCAACGACGTGCAGCTCGACCGCGACCGCACGGTGGTGCTCGACGCCCGTCAGGCCCGGCCGGTCACCGTGCGGGTGCCGCAGGAGACCGCTCGCGGCGAGGTGCGGGTCGACGTCCACCGCGGGTGGGGCGACAACTCCCTGCAGACCAGCTCGCTGATCGACGAGACGTACGACAGCGTCTGGGCCCTGCCCACGGGCCGCAAGGCCACCGACGGCGAGTTCGAGTTCGGCGTGCGGACCCGGCTCGAGCAGCCGGCGCTGACCGTGACCGGCCAGGACGTCCGGGTCGAACGGTCCACGCCGCCGCTGCCGCAGGGCCGCTACACCCTGCCGGTGAGCACGTCGCCCCGGCGGGGCGCGGCTCAGATCGTCCGGAACACCGGTGACATCGCCGGGCAGGCCGCCGTCGCCGCCAAGGCCGGCGTCAAGGTGCTGCTGGTCGTCAACGACGGGGTGGGCCGGCTCGCGCCGTGGCCTGTCGAGAACCCGTTCGGTCCCGACGTGCCGGCCCCGGTCACCGTGGCCACCCTCGGCGCCGACGAAGGCGGGGCCTTGCTCGCCGCCGCGCAACGCCGCCCGACGACGATCGGCGTCACCTCCAACCCGCGGACCGGCTACCTCTACGACGTCGTGCACCATTGGACCGGCGCCGTGCCGGCCGACCCGTCGTTCCGGTCCGGCCCGGCCGACCTGGCCCGCGTGCAGGTCGCCTTCCGCCACGACCGGCCGGCCAAGGCGCTGGAGTTCCGCAGCGACCTGTGGCGCGGCAACTGGACCGGGATCAACCCGACGCCGGCGCCGGCGCAGGGCACCCGCACCGACTGGGTGACGGCGGGCACGGCCTGGCGCGACGAGGCGTCCCTGCCGGGGGAGATGGTCCAGCGCCCCATCGAGCCGGCCACCTACCGGGCCGGGCACACCGGCCGGACGAGCTGGTTCGGCCCGATCCTGCGCCCGCGCATGGGGGCGCCCGACTTCCTGCCCCAGCGGGAGCAGGACGCGATGCACGTGCCGGTGCCCGGCTGGGGCGCGAGCGGCGCGGGGTACATCGGATCGAGCGTGTACAACCTCGACGTCGCCAACCACGCGACCCTCTACCTGGGCGACAAGGTGATCGGCGAGGACGACTTCGAGTACATGAACGCCTACGAACTGCCCGCCACCGCGCAGCGGTACCGGCTGGTGGCCGACAACGATCGCGGCGACTGGGCGGGCACGTACTCGACGCACACCCGTACCGAATGGGTCTTCACGTCCGCCGCGGGCTCGGCGACCCTCCCTCTCCTCCAGCTCGACTACGACGTTCCGCTGGACGAGGCGGGCCGGGCCGCCCGCACCGCCAAGGTGGCCGTGACCCCGCATCAGTTGCCGGGGGTGACGGCGACGGCCGGCCGGGTCGAGGTCGAGGTCTCGTACGACGACGGCCGCACCTGGCATGTGGGCGCCGCCCTGAAGGCGCCGCGGTCGGCGGCCTACGTGTCGCTGCGGGTCTCGGCCCGCGACAGCGCCGGCAACACCGTGCGGCAGGAGATCACCCGCGCCTTCGGGCTGCGCTGATCGATCGGCGGCCCGGCGTCCCTCAGGCGCCGGGCCGCCGCCGGCTCAGCGGAGCAGCGGGTCTGAGCACCACTCCTCGGCGGGCCAGCGGCGCTGGTCGACGTCGCCGATGAGGTGGGCGTAGCCGGCGACGTGGTCGTCGAACTCGGCCCGGGTGGGCAGCTCCCGGTGGGGGCCGTGGGCCCGGCGGAGTCGTTGCTCCAGCTGGTGCTCGGCCCAGGAGGCGGTGTAGGCGTGCATGGCCGAGCGATGAGCGACTTCGCTCGTGACCATGGTCAGCAGGGTCCAGCACACCAGGTCGCCGACGACGGCGGCGTGGATGTGCTGGGCGGCGGCGTCGTCGGGACGATCGGCGCCGATCTCGGCGACCTGGTCGATCAGCCGGAGCACCGGCGCGGTCGGGCGCGCCTGGCGGACGAGCTTGGCGAACCGGTCCGGGTGCCGGACCAGCGTGGTGCCCAGGTACACCGTGATCGCCTCGGTCGAGCCCTCGAAGATCCGGAACAGCCGGTAATCGCGGAAGTGCTGGCCCACGGTGTTGGTGTCGAGGAAGCCCCGGGCGCCCAGCACCTGCAGGGCCGTGTCGATGGCGTTCCAGCCCAGCTCGCAGCCCAGGATCTTCGCGCAGAAATACCAGGCCTCGGGCACCTCCTGGCCGGTGTCCCGCCAGGTCGCTATGCGGGAAGTCAGTGTTTCCACCGCTTGGATAGCGGCGCCGGCCTCGGCCAGAATCTCCCGGATGCGACCGTTCTCGGCCAGCGAACCGGTGGCGATCTCGCGGCCGTTCGCAAATCTGCGGGCCAGTTCCAGAGAGCGCATGGCGGCGCCGGTCGCCATCGAGGCCAGAACCGCCCGGCCGCCCATGAAGGCCGCTTTGGCGGTCGCCAGGCCGTTTCCCTCGGCACCGAGAAGAGCCGAGGGGCCCACCCGCAGATTGTTGAAATGAAGGTCGTACTGGGGCACCGCGCGCAGGCCCAGGGTGAGCATTTCCGGACCGATTCCGAAACCGGGAGTGCGGCTGTCCACCATGAATCCGGTGATGCCCAGCGGGCGGCCGCGCTCATCGCGGAGTGCGGCGAAGATATTGACGTAGCGCGCGTCGCCGCCCAGCGAAATCCATTTCTTGGCGCCGTTGATCGTGTACGAGCCGTCCGGGTTCCGGGTGGCGCCGGTGGTCATGCCCCGGACGTGGGAGCCGATACCCGGTTCGCTGATCGCGCTGGTGGTCAGGGCTTGTCCCGAGGCCAGGCGGGGCAGCACGTGCCGCTTGACCTCGTCGGTCGCGGAGAGCGCGATCGGCGCCGCGCCGAGGGTGTTGTGGACCGCGCAGAAGATGGCGAGATTGGCGTCGATGGCGCCGAGTTGGGTGAAGACCTTGTTCATGTCGGTGTGCGACAGGTCCTGTCCACCCAGGGCCCGGGGAATCTGCAGGCCGAGAAGGCCCGCCTCGGCGAAATCCGCGATCATCGCCGGTGGCAGGGAGCGGCGCTCGTCCATCACCCGGGAATTGAGGAAATTCTGGGCGTACGCGCGCAGGAAGAGCAGCATCGTATTCACTGATGACGGCTCCGGCCGGTCCTTTGCCGCTGTCGGGAAAACGGCATCCGGAGTGCAGGCTCTGGTATCCATCATCCGCTCCTCGGGGATTCGATATTCGCCGGCGGGCACGACGAAGCGCCTCGCCGGATCGAATATCGCGGGCCGGTGCTGACGCTGCCCGGCCGAATGAGGGGGAATGGTTGCGGCGGGCGGCCATCCGATGCATGAACCGGCCGTTTAGGGTCTCGTGCGTTCGGTCTTCTCTATTCCCGACCGAACTCTACAGCGAGGGCTTCCGTTCCTCAACGGGGTCGCTCGCTCACCCTGAGTGATGATCTTGGTTGATGTCCTTGGCCGGTGCGGCGACGCCGGGGCTGGCCTGCTGCGGTGGCGTCGCCGGCCGACCGCGGGTGAACGCCCCTTTTCGCGATGTATGCGGACCGGCGGGCGTGCGCTGGCGAAGGCGGCGCTGTCGGCTGTGGCCGAGGTTCTGCCCCGAAAAAGTGATAAAGGCGGCGATGCCGGCTCAGACCTCACCCTCACGGGCATGGATCTGAGCGACCAGCTCCGCCGCGAGCGCCTTGATCGTCTCCAGGCCGGGCCGGCCCCAGGGCCGTGGTTCGACGTCGACCACGCACACCGTGCCGAGCGCCACGCCGGTCCGGTCGATCAGCGGAGCCCCCAGGTAGGACCGGATGCCGATCTCGTCCACGACCGGGTTGCCGGCGAACCGGGGATAGTCGCAGACATCGTCGAGCACCAGCGCCTTACGCCGGACCACGACATGCGGGCAGTACCCGTGCTCGCGCGAGAAGGTGCGACCGGCCAGGCCGGCGCGCAACGGCGCCGGGATGGTGCTGCCGGTGTACAAGCCGCCCAGGTACTGACGGTCCTCCTGGATGAAGTTCACCATCGCCAGCGGCGCCCTCGTGATGTCGCCGGCCCGGCGCGCGAACTCGTCGAGGTGCGGGTCCGCGTCGCGACCCAGCCCGAGCTCGGTCAGCCGGCGCATGCGTACGGGCACCTCCGGATCCGCCGGGGTGAGGGGATGGTGTCCGGACAGGTCGTAGATCATGCCGGGGCTCCGTTCGGTCATCGACGGGCTTGCTGGGCGAGCAGGTGCTGCATGAGGTTGATGAGCACGCCGGTGGCGGACCGCTGATCACGCGCGTCGCACAGGGCGATCGGGGTGTCCGGCTTCAGGTCGAGAGCGCTGCGGACGTCGTCCGACTCGTACCGGCAGGACCGGTCGAACTCGTTGACCGCGACCAGGAAGCCGATCCCGCGCGACTCGAAGAAGTCGACGGCCGGGAAGCAGTCCTCCAGCCGGCGGGTGTCGGCCAGCACGACCGCGCCCATCGCGCCGCTGGACAACTCGTCCCACATGAACCAGAAGCGCTCCTGCCCGGGAGTGCCGAACAGGTAGAGCACGTGATCCCGGCTGATTGTGATCCGGCCGAAATCCATCGCCACCGTGGTCGTGGACTTGCCCTCGACGCCGGTCAGCCGGTCCGTGCCCACGCTCGCGGTGGTGAGCAGCTCCTCGGTGTGCAGCGGCTCGATCTCGCTGACCGCGCCGACGAACGTCGTCTTCCCCACGCCGAACCCGCCCGCTATGAGGAGCTTGAGCGCGGACGGGAACCCGTCAGATCCGTCGTTCAAGAGCATTGAGGATGGTCTCCAATACCGCCAGGTTGGTGGAGTCGGCCATCGGGTCGGGGGCACGGGTGTCCACCACGCCCCAGTCCACCAGGTCGGAAAGCACGATCTTGGTGACGACCGCGGGCAGCCGAAGCCGCGCCGCGACCTCGGCCACCGTGGTGACGCTGCCGCAGAGCCCCAGCGCCTGAGCGTGCTCCGGTCCGAGCTGACCGTGCGGCGGGCGGCCGGTGGCGATCACCATCGACAGCAGCTCCATCCGGGTGGTCGGCTCGGTCCGGCCGTTGCTGACGGTGTACGGCCGGATGAGCCGTCCCGCGGCGTCGTCGAACCAGTGCTCGTCGGTGTCCAGGACGCTCACCGTCCGCGTACATCCAGGAACTCGGGCTGATGCCGGGCCGGCGTCGACAGGTAGGGCCGGACGCTCTTGACCAGCTGGGCCATCTCGTAGCCGAGCACCCCCGGATCGGCCGCCTTCCCGGCCATCACCGCCAGCACCGCCCCGGAACCGGCCGCCGAGACGAACAACAACGACTCCTCCAGCTCGGCCACCACCTGCCGGACGCCGTCGCTGCCGTCGAACCGGGTGCCGGCGCTGCGGGCCAGCGAGAACAACCCCGACGCGACCGCGGCCAGGTGATCCGCGCCGTCGTCGTCGAGCCCGTGAGCGGCCTTGCGCAGCCCATCGGAGGACAGGAGCAGCGCGCTCTTCGTGTCCGGCACCCGGTCGATCAGGCCGGACAACAACCAGACCAGGTCCTGGGACGTACGGGTGGAATCGGTGCGCGACATCGAAGCCGTGCCTTTCTGGGTCGGGAGCCGCTGGTCAGCCAAGACGATCGGGGCCGGGCACGTCCGCCTCGGCTTGCGAGACGCCGCTCATGAACGACGCCATCAGGCCCGGGTGGTGCTCACCGGCCGGATCCGTCACCGGGTCCGGCGGTCCGAGCTGCAGTTGCGGGGCCATGTGGGTCTGCCGGCGGCGGCGGGGGAGCGGGGGCCGCGACGGCGTGGCTCCTGCCGGCTGATCGGGAACGGTCGCGACGGCGATCGGCCCGAGCTCGACGTTCTCCCGCCCCGCGCGCGGTAGCAGCACGGTCTCCGCGGCCGTCGGCGCGACGACCGGCCGGGTGATCTCGGTGGGTTCCTCGGCGCGACCCGGCGCCCGGACCGGCCTTTCCCGCTCGAGGAATCGGCTCCGCTGTTCCCGCTCGGGGAACGGGCTCTGGTGCTCCCGTACGGGGAACGGGCTCTGGTGTTCCCGCGCGGGGAACCGGCTTTGCTGCGGGACGCGGCGCTCGAGCGGGGGCCGCGGCGCGACCTCGAGCCGCTCCTCCGGCGCGGGCAGGCTCTGCGGGAGCGGCGCGGCCGGTGCGGACTCGATCGCCGAGCCGAGCAGCAGCGGCGGCAGGATGATCACGGCCTGCGTACCGCCGTAGATGTTGGTCTGCAGCTGCACGACGATGCTGTGCTGCCGGGCGATCATCGAGACCACGTACAGCCCGATCCGCCCGTCCCGCAGCAGGTCGTCGAGGTTGGTGTCGTCGGGGTTGAGCAGCAGCTGGTTGACCCGCTCGAGGTCGGCGCGCTGCAGGCCGAGCCCGCGGTCCTCGACCTCGATGGCCATCCCGGCCGCGACCGGCTGCGCGCGCAGCAGCACCTGGGTGTGCGGCGGCGCGAACATCGTCGCGTTCTCGATCAGCTCGGCGATCAGGTGGATGACGCTGGCCACGGCGTGCCCGGGCAGGGTGCCCTCGATCGGCGGCACCAGCTTGACCCGGGAGTAATGCTCGACCTCGGCCACCGCGGACCGCAGCACCTCGGTCAGCGCGACCGGCCGGCTCCACTGCCGGCGCGACACCGAGCCGCCCAGCACCGCCAGGTTCTCCGCGTGCCGCCGGATCCGGGTCGCCAGGTGGTCGACCTGGAAGAGGCCCTTGAGAAGGTCGGGATCCTCGACCTCGTTCTCGAGCCCGTCGAGCAGTTTGATCTCCCGGTGCACCAGCGACTGCAGCCGCCGGGACAGGTTGACGAAGACCTCGACGTGCCGGTCGTCGGTCGCCGGCGTCCGAGCGCTCTCCGTGATCCGCGTGCGGGCCTGCCGGAGCTGCTCGGTGAGCTGGTCGATCTCGGCCCGGGCCGAGGCCAGCGCGGACTGGGTGTCGGCGAGCGCGGACAGGGTCTCGGCGGGCGCGGAACGGGACTCGGCGGCGGGGACGCGCGGCCCGCTCGACCGGGAGCCGAAGCGCCGGGCGGCCCAGACCACGAACAGGATCGCGCCCAGCACCGCGGCCGCGGCCGTGAGATAAGGAATGGCGACCATGAGCATCCTTGTTTTTTTGATGATGCGGCAATGTCCGGTCGGTGCGGAAGGCATTCACTGTAAAGGGCGGCGCATGCGTGGCCAAGGCCGAAATCGTGCCCGGCATCTATCCGGTGAATCGGCCGAGCTCGATGCCGATTCCTATCATCTAAATGGGTGAATTGATCACTACGGAAGGTTTGAGCTGGGGTTAAGGTATCGACGGCCGCCATCCGCACCCGGTGACCCGGTCCCGAGTGGGGCGTTTGTACGACGAAGCCGCCCGGGCGAAATTCTACCCGGACGGCTTATCTATTCTATTGTTGTGCCGGCTGGCCCGTAACCGATTGGCAGCTCGTTCGTTTTCAGTGAACGCTCACCGGCCCGGGCTGTGCAGCCGGTCGACCTTGATGGTGAGCAGAACGCGTTTCTGGTCCGAGCCGCCGAAGCCGGGGTAGGGACGCCCGAGATACTTCTGCGACAGCGCGTTGATGTGCTCACCGGCGTCGGGGGTCGCCGAGACCACGCTGCCGCGGGCGGCCCAGGACCGCGACGGCTGGGCCGGGTCGCTGATGCCGACGGCCACCCGCTGGTCCCGCCCGATGTTGCGGGTCTTCTGGTGGGTCTCGACGGTGTTGATCAGGATGTGCTCGCCGTCCGTGTCCACCCAGGTCTGGCTGATCTGCGGCGATCCGTCCGGCATGAGGGTGGTCAGGAAGCAGGTCGCCCTCGAGCGGAGCACGTCGACCAATTCCGGTGGCAAAGACATGATGCGGTACGCCAACTTTCGCTCGTCGTCGTTCTTTCGCTTGCCGTCGTTCTTTCACTTGCCGTCGTTGTAGAGCCGCTCGACCACCTCGTCGCCGGGCGCGTCGCCGGGCAGCCTCGCGTGCCGCAGGCCGGCCAGCCCGACCGCGAGCGCCCGCCGCCACAGATCCGGCGCGATCTCCCGGGAGGCGTCCAGAACGCTGCCCACCATGACGTGCACGGCCACGAAATCGCCCGGCGTCACCCCCGCCGGCAGCCGGCCGGCGGCGACAGCCCGGCCGATCAGGCCGGCGACCAGCGGGGTCATGCGCAGGCGGGCCCGCCGGACCAGTTCCGACGGGCCTCCGTGGCCACGCAGCAGCTCACCGAGGCCCCGGTTCGCCGCTTCCAGCTCGAGCTGCCGCTCGAGGAACCGGCACAGCCCCGCGAACGCGTCCGGGTCGCCCGACGCCTCCTCGGCGAAGCCGACCACCGTGTCGACGTGCTCGCTGAACAGCGCGGTCACGAGGTCCCGGCGGTCCGGGAACCGCCGGTAGATCGTGCCCATCCCCATGCCGGCGGCCCGGGCGATGTCCTCGTACGACACGGACAGCCCGTCGCGGGCCATGAGCTCGCGCGCCGTGTCGAGCAGAACGCGCCGGTTGCGTTCGGCGTCACGCCGCAGCGAGGTTGTCACCCCTTGATCAAACCAAGTGGAACCCGGATTCTCAAGTTGAAGAGAGATTCCACTTCGTTGTATTCAGCCGGCTATCCAGGTGGGGTGGGTCTGCACGAAGGCGTCCAGCGTGTCGGTCTTGGCGGCTTTGAACATGGCGAGGCTGTCCGCGGTGAGACCCTCGGCCGAGCCGACGCCGCGCGGGGCCTGGACGGGATCGAAGCGGCCGGCGTTGGTCTTCAGGGTGACGATGCCGTCCGGGTTGATGTTCTTCATGCCGAAGGCCCAGTCCTCCAGCGAGATGCCCTGCTGGAAGACGGTCATCGCCTGGCCGACGGCGGTGAGCAGGCTCGGCAACTTGGTCGGCGAGTCCAGGCCCTCGCTCACCGTGCTCTTCAGGATGGCCTTGAGCAGCTGCTGCTGGTGCCGCTGGCGGCCGTAGTCGCCGTCCTTCTTGGCGAGCAGGTCACGCTGGCGGGCGAAGTCGAGCGCCTCGGCCGGGGTGAAGCAGTGGTTGCCGACCAGGTACTTGTTGGGCGTGACGCCGGGGACGTGGTGCTGGATGATGCCGGCGCCGTTGGTGACGTACGGCACCGCCTGCTTGCCGTCGGCGGTGTGGCCGACGTGGATCGAGGTGACGTTCTCGTCGACGTACATGCAGACCTTCCCGAGGATCTGCATGATCTGCGTGAAGCCGGCGTAGTTGACCACTGCCTCGGCGTCGGGCGTGATGCCGAACTGCCGCTCGATCGTCTCGGTGAGCAACGTCATGCCGTGCGTGATGGCCTCGTCCCCGTCGAGCTGCATGCTGCCGAACGCGAACGCTGAATTGATCTTGTCGTGGTGTTCGCTGGTCCTGTACTTGCCGTTGTCGTACTTCGGGATGTCGACCAGGGTGTCGCGGGGGATGGAGAGCATGTACGCGTGCTGATGGTCGGCCGCGACGTGCAGGATGATGATCGAGTCGGTGTGGCTCGCCTCGTGCGTCGCCGACCAGCTGGGCCGGGTGTCGAGGC
This sequence comes from Actinoplanes sp. NPDC049598, assembly GCF_040675435.1. Lineage (NCBI taxonomy): Bacteria > Bacillati > Actinomycetota > Actinomycetes > Micromonosporales > Micromonosporaceae > Actinoplanes > Actinoplanes sp. NPDC049598. Next base: position 211,166 of record NZ_JBFAOX010000014.1, on the reverse strand, counting down.
TGGCCAGCAGGATGTTCTTGGCCCCCTTGATCTCGGCGTGCTTGGCCGGGGCGGCGGCCGAGCCGGCCAGTTGATGGTCGGGGATCGCGTCGTTGACCTTGTGCTCCGCGGTCTTGGCGACCGCGGTCACGCCGATGCTGACGGCCATCAAGGTGGCACCTAGCGAGAGCGAGATCCGCGCCCAGAGCGGCGACTTGCGCCGCTTCTTCCGAGGCTCATTCGACACGGGTGATCCCTTCTCCAGCTGACTTGATCACGTTAGCCCGCCCCGCCAAGCGCGCCTGTTTAGGCATCCATCGACCTGGTTGGGGTGTTCGTCGAAGAGTGCTAGCGTCGCCCGCTGCAGATGATCTACGTCGCCGGTGGCCGCCCGGCACGTGGACCGCGTCGCCGAAGCGGAGGTGCCTGATGCCCGTCGAACCCACCCCAGCCGAGCCGGCCACCACCCCGGCCGACGAGCCCACCGCCCCGCTCAAGCCGCTCCCGCCCGACGAGCCCACCGCGCCGATCGAGCCGGTCCAGGCGGCCGAGCCGTCTGACGAGCCCACCGCCCTGATTGAGCCGGCCCAGGCGGCGCAACCGGCCGACGAGCCGACTGCTCCGATCGAGTCGGTCCCGGCAGCTGGGTCGAGTGGCGAGCCGACCGCCCCGATCGGGCCGGCCCAGGCGGCGCAACCGGCCGACGAGCCGACCGCTCCGATCGGGCCGGCGCCGGCGGCCGAGCCGTCTGACGAGCCCACCGCCTCGATCGGGCCGGCCCAGGCGGCGCAACCGGCCGACGAGCCGACTGCTCCGATCGAGTCGGTCCCGGCAGCTGGGTCGGGTGGCGAGCCCATCGCCCCGATCGAGTCGGCCTCGCCAGCCGAGCCGGCTGACGAGCCCACTGCTCGGGTCGAACCCGTCGGCGCTTCCACCGCAACCGCACCAATGGATGAACCGGACGAATCAACGACGGTGGTGCCGTCGGTCGCGGCTTCGGAAGAGGCGACGGTGGCTCTACCGGCCGGGGCCGAAGCGACGGCGATCGACGCGGACGGGGCGACGGCTACCGAGCCGGACGAAGCCACGGTAGCCATGCCGGCCGCGCGGCCGGAGGAAGGCACGGAGGCCCGGCCGGCTGTCGCAATGTCGGAGGGAGCCACGGAGGCGCTGCCGACTGTCGCGGTGCCGGAGGGCGCGGTGGCCTTGCCGGCTGGGCGGCCGCAGGGAGCCACGGAGGCCCTACCGACTGTTGCGGTACCGGAGGACGCCACGGTGGCACTGCCGACTGCTGCGGTGCCGGAGGAGGCCACGGTGGCCGTGCCGGCTGCGCGGCCAGAGGGAGCCACGGAGGCCCTGCCGACTGTTGCGGTGCCGGAGGGCGCCACGGTGGCCATTTCGGCCTCGACCGTCTCGGGTGAGGCCACGGTTGCCATGCCGGTCAACGCGGCGCGCGAGGCGATCGGCGCCGGGCCGTCCGGGACAGCGGGGGCCCAGAAGCCCGTGGGGACGGCGGCGGAGAAGCCCGGGGAAGCGACCGTGCTGCTTCCCAGCGCGGCACCCCCGGTCGGCGCGCCGGCGCGAGCCGGGCTGACGCGGCGGCAGATGCTTCTCGGGCTGTCCGGCGTGGCGGGAGTGGCTGTGGTGGGCGGGGTCGTCGCCGTTCATGCGGCGAGCGGGTCCGGTGGCCAGCCGGCTCAGGTTGCGCCTGCCTCGCCGGCCGTGACCAGGCCGCGTACGCCTGAGGCCACGACCGTCGCCGTGCCGCCGGCGCCAGCGCAGCACAAGGCGATTTCCACGCTCACCCAGTATCGGCAGGCGATCGGAGCGCCTGCCTTTCCGGCCGACGCGATCGCGCTGACCATCGATGACGGGCCGCACCCGGTGTGGACGCCGAAGATTCTCAAGCTGCTCGACCAGTACGACGTGCCGGCCGTGTTCTGCATGATCGGCAATCAGGTGCTGGGGCACGAGGCCGTCGCCAAGATGGTCACCGGGGCCGGGCATCAGCTGGCCAACCACACCTGGAGCCATCCCACGAAACTGGCGGGCCGCTCGGCGGCGCTGGTGCGCAAGGAGATCCTCAAGGCGCAGGGCAAGATCCAGGGCACTACGGGGTACGCCCCGACGCTGTTCCGCTCGCCCGGTGGTGACTGGTCGCCGCAGCTGCTGCATGAGGTCGCCCAGGCCGGGCTGCTCCCGCTGGACTGGACCGTCGACCCGCGGGACTGGTCCCGTCCGGGCGTCCCGGCGATCGAGCACCGCCTGATGGCCGCCAAGCCGGGGCAGATCCTGCTGTGTCACGACGGCGGCGGCGACCGCTCGCAGACGTACAAGGCCCTCAGCGTTGTCCTTCCCGCCCTCAAGGCGAAGGGCCTGCGGTTCGTCGCGCTGCAGAAGTGAGTGGCCCTGCGGAAAGGAGCGGCGCTGCGGGAATGGGTGGCGCTGAGGGAATGAGTGGCGCTGGGCGGGGAATCAGGCGGCGGGCTGGGCGATCGCGCCGGCGGTGAGCAGGCGTTCGATGACGGCCGGGTCGGACGGGCGGCCGAAGAGGAAGCCCTGGCCGTAATCGCAGCCGAGGTCCTGCAGGGTGGCCCACTGGTCGTCGGTCTCGATGCCCTCGGCCACCGTGCTCATCTGCAGCGCCTGGCCCAGGCTGACCACCGCGTCGACCAGGGCTTTGTCCTCGGGGTCGGTGGCGATCTGGGTGACGAAGGCCCGGTCGATCTTGAGGATGTCGACGGGGAGGCGCTTGAGGTAGTTCAGCGACGAATAGCCGGTGCCGAAGTCGTCGATGGCCAGGCGGACGCCGAGCCGGCGCAGGGACTGCAGGATCTCGGCGGCGGCGTCGATGTCCTGCAGCAGCACCGACTCGGTGAGTTCGAGGGTGAGGCAGCCGGGGTCGATGCCGGCGTCGGTGATGGCCGCGCGGACGTCGTCGACGAGGCCCGCGTACTGGAACTGGCGGGCCGACAGGTTGACGTTCATCCGCAGCCCGGGCCGGCCCCACGCGGCCAGCTGCTGGCAGGCCTGGCGCAGCACCCACCGGCCCAGCGGGACGATCAGGCCGCTCTCCTCGGCGTTGTCGATGAAGTGCTGCGGGCCGAGCAGGCCGTGCTCGGGGTGCTGCCAGCGGGCCAGCGCCTCGACGCCGGTCAGGCGCTGCGTGGGCATGTCGACGACCGGCTGGTAGAGGACGAAGAACTGGTCCTCGGCCAGGCCCCGCTCCATGTCCTGGCGCAGTTGGGCCTCGTTCACCACGCTGGCGTACATGGCCTCGTCGAACCGGGCGTACGCGTTGCGGCTGAGCCGTTTCGCCGCGTACATGGCCAGGTCGGCGTTGCGCAGCAGCTCGTCGCCGGTGAGGCCGTGGCCGTCGGCGACCCCGATGCTGGCCGTGCAGCGCAGGTCGCGGCCGGCCACCCGGACCGGCTGGCGCAGCTCGTGCAGCAGCCGCTCGGCCAGCACGCCGGCGTCGCGGTCGTCCAGGTTGTCGATGAGCACGGCGAACTCGTCCCCGCCGAGGCGGGCCAGGGTGTCGCCGGGGCGGACGTTCTCCCGCAGCCGGGCCGCGAGCGTGGTGAGCAGCTCGTCGCCGGCGCTGTGCCCGAGGTTGTCGTTGACGTCCTTGAAGTCGTCCAGGTCGATGAGCAGGACCGTCACCTCGGCCTCGCGGCGGGAGGTGGCGTGCTGCAGGCGGTCGCGGAACAGCGCCCGGTTGGACAGCCCGGTCAGCGAGTCGGTGAACGCCTGCCGGCTGAGCTGCTCCTCGAGGGCCTTGCGGGCGCCGACGTCGCGCACGCTGAGCACGACCGCCTCCAGGTCGCGGTCGTGCAGGCAGTTGGTGCCGATGGCGTCCAGCACGGCCCACGACCCGTCGGCCCGGCGCAGCCGGATCTCGAGCTCGGCCGTCGAGCCGGGGGCGGAGGCCCGCAGCGCCGCCATCCAGCTGCGCAGGCGGGGCAGGTCGTCGGGATGGGCCAGCGAGGCGAGCAGCGTGCTCGTCACGTCCGAGGGCGCGTGGCCCAGAACGGTGCGGATCGAGGGCGTGACGTAGCGGACCCCGCCGTCCGGCCCGATGGCGACGACCACCTCGGGCGAGTTCTGCAGCAGCGCCCCGGTGCGCCGTTCGGCCGCCCGCCGCCGCTCGTCGAGCCGCCGGCGGTTGTGCGCGATGATCGTGCTGATCAGCACCACGCAGGCTGTCACCGCCACCAGCCCGATGACCATCACCGTGCTGGTGCCCGGGTGCCCGCCCAGCAGCGCGCCGAAACCGGCCAGGGCCAGCACACCCAGCCCGGCCACGACACGAGCGGAGAACAGCGCGGTGGCCAGGATGACGATCAACATCGCGTACGGCAGATAGAAGACGACGCCGTACGGGTCGAAGTAGGCCAGCGCGGCCAGGACAGGCAGTTCGACGACCCACCACAGGATCAGAGCGGAGCGTACGCGGGGATGCCGCACCCACCGCCGCCACGGCAGGCCCACCAGGGTGCCCTGGGCCAGACCGGCCACCACCAGCGGCACCGCCCACCAGCGCCGGTCCGCCTCCCAGGCGTACGACACCTCGGCCGCACCCAGCAGCGTGGCGAGCATGGCGATGAGCGAACCCACCCGGATCTGGCGAGTCCAGTAGTCAGCCTCGAGGTCGTCGAGGCGCTGATGCGGCATGGGTGTCCCATCGGCAGGCGTGGCTGCGAGTTGAGGCTGTGCTGGCTGGCTCCGCTTCGCTCCGCTGGCGATTTGCCCCGGGAGGCCAGTGAGTTCGGGCCCGGTTTTCCAACGCCGCACACCCCGCGGCGTCGAAAAACCGGGCCCGAACTCATTGACGGGCAAATCGCGGTCAGCGGTGGGAGCGGAGCCAGCCGCGGATGTCGGTGACGACCTGGTGGTCGGGGTCGCCGAACTCGGGGACGAACTTGCGGGTGATGTTCATGGTGTGGGCCATGCCCGGGTAGATGATGATCTTGTGGTCCTTGTTGCCGGCCGCGGCGACGGCGGCGTCGGCGGTCAGCGCCACCCGGGCCGGGGTCTGCAGGTCGTTCTCGCCGTTGAGCAGCAGGGTGGGGCCGGTGAAGCGGGGCAGGGCCTCGGTCACGGTCGGGAAGCGGGCGATGTCGTCGACGTAGTCCCGCAGGTCCTCCAGGCCCGGGACGTCCGGGTAGTTGTCGATGCCGGTGGCCTGGCGCAGCACCCGGCCGGCCTCGGCGTCGATCGCGATCTGCCCGTCGTGGTCGGTGTCGGTGCTCGCCTTCACCTTGCGGCCGTCGAGCAGGACCGGGCGGATCTGGTCGGCGATCTCCTTGGGCTGCCCGATCAGGCCGTCGGCCGCCTCGGTGGCGGTCAGCCGCCCGTCGGCGTCGACGTCGAACTCGTCGTGCATCTGCAGCAGCAGCCGGCCGAACAGCTGCAGGGTCAGCAGTTCCTTGATGTCCTGCCCGACGACGCCCATCGCGATGACGCCGGCCGGCTTGGGGATGCCGTACGCCTTCGGGTCGGCGGCCAGGTTGGCGGCCACGTTCGTGCCCTCGCTGTGGCCCAGCAGGAAGATCTTCGAGGCGTCGACGCGCGGGGAGGCGGCGCCGAATCGGATGGCCGCGGCGGCGTCGCGCTGGATCCGGGCGTACGGGTTCTTGGGGTTGAGCTGTGCGGGGTCGGTGCTCTCGACCGGGCCGACGCCGGTCACGCCCCGCTTGTTGAAGCGCAGGGTCGCGAAGCCCTCCCGGGACGCGGCCTGGGCCAGCGGGACGAACGTCGCGCCCTTGCCCTCGGGCAGCGTCTGGTTCATGTCGTTGTGCCCGCTGCCGTGCAGCATGACGACCAGCGGCAGGCGGCCCTTGGCCCCGCGCGGGTAGGTCAGCTCGGCCTGGGTGACCCAGCCCTGGCCGAAGTCGATCCGGACCGGCTCGCGGACGATGCCGGCCCAGCCCACCTGCTGCGCGGCGGCGGTGGCGGGCGGCTCGGCGTGGGCGACTCCCACGCCGCCGGCCAGCACGGCGGCGGCGGTCAGGGCGACCGCCAGACGGCGGTGGTTCTTCGTCGTTGTCATAGGCAAAACGCTATTGATCGCGGCCGGTGGCATCGATCCTGGTAGCTGGCCGATATCAGGTACAGCAGGCTGTACCTCAGCGCGGGACGGCCCGGAACCACTCCTGGCGGTCGGCCGGGTCGGGGCCGCGTCGCTGCAGCGTGGGCGGGTGGCCGGCGGTGACCGGCGCGTAGTGGTCGAAGTGGGTGGTCAGGACGGCCTCGCCGCCGGTGAGGTCGGGCAGGGCGGCGACCACGTCGGGGACGCGGGACGACGGAACGGTGCCGCTGACCTCCAGGTAGCCGCCGGCCGTGGTGGTGTCGTCGAGGACCGCGCCGAGCCGGCCCAGGAGGGCGGCCACCGCGTCGAACGTCTCGCGGGGCAGGTTCACGTCGAAGCGTTCGATCGGCTGGCAGACCCGGGTGCCGGCCCGGTCCAGCGCGGAGGCCACCACGACCGGGGCCAGGTTGCGGAAGTCGGCGGCCACGCTCGAGATCGACTTGTCGAACTTCTGGTGCGGCCGGCTCTGCCGCGGCCAGTACTGCGAGGACGTCATGGTGACCACGCAGTCGGTGACCGGCCAGCCGTGGCGGCCCTGGCGCAGGGCGGCCCGGACGCCCTCCTCGGTGGCCGCGACGAAGGCCGGCGTCAGGCGGCCGGGCTCGATGCCGGGGCGGACCTCGATGCCGTGCCCGGCCGGGGCGGCCTCGATGCGCAGACCGATGCCGGCCAGGTACGGGTTGCCGCGTTCCTTGATCCGCTCCTCGGCCGCGCCGGTCCCGGCGACCCGCTCGATGCAGGCGGTCAGGGTTCCCGAGAACCGGGCCCGGACGCCGTACCGCTGTTCCAGCAGCGCGGCGATGACCTCCTTCTGGACCTCGCCGTGTAGGCGGATCACCGCCTGCGCCTCGTGCTCGTCGAGCCGCAGGTCGACCAGCGGGTCCTCGTCGGCCAGCTCGGCCAGGCCGGCGAACAGGGCCAGCCGCTGGGCCGGGTCCACCGCCTCGACCAGCGCCTGCCGGGTCGCCGGGGGGAAGCGGTAGAGGTGCCGCCGCGGCGGGTCGCCGACGTGCTGGCCGATGCGGGCCGGCAGCCCGCGCACGGCCGCGATCTGCCCGGCCGACGCCGACGGCCGTACCCGCACCCCGTCGGGCTCGCTGACGGCGATCTGGGTGATCCGCTGGGGCCGGTCCCCGGCCAGCTGCACCCGGTCCCGTACGCGCAATTGCCCGGACCACAACCGCAGCCAGGCCCGCCGGCCGTGGTCGTCGCGGTCGACGGCGAACACCGTGCCCGCCAGCGGGCCGTCGCCCCGGCCGCCGCGGGGCAGCAGGTCTTGCAGGATCGCCCGCAGTTGCGGGACACCGGCCCCGGTGATGGCCGAGCCGCAGGCGACCAGGGAGAGCCGGTTGCCGCGCACCGCGTGCCGGACCGCCCGGCGGACGTGCCGCACGCCGACCGGTTCACCGGTCAGCCACCGCGTGGCCAGGGCGTCGTCGACTTCGGCCACCGTCTCCACGACCGGCTCGGCGTCGAGGGCGAGGGAGCGCACCCGGCCGGGCTCGCCGACCGTGGTCAGCACGAGCGGGCGGGCCGCGAGCCGTTCCCGCAGCTGGGTCACGACGCGGTCGACGTCGGCTCCGGCGCGGTCCACCTTGTTGACGAAGAACATCGTCGGCACGCCGATGCGGCGCAGCGCCCGCCAGATGGCGACGGTCTGCGGCTGCACGCCCTCGACGGCCGATACCACCAGGACGGCGGCGTCGAGCACGGCCAGGGAGCGCTCGACCTCCGCGATGAAATCGGGGTGGCCGGGCGTGTCGAGCAGGTTGACGGTGAGGTCGCCGAGCCGGATCGAGGTGACGGCGGCCCGGATGGTGATGCCGCGCCGGCGCTCGAGCTCCATCGAGTCGGTGCGGGTGGTGCCGGCGTCGACGCTGCCGGGCCGGTCGACCGCGCCCGCCTCGAAGAGCAGGCGCTCGGTCAGGCTGGTCTTGCCGGCGTCAACATGGGCGACGATTCCGAGATTGAGCAATGCCAAAGCAGGTCTCCACGGTAGGACGGTTCAGGGTCCGGGGCGTGGAAGCTGCTCGCATTGTCACTCCTGTTCGTGGTCGGGCCACCACCGTCGCACGGCGGGTGACGGCCGTGCCACTGGTTTTCGCCGGCCCTCTCCTCCGGGCCACGGCTCCAGTGTGGCGCGGAGGAGAGGGAGCTCTCAACTGGGCGGATCCAGCCAGAGGGCGGCCGGCGGCACGTACGACTCGAGCTCGGCCCAGAGGTCGTCCGGGATGTCGATCTCGGCCAGGGCCAGGGTCTCGGCCACCCGCTGGGGCGACGAGACGCCGACGACCGTCGAGTCGACGAACGCGGCGTGCAGGGAGAACTGCAGCGCCGCGGCGGCCAGCGGGATGCCGGCCCGGTCGGCCGCGGCCGTCATGGCCTGGGCGGCCCGCGCGATGGCGTCGTCGCGCTCGCCATACGCGTACCTCGTCTGTGCCTTCGGCCCCTTGGCCAGCATGCCGCCGCCGTAGGGGGCCGCGTTGAGCACGCCGAAGCCCTGCTCGTGGGCGGTCCGGAAGAGGTTCTCGGCCGAGCGGTCGAGCAGCGTGTACCGGTTGTGGGTCAGCACCACCTCGAAGACGCCGGTGTCCAGGTATTGCCGCATGAGGGCGACCGGGCCGCCGGCCACGCCGAGGTGGGAGACAAGTCCTTCGCGTTTGAGATCGGCCAGGGCCTCGACGGCGCCGCCGGGCGCGGTCGCCTCGGCGAAGGAGATGCGCTCCGGGTCGTGCAGGTGCAGCAGGTCGATGTGGTCGAGGCCGAGCCGGTCCAGGCTCTCGGTCAGCGACTGCCGCACCCGGGTCCCGGAGAAGTCGCCGGTACGGGGGTCCGGGTCGACCTTGGTGGCCAGGACCGTGCCCGATGGCAGCCCGCCCCGGCGGCGCAGGGCCTCACCGATCCGGCGTTCGGCGGCGCCGTCGTCGCCGTAGCCGTTGGACGTGTCGATGAAGTTGATCAGTGGGTGGGCCAGGACCGCGTCGACCGTGTCCACGGCCCGATCCGTGGGCACCTCGTACCCGTACAGGAAGGGCATGTTGGCCAGGGGGCTGGTGCCGACGCAGATCTCGCTGACCCGCAGGCCGGTGCGGCCGAGGTCAGTCATGATGCGGCCTGGAAGACGTCACGGGCCCGATGGTAGGCGCCGACGATGCGGGCCAGCACGGCCTCGTCGCCGGCGTCGCCGCGGGTCGACTCCGGGTGGTCCCGCCGCCAGGCCACCATCCGGGTGGCGGCCCGGTGGAAGGTCAGCCTGGGGGCGAAGCCGGGCACGAACGTACGGATCTTGGTGGTGTCGAAGACGGCGCTGTGCCCGATGTCGCCGACCATCTCGCCCGACCAGAACCAGTCCGGCGCGATCAGCGGGTACATCTCGGAGGCGACGTGCACGAGCCGCGGGGTGACGCCGAGCGCCTCGGCCACGATGGTGTAGATCTGGTCCCAGGTGTAGACGTCGGAGCCGGTGATGTTGAAGGTCTCACCGAGGGCCCGCGGGTTGCCCAGCAGCCCGACGAGCCCCTGCGCGAAGTCCTCGGCGTGGGTGAGCGTCCACAGCGAGGTGCCGTCGCCGTGGACCGGGATCTCCTCGCCGCGCAGCAGGCGGTCGATCACCGCCCAGCCACCGGGCAGCGGCGGGTTGGCGTCGTCGTAGGTGTGCGACGGGCGCACGATCGTCATCGGGAAGCCCGTCTGGACGTACGCGTCCTGGAGCGCCCGTTCGGCCCGCCACTTGGCGGTCGCGTAGTCGAGGTGGGGGTTGGGGCCGACCGGGGTGGACTCGGTGATCGGTACCTGGCGGACCGGCTTGGCGTAGATCGATCCGGAGCTGATGTGCACGTACTGCCGGGTCCGGGGGCCGAAGAGAGCCACCATGCGGCGGACGTCGTCCTCGTCGTACGACAGGAAGTTGACCACCGCGTCGAAGCGGCGGTCGCCGAGCGCCGGCTCCAGGTCGGCGATGTCGGCGACCAGCGACTCCACCCCGTCCGGGAGCACTCGTTGCCGGCTGTTGCGGCCGCGGTTGACCACGGTGACGCGCATGCCGGTGGCCAGCGCGAGGCGTACGCAGGAGGCGCTGATGGTGCCGGTGCCGCCGAGGAAGAGCACGCTGAGCGCGGCCGAGTCGTGGTTCGTCATTTGCCCGCGTACCAATCCTCGAAGCCGTTCTCGGTCAGGCTGATCAGCACGTCCTCGGCCCGGATGCCGAGCGGTACGAGCCGTTCGACCACCGCCTCGAAGAACGCCCGCTTCGTGGTGACGGGATACATGTGGACGGCGGTCACGCGAATCACCAGCAGACGGCGACGGTCCACATTGTTGTAACCGGGGTCGAACTTGAGCTCGCCGGCGTCGTGCGGCTGGAAGATCTGGAAGCGGTCGTCGGCCGGGATGCCGAGCGCGGCGATCTGCGCGTCGTGGATGGCCTCGCCGATGGCCTCGTGGGACTTCTCGAACACCTCGCGGTCGAGGTGCACCTGGATCAATGGCACGAAGGTGTCCTTACTTGATGGCGCCGGCCGAGAGGCCGCGCTCGAACAGACGCTGCAGGCTGAGGTACGCGATGACCTCGGGGATGGCGGTGATGACGGCCGCGGCCAGGATCTTGGTCTGGTCGTTGCTGAACTCGCCCACGAAGAACTGCGGGACGAGGGTGATCGTCTGGAGGTCGGGCGACTGCAGGAAGACCAGCGGCATGAGGTAGTCGTTCCAGGCCGCGACCAAGGTGAAGATGATGACCGCGGCCGCGATGGGCCGGGTCAGCGGGATGACGAGATAGCGGAAGCCGCGCCACGAGTTGGCCCCGTCGACCCGGGCCGCTTCGAACAGCTCGTTGGGCAGCCCGTTGATGAAGTTGCGGGTCAGCAGCACGGCGAACGGCACCTGCAGCGCCGCCAGGGGCAGGATCACCGCCCAGTACGTGTCGTAGAGGCCGAGCTTGGTGTCGGTGACGAACAACGGCGCCAGCAGCACCACCTCGGGCAGGGTGAGGCAGGCCAGCAGCAGCCAGAAGTAGACCTCGCGGCCGCGGATGTGCAGCTTGGAGAAGCCGAACGCGGCCATCATCGTGACCACGTAGACCAGCACGATGACGGCGGCCGCGATGATCAGGCTGTTGCCGAAGAACCGGGCGAAGCCGGGGACCCGTAGCACCGCCCCGAAGTTCTTGGCCGCTCCCTCGCCGGCGAAGGCGCCCTTGACCATGACGATCAGCGGGAACAGGAACGGCAGGATCAGGATCGTCGCCACGATCTGGAGCAGGACCCGGCCGGTTCTCGTGCGCACTTCGAAAAGCATCAGGACCCCGCTTTCCGTTCCCGCCCCGCGTACTGCAGGACGAGCGCCATGATCAGCGCGACCACGAGCAGGATGATCGAGAGCGCGGCGCCGTACCCGACGTGGTTGAGCGGGATCGTCTGGCGGTAGATGTAGGTGCCGAGGAACTCGGTCGCGTTGTTCGGGCCGCCGATGGTCACCAGGTACGGCACGTCGAAGGTCTTGAGGGCGCCGATCGCGCCCAGGATGCCCAGCGCGACCGTGGTGCCGCGCATCTCGGGCCAGATGATGCTGACCAGGGTGCGCAGATTGCCGGCGCCGTCCATCCGGGCCGCCTCCAGCACCGATGGATCGATCTGGGTCATCGCCGCGTAGTAGAGGACGAACGTGACGCCGGTCCACTCCCAGATGGTGATGAACATGATCACCGGCAGCGCGGTGCTGGTCTGGCCGATCCAGGGCTGGGCCAGCGAGCCCAGGCCGACGTGCTGGAGCAGCCAGTTCAGCTCGCCGTCGGGGGCGAACAGGTGCCGGAAGACCGGCGCCATGATCGACGGGGCCAGCACGACCGGGATGAACACGATCACCTTGTAGATCCCGGCCAGGCGCAGCTTGGCGTGCATCAGCACGGCCAGCACCAGCCCGAGCGCCGTCTGGACGACGAAGGTGACCACGAAGAACACCACTGTGTGCCGGACCGCCGCCCAGAACACCGGGTCCTGAAAGACCCGGGTGTAGTTCTGCGCGCCGAGGTGCTGCGGGTCCGGGCTGATGCCGTCCCAGTTCAAGGTCGAGATGTACGCGGTGTAGCCGATCCCGTAGTAGATGAGGCCGACGCTGAGCACGAGCGCGGGCAGGATCCACGGCAGTCCGGGTGGCCGCCTGAGCCCGGACTTGCGGGCCGGCACGGACGGCGCGACCGTGGGCCGGGCCTCGGTCAGGCTGGTCATTTGAAGGTCACTCCGGCCGCCTCGGCCGCCTGCTGCAGCGTGCCGGCCGCCTGCTGCGGGGTCGCCTTGCCGGTGGCCACCGAGGTCGCCGCGGCCAGGATGCCGTTCTGCACGTCGGCGTTGAGCAGCGCCTCACGGGGTTCGGTGATCGCGCCGGCCTGCTCGATGAGCTTCTCCACCGGGTTTTTCTGAACAGCCGGGTCGACCAGCTGGATGCTGCCGAAATCGGGCTCGACGCCCTTGAGGGCGGGCAGGTCGTTCAGCTGGTCGGCGATCGCCTGCTGGCCTTGTTTGGAGGTGGTCATCCACTTCACGAAGGTCTCGGCGGCCGGCTTCATCTTGGACTTGGTCGAGATGGCCAGGCCGAAGTCGGCGTCGCCGTACATCCCGCTGGTGTTGCCGGCCCCGGCCACGTCGGGGAAGGCGACCGGGACGATCGGGAACGGCTTGGCCCCGCTGACCCCGGCCGCGCCGAGGGCCGCGGTCATCGCCTTGGTCGTCGCGTACTGCGTGTACCAGGTGCCCATCATGACCATGGCGTACTTGCCGGTCAGGAAGTCATTGTTGGCGTCCGGGTACTGCTGGTAGCCGACCGCGCCCTCCTGCATGATCCCGGAGTCGAACAGGTCCTTCCAGATGGCGAGGGTCTTGACGATGCCCGGGTCGGTCCACTTGGCGTCACCGGTCGACACCTTGGTCCACAGGCCGGGCTGGACGGAGTTGGCGATCGACTGCAGCGTGTCCTGGTCGAAGCCCTCCTGCGCGGCGCCCTGCACGAAGCAGCCGACCTTGTTCTGCTTGAGCGTGGCGCAGACGTTCTTCCACTCGGCGAGGGTCTTCGGCGGCGTCAGGTCGTACTTCTTGAAGATGTCGGCGTTGGCCCACAGCATGCCGGCGTAGACGGAGCCCACCGGCATCGCGGTGAGCTTGTTGTCGGCGGTCAGGCCGCTGATGCCGATCGGGGCGAGTTTGGTCTTCCAGTCGGCGCCGAGCGCGTCCTGGGCCAGGGCCGTCTGGTCCTCGGCGAACGACTTGAACTGCGAGACGTACGCCCCGGGCTGCATGTCGAACACGTCCGGGCCCTTGCCCGAGGCGAGGGCCGGCCGCAGCGCCGCGACCCAGTCCGAGATGTTGACCAGCTTGTAGTTGACCTTGATGTCCGGGAACTGCTTGTTGAAGGCGCTGATGTAGGTCTCGGCGGTCGCGTTGTCGGTCGGGGTCCAGCCCCACCAGTTGACGGTGCCGGAGGTGGCGCTGCCGTTCCCGGCCTGGTCGTCGCCGGAGCCGCCACACGCCACCAGGGCGGAGACGGCGAGCGCGGCGACGGCGGCGACGGAGAGCGGCCGGAGACGGGACGGGGGCAGGAGTCGCATGAACCCTCCACTGAACTAGGAGCGGCGCGAAAGTTTCTGGCCGACGAGGGGCGCGCTGAAGGCAGGCGTCATCGGCGTGGGATGCAGGGCTTCACCTGCGGAGAAGGGGCGTTCGGCGGTGCTCGGCCGAGACTAGGACGCGCGAAACTTGTGCGTCAAGCTTTCTTTATTTCCTGGAAACTTTCGCGTCAGCAGCGGGTGCGGCGGCAGCGGCCGCGGCAACAGCGAGCGCAGTGGCAGCGGTGGGTGCGGCGGCGGATGCTGCAGGCGCCGCAGTGCTTGCCCGGACGACCAGGGACGTGTCGATGTCGATGCGGCTGAAGGCGAGCTCCGGCTCGTCGGCGAGCTGCAGCACCAGCTGGACGGCCTGATCGGCCATGGCCGCCAGCGGCACCCGCACAGTGGTCATGGCCGGGCCGGCCCAGCGGGCGATGTGCAGATCGTCGTAGCCGACCACGGAAAGATCACCCGGGATGGTCAGGCCGGCCGAGCGGGCCGCCTCGTAGACGCCCAGCGCGTACACGTCGGAGGAGGCGAAGATGGCGGTCGGGCGATCGGGCAGCCCGAGCAGGTGCAGGCCCTGGGCCAGGCCGTCGGCGTGGTGGAACTCGCCCGGGCGGACCAGCTCGTTCTCGACCGGCAGGCCGGCCGCGTCGAGGGCGGCCCGGTAGCCGGAGAGGCGGGCGGTCGAGGCCATCATGTCGGGCGGGCCGGTGATGATGCCGATGCGCCGGTGGCCCAGCTCGATGAGATGGCGGGTGGCCTGGAAGCCGCCGTTCCAGTCGGCCGAGCCGACCGACGGGACACCGGGGACCGGATCGCCGGCCGGGTCGATCGCGACCAGCGGGATGGAGCGCGAGCGCAGCCGCTGCAGGTCGGTTTCGTCCAGCGACGCGGCGACCAGCACGACGCCGACCGGCTGGCGGCGGACCACGTCCTCGACCCACTCCTCGTACGGCTGCTGGCGCTCGGTGGCGCTGGTCAGCACCATGCCGACCCGCCGCTGCCGGGCCGCCTGCTCGATGCCGGCCAGCACCTCGCCCGCGAACGGGCTGTCGATCTCGTAGCAGAGGACCTCGAGCAGCGGCGCCGCCGGCCGTTTGGCGGCGCGGTGACGGTAATCCTGGTCCTGCAGCAGGGCCTCGATGCGGGCCCGGGTCTCGCCCGAGACGCCGGCCCGCCCGTTGAGGACCTTGGAGACGGTGGAGACCGTGACGCCCGCGAGCGACGCGACCTCGGCCAGCGTCGCTCGGGACCGGTCGGCGGGCTCGCTGGGCATGCGCATCACCCTATCTATCGGTCTTGACCGTGCCGTACGGCCGCTCCTATGCTCCCGACCGAACGACAGTTTCGCAATGAACCGCGAAAAGTTTCTCCGGAGGTGACCGATGTACGAGCACAGGATCGGCGAGACGACCGTCATCGTCCGCGACGCCGCCGGCCGGCCACGGCCCGACCAGGTCGTCACCGTCCGGCAGCTGCGCCACGCCTTCTCGTTCGGCAACATCGGCTTCGACTTCGTCGAGCTGGTCGGCGGACCCGGTGACTCCTCAGCCGGCGTCGAGAGCTTCGGCGGGGCGGCCGGGCTCGACCTCGAGACGCTGGCCGAAGAGTTCACCACCCTGTTCAACACCGCGACGCTGCCCTTCTACTGGGGCGGCTACGAGCCACGGCGGGGTCACCCCGACCGTACGCGCCTGACCGCGACCGCCCGCTGGCTCACCGAGCGGGGCGTGACCGTCAAGGGCCACCCACTGGTGTGGCACACGGTGCAACCCGATTGGCTCCTCGGGTTGCCCGCCGCCGAGACCGAACGGCTGCTGCGGGAGCGGATCCGCGAGCTCGCGGGCGGCTTCGCCGGCCTGATCGACACGTGGGACGCGATCAACGAAGCGGTGATCATGCCGGTCTTCGCCAACGGCGACAACGCCATCACCCCGCTGGCCTGGGCGAAGGGCCGGATCGCGATGGTCCGGCTGGCTTTCTCCGAGGCGCGGGCGGCCAACCCCGGCGCCACCCTGCTGATCAACGACTTCGACCTGAGCTCGGCCTACGAATGCCTCATCGAGGGGGTCCTCGAGGCGGGTGTACGGATCGACGCGATCGGGCTGCAGACCCACATGCACCAGGGATATCGCGGCGAGGAGTACATGGGGCGGATGCTCGACCGCTTCGCCCGGTACGGCCTGCCGCTGCACCTGACCGAGAGCACGCTGGTCTCCGGTCACCTGATGCCGCAAGAGATCGAGGACCTGAACGACTACCAAGTCCCGTCCTGGCCCAGCACCGAGGAAGGTGAGGCCCGGCAGGCCGATGAAATCGTCCGGCACTACCGGTCGCTGGTCGCCCATCCGGCGGTCGCCGCCATCAACTACTGGGGCATCACCGACAACGGCGCCTGGCTGGGCGCGCCGGTCGGGCTCCTCCGGGCCGACGGCAGCCGCAAACCCTCGTACGGCGCCCTGGAGTCTTTGATCAAGGGGGAGTGGTGGCTGGCGCCGACCGAGATGCGCACCGACGGGACCGGCGCGATCCGCGTCCGGGGCTTCCGCGGCGAGTACGACGTGGACGGCACCCCCTTCACCATCGCCTGAGCCCGGCTGACGTCATCGACGCAAGGTGTCCCAGAGCTCACTGCTCGGAACCGAAAGTTTCGGGAGGCTGCCGCCTGGCCGTCTTGCGGATGGCGGCTGCTTGAACACCGGCGCCGGGCCGGGCGTGGTCGCCACGATGGCCGTCGCGGCGGCCAGCTACCCCTCGCTTGAACGCGGATCGCGGCCGGCACGGCGGCCCGGGCCCGGCACATTTCTTTTTGGTTCGGAAGTTGCGAAGTGGGTTTGCCGCTGCCCCGCCAGGAAACAGGCATGGCGTGAATCGAGGGCAGCTGATCGCGGGGCGCTACCGGCTTCAGGAAGTGCTGGGCCGGGGCGGGATGGCCGTGGTCTGGCGCGCCGACGACGACGTTCTGGGCCGGCAAGTGGCCGTGAAAGTGCTGTCGGCCAACCTGGCCGGTGACCCGGAGCAGCAGCGGCTCATCCGCACCGAGGCGCGGGCGGTGGCGCGTCTGCGGCACGCCAACGTCGTCGCCGTCCACGACTACGGGGAGCTGATCGACGAGGGGCGCACGCTGTCGTACGTCGTGATGGAGTTCGTCGACGGCCGGACCCTGGCCGACATGCTCACCGCGGGCCGGCTCCCCTGGAAGGTGGCGACCCTGGTCGGCGCCCAGGTCGGGGCGGCCCTCGCGGCGGCCCACCGGGACGGCATCGTGCACCGCGACGTGAAACCGGCCAACGTCATGGTGACCAGCGCCGGCGTGAAGCTGGTCGACTTCGGCATCTCGGCCACGGTCGGCGCGACCGACGGCGACGGCGGCATGCTGGTGGGCACACCCGCCTACCTCGCGCCGGAGCGCGTTCGGGGCGGCCCGGTGCGGCCCGCGACCGATGTGTACGCCCTCGGCCTCATGATGTACCTCGCGCTGGCCGGCCGGATGCCGTGGGACGCGTCGACCGTCACCCAGATGGTCAAGGCGCACGTCTACGCGAAACCGGCGCCGCTGCCGGCGATCCCCGGCCTGCCGTCGGCCGTGGCCCGGCTCGTGGCGCGCTGCCTGGCCAAGAAACCGGCCGACCGGCCCAGCGCGATCGAGGTCTCGGAAGTGCTCGGCGAGGCCGCCGGCCTGCCGTCGGCCTCGCTGCTGCGCAGCATGTCCGCGCCCACGGTGACGCTGGCCGCGGTCCGGCCCCGGCGCACCGGCCGAGCGGTCCTGATCGCGGCCGGGGTGGTCGCCGGTCTGGCCATCGGCGGCGGCGCCTGGTGGGCCGGCGACAGCCCGGTCGAGCCGGCCCGGGCGGACGCGGCCACCGTGCCGTCCGCCCCGGCGGTCACCACTCCGCCGGAGCGGAGCCCGTCGACGGCCGCGACCAGGTCGGCCGCCGCGTCCAGCTTGACGGTGCGGCCGGTCGCGGCCTCCGCCCAGCGGACCGGCTCGTCGGCCTCATCCGCCCGGAAGCCGCCCCGGTCGGCGGCCGCACCACCGCCCCGGGCCGCCAAAGGGAAGCCGGCGCCGAAGGCGAAACCAGCACCCAAAGCGAAGCCGGCGCCGAAGAAAGGCTGGCCGGGCAAGGTCAAGCACCCGCGTCGCGGAGGCCACGGACCGGGCGGGCCCCACCGGCACTGACACCTGACCCACACCGAGCTTCGCGCCGGCCGGCCCTCTTCACGCCGGCTGGCGTTTGTGCGTCGCCGGCGGTCTGCCGGCCGGCGGCGGACGGGTCTGCGGGCGATGTCGGGCGCCGCTTACTGCCGGTCGATGCGGGTGACGCGGTAGACGCTGCCCCACGGGTCGGCCAGCATCAGCAGCGTAGCCGGCTCGCCGGCGGGGGTGTCGCACGTGAAGTCCGGGTAGCGGTCCTCCGCGCAGAGCAGACCGCCACGGCCGTACACCCGGGCGTGCATGATGCCGCTGGCCGTGGTCGCCTGCATGAAGACGTCGATCGACGATGTGGGCGTGAAGGTGAAGCAGGCGAAGACATGGTCCTCGTCGAACGTCACCGTGAGGTCCTGCTTCCACGGCCGGCAACCGCGGATCTGGTCCTCCCGCTGGACGCCGATCGCGTACTTGCCCGTCGGCATGTCGGGCGGGGCGGTCAGCAGCAGGCGGTAGGGCGACTGGCCGGCCAGGTCGCACACGGTGTCGGTGCAGACCAGGGTGCCGTTGGCGTCGAAGACCTGGGTCTGCGGGTGACCCGGGATGCCGGTCGACGGCGGCAGCAGGATCTGCGTGCGGGTGCCGGCGGGAACCGAGAACTGGTAGCAGTCGACCTGGCCGACCGCCCGGAAGACGCCGCGCTCGGCCGCGTGGGCGCCCTGCGCCGTCGTGGGCCGGCAGCCGGCCCCCTGGAGCGGGATGAACGTGGTGGCGTACGAACCCCGGGCGATGATGCCGTTCTGCCCGTCGGCGATCACGGTGTAGCGGCCCGGCGCGGCGAAGTCGCACGTCTCGGCCAGGGGGTCGCAGACCGGCTCACCGGCCGCGTCCAGAACGGTGAGGTTGCGGGCGTTGTTCGTGTCGCTGCGCGCGTGCAGCAGGGAGGTGCCGGCGGCCGGCACGATCAGCGTGCGGCAGCGGTTGCCGTCGAGCCGGTCGGAGACCGAGCCGAAGCGGCCCGGCCCGACGACCGGGCAGCCCCGGGCCGGGGTCACCGACCGTACCTGCACCTCGGCGGTGGCCGAGCCCGGCTGGGCGGCGGCCATCGCCCGGTACGGCGCCCGGCCGGACAGCGTGCACGGCGCGGGCAGGTCGCAGATCTGCGCGCCGGCCGCGTCGCGGACGATGACCCGGCCGCTCTGGGTGAAGGCGAGGATCCGCTCACCCGGACGCCCGGTGAACAGCGAGCAGTGCACCTCGACGGCGGTGGTGGCGACCTCGGTCGACGGCGCGTTCCAGGCCGTGCCGGCCCGCGCGCACGACGCGGGGTCCTGCGCGATGGCGGCGACCTGGTAGGTCAGCGGCGTCGAGCGCGGGTTGCGGACCTCAATGGTGTAGTCGCCGGTGGCCGGCACCTCGCACTGCCACAGGTAGCCGACCGGCGCCGTGCAGACGACCGCGCCGGAGGTGTCCCGCAGCTCCGACGCGGCGGCGATGGTGGGCCGGACGACCTGGATGAAATGCCCACCGGCGGTGAGTCGCACAGCGTGGCAACCGGTCTCACCCTGCTGCAGCGTCGCCGTGCCGGTCTGCTCGGCCGGCAGCGCGCCGAAGTGCCCCTCGACCAGCGGCGCGCATGAGGCCTCCACGGAGGCGTACGAGACCCCGGAAAGCCCGAAGGCCATGATCAGACCGCACGCCAGTGCGGCACCCCAACGCTTCAAGACGTCCCCCGGTGACTGTCGTCGATGGCGTCCTCATTGGATATCACACCGGCCACAAGGCCGAACGGGCGCGCTGTGAACTTCGCGTCCGCAGGCCCGTTGTCAGCAACAAGGGGGATTTCGACTCCTGGTCCACCGAGGAGTTGTGATGGATTACGCCGATCATCGTGTGCCGCGGGGCACGGGAGCGCATCTGGTGACCGGAGCCACCGGTTTCGTCGGCCGGGCCCTGGTGCTGGAACTGCTGGCCCGGACCGCCGCGCCGGTCGTCTGCCTGGTGCGGGCGGCGGACGATCAAGACGCACAGCGTCGCCTTCAGGAGGCGCTGCGGGAAGCGGCCGGGGCCTACGGGGCCGAGGCGCCCGTCCGGGAGGCGATCGCGACCCGGTGCCACGCCGTCCACGGCGACCTGGCGCAGGATCTGGGGCACGTGGCCGCGGGCTGGGCCGGCTCGGTCGATCAGGTGTGGCATTGCGCCGCCTCGCTGCGGTTCCTCGAACGAGATCGGGCCCTGATCGAACGCGTCAACGTCGACGGCACGGTCCGCCTGCTCGGTCTTGCGGCTCAGCTGCGGGCGACGGCCTTCCACTACATGAGCACGGCGTACGTGGTGGGCGAGGCGACCGGCGAGATCCGGGCGGCGCCCGTGGAGACGGCGACGGCGAACAACGTCTATGAAGAGTCCAAGCTTGAGGCCGAGCGGGCCGTGCTGGGCTTCGCGTCAGCGGGGATTCGGGTGACCGTGCTGCGGCCCAGCATCGTGGTGGGGCACAGCCGGACCTACGCCGTCAGCGGGACCCGCAGTGGGTTCTACGGCTTGGCCGCCGCCCTGGAGCGGTACCACGACCGGGAGGATCTGCCTCCCGGGCCGGTGCGGGTGCTGGCGCCCTCCGACGGCACGTTCGACCTGGTTCCGGTCGACCAGGTGGCTCGGGAGGCGGTTCTCTGCGGCCTGCGGGGCGAGCCGGGCGGGATCTACCACCTCACCTCGGGGCGGCCGTTGCCCGTCCCGGTCGTGCTCGCCGCGATAACCCGTACGACCGAGGTCGCGCCGGTGGCGCTCGTCGGCGACGCCGGTGATCTCCGTTCCCCGGTCGAGCAGCGACTGGGCAGGACGCTCGGCTTCTACCGGGTCTACATGCACGGCGACAAACGCTTCGACCGCAGGCGTACCGATGCGATCGCCGGGCCGGCCGCGGCGGTCGACGAGGTGTTTCTCGAACGCCTGCTGGGCCCGCCCCAGGGAGCGGAGGCGAAGCGGACGGTGGTGATCGTCGGCGGCGGGTACGCGTCCTTCGCCGCCTATCGAGCGCTGCGCCGCCGGATGCGCCGGGCCATCGGGCGCGGCGACGTCCGGGTCGTGATCGTCGCCCCGGGAGCCAGACACTCCTTTCACGGCTGGACCGGTGAAGTGATCGCCGGCACGCTGGATCGCAGTCTGCTCGAGTCGTCGACCGCGGAGATCAGTCCGGGCGCCGAGGTGGTCGAGGGCCGCGTCACCCTGGTGGCGCTGGCCGACCGTCAGATCGGCGTGGAGCCCGACGCCGGCGGCCGGGAGCGGTGGCTGGCGTTCGACCACCTGGTGCTGGCCGCCGGCGCGGTGGGGCGGGATCTGCCCGGCGCCGGGCTGACGCCGGGACAACTGGCGGAGCGGTCTTCGCTGGTGACCGCCGGCGCCGGTCCGGTGGTGGTCGTCGGTGGCGGGTTCGCGGGCGTGGAGACGGCCGCGGCGATCGCCGAGCGATGGGGCCGGGAACGCCGTGCGGGCGGGGGCGTGACGCTGATGCAGTCCGGTGACGTGCTCATCCCGGAACTGATGCCGCGCTACGCCCGGCTTGATCGCTATGTGCGGAGGAGGCTGAGCGAGGCCGGCGTGACCGTGCGCACCTCCACCAAGGTCGTCGCGGTCACTCCCGACGGCGTTCACCTGGCCGACGGATCGGCCGTGCCGGCGGCGCTCGTCGTCACCGCGGTGGGCCGCCGGCCGGTTGCCCTGCCCGGGACGGAGGGTCTCGACCGCCGGCCGGACGGACGGCTCGTCGTCGACCGCCGGCTGCGAGTGCCGGGTGCCGAGCGGGTGTGGGCGGTAGGCGACGACGCGGCCGTCCCCCGGCCGTTCGCCGGTGGCGTCTGCCCGCCCAACGCGTTGTGGGCTCTGAAGCAGGGCGCCGTCGCCGGCCGGAACATCGCCCGGGGCCTGAAGGGGCGTGGTCCGGTCAGATTCACCTATCCCGGTCTGGGCCGGGCCGGAAGTCTCGGCCGCGGGCAGGGATTCATGCACCTGTACGGCGTCCCGGTGACCGGCCGGCTCGCCTGGCTGCTGCGAGCTGTCCTCTTCGCCTGGTTCATGCCGTCCCGCCGACAGGGCTGGCGTGCGCTCCGAGCCCTGCTGACCGGCTGATCTTTCCGCCCCGGAGGTGCGGACCGCGTCGGCTCTGATGAGGAGGCAGAATGCTGAGTTTCACCAATCCCGTGGTCGCGGTGGTGCTTTTCGCTGCGGTGGTGCCGCTGGTGGCGCTTCCGTGGACCCACCACCAGTACGCCCGCTTCGGTCAGCTCCGCGGCTGGTCGGCGTTGGTGGCCGCAGCCGAAGTGCTCTACCTGTGCGGGCTCATCGCGTTCACGCTGTTTCCGCTGCCGGAGCACAACGCCAAGCCGTGTACAGGCGATTTCCTGACGCTGAACCCGCTGGTCGACCTGGCGGCCACGCCGGCGGCGGTCGCGCAGATCGGTCTCAACGTCCTGCTGTTCGTGCCGCTGGGTCTTCTGCTGCGCTACCGGTGGCGCCGGGGCGCCCTCGCCACCGCCGCGGTCGGGCTGGGCGTCTCGTTGCTGGTGGAGACGACGCAGGGCACCGCGATCTTCGGTCTGTACGCGTGCCCGTACCGGGTTGCGGACGTCGGAGACCTGATCGTCAACACGGCCGGAACCGTTCTCGGCGGGATGCTGGCGCTCGCGACCTCGCGGCTGCTGCCGGCCCCGGAGCCGCAGTGGGTTCCGGATCTGGCGCAGCCCGGTCTGGCCCGGCGTGCTCTGGCCCACGGGGCCGATCTGCTGATTGCTTTTCTGGGCGGGTCGGTGACGGCGATCGTGCTCTTCTTCGCGGGCGTGGAGGTGTCGGCGGTTCCGCTGGTCGTCCTGGCCACGGCCGTCACCACCCTGCTGGCGCCGCTGGTGCGACGCGACCGCGCGACGCTCGGGCAGGTGACGTTCCTCCTCGCCCCGGAGCCGGCGCGCGCCGT
Source organism: Actinoplanes sp. NPDC049598 (assembly GCF_040675435.1). Taxonomy (NCBI): domain Bacteria; kingdom Bacillati; phylum Actinomycetota; class Actinomycetes; order Micromonosporales; family Micromonosporaceae; genus Actinoplanes; species Actinoplanes sp. NPDC049598. Next base: position 188,380 of record NZ_JBFAOX010000014.1, on the reverse strand, counting down.
CCGATCGGTTCTGCTGCGGTACGCCGTCTGGTGGCTGCCCGTGGGTGTGCTGGCCGCGACCGACCGGCTGGCCGTGCTGCTGCTTCTGGCTGTCGTGGCCGTCCTGGCGGCGCGGTCCCGGGCCGACCGGCGCAGCGTGCTCGAGCTGGTGACCGGCACGACGACGGTCACCAGACCGACCTGGGACCAGATGATCGGCGGGTCGACCCCTCAGCCGGCTCGCCCGGCCGACCCGGCGGCTTCGACCGCTTCGCCGGCGACCTGAGCACCGCCTGCGCCGGAACCCGGCCGACGGATCCCACCACGCTCGCAGCCGTCGCCCAGCAGCAGGGTATCGAGATGCTCGGCCCCGGTCGGCCGAACCTATAATGATCGTATGGATCCGCTGCTGGGCCGCGCGCCGGAACTGGGCGCGCTGACCGGGGCGATCCGCGATCTGCGCCGGGGCCGGGGCGGCCTGTTCTGGCTCGAGGGTGAGCCCGGGATCGGCAAGACCGCCCTGCTCGAAGCGGCCATCGACGTGGCCCGGGCCGAGGGCGTGGACGTCTACCGGGCCGTGGCCGAGGAGGCGCTCCAGACCTTCCCGCTGCGTCTGTTCGCCGCCCTGTTCGGCAACAAGGCACCCGAGGCGGTCAGCACTGCCGGTGGCCCCGATCCGATCCTGGTGGCGGTCGAGGAGATCGTCGACGACGTGCTCCGCCGGAGCGTTCGCGGCCCGGTCCTGATCGCTTTCGAAGACCTGCAATGGGCCGACCCGGATTCGCTGACGACGTGGTTGCGGCTGATCCGCGAGGCGTCGCATCACCGCATCCTGCTGGTCGCGACGGCCGCCACCGCACCCGACATCGACCGCCGGACGTGGCACCCCCGGACGGCCGTCCTCGCGGCGGGCGGAACGGTGATGGAGCTCGATCCGCTGGACCCCGGCGAGGCGTTCGAGCTTTTCTCCCGTGAGTTGGGCACGAGACCGGGGCCGGGGCTGCGTGCGCTGGTCGCCGAGGCCGGAGGCAATCCGCTCTACGTGTCCGAGCTCGCGCGCTCCCTGGTTCACGAGGGGCTGCTCGTCGACCGGGGTGGCGAGGCCGAGATGCGTACGGGCGCGGCTGAGCCACCGGCCTCGCTCGGTGCGGCCCTGCACCGGCATTTGCGGCTGCTCAGCGAAGAGGCCCACAGCCTGCTGCGGATGGCCGCCCTGCTCGGCGGGGAGTTCGACGCGCAGGAACTCGCCATCGTGCTCGACCGGCCGGCCGCCGGCATGGTCGACAGCCTGCGGGAGGCGCATGCCGCCGCCGTGATCGTCGAGACCGGCGACGGGCGGCTCGCCTTCCGCCACGGCCTGATCCGCCGGGCGCTGGCCGACGAGCTGTCGGCCTCGCTGCGCACGGCGTTGCACCAGCAGTTCGCCGAGGCCCTGGCCCAGCACGGCGTGCCGTTCTCCTCGGTTGCCGCGCACCTGCTCGCGGCGCCCGGTCCGCAGCCGCTCTGGGTCGCGGCCTGGCTGGCCGAGCTGCGCGAGTGGGTCCTGCGGGTCTCGCCCGAGCCCGCCGCCGTGCTGCTGTCCGCGGCCCTCGACGGCGCGACCACGCCGCCCGGGCTCCGCGAGGTGCTGGCCGCCCGGCTGCTGCCGATCGTGCAGGCCCTGGGCCGGGACGGGCAGACCGAGGAGGTGGCCGCCGAGGTGCTGCGCATATCGGCCGATCCGGCCCGCCGGGCCGACGCCTGGCTGGCCCGGCTGGCCGTGGCGAACCGGACCGGACGCTTCCCGCAGGCGCTCGCGCTGAGCGAGAAGGCCCTGGCCGATCCGCGGCTGACAGCCGGAAGGCGGGCCTGGATCCGTTCCCGTCGGGCCCTGTACCTGCTCAAGAGCGGTGCGGTCATGGACGGCGAGGCCGAGGGACGCCGGGCGCTGGCCGAGGCGGAAGCCGCCGACGACGCCGTGGCCGTCGGGTACGCCCACCAGGCCTTGGCCACCGTCGGGCACGACCCGGGCGTGGCTCTGGCCCATCTGGACGCGGCGCTGTTCGCGCTCGACACGGCCGGGGTGACCGCCGAACGACCGGCGCTGCACATGATGCTGCTCAACAACCGTCTGGCGGCCCTGAACAACCTCGGCCGCCCGGAGGAGTTCCGGGAGGCCGCCCGGACCGTTCCGGAGCTGGTGCGGCGCACCGGGCGCAACCGGGCCGCGATGCTGGTGCTCGGCGTGGCCATGGGCAGTTACGACTTCGGGGACTGGGACGACGCGCTGGCGTACCTGCGTCTGATGCCCGACGAACTGCCCGCCGCGCTGCGCATGGGCCGACACGGCCAAGCCGCCCTGATCCTGGCCCATCAGCAGCGATGGAGCGAGGCCGCGCTCGACCTGGCGGCGGGGTCGGCGATCACCGTCGCCGGCGCGGACACCCGCATCTATTCGGGCTACCTGGTCGCGGCGCAAGCCATGCGGGCGGAGGCGGACGGCGACCAGCGGACGGCCGCCGACCTGCTCGCGACGTGGGTGGAACCGGCCATCGGCATCGAGGGCCGGGAACGCTACATGTGGCTGCCCAGCCTGACCCGGTTGTCGCTGGCCGTCGGCGACCGGCGCCTCGCGGCCACGGCCGTCGCCGCGGCGGCCGAGGACGCCGCGGCGGCCGACGCTCTCCCGATGCAACACGCGGCGGCGCGGCTGACCCGCGCCCAGTTCGAGGACGACACCACTGAGCTGCGCGAGGTGGTTGCCCTCTATGCGGGGCACGGCTGGCGGTACATGGCGGCGTTCACCGCCGAGGAGCTGGCTGTCCGTCTGGCCGCCGCCGGCAACGCCGGCGACGCGCGCGAGGCCTTCAACGAGGCCGTACGGGGCTACTTCGCGCTCGGCGCGGCCGGAGATCTGCGCCGCGCCGACGCCCGGTTGCGTGCTTACGGCATCCGGCGGGGCAGCCGCACGCTCGACCAGCGACCGGCCGCGGGCCGGGAGACGCTCACCGCCGCCGAGCGCCGGGTGGCCGAACTGGTGGCCCAGGGCCGCTCGAACCCGGAGGTCGCGAGGGAGCTCTTCCTCTCACCCCGGACGGTGCAGACCCACGTCACCCGGATCCTCCGGAAGCTCGGCTACACCTCACGGATGCAGCTGGTCCGAGCGCACGGATCAGGACAGAGCCTGGGTGATGTGACCCGGACCTCCGGATAGGCCACCCTCGAGTTGGTTCTTCACATCCCGGGGCACCCGTACACCGCGGGTGCGCAGATCGGCGATGAAGCGGCTCACCAGCGGGTCGGGCTCGCCCGGGGTAACCGCGACCAGCTGCCTGGCCCATCGGGGCGAGAAGGAGCGGACCACGCCCGGGAAACCCGCGGTGACGGCACTGACGGGACTGATCGCGATGCCGAGACCGGCCGCCGCGAGCTGGGGCGCCGCGGAGGTGACCGCCGTTCTCACCACCGGCCGCAGGCGAACGCCGGCGGCGCTGAGCGCCCGGTCGAGCCAGCTGCTCAGTCCGTTCTCCGGCGCGAAGTGCACCAGGTCCTCACCGTCGAGCCCGGGAAGCGTCACTGATGTCCTCGCCGCCAGCCGGTGGCCTCGCGGCGCCGTCAGCACGATCTCCTCCTCGGCGAGAACGGTGGAGACGAAACGGCCCTCCACCGGGCCCGGCAGCACGAGGACATCGACCTCGTTCGCCTCGACGAGTTCGAACAGACCGTCCGGCGTGACGGCCTCCCTGATGGTGACGGCCACGTGCGGGCGGTGCCGGTGCCAGGCGCGGATCACCGGGGCGAGCAGCGGCACGGTCAGGCTCTGCGCGCAGACCAGGCGCAGCGATCCGCCGCCCACCTCACCCGTGGCCCGGGCCGCGCGTACCGCTGAGGCGGCCGCGTCGATCGCTCGCCGCGCGTCCGCGACGGCCGTGCGCCCGGCCGGAGTGAGCGAGACGCCCCGTGATTCCCGGCGCAGCAGGGGCGTACGGGTCTCGCGCTCCAGCGTGGCGATCTGCTGCGACACGGCGGGCTGCGACGAGTGCAGCAGCCGGGCCGCCTCGGTGATCGATCCCGTGTCCGCGACCGCGACCAGGCATTCCAGTGCTCGCAGCGTAGCCATCCGAAAATCTTATCGCGGACCCCCGAAAGCTAAATGTTCCTGAGGGAAGGGTCGGCGGGGACCGGTTGCTGCACTAGTTGGAGATCACTTCGACCGAGGAGAACGACATGGCACAGACGTTCATCACAGGCGGTTCCGGCTTCATCGGCCGGCGACTGGTCAAGCGCCTGCTGGCCGACGGGCACACCGTCAAGGTCCTGGTCCGCAGTGCGGCGTCCGCTGACGTCGTGGCCGCGCTGGGCGCCCAGCCGGTTCGCGGAGAGCTGACCGATCCCGACACCTGGTGGGCCGCCGTCCAGGGCAGCGAGGTGCTGTTCCACCTGGCGGCGGAGACCGACATCACGGCCGATCGGGAGCGCCAGGAGCTGATCACGGTGGGCGGCACCCGGGCCGCCCTGGAAGCGGCCCGGCGCGCCGGAGTCGCCCGCTTCGTGCACTGCGGCAGCGAATCCGCTCTCCTGGCCGGCGAGTCGCTCATCGACGTCGACGAGACCGCGCCGCTGCGGCCGGACTCCGAAGCCGCCTACTGCGCGACGAAAGCCGACTCCGAGGCGTTGGTCCTGGCGGCGAACGCGCCGGGCTTCGCCACCGTGTCGATCCGGCCGCGGTTCGTGTGGGGACCCGAGAGCTCCCTGGTCGACGGTCTCGTGCATGCGGCCCGCAACGGCGAGTTCGCTTGGATCGACGGTGGCCGGCACATCACCGACGTCACTTTCGTCGACAACGCGGTCGAGGGTCTCATTCTGGGATGGCTGAACGGCCGGCCCGGCCACGCGTACTTCATCACCGATCAGCAGCGGGTCAGCCTCCGCGACTTCCTCGAGACGATCTTCGAGTTCCACGGAGTGGACGCCACGATCCCCGAGATCGACGGTGAGACCGCCGCGCGCGTGGTCCCCGTTCCCGCCCGGTGGTTCCTGGCGCAGACCTGCACGCTGAGCACCGACAAGGCCGTTGCCGAACTCGGTTACAAGCCGATCGTCACGCACCCGGACGGCCTGGACGCCGTCCGGGACGCGGTCACCCGCAGCGCGGCCTGAGAGACCACGACGAGAGTAACGACGATCGGCCGAGGCGTGATCGGCGGCGGGCTCGGCAAGCTGTGGCGAGCTGCCGGCACGATGTCGCCACGATCGCCTGGGCCGTCGTCAGAGCGAGGCCGGCGTCAGCTCACCAGGTGCCGGACGTACGAGATCTTGCCGTCCGACACGCTCAGCACGACGGCGTTGCCCCGGCCGTCGAGCGCGAAGTCGTGGGCCGAGGCCGAGGGGCAGGGCGCCGAGATCCAGCCGGTCGCCGGATCGATCACGTGCAGTTCGTTGGCTCCGGTGGCGAAGACGATGCGGCCGTCCGGGCCGGCCTGGACGCTGATCGGTTCGTAGAGGTCGGCCGGCGTGGTGAAGTCCTGCCGGGCGCCGGTCCGGATGTCGATGCGGTACACGTCGCCCGTCAGTTCGACCAGGGCGATCCCGCCGCGGCGATCGGCGGCGATGTCGGTCACCGCGTTCATGCCATGAGCCACGGCCCGTGGGGCGGAACCCGGGGAGAGCTCCCACAGGGTGTCGTCACTGCCGCTTCCGCTCGCGTAGACCTTCCCGTTGCCGAAGGCGACGCCGAGCACGCTGCCCAGGCCCTGGGCCAGGACGCGGTGGCGCCCGGTGGCGGCGTCGACGGCCAGCACCTTTCCGCCGAAGTCCGCGACGTAGACGGTCCCGCGACCGTCCGTGGCCACGCCGCGCAGGTTGCCGAGACCGGTCGCGATGGTCCTCGAGACACCCGTGGCGAGGTCGACCCGGCTCAGTTCGCCGGTCGCCGAGCTGAGATAGAACCCGCCCTTCTCGTCGAGCGCGACGGAGAAGGCGTCGATACCGGTCGTGGTGACGAGCCGGCTGACGGGCGCCGGGCACCCGGCGGGCACTGCCCGAGCGGGTGCGCCCGGGCTGATCAAGGGAAGGAGGCCGGCCAGAACAACGGCCGGGCCGGCCCACCAGTGGCTGTGCATTCGACGCGACGATGGCATGCGGTGACACCCTTCTGCTCGGTCAGGTACTCACCGACATCGACGGGAATGGATAGGCAAAGTTCAATCGGCGATCAATGCCGCCGGCCGGTGGCGGCTCAGTCGCCGAGCAGCATGGTCGCGTCGCCGTCGAACCAGGCGTTGGCGATGTCGAGGTGCTGGATGCGCCACTGGCTGCCGTCGCGGACCATGGTCGCGGTGTACCGGTTCATCATCAGCGCGTGCCGGGTCACCGCCGGGTCCGAGCCCACACCGGGCTTGTAGTGCTGGGCCTGGGCGTACGCGTACACCCTGGCGGTGTCCCCGTCGACGAAGGCGCGCACATTGCTGATGGCGTGACTGGTGTCCAGCGGCCCGACCGCGGCGATCAGATTGGTGACCACGGAGTCGCGGGGCGTGAGTGGGGGAAAGTCGTAGCCGATGCGGCGCATCGCCGGGCCCAGATCGACCGTGGCGTCCTCCGTCAGCGAGGAGGTCAGCAGGTCGGCGTCGTTGAGATCGAGCCCGGCGGTGTACCGGTGGAGGGTGTCGGTGATGGCGGCCTGGTCGGTCAGAGCGGCCAGGGCGGAGCGATCGGTCATCGTGTCGGTCATGGTCCCAGTGCACCAGCCGGGTGCAGACGCAACGCCTACGAAACGTTGACGGCGCCTCAGGCGGATCAGTCGAGTTTCGGGTTCTCGTACAGGTCGGAAGCGGACAGGTCGCCGATGGCGCCTCCGCCCTCGAGGTGCAGGGTGAGCGTGGTGATGTTGCTGTTGGCTTCCTCCCTTCCTTCGGGATACCAGGCGGCGAAGTAGCCGTCGCGAACCGTGGCGTGCAATCGTCGTGCCGAGTCGCGGCTTTGCGGGCGGACGGTGATGTCGACCGCGGTGACCTGGGTCCCGACGCGGCCCGCCATCAACCGGACGTAGCCCTCGTCGGTGGCGAGCTGCGGCCACGCGTACATGTCGACGCCCCGGGCGCCCAGCTGCCGAGAGGTCGCCAGTACCGTCAGGATGCTGGCCTGCCGCACCTTGCCGTCGTGATCCCGGAAGCACGTGCGGCTCCCGCTCGGCGCCACGGTGATCACGTACGCGTAGTCGCCGCGCCGTTCGCCCAGCGCGGCCCGTTCCGGGCCCGCTTCCGGCCCGGACGAGCAGTGGTCCATGATCTGCCGGGCGTCGGCGGCCGGCAGCGGTTCGGGGTCCGGGGTCCACGACGCGTACGCGGGCTCGTCGTGAAAGGAGCCGACGGTCAAGGCGCCGGCGGCGACGACCGCTGCCAACGCCGCCATGGCCAGGCGGGCCCGGCCGAGAGCCGGGCGTGGCGTGGCCGGCTTGCGGTCCGCTCGCCGCTCGGTGCTGACGATTCGTTCGAGCAGCCGGCTCGCCGGTTCCTGGCCGACACGCCGGGCCACCGGTGTGGCGGCGTCGCGGATCGCTTGGTCGAGGTCGTCGGAGTGTGTCATTCGGGGCCTCCCGGCAAGGCGGTTCGGACAGGCGACGGACGGGCGGTCGAGCCCGGGTCGGGCGAGTGGCGCAGGTGGTTCCGGAGACGACGGCGGGCACGGACCAGCCGAAGGCTGAACGCTGTCCGGGAGATGTTCAGGACGCGGGCGGCCTGGGGGCCGGTGAGCTCCTCCAGCGCGGTCAGCGTGAGGACCTCCTGATCGGCGGGGGACAGGCGCTGCCAGGCCCGGGCCAGGTCGATCCGGTCGGCCACGGCGTCGGCGTCGGTGACGTCGCGGTCGTCGTCGGGCTCCCGCAGGACGCGCAGGGCGACCTGGCGCTGCCGCTGCAGGCTGCGCCGCTGGTTACGCAGGATGTTGTGGGCGACGGTGAACAGCCAGGCCCGGGCCTCGTCGGGTGGTTCCGGCACGTCGCGCAGGCGACGCCACGCCACCAGGAACGTCTCGGCGACCACGTCGTCGGCCTCGGCCAGATCCGTACGGCGCTCGACGAACACCAGCAGGTCGTCGTACGCAGCCGCGAAGAGCTCGCGAAAGGCGGCTTCGGACTCGGTCATGGTGCGACTCCCGGGTTCACGGCCGGGCGGGGGCCCGCCGCCGGCCCAGCACGAGATCGCGGACATGCGGGGCCAGGGAACGCTCGACCAGGCGGTGAACCGACCAGGACACCGCGAGCAGCATCAGGACGACCCCTGTGATCACTATCGGCGCCGGTAGCCCGGTCTTGAGGTGAACGGTACGGATGAGGCTGTAGCCGATGCGCTGGTGCAGGAGGTAGAAGGGGTACGTGAGCGCTCCGGCGGTGCCCAGCCAGCGCCAGCCGACCCGGTCGGTGGCGCCGAGCGCGACGGCCAGCAGCGCCGCGTAAGCAAGGGTGATCAGGACCGGGGCCGGCCAGGTGGGCACCTCGAAGCCCGGTCTGAGCTGCAGGGCGCGAACGTGCACGTGATGCAGGCTGATCAGCCAGCACGCGACCAGAAGGGCCCACAGCCATCGGTCGCTACGGTCTCGGCGCAGCAGGAACATCGTCATGCCCGCGATGAAGTAGGGCGCGAAGTCCGGCATCACCACCTGCTCGAGCGACGCCCCGGGGAAGGCCGGCATGACCAGAGCGGCACCCAGCCACACCGTGCCGAACGCCTTCATCCGCCGATCGGTGACGCCCGCGGCGAGCAGGCAGGCGACGATCAGATAGAAGCGGAACTCGACCCAGAGCGTCCAGTACACGGAGTCGACCAGCGGCCGGTGCAGCGGCTCGGCCAGCATGGTCAGATTGATCAGCACGTCGGGGCCGGCCACCGTCGGCGCGAACGGCAGGCCGCCGCTGATCGGCACCACGACGCTCACCACGGCAGTGATCAGCACGCCGGCCCAGAAGGCGGGATAGAGGCGTGCGGCGCGGGAGGCGGCGAACTGCCGGACGGTCCGCCCCCAGCCGCTCATCAGGATGACGAATCCGCTGATCAGGAAGAAGACCTCGACGCCCAGGAAGCCGTAGATGAGCACCGGCGCCGCGTGCGGCAGGAAGTACGTGGGCGGGTGCACGCCGTCGAGTCGCCACGAATCCCCGAAGTGGTAGCCCGCCACAGCCAGCGCGCACAACAGCCGCAACCCGTCCAGCGCGTACAACCGGGGGTTTCGCTCGCGCAGGCGCCCGGGCCCGCCGGCGAGCGGCGCCCGGTCGAGGGTGGCTGTCGTCATTCACTGCTCCCGTCGGTCGCGGACGCGGTCGCATCCGGCAGTACATGTGCGGAGCCACCCCGATCGCTACAGGTGATCCAGCACACAGACGACCGCCGTACGGATACCGGCTCGATCTCTCACTGCCGTGGCCGGGGCCACGTCGCCCGGGAAAACCGTCCACCCCTTCGGTGATCCTCGGGCGAGCCCGTCCGTCGTGGGGAGTGGTGCGCCGACGACCGGGGCGGCGCCGCTGACCGGAGGACGAGGATGACCACGCCGGCGCTGGAGCGCTGCCCGAGCCCCGACGAAGCGCTGATCGGGCGCATCTGGCGGGAGCACGGCGCCGTGATGCTCGGTTACGCCGTCAAGCTCACCCACGATCGCAGCGGTGCGGAGGACGTGGTTCAGGAAGCGCTGGTCCGCGCGTGGCGTCGGGCCGGGGACCTCGACGAGGAACGCGGTTCGCTCCGGGCCTGGCTGCTGGTGGTCGTACGCAACATCGTCACCGACCGGATACGGGCCCGGGCCGTACGGGCGACCGAAGTCGGCCCGTCATCGGTCGAGACAGCCATCGGCGACCACGCGGATCGGGTCGTCGACACCATTGTGGTCGCCGAGGGGCTGAGCCGGCTCCGGCCCGAGCAACGCGACGTGATCGAGCTGTTGTATCTGCGAGGCCACTCGACCGCGGACACCGCTGTCCTTCTGGACATACCGCTCGGGACCGTCAAGTCCCGGGCCTTCTACGCGCTCCGCGCGCTGCGCACTGTTCTCTCGGATCTGAACGAAGCGGTGCGTGGCACGTCCGCATCGTGAGTATGCCCGGCGGGGGAGGGGCACATGCGTGTCCCTTCCCCGCCGGTTCGTTCAGCGCGCCGACATGGTCAGCGCCCGAGCACGTCGGCGGCGACGGATCGCAGGCGGGCTGCGGTGGTCGCCGGCAGGTACAGGTTGTCGAGGCTTGCCGGGGACGTCTTGAACAGCGAGCCGTAGAGCACCGCGGCGTCCAAGTAGATCGCCTTGTCGTTCGGGTGCCGGCCGTCCGCGACGATCAGGCTCGAGGTGCCGTCGTCCGCGATCACCTTCTCGAAGGCGTCGCTGATCGGCACGATCTCGTTCGGAAAGGTCAGCCCGGCCGAGAGCCGGGCATAGCCGGCCTCGATGGCCGCGACGTTCGCTGCCCGCGAGGGGAAGCCGGCGTTGTCGGCCAGGGCCCAGTTCTCGAACAGCAGGATCCGGCCACCGGGCTTGAGGTTGTTGACGATGACCGGGGCGTAGGTGTTCAGCAGCGTTTTCTCGGCGGCCGCGTAGTTCTTCGCGACCAGGGTGCTCTGCTCCTGCAGCAGGATGACGTCGTACTTCTTCGACGAGGCGAGCGCGCCCTTGACCTCGCCCGCGTCCCAGGTCTCCTGCAGGGTGTTGCCGAAGTGGTTGACCTCGGTGATGGTGACGGCCCGTCCGGTCTTCGCCGTCAGGCTCTTGACGACGTCCGCGGTGTCCTGGTTGGTCGCGCCGGTGCGGGTGCCGATGAGGCTGTTGCCGATGAACAGGGCGTCGAGGGCGCCGGCGGGGGCGGCGGCGTCGCGTACCGCGAAGTGCAGGGTCAATGGCGCCCCGAGGGCGGCGCCCTGGCGGTCGGCGCCCGAGTACGCCTGAACGGTCAGGGTGTACGAGTCCGCGACGAGCAGCTGTGGACAGTCGACGAAGTCGTTGCACAGGAAGTACGGCGCCTTGCTCTCGACCCCGGTGTAGGTGCTGCCTTTGGCGCCGGTGAGAGTGAACGACACACTGCCGATGCCGGAACCCGAAGAGGTGTCGGCTCGCAGGCTGAGGGTGCGGTGGGGCATTTGACCGAGATCGACGGTCGCACCGTCGCTCACCGGCGCGAATCCGGACACCGGCTCACGCGTGGTGTCGTCGATGAGGGAAACACCAGTGATCGGCTGTGGATTGGTACCGTCGGGCGCGAAGACCCGGAACTCGTACAGGGAGTAGCCGTACTGGGTGGTCCGCTCGGTGCCATACATGCGGACGAAACGAGCCGTGCCGCTCACCGGCACACTCTGCTTGCCGCCCGTCGAGGTCGTCGTGGAATAGACCGTCCGCCAGGCGCTGCCGTCGTCCGACAGCTGAAGGGCGTAGGCCTTGGCGGCGGCACGCTCCCAGTCGAGTTCGACCCGGCCCACGGACTGCGCCGAGCCCAGATCGACCTGGAGCCACTGCGGGTCGACGCCCTGCGCCGATTCCCATCTGGTGCCGCTGTCGCCGTCGAACGCCCGGGCGGCGCTGTTGCCGGCGGTGACGCTCGACGCGGTGGCGGGCTTGCCGGCCGACAGGGAGTCGGCGGCGAAGGCGTTGTGATGCAGGCTGCCGGCCACGAGGGCGGCGCCGGCGGCCAGCGCGAGAGCGCCGGCCGAGGCCATCGTACGGACGCGCATGGACAATCCCATCTAGGTGGTTTTTGTCGCGAACAGCTACTGGGAGACGCCACCTGCGGGAGCCGGATAACACTTCTCCGGAAACTCGCCGGGTCTGAGCTCCAGTCGGGGGCGGCACGCCGAACCGGGGGTGGAGACAACTATCGGCGGTCAGCTGTCCGGGACCGACTCCGCCAAGGTCGCCAGATTCTGCCGGGCGGCCTCGTTGAGGGTCTCGGATGTCTTCAGGGCCGCGGCCACCTCGGGCTCACCGGCGAACTTCCCGGCGCCGGCGGTGATACTGAGTCGGGTGGTCCCGACCCACCGGGCGATGTCGGCCGCCTCGCTCCACCGGGAGGCCGCCACCATCGAGTTGAGCCGGTTACGGATCCAGCCGGCCGCGATGCGGGGGTGCCGGGTGGGCGGGGCGAAATAGTTCTGCTCGGCCGGGTCGTCACGGGTGGCCTCCAGATAGCCGGCCAGCGCGGCGTTGAAAGAGGGACTCGGCGCGCGGACGGTTTGAATGGTGATCCGGCCGTCCTGGAAGACGGGACGTTCCGGCGGCGTCGTGATCGCGGCGGCCGTGCAGTCGACGTAGAGCGGTCGGCCGGACACGGCGGTGTCGCTGTGCTCCAGGTGGATCCGGTCACTGGCGATCCGCCTCACGTGCTCCCCGGCCGTCACGCGCTCGATGCGGCGCAGAGCGTCAAGTTCGCCCTTGCTCGCGCTGGCCGCCCGGTACATCGTCGGGTCGACCGAGAGGTCGATCCGCGTGAGATGCCCGTGACTTTCCAGGCGCCGGAAGAGGTCAGTCACGTCGGAGGCGGCGGCGCACGCCTCGACGCTCTCCGCCCACGAGATCAGGAAAGTGGGGATCAGGTCCAGCGGCTGCACCTTTTCCCGGGGGATGATCCAGGCGTCGTGGGGACGGACCCACTGGATCGCCTCGGGGGCCACTCCGTTGTCCATCAACCACAGACACGCGTCCATGCCGGTCTTGCCGCCACCGATGACCACGTAGCGATCGGCCCAGTGATCGGCATGAACCAGTTCGTTGACCGGGATGCAGCGGACGTCCTCGTCGACGGCGAACGAGCGACGGTGCGTGGCGGGGATGGAGCCTTCGAGATAACGCGCGTCGACGATCTTCTTACGCACCTTGATCTCGGACGACTCACCGGTCAGCAGCGAGGTGAGGGTCGCGGCGCCGTCGCCCGTCCGGCACTCGGTCATCGGACGGAAGGTGACGCGCCCGGACTGCAGGAAGCGCTCCTGCATAACGGACTGGTAGTAGCTGCAGACCTCGAGACCGGTAGCGCGTTCGTACAGACCCGCGTTCGGGCCCCACTCGTCGATGCGGTTCGCGCCGAGGTTGCGTGAACTCACGCCGTAGAAGGCGGACGGCTGGTGCAGCCGCACGAACGGGTAGGCGTCGTTCCAATGCCCTCCGGGGGCATGCCGGCGATCGACCATCAACACGGTGTGGCCCGAATTGCTGATCAGCTCGTCCGTGAACGCCATCCCCGCCGTGCCTGCGCCGACGACCAGATAGTCGACCTCGGTCATACCGTTCTCCCTTGGTGATGAACTCGTCGTTCGCTGAAGGCGATGAGCTCTCGGCTGTGCCCGCTTCCACGGGTCAGGGATAGACGTTGTGGCTGAACGTGGTGACGTCGGCGGTGATGTCCACCATGAAACGGGCGAGGTCCGTGCCGGCCGTCCGGTCGGTCACGCGCCCGTGCGGGTTCAACCGCACCGGGATGGGCCCGCGGGACGGCAGATCCGAGATGACCCGGCCGCGCACGATGGTCCAGTCCAGACCGCTGCGGGCGACGACGTCGTCCTGCCGTCGCCGTTCGGCCAGCGCCGGGGCGTTGAGCAGGCCGTAGGCTCCGACGATCAGCCGGTTCAGCACGCCGGTGACGTGCCGGCCGTAGGAGGCCTCGGACATGACCAGCAGGCGGCGGACACCGGCGGACTCCATCGCCTCGACGATCGTCTGGGTGCCGTCGGAATAGAGCGGGGTCCGCCGGTCCCGCTTCAGCCCGAAGGCGACGAGGACGGCATCCGATCCCGTTACCGCGGCGCGAACCCCAGCCTGATCGAACACGTCGCCGGTCACGATACGGCCGGCCGGGGCGCCCGCGAGCCGGGCCGGGTCCCGGACGAACGCCACGGTGTCGATACCCCGGTCGGCCGTGGTGCGCAGAAAAGACCGGCCGATCGGGCCGGTGGCGCCGAAAACTGTGAACCGCACGGTAGTCGCCTCATATCTGTCGGACCGGCCCGAACATCTTTCTCACCGATTCGACGGCTGCGACATGGGGTGGTTCACTCGCGGTGTGTCGGGGCGACCATTTTCTCGACGGTGTGACGGAGGCTTTCCTTCAACCGGGCGCCGTCGGTCGTGGCCCCGGCGCCCATCATGGCGAGCGCCACGATCATGTCCAGGAGATGAGCGGGCGGAATGGACGAGTCGACCGTTCCGTTGCGCTGCGCCTCGCTCAGCGCCCGGCGTTTCCGCTGATTCGACGCCTGCGCCACCGGATCCGGGGACGGGCCCCGTTCCAACTGGTGCCAGGTGGTGAGCCGGGCCACCACGGGATTGTCGCGGACATGGTCGTACAGGGCGACGGCATAGCCGGGGAGGTCGTCGGCGGAGAACTCGACCGCCTCGACGGCTTCGGTCACCAGCCGGTGGTACACCTCGTCGAACAGCAGATCTTTGCTGCCGAAGTAGTTGTAGACCAGACCCTTGCCGCAACCGGCGGCCGCCACGATGCGGTCGACGCGCGCGCCGGCGATGCCGTGCCGGGAGAACTCGGCGGTTGCCGCCTCGACGATCCGGTCCTTCGTCTGATCGACACTGCGCGCCACCGGCCCATTCTAACTATCGGGTGGGGACGACCCGGCCGCTGTGAGAAGGCATACGTGAACTTCGCCGGGATTCGTCCGTCCAGGCCGCCCAAAAGGGATTTTTCGAATGCGGGCCGACATTGGTCCGGCGGCTTCTCCCCACAAAGCGAGCTACGTTGACTGACCAGTCAGTCATTAGGAGGAGAAATGCCACGCACATGGTTCGTCACCGGCGCTTCGCGCGGACTGGGCCGTCAGATCGTCGAAGCCGCGCTCGAGGCGGGAGACGCGGTGATGGCGACGGCGCGCCGTCCCGAGACGCTGGCCGACCTCGTCGCCCGGTACGGCGATCGCATCGCCGCCGCGGAGCTCGACGTCACCGTCCCCGGCGCCGCTACCGCCCCCCTGCAGTGCGCGGTCGAACGGTTCGGCCGGCTCGACGTCGTCGTCAACAACGCGGGATTCGGCAGCATCGCGCCGGTCGAGGACGTGACCGACGAGGACTTCCGCAGCCAGGTCGACACGAACCTCTACGGGGTGCTCAGCGTGACCCGGGCCGCCATGCCGATCCTGCGGGAGCAGGAATCGGGGCACATCATCCAGATCGCGTCCATCGGAGGCCGGGTGGGAGCTCCTGGCTTCGGCGTGCACCAGGCGATGAAGTGGGCGGTGGAGGGTCTGTCCGAGGCCCTGGCCAATGAGGCCGCCCCGTTCGGCATCAAAGTCACCATCGTCGAGCCCGGTGGGCTGCGCACCGACTACAACGGCACGTCACGCCGGGTGGGCCGGATCCGCCCCGAGTACGAGGCCACGGCCGGCGCCATCGCGCGGGCGCTGGGCGACAACAGTGGTCGTGAGCCCGGGGACCCGGCGCGAGCCGCGCAGGCGATCCTGCGCGTGGCCGGTATCGCCGAGCCCCCGCTGCGGCTCCTGCTGGGCGCCGACGCGGTGCAGTACGCGGAGGCGGCGGCCCGGGCCCGCGACGAGAACGACGCCCGCTGGCGGGAGCTGAGCCTGTCGATCGCCGCCGACGGCGGCTCGGACTCCCTGAAATGGTGAGCGGAATCCCGGAACACGGTTCTGAACGCCGGACGTGGCGGCCCGTCTGACCATGGGGGATCCAGCACCATGAAAGAGGTCCGAGAAATGACTCATTCCGCTCAGCGGCAGCTCCCTTCGGGTGATCACGAGATCGTCCTCGACGGCGTTCGGCAGGTCTTCCACACGGCCGGACGGGGGCCGGTCATGGTGGCGCACTCCGGAGGCCCGGGCGCCTCCTACGAGACCCTCCGCTCGGAGGGGCTCGAGCAACACTTCACCATGGTGTACGTGGAGCCCGTGGGCACCGGGGCATCGGGTCGGCTGCCGGACCCGACGGCGTACAGCATGGACGTCTACGTGCGCTTTCTCGCCGCGGTGATCGAGCACTTGCAAGTTGGCCCCGTATACGTGCTCGGGCACTCGTACGGCGGGTGTGTCGCCCAGCAGATCACCCTCGACCATCCCGGCCTGGTGGCCGGCCTGGTCCTCTACGACAGCACTCCCGTGCTGAACGAGGAGTTCGTCGAGGCGGCCGGCGAGGCGGCCATCGTCTTCGGGGAGCGCCACAAGGACCAACCGGAGGCGGTCGCCGCCGTGGAGGCGTTCTTCAGCAGGCCGGACAGCGACGAGTCGGCCGCCGTGCGCACGCGCGCGGTGAAGCCGCTGTACTTCGGTGATTTCTGGGCCCACCGGGAGCGGCTGGCGCCGTTGCTCGCGCGCCAGCGGTCCTTCGTCGATCCGGGGCGGGCCAAGGACGCACGCTCGTTCGACGCGCGGGCCCGGCTGGGCGAGATCACGGTTCCGACCGTGATCATCGTCGGCGCGCAGGACTTCATCTGCGGGCCCCGGTGGGCGGGCCGGCTCCACGACGGTATCCCGGGCTCCCGCTTGGTAGTGCTGAAAAACAGTGGCCACTACGGCCATCTGGAGGAGCCCGGCGCCTTCGTGGAGGCGGTCGTCTCGGGGTTGCCCGTGGCCGGCTGAGACCCGTGCGCATGGCGGATCGTTCCGCTCTCCGAGGAGATCACCGGGCCGTCCGAAATCTCGTCGTTCTGGGAAGTGGCAGATGAGGCGGCTGCGGACAGGTACTGGTATGGAAGGTGACGAAGAGCGGTTCCGGCAGCTGCATGCCGCGATGTATGCGGACCTGCTGCGGTTCGTGGAACGCCGGGTGCCGCCCGCGGAGGCGGAGGACGTCGTGGCGACGGTGTTCCTGGTGGCCTGGCGGCGATGGGCCGACGTGCCGGAGGACGCCCGGCCGTGGCTGTTCGGCGTGGCGCGCAAGACGATCGCGAACCAGAACCGTGGGCTGCGCCGGCACGGCGCGGTCGACCTGCGAATGGTCGAGGACGTGCCGGCCGCGGCGGACGCCGCGCCGGACCGCATCGATCTGGTCCGGGCCTGGTGGACGCTCAGCGCCGCCGACCGCGAGGTGCTGGCGCTGGTCGCCTTTGACGGGCTGACCGGCGACGAGGCGGCGACCGTGCTCGGCTGCCGCCGATCGGCCTTCACCATGCGGCTCGGGCGGGCCCGGCAGCGGCTGCGCCGCGCTCTGGAACCCGTACACCCCGGCGACACGATTGGGAAGCAGACATGGATCACGACCTGACCCGGCTGGCCACCCTGGACCCGGCCCGCAGCCCCGACCCCGCGCCGGAGCGGCAGGCGCGGGCGCTGGCCCGATTGGAGGAGCAGATGGCCCGGCCCGGCCCGGTCGCGAGACGCCGCCCCCGAGGCCGCCGCCTGGCGATCGGTCTGGCCGCGGCGGCCGTCCTGGGCGTGGGCGGGATCCTGGTCGTGCCCACTGTGCTGCCGAGCGCCGACACCGCGTATGCCTCGTGGACGCCTGTGCCGCAGGACCTGCCCGAGACCCAGGCGCTGGCAGTGGCCGCCTCGTGTGCCCGGAACTGGGGCGGCCCACCCGGCCGGCTGGTGCTGTCCGAGCGCCGTGGTCGGTCGACGTTCCTGATCATGTGGGTGAGCGGCGGCCCGCTGGTCGACTGCTTCTCCGGGGACGGCCCGTCCTCCTCGCCCGCTTCCGACCGGCTGTCCGGCGACGGGAACGTG
This sequence comes from Actinoplanes sp. NPDC049598, assembly GCF_040675435.1. Taxonomy (NCBI): domain Bacteria; kingdom Bacillati; phylum Actinomycetota; class Actinomycetes; order Micromonosporales; family Micromonosporaceae; genus Actinoplanes; species Actinoplanes sp. NPDC049598. The sequence continues at coordinate 170,771 of NZ_JBFAOX010000014.1, read as the reverse complement.
GAGCCTCCGGTGCCGGGGGCGGGCCGAGTGTCACTGGGCGGCGGCATGTGGGCGACCAGGACCGGGCCGGCCGGGTGGCGTTCGCAAGCAGCGGGCCGGGTCGGCGCCGGCGTGACCGGTGTCGACATCGCGCTCCCGGACGGCCGGACGGTGCAGGCGACCACTCGCAACGGGTGGTGGGCGGCGTGGTGGCCGGGTGACGAGGCCGGCGTCACCGGCGCCTTCCGGATCGTCGTCCACACGGCCGGAGGCACCCGTTCCTACCGCCAGGACGACTTGGGGACGGAAGCCATGCCCGGGTGACGGATGGCGCAGTTCGAGGTTCACCGGTCACGACGCTGAACCCGTGCCCGTAGCCCGCGTCGTCCCCTCTGGACAGCGGATACGACGTTGAAGGAGCAGGGAAGTGGACGTACTGAAGGGAAAGGTGGCCGTCGTCACCGGGGCCGCCACCGGCATCGGACTGGACATCGCCCGCGCGTTCGTGACCGAGGGAGCGCACGTCGTGCTGGCCGGGCGCCGCCGGCCCGAGGGCGAGGCGGCGGCCGGGGAGCTGGGGGCGGGCGCCTCCTTCATGGCCGTCGACGTCTCGATCGAGGGCGAGGTGGCCGAGCTGCTGAACCGCACCGTCGAGCGGCACGGCCGCCTCGACGTCCTCGTCAACAACGCCGGATCACCCTCACAGCTGGGCAGCATCGAGGACGTCGACGCCGAAGCCTTCCGCGCCACCCAGGAGGTCAACGTCATGGGCGCGCTGTACGGAATCAAGCACGCGGCCGGTCACCTGCGCCGGCAGGGAACGGGCGGCAGCATCATCAACGTCGCCAGCATCACCGGCGACCGGGTCGTCTACGCCGGCGTCGCCTACTCCGTCTCGAAGGCTGCTCTGGTCAACCTCACCAAGTGGGCGGCCGCCGAGCTCGGCCGGCACAGCATCCGCGTGAACAGCATCTCCCCGGGTTTCATCGCGACCACGCGTTTCGGCAAGGCCGCGGGAGCGTCCGAGGAGCAGGCCCAAGCCCGGCTGAACGCGCTCGCCGCCTACGCGCGCGACCGCGCGGAGTCGATGCAGGCCATTCCCCGGCCTGGCTTCGGCTCCGATGTCACCGGTGCGGCCGTCTATCTCGCCGGCGAGGCGAGCTCGTACATGACGGGACAGAACCTGGTGGTGGATGGAGGTCTGTCGCTCGGGCAGCCGCTGGAGAGCATGATCTCCATCCGTGACGACATGGCCCGGATCACCCTCGGGTGAGGTGATGCCGGCGGCTCCGCGGGCCGCGCCGCAGGTGTGCGGCGCGGCCCGCGGCCGCAGAGCGATGACCGTACGCGCCGGCGCTGTCGGGTCAGCCGAACATGTCCCGGCAGGCGGCCAGACCGGTGACAGCGACCCGGAGGGTTCTCAGCTGCCGCCAGCGGCTCGCCGACAGCCGGTACCGGTTGTACTCGACCATCTGCCCGTTCACCGCCCGTCGCTCGATCCCGTCCGGCTCGTAGCCCATCTTCTCGGCCACGCGCCGCGACGCTGTGTTGTCCGTGCGGATCTCGCACACGGCGGAGCCGGCCCCGAGGCCCTCGAACGCCAGGTGCAGCGCGCCGGCCGCCATCAGGGTCCCGAAACCCTTGCCCTGGTCCTGACCGCGAACCCATGAACCCGTGGCGACCTCGGCCCGGACCGCGAAGTTCTCGGCCCGGATGTTGTGCAGGCCGACGGGCGTCCCGTCGACCGACGCGGCCAGGATGAGCGCCCATTTGGCGGGCGTCCACTGGCCCATCGCCGCCCAATGGGCCTGAGCCGTGCGCCGTTGCCGGGCGAGCGGGGTGTCCTCGGCGACGGCCAGGAACGGAACCGACGAGTCGTACGGCTCGGCGCCGGCATCGCGGGCAAGGTGCGAGATCTCAGCGGGCGTCGGCAGGCGTAGCTGAAGATCCCGTACCCAGACGGTCAGCCCGGCCAGCGGCCATGTCCCGGTGTCCATGGTCCCGGGTCACAGGCTGAAGAGCTGGTACTCGCTGACGTCGGCGAATCCCAGGCGCCGGTAGACCACCGCACCCCGGGCGCTGGCCGTCAGAGTAGCCACCTTGAGCCCTTGCCGGCGCGCGTCGCGAAGCAGCCGTACGGCCAGCGCAGTGGCGATGCCGCGGCTCTCGAACTCGGCCTTGGTGGCCATGTTGTAGACCCCGGCCACGCCATGGCTGACCGACAGCGCGCCGCAGGCGACCGGCTCGTCGCCGATCCAGGCGACGTACCGGTGCTGCTGCTCGTAGCGGCTGTCGCGAGCGATCTCCACCTTGGTCGCGGCCGCCGCTTGGTCCGTGCTCATACCGTTCGGCACCAGGTAGGTCGCCGCGAACGCGGCCAGCTCCTCGCCGGTCTGCGCGGGCTCGATACGCACGCCGGCCGGCGCCGGCACGTCGGGCACGTCGGCCAGCCGGGCCGCCATGACGGGGACCGTGCCCACGCGGGTGGCGCCCCGGGCGACCAGCAGATCGGCCACGTCGGTGTCGCTGTCGACGCCGTGGTACCACCACAGCCAGCTGGTGCCCGCGAGTGCTTCCCGCGCGCGGCTCACGGCGGTGTCGATGTCGATGTCCCGGGCCCGGAGAACTCCGTTGAGCATGCCGTGCGGGAGATCGCTGCGGTAGATCGGCAGCTCGGCGTCGACGTCGGAGTCGCTGCCCCATCCGAGCCAGTAGGCGCGATTGTTGGCCAGTTGCGGGGCCAGGTCGTCGATCGAGTCGACCACTGAAGTCTCTTTCTCCATGACCGGTTCGACGAAACGAACCGGAGAACGTTCACCGGGTGACTGTGGGCCGTGCCTCAAACCGTTGGCGCGTCGAACGACCGTCCGGGCCGCTCGTCGGTCCCAGCAGGAGCTATCAGGAGGTGTGTCATGGCAGTTTTCACGACTCCGGACGATCAGCCGGTCTACCGCTTGCTAAACTCGAACGCCCGGATGCTGGCGACGGAACAGCAGACCATGGGTGAGCTGACCGTGGTCGAGAGCACCGGTGGCCGGGGACACTCGACGCCGCGGCATCGGCATCTGCGCGCCACCGAGACGTTCATCCTCCTCGAGGGAGAGATGCTCATCGAAGTCGGCGATCAGCGCCACGAAGGGGCGGCCGGCCACGTGGCGGTTCTGCCTCGGGGCATCCCGCACAGTTTCGCGGTGATCAGCCCGTCGGTGCGGTACCTGACCCTGCACACGCCGGCCGGCTTCGACCGTTTCGTGCACGAGCTGAGCGAGGCCACGGCGGGAAACGGGCCGGTCGACCCGGCGACGCTGGCGGCCGTGGCCGCCCGGCACGACATCGAGATGCTCGGTCCGGGCGTCTCGCTTCCCGACCACCTGTGACGCGGCGCCCGGCCGCGGTGCCGTCTACTTCGCGAAGACCGGCAGCGCGGTCGTGGTGGTCTTCTTGGTGGCGAGGTCGGTGACCTTAGCCCGGGTGAAGACGCGGTGGCCGTCGGAGAGCTGGACGTCGGTGAAGTGCAGCTTGACGCGGGTGTGCTGGTAGTGGCCGGCGGCGCAGGCGGGGCTGCAGGTGTTGACGTTGCGGGTCGCGGTGGCGTCGCCCGCGGTCGCGGTCAGCGACGTCCACTTGACATTGGTGAAGTTGACGTCCTTGTACGGCTGGAAGGCCGTCGGCTTGACCTTGACGGTGTGGGCGGCGTAGTCGACGACGACGCCGGGCCCGGGGGTTGCCGCCTGGGCGGTTCCGGCGGTGACCAGACCGGCGACACCCAGCGCGGCGGTGGTGGCGGCCAGGACGATGCGACGCTTGTTCATTTCCGGGGACCTTTCGTGGTGGATCATGTCTCGTGATCGAGTCTGATCTCGCCGGGCGGGCGCCGGCACGGCGGGCGCGGAGCGTGGCACGAACCCGGTACGTGGCCTGTCACCTGCGTAAACTCGAGTGAAAGGGCACTACTGGAGCTGAGTTCCGGAGTCACTGTGGAAGGTGGACGTGAGCAAGAAGTCGTCGTTCTGGATCAATGCCGGCGGTGGTGCCGATCTCTAGCGTTGTCCGGGTGAGTGACGAAACCGAAGTGATCATTGTTGGCGCCGGGCCGGTCGGGCTGATGCTCGCCGCGGAGCTACGACTGGCCGGCGTCTCCACGGTCGTCCTGGAACGGGCGGCGGCGCCGGCCCCGCATGCCCGGGCCCTCGGCCTGCACGCCCGCACGCTGGAACAGCTGGCCATGCGCGGCCTGCAGGAGCCGTTCCTGTCCGCCGGTGTTCGGGTGCCGTCCTGGCATTTCGGCTTCCTGCGGGAGCGGCTCGACCTGACCCGCCTGGACAGCCCGTACCCGTTCATGCTGGCGTTCCCGCAGAACCGGACGGAAGCCATCCTCGAGCAGCGGGCCTTGGAGCTCGGCGCCCGGGTGCTGCGCGGAGTGCCGGTCACCGGCCTGACCCAGGACGCGGACGGCGTACGGGTCAGCACCGGCGACGGCCCCGGCTGGCGCGCTTCCTGGGTGATCGGGGCGGACGGCGCGGGAAGTACCGTACGGCGCAGCGCCGGTATCGAGTTCCCGGGCACCGACGCCGACACCTATGCCTATCTGGGCGATGTCCAGGCCGACGCGCCGCCCAGGCCCGGCTACGGCGTGCAGAACGAGAAGGGCGCGTTGATCGTGGCGCCGGCGCCCGGCGGTCTGCTGCGCTTCACCGGCTATGACCCGCAGGATCAGTCGGCCGGGCGGCGTGAGCTCACCCTGGACGAGTTGCGGGAGATCACCACTCGTATCGGGGGCACCGACTTCGGCCTGCACGACCCGGTGTGGCTGAGCCGCTTCGGAAACGCCACCCGAGTCGCCGCGCAGTACCGCAAAGGCCGTGTGTTGCTGGCCGGGGACGCGGCCCACATGCACTTCCCGGCCGGTGGAGTGGGCCTCAACCTGGGCCTGCAGGACGCGATGAACCTCGGCTGGAAATTGGCCGAGGTGATCGGTGGCCGGCGCGGCGACGAGCTGCTCGACACCTATCACGACGAACGCCACCCGTGGGCCGAGGACGTCGCCGAGCACACGCTCGCTCAGACCGCTCTGATCACCGCGACCAGTCCGACCGGTCAGGCCCTGCGCCACCTGCTCGGCAACCTGGTCGAAAGGCTGCCCGAGCTGTCCCTCATCCTGGCCCGCCGCCTCGCCGGCCTCGACGTTCGCTACGGCACCCCCGGCGAGCTGGCCGGGTCCCGGGTGGCGGAGACCGGAGAAGCGCTGATTGACGGCCGGCCCGCGGAAGCGGTCATCGACGGGCAGCGCGTCACCATCCGCCCCGACGGGTACGTCGGAGCCGTCATCGAGTGACCGGCCGGGGCGACGGTGGGGGAGTCACCCGTGGGTCTGCCGGTGGAGGGCGGCGGTGTGGCCCCACCACCGGCGGGCGCAGCGGCTGAGCACCGCGGGCTCGGCGAAGTCGAGGCGGGTGGCGACCTCCGCCAGCGGTAGGTCGGTGCTGGTCAGCAGATGATCGGCGCGCTCCCGGCGTACGCAGTCGAGGATCTCGGCGAACGTCAGGCCCTCGTCGATGAGACCGCGCTGGATCGTGCGCGGATGTACCGCGATGACCTGGGCCACGTCGGGCAGCGCCGTCGGCCGCACGCCGAGCCGGTCGCTCAGCGCATGCCGGACCCGCCAGGCGAGACCGGAGCGTTCGACCTGACCGGAGAGCACCCCCGGCGGGCACTCGGAGCACAGCGGTCCGGTGTCCGGAACTGACCTTCGCCCCGAACGCCTCGCTGTAACCGTGCGCCGCACCGGCCGGGATGCCGGGCAGGTCGACCGACCGCGGACCGTAGTCTCCCCGAAGCCGGCGCAGACCGTGATGCACAGCGAGCAGGGCCGGGCCGGGCGGTCGCGTGTCGTCGGTCAGGCGCAGCCCGACGACGTGCCGCGCTCCCCGCGGGTCGGGTACCACGGAGAAATCGGGGGCATCCGTCAGCCGCGGCGGTGCCAGGGGCCGCTTGACGATTTGTGGAGTCATGGGCACTGAGCTCATCCATGTCGTAGACCGGGCCGGACGGGTCCTGCGATCGGGGGAGGGGGCGTCCGCCGACAGCCGACCGTGGCCGGACGCCCCCTCATGCCGGCCGGCGGTGCCGAGGCAAGCCCCGCGGCCGAGGAGTGGTTGACGGCTCGGCGTCCCGCTAGAAGCCGGCCGCACCCCTCCGGCTGTTGAACGTGTGGGCGACGGCGAAGTTCACCATAGGCGCCGGAAGCATCCCCGCAGGCTGTCCGTCACCCCAGTCTCATATCACTAGGAGCCGGCGACGATGGTGTCGCCGGCTCCTTGTCGTTTCCTGAGATTCTGGGTGTTGGATGTGAACCCTAAACCTGGGATGCCGTTGTCATCTGTGTGAGCCGGCCGACATCAGTCGATGGCACTTTCTTTCCACTTGCGTTCCATAAACCTTGAACATGGTGGCTCCTACGCTCGGGTCGAGAAGGAATCGATCCTGGGGGTAGTTGTGACTGCGGCTTCTATGTGTTCACCGGAATGGGCCAGTGGTCCGCGTCGCCGGGAGGCGGAGTCGCGGATGGAGGCGATCATTTCTGCGTACTCGCGGCCGTTGATGCGTTTTCTGCTGGGTTTGACCCGGCATGAGCGTCCGGCTGCTGAGGATTTGCTGCAGGAGACGATGTTGCGGGCGTGGCGGCATTTGGAGTCGTTGCCCAGTGGTGAGGAGAGTGCTCGGCGTTGGTTGTTCACGGTGGCCCGGCGGGTCGCGATCGATGCGGCCCGGATGCGTCAGGTGCGGCCGGCGGAGGTCAATCTGCAGGAGGCGACCGATGTGGCGGTGGAGGATTCGTCGGATAGTGCTTTGGCGCTGCAGAGTGTGGTTGACGCGTTTCGTGGGCTCAGTGTGGATCACCGTAATGTGTTGACTGAGTTGTATCTGCGGGGGGCGTCGGTGGAGGAGGCCGCGGAGCGTTTGGGTGTGCCTCGGGGCACGGTCAAGTCGCGGGCGCATTATGCGATGCAGTCGCTCAAGAGCACGGTCGGTGACGTCGACAAGGCCGCCTGAGATGGCCGGAGGCGATCGGGTCATGGGCCAGGGGTCACGGGAAAGCTCAAGTGACGACGGCCCGGGCCGATGTGGGTTCAGGTGAGCATCACCATGGCGCAGGACACGGCGTTCAGCGCCGGGCATTCGTAACGTGGGATACATGAGTGTTGACCTGGCCCGCGCCGCCCACGACGGCGACGACGTCGCGTTCGCCGTTCTGATCGAGAAGCATCGGGCGGGTATGCGCGCGGTGGCGATCTCTCTTCTGGGCTACTCCGACGAGGCCGACGACGCCGTACAGGACGCGGTGCTCGTGGCCTGGCAACATCTGCCGGAGCTGCGTGACCCGCAAGCGGCCGGCGCCTGGCTCCGGGCCGTGGTGCGTAACAACTGCCGGATGGTGCTGAGGTCACGCCGGGCCGTGCCGGTCGCCGAGCCCGAGCCGCTGCTGCCCGCCGACGAGCGGCTCGATCCGCAGGCGATGCTGGAGCGCGCCGCGACGCGCGAGAGGGTTCAGCAGGCCGTCGCCACGCTGCCCGAGCCGGTTCGCGAGGTCACCGTGCTCCGCTACTTCTCTGACTACTCGTCCTACCGGCAGATCGCCGAGCTGTGCGCGTTGCCCGAGCACACCGTGCGCAGCCGGCTGCGTGACGGGCGCAAAGCCCTGCGCCAGTCGCTGGAGGCGGCCGCGGCGCCGGCTCTGGCCGGCGCCGGCGTGGACTTCACGGCGAGCTGGGATGCCGCCGCGGCCACCATCGAAGCCGCCCACGCCGGGGAATTCCACCGGATGCTGCCGACGTCCTATCACCCGGCGACCCGGCTCACAGTGTCGGGCGGCCTCACGGGTGACTCCGCGACCTTGCTGATGATGTTCGATTACACGCTCGACGCCGGCGTACGGATGAAGCTGAGTCACGCGACCGCGAGCCGCGACGTCATGGTGTGGGAGACCGACTTCGTGAACCCGGCCGACGCGCCGGATCACTGTCCGCCGGGCATGGTCTGGCTGCACAGCGTTCACAACGGTCGTACCGATCGGCTGCGGCTGGCCTACCGGCAGGAGGCCCCCGCCTGACCGGCGGAATCCGACGGCGAAGGCCGGGCCGGTGCCGCACGTGGCGGCCTGATTGAGGCACGTACACCCGGAAGCTCTTGGTGGCGACGTCCTTGCCGTCCCGAGTCAGCGACGGCGCCGAGTACGCGGTGTGGTCGCCGGGAGTGTTGCAGGTCGTCGACGTGGTGAGCAGGCTCTGAGCCGGCATCGAGGAGCCGGCGGTGGCTTGGGACGAGCACCCCGACCTCGTTCTGCGGGCGCGGATCGTCACCTCGTCGTGGGACGGGCTCACGGTGGCGGAGGTCGCCCAGCGGCTGTCCTGTCAGGAGCGTAAGGTCCGCGCCTGCATCCACCGGTTCAACGCCAGAGGCCTGCCCGCTCAGCATGTGCGCCGTGGCCCTGGCGGCCTCGCCGCCTCACCGAAGCCGACCGGGGACCGGCCGGGACCTACCCCCACCAGCGTGCACCAGACCGCGGACTGCATCTGAAAGCCGGCCATGCCCGCTGTTGATCCGAGTCCAGCCATTCACCCACGAGAACATGATCTGTCACAAGAAGAGCCCGGGAAGACCACGGCGTTGGCCCAGGCGATGGCCTGCCTCAGCACCTGGGCGCGGACGGCGGGGGCGGACAGCGTCAGATCGTGCATGGCGCCGGGGAAGGCGGCCGTCGTGACATGGTCGCCGAGTGTGGAACCGAGCCGGCGCATCGCCTCGACGTCGAGCACGACGTCGGTTCGGGCGGCGGACCCCGGCGGGTCATGCCGCCCCAGCGAGCGGGCGGCGCTGCCGAGGAAAACCGGGAGGGGCAGGCTGAGCCCTCGCCGCAGCCGGGTATGGGCGCGTTCGACGGCGGCGAGCCAGCCCAAGGTCACGGGGTGGCCCGCGGGCGGTTTGAGCCGAAGGTCGTAATCCCATTCGCCGTTCCATCGGCGGTGGGTGGCCTCGGCGAAGACGGTGGCGGGCCGGTGCGGCGCCGCCGCCTTCGGGAAGCGGCGGGCCAGGGGGCGCAAGGCCCGCAGCGCCGGCCCGCGGAGGATCCAGGGCAGGGGCAGTTGAAGCAGCGGACTGTTGAGGAACAAACCGCGCGCGATCGGCGGGCGCCGGTCGGCGATCCAGGCCGAAGCGATGAGGCCCCCGGTCGAATGACCCCACACCAGGACTTCCCGGATGCCGTCACCGGCCATCATCGCCGCGGTGGCGTCCAGCTCCGGGTAGTAGTCGGCGAGATCGCGGCAGAAGTTCGGGGTCTGCCCGGGCAGCAGGCTGCGGCCGTAGCGACGTGGGTCGAGCCCGTAGACCGACCACCCTTGGCCGGCCAGCCGGTCCGCGACGTGCGTCTGGAAGAAGTAGTCGGCCAGGCCGGGCAGCATGAGCACCGCGCGGCCGGAGGTGGGCGCCGATCGCCGCACGACGGTGGCGATCACCGGCCCTTCCTCGTCCACGCCGAGCTCCAGGACATGCCGCTCGTAGCCGGGCCCCAGTACGTCGTCCATGGTCACCGGCTACGAGTGGCAGAACGCGGTGGCGTCCCCGGCGCTTCGAAGGCCACCGGCGCGCTCACCTCCGGATCCGGATGGAGCACCCGGTCGGCGAAGTCGTCGTTCTCGTCGGTGCTCAGCTCCCGGACGACCAGGGGCACCAGGTCGATGTCCTCCCGGGCCAGACCGCTCTTGGTCACGGCGGCGACCGACCGGAGGTGCAGGATCAGGTCGTAGCGCTGACGCTCGGCCGGCGATCGGCGCCAGCGGCGCGCGGCCGGCCAGCACTGCCGCAGCGTGCTTTCCACGCTCCGGTGCTGGGTCGTGAGCGAGGCCAGCAACGGCTCGAGGTTCTCTCTGCTGCGGCTGAGCAGCTTCGGCCAGATGACCTCCGCCTTGTAACGATGAGTAGCGAAGATGAGATTGATGATCGAGTCGATGTGGTCACCCACCGTGGCGATGTGTCCCTTGCTGTAACCGCTGGCGGTTACGAGGCTCGAGAGCCGCCCGACCTCTCGGCGTATCACTTGATGCACCAAGTCGATTCCTGTGGCGTCCGTCCGCGACATGCTGCGTGATCTCCCATGGTGACTGCCGGCGGACCCGTAGGCCCATGCTCCAGTCGACGCGCGACGTTGAGTAAGGTTCACCATGTACGCTGAGTAATCTCATGGTGACCCCGGCGCCGGTTAGATGTACGCGGGGTGGCGGATGCACGGTCGTTGCCGGTCGAGAGACCGTGAAACTGTGAAGATCACACGTGCTGAGGAACCGGCTGATTCGCGCCCCGGCCCGTCGGCCGCGCGCCGGCTGATCGACGACCTGTTGCGCCGGCCGTCGCCGGACCCGGCGGCCGAGGACCCGGCGCGGCTGGCGACACGCGTCAACCCCATTGCGGCGCCCGCATGGTGAGGATCCTGGGTCATGCCAGGGTCTGGGTGATGCGGCCGGCGCCGCCGGCAAGGACGACGGTGGCCCGCGCCCCGTTGACGAAAGGCATGGTGGGCGGGACGTGCCCGCACTCGACGTCCGCGATGATCGGCACACCCACCGATCCGAGCGCGTCCAGCACGGCCTCGTCCTGCGTCAGGGTGGGGATCGACGGCGCGGCGGTGCGCCCGACGAGAATGCCGGTGGCACGTTCGAAGAATCCGGCCAGGCGCATGCCGTGCAGGGTCCGGCAGGCCTCGTCGGCCTCGGCGCCGGCCACCTCGACATAGACCAGCAGTCCCTCGGGGGCGTGGCGTTCGGCGAAGGCGCTGGTGTCCCCGTACGGCGTGCCGGCCAGGTTGCCCAGAGTCTCCACGCACCCACCCAGGAGCCGGCCGGTCAACCGGACCTCGCCGTCGCTGCCGCCGTTGAGAAGCCGCCAGGAACCGGCCGACTCGTAGTCGATCGCGGTGGCTTCGGGCCGCGCTGACCACTCGGGCGGGCCGCCGCCGTTGTGGTAGCGCCCGGGCGACGTCTGGGTGAAGGCGGCCCCGCCCGGGGACTCGGCGACGTCCAGCCAGCTCATCAGGCCGGGCGCCGGCTCGTACGGCGTGTCCAGCAGATTGGACCCGTGCACCGTGGCGACGCCCGTGAGCAGGGTGAACGGCAGCAGGATGGTGGAGATGTCGGAGTATCCGCACAGCCAGGTCGGCTCCGCCGCCCGGATCGCGTCCCAGTCCAACGCGGACAGCAGGTCGATCGCGACGCTGCCTCCTCGCGGCGGAACGACGGCCCGTACTCGCGGGTCGAGCAGCATTGCCGTCAGCTCGTCGCGGCGGTCGGCGAGCGGGGCGCTGACGTGGCCGTCGCCGTTCATGCAGTCTCCGACGGTCACGTCGTAGCCGCGCTTCTCGAGTGTTCGCACGGCGAAGTCCATCCGGGGGCGCAGGGCGGCGTTGACACCGGCGGACGGCGCCGTCACGCCGAGGCGGTCGCCGGGCCGTAAAGGCGCCGGGAAACGTACGGTCGACATAGCGGGAACCCCATTCTGAAGTACGTGGCGTGGGAAGCACGCCGGCCCACATCGGGGTTCGACGGAACGGGGCGGCCCGAGTTCACCGCACGGTCGTTCGGCGGCGTCAGTCCGTTTCCCAGGCCGGTTCGGACTGCCGCAACCGCTCCTGCAAGCCGACCGCGTATCGGACGCGGGGGTCGTCGAAATACGTCAGCGCCTCACGCCAGGCCTCGCGGGCAGCCTCGGCCCGCCCTAGGGTGGCGAGGATGTCACCTTGAGTGGTGAGCGCCTCGGCCTGGGTGATTCTGAAGTGACTGCCCGCCAGCCGCTCGATGCCCCGGCCGGAATGGTTCAATGCCTCGATCGCGCGGCCCTGAGCCAGCGCGCAGCGGGCGAGCAGCTCGTCACAGATGGCCAGCCCCTGGGTGTCGCCGATCGCGGCGCACAGGTCGGCCGCTCGCCGGGCCAGGGCCTCGGCCACGCGGGGCCGCTCGACGACGAAGTGGTTCGCCACGACCTGAAGGGCGGCCACCTCGGCCCGGGACAACCCGTGCGCGCGCAGGATCAGGATGGCCCGCCGGTGCTGCCGGACCGCCTCGGCATAACGCCCCTCGCTCAACAGCACCCGCGTGAGGTTCATCAGCACCTGAGCCCGGTCGGGATCCAGTCCGGCCTTCTCGAACAGCTGCTGGGCCGTCCGCAGACGGACAAGCGATTCCTCGTGATGGCCCAGGAAGTAGAGAGCGCCCGCCAGGGAACGCTCCATCTGGGCCCGGCCGAGTGGATCACCGGCCCGCTCGGCCGCTTCCACCGCCGTCTGCGCCACGTCCCGCCACTCGCTCCACCAGCCGTACCGGTGATAGAAGAACTGAGAGGCGCTCACCAGCCGCCAGGCTGTCGTGGAATCACCGCGTTCCGCCGCGTCCTCCACGACTGAGCGCAGCACCTCGTGCTCGGTGATGAACCACATCATGGCGTCCGCCACCTCGGCGTCCGAGCCGGTGGTGCCCTCGACGGCACGGTTCGCCGCTTCCGCGGCTTCGAGGTAGAAGCCGTACAGACGGTGGGCCGCGCTCGTCTGTTCCGCCCGGCTGTCGGTGGCCGCCGCCAGCTCCGCGGCGTATGTGCGCACCAGCACGTGCAGCCGGTACCGATAGAGCCGGTGCTGGGTGACCACCCGGGTCCGGATCAGCTCACCCAGCAAAGCGCGCGCCTGGACCTGGGGGATGTCGGCCAGGGCGGCCACGGACTCGGCGGTGATGTCGGGTCCGGGGTGCGCCGACAGCAGCCGGAACAGGTGCGCCGCGGCCGCGGTGAGCCGGTGGTAGGACCACGAGAAGATGCCACGGAGGTTGTTGTCGAGGTTCTCGTCGTCGAACGCGTCCAGGCTGCGCCGCGCCGACCGCAGCTCGGCCGCGATCGCCGGGAGCGGTTGATCGTCGGCCCGCGCGGCGACGAGCGCCATGGCCAGGGGCAGGTGCCCGCACCGTTCGATGATCTCGTCGAGGGCGGCCGTTTCGGTCTCGGCCCGGCCGGGCCCGATCCGGTTGACGAAATTCGCCCGGGCCTCCTCTGTGCCCGGGACGTCCAGGGTGAGCAGAAAGGCTCCCATCGTCGTGTCCAGAGGCGCCAGGCGGCTACGGCTGGTGACGATGACCAGGCAGTCGGGGGCGCCGGGCAGCAGCGGCACGACCTGATCGGCGTCGTACGCGTTGTCCAGCAGCACCAGCATCCGGCGGCCGGCCAGGACGCTGCGGTACAGCGCGGCCCGGGCCTCGAGGTCATCGCTGTCCGAGCCCTCGATGATGCCCATGGCCGACATCAGGACGCGCAGCGCTTCGGCGGGGTCCAACGGCTGCCGGAGCGCGTCGAACCCCCGCAGATCGACGTAGAGCTGCCCGTCCGGGTAGTCCGGGGCCAGAAGGTGGGCGAGGTGGACGGCCAGGATCGTCTTCCCGACGCCCGGGATGCCGTCAATGCCGAGCAGCGGGAGACTGCCGGTGCGGCGCCGGGCCCGGCCCGCAAGCTCGTCGAGTGCCTCCTGCCGCCCGGTGAAGTAGGGATGATCGGACGGCAACAGCGCCGGAACGCGGTTCGCGGCAATCGCGCCCGCCGTCACCTCCGGCTCGGGGCGCGCCGCGGGCTCGGTGACGGCCGGCGCCGCGGCGCCGCCGGCGCTGTGCAGAACCGACTGCAGCGCCGCCCGCATCTCAGGCCCCGCGCCGACGCCGAGTTGTTCGTCCAGAGATTTCGTCACGGTCTGGTACAGCGTGAGCGCTTCGGCCTGGTTGCCGTCGGCGGCCAGCAGCAGCATGACCTGAGCCTGCAGGCCTTCGTCGAACGGGTTGCGCGCCGCCGACCGGCGCAGAGCCGGCAGGACCGCGGCCGGCTGCCGCAGACGCAGGGCGAGCCGGGCTGCCTCGCGGGCGACGCCGGTGCACTCGTTCTCGAGCGCGACGAACCAGGGATGGTCGGACAGCGCGGCGTCCAGGCCGGCCGCGCACCGGTCGCGCCACAGCTCCAGAGCTCCGCCGATCTGCGCGAGCGCGTCCTCGAGCTGCCCCGACTCGGCCGACAGCCGGCTTTTCTCGACCTCCCGCCGGAAGGCCAGCAGGTCGAGGGAGTCGGCCGTGACCCGCATCCGGTAGCTGCCGGCCGACCCGGTGAGCCATTGCCCCTCGGCCCGCCGGGGCAGCTCGGGTTCGAGCAGGCGGCGAAGGGCGCCGACGTAGCGATGCACCACGTTGACGGCGCTGCCGGGCGGACGGTCGCCCCAGACCACCTCGACCAGGTCGGCCAGGCTGACCGATTCGCCGGCGCGCGACAGAAGAAGCGCAAGGATGAGCCGCTGCTGTTTGGCGCCGAGAGGAAGCTCTTCGTCCCCTCGCCAGGCGCGCAGCGGCCCCAGCAAAGTGAATCGAATAGGTTCCACTTCTCCCGTGCTTCCGGCCGTCCAGATCGTCACGGCAACCGTACGCCGAGAACGCAAGGGGCGGCCTTGATCGGCGTGTCATGCATCTTACTTCTGCGATCTTCTGCAAAAACTACAACGCCGGAAGCCGGGAATTTGTTGAGTCCGGTCGTCCTCATCCCGCTCGCTGGGAGGGTAACGACCGGCCTATTCGGTGGCGAGGAGCCGGCTTCGGAGCAACCGCATGGCGTAATGCGCCCGTGACTTGACCGTTCCGGCCGGAAGGCCCAGCCGCTCGGCCGCCTCCTCGACGGAGGAGCCACGCAGGTGCAGTTCACGCAGGATGACCTGGTGGGCCTCGCTCAGCCGGCCGAAAGCCGCCACGAGATCACCCACGACGAGCGCCGACTCGGCCGTGTCACTGCTGGTGAACTGGAAGGCCTCGACCAGGCTGACCTCCGACGGCCGGGTCTGGCGCATCCGGGCGGCGTCGATGGCGACCCGCCGGGCGATCGTGAACAACCACCGGCGGGCATTCTTCTCCTCGCGCGGCAACGAGTCGATGTGCCGCCACGCCCGCAGCATGGTCTCCTGCAACAGGTCCTCGGCGGCGGGACGTTCGTTGCGGGTGAGGCCCAGCAGGAAGCGCAGCAGCGGCCGGGCGTGAGTCGCGTGCACCGACTCCATCAGCGTTCCGTCGTCGTCCCGGCTTGTGCGGGGCGACAGGGCCGGAAGGGTCGCGGTCATGAGCAATCAGCCTTTCCCTGAACCTGCGGCGGCGCGAGACAAAATGTCGCTCCGAGCGGTTACCGGGACAGCGTAGGAATGGCCTTGTGACAGCGAACTTCAAAGAAAATGGACGACTTGTTCAATCCTCCGGTGCCGCCGATTGCACGAATACACAAGATAGGACGGCGACGCGGCTCGCAGGTTCAGTGTGTTGACAGTTGCCCGCCTCGGTGATCGGGCGCCGTTGATTGAACAATCGCCGACCGGCGCCGTCGTCCGCTCGGCCGCGGCATCAGGTCGCGGCCGAAGGAGGACCGATGACCGACAACACATCCGTACTGATCGCCGGCGGCGGAGTCGCCGGTCTTGCCCTGCGGCGCGCCCTGCTCGGGCGAGGGCTGCCGGCCGAGGTGGCCGAGCGTGATCCGCAGCGGTCGAGCGGTGGTCTCGCCATCCACCTCACCGGCAACGCCGTGGCCGCCCTGGGCGTCCTGGGCCTGGAGGATCACATCGAGCGGATGGGCCGCCCGGTCCGGCGCCGCGAATACCGCGACCGCACCGGCCGGCTGCTGTGTGAGCTCGACGAACAGGAGTTCTGGCCGGTCGGCAGCCGGCCGCGGCTCGTGCGCCGGGCCGATCTCGTCGCGGCGCTCGCGTCCGAGCCGGTGGGCCCGTCGTCCCGCACGCCGGACGAGGTCCGCCTCGTACAGCTCGTTCCGAACGGGGTGGAGGTGTCGTTCGCCGACGGGCGGGTCGAGGAACACGGCTTCCTGGTCGGCGCCGACGGTGTTCATTCGACCGTCCGCTCGCAGGTCCTCGGTGACGCGGCACCCCGGGCGGCGCTGTTGAGCGCGGCCGGCTGGCGGACCATGACCGTCAATCCGGGGCTCGACTGCTTCACCGCCTGGAACGGCCCGGAGGGAGTGGTGCTGCTCATACCCCTGTCCGACACCGAGGCATATTTCTATGCCTCGGCGGTCGACGGAGGCCCGGTCGGTACGGACCCCGGGTGGCTGCAGCGTGCGTTCCGCGGCTTTCCGGACCCGGTTCGTGAGGCGCTCGACCACATCGCCGCCGACCCCGCGCAGCTCTATCACTCACCGATCGAGGAGATCCGCATCCCGGTCTGGAGCCGGGGCCGGGCCGCCCTGATCGGTGACGCGGCGCACGCCATGGCGCCGGTCTGGGCCGCCGGGGTCGGGCTGGCCCTGGAGGACGCGATCGTCCTGGCCGACGTCCTGGCCGACGGCGACTGGGACACGGCGGGCGCCCGGCTGGAACAGCGCCGCCGGCCCCGGGTCGACCACGTCGCGAAGATGACCGACCGGACCAGCCGCGGCGCGAACACGCCGGCCTGGCTGCGGCGGCTGATCATCCCGCGCGCCTATCGATCGACCTACACGGCCCTGCGGAAGCCGATCGAGGTGACGCGGGGGCTCGAAATGTCGAGGTGACCCGGCTCGGCGGGACCGGCGGGAGCAGTCTGCGTCAGGACGGCGACCGGGCCAGCTCGTCGAGGACGGCGGCGAGCCGGGCCGGTGCGGTCCAGAAGGGGCTGTGACCGGCCTCCATCGGGCGAACGTCCGCGGTCGCGCCCCCGCCGGCTCCCGATCGCCTCCCGCATGGGTGCGGTGTACGGCGTCAGGTCGCTGTCGAACCAGGACAGGCCCCAGCACCAGGCATCGTGCCAGGCGCCGTGGACCAATACGAACCGCGCCATCCGCTCCACCTCTCCGCCGGCCTACCGGTGGTCGACGGCCCGGCGACGGCGAGGTTCACAGCGGGCGGCCTGAACCTCCGCCCGGCGGGCGCTACCTTGAGAAGAAGGGAACGGCGCCGTAACGCAAGGTCCGGGTCCGACCGGTGGCCGAGGTCACCGTGACCGACGCGTCGTCGTCGAGGGTCGCGTCGCCCGGCTCCGGCCACCAGGCCGTCCAGCGCCCACCCTCGACGGTGGCCCGCACGGCGATGCCGGAGCCCTGCAGGGTGACCCCCTTGACGGCGGCGCCGGCGAAGCCGCCCACGTAGCTGAAGCTCGCGTCGCCGTTGCCGTGGCCGCCGGCGGTGTCGATGATCAGCGCGTCGGCGGGCAGGCCGGCCGGCACGGGATCGACGAGCTCGCTGAGCCCGGCGCCGTCGCTGCCGACCAGGCACAGGGTGGTGTCCGGACCGCTGGTCAGGTACATCGAGGCGATTTTGCCGCGGAGATCCGCGCCGGTGACCGCGGGCGACGGGTCGTCGGTCCGGTCGCCGGTCAGATGCCGTCGGCAGTAGTCCAGCGCCCGGCGCCCGGTGGGGCTGGACATGTCGAGTTTCGCCGGCGTGGGGGTCCACGCCGCCAGCTCCACGCTGCTGAGCAGCTGGCTGTTCTTCGAGACCCGGCTGACCGTGACCGCCGCGACGCCGCCGGCGACCAGCACGGCCGCGGCCCCACCGGCGAGGATCAGGGCCGGGAGCCGTCGCCGGCGGGCCGGCGCCGGCGGCGCGGCCGCCGCCAGCGGCGGCTCCGCCATGATCTGAGCGAGTATGTCGTCGCGCCGATGGTGCTCGGCCGGGGACAGCGAATGCGGCGGCGCCACGTCGTACGGCGCCACCATGGTGGTCACATCGGGCTTCATCGGATCACTCCTGTCCGGTGGTCAGAGCGAGGCCGGCCGGGATGGCCGAGGTGCGAAGGGCGCGCGCGAGGCGGCGCTTCGAGCGGGTCAGGCGCATGGCGTACGACGCCCGGCTGCACCCGAGGACCGCGGCGGCCTCGGGCCCGCTGAGGCCGTCCCAGACGTGCAGCGCGAGCACTTCCTGGTCGCGCGGGTCCAGCCGGCGCCAGGCGCCGGCCACATCGAGGCGGTCGTCCACCTGGCCGGTCCGGTCGGGGCTGGCCGGGGCCGGTTCGGCGGCGATCCGCACCGCGACGGCCTGCTGACGCTGGGCGCCCCGGTGGGCGTTGAGCATGTTGTTACGGGCCACGCCGAACAGCCATGCGCGTGGCTCGGCCGGCAGTTCGCCGTACCTGCGCCAGGCGGCGAGGAAAGTCTCCGCGACCACGTCGTCGACGTGTGACGGATGTGCCCGCCGGGACACGAATCGCCGTACGTCCTCGTACTGCGCCCGGTACAAGGCCGCGAAGGCGGCTTCACTGGAGGTTGCCATCGTGCTCCTTCCGTTCACTGACACGTGTCCGGCCGGGGCAGACGTGCAACACGGCATCTCCTATCGGCCGCGGGCGGGACGGGATTCGGCAAAGGCGCGGCGGGCCCGGGCCTGGACAGCCCCGCCGCCGACTGAACCTCCGCTCATCAGTTACGTCGTGACGACATACGACAAGTCACGGCCACAACTGCCCGTGGTCGAGGAGGAACATTGAGTTGTCAACCCAACCCGGCCACCGCCGTCCTTTCGGCGCTGCTGACGGACTTCTCTCTCGAGATGACCGGCAAGGACAAAGCCGATCTGACCTCGGCCCAAGATCTCATCCCTGACGGAACCCGCATCAATGTGACGTTTCTGGGCGCCGAGGACGCGCAGCTTCGGGTGGCCGCCGCGCAGGCGGTCCGCGAGGGCGGCTTCAGCCCGGTGCCGCACATCTCCGCACGCCGCCTGGCTTCTCGGGGAGCGCTTGATGCGTTTCTTTCCGGGCTGCGCTCGTCCGCCGGCGCCGACGACGTGCTCGTTGTCGGCGGCGATCTCAGCGAGGCGCGGGGTCCGTACGTCGACGCCTTGTCGATCATCGAGTCCGGCCGGCTCGAGCGGCACGGCATACGACGGGTCAGCGTGGCCGGCTATCCGGAGGGACATCCGGACATCGGCGACGACGTGCTGTGGGCCGCATTGAGCGACAAGACCGCGGCGCTTCAGGCCCGCGGTCTTTCCGGGGAGATCATCACGCAATTCAGCTTCGACGCCGGGCGAGTCCTCGACTGGCTGGCCACGCTACGCGGTCGAGGCATCACCGCAACCGTCCGGATCGGCGTGCCGGGGCCGGCCGGCGTCCGCCGGCTCATGCGTTACGCCGCCCGCTTCGGCGTGGGCACGAGCGCCGGCATCGCCCGGAAGTACGGCTTGTCGATCGCCAACCTGATGGCCACCGCGGGACCGGATCGTTTCCTCGAAGAATTCGCCAGGGACCATGACCCCGAGCGGCACGGGCCGGTCAAGATCCACCTCTATACGTTCGGCGGGCTGAGCGCGACGTCGCGATGGATCGAGGACTTCCGGTCACAAAGGCTCGGGTGATGCGGGTGGATCAGTCCGGTCCGGGCCGGGCGGTGCTGTGCAGCCGGGCGAGGAGGTGGTGGGCGATGTCGACGTCCATGTCGTCGCAGAAGGTCAGCCCCTCGAGCCAGGCCTCGCGGGCCTCGTCGTGGCGGCCGTAGGCGGTCATGATGTCGCCCAGCGTCGCATGGACGGCCGCTTGGGAGTACCGCTCGTGCTGAGTCAGGTGCGAGAGCGCGCGCTTCGCGAACTCCAGCGCCTCGTCCAGGCGGCCCTGAGCCAGCGCCGCCTGGCTGTAGACGTGATCGGAGATGCCCATGCCGCGCACGTCGCCCTGCTTCTCGAAGATGGCTTCCGCGCGCCGGGCGAGCATGATTGCGCTGTTCGGATGCCGGTCGACGTATTCCAGGGCTATCGCCTGCAGGAGGTTGGCGTGGGCCCGGTGCAGGCCGTAGCGGTGCAGCAGTGGTAGCGCCTGACGGTAGAGGGCAGACACCCGGTCGATCCGGCGGCGCACGCACCAGATCCGGGCCTCGTTCGCGAGTGCCAAAGCGCGTTGCGGCTGCAGGTCGAGTTCTTCGAAGAGCTGCTGGGCGGACACGAGGTGAGCCAGCGCGGTGTCGTAGTCTCGCGCCACGAAGTAGGCGCCGGCCAGGGAGCGGTGCATCTGGGCCCGGCCTTCCCGATCACCCGCCGCCACGGCCACGTCCAGGGCGAACCGGGTGGCGTCGCGCCACTGCAGAACGCGATTCGTGCGGTGGTAGAAATTTTGCAGGCCGAGCGTGAGGCGCCAGACCCGGCCGGACTCGCCCCTTGCGGCGGCATCCTCGATCAGGGCCTGGACGACGTCGAGCTCGGCCAGCAGCCACGGCATGGCACCGGCGGCCATGGCCTCCTCGACCTTGCGGGCCTGCTGGACGCGGGTCATCGCCTGCTCGAGGCCGTCCTTGTAGAGATCGTAGAGCCGGCTGCGGATCGCGGCGATCTCGGCGGGCCGGTCCAGTTTGGTGGCGAGTTCGGTGGCGTAGGCGGCCGACAGGAGGTGCATCTGGTAGCGGTGGGGCCGGTGCTGGGTGATGAGCCGGGTGCGCAGGAGTTCGCCGATCAGATGGCGCATCGCGGTTTCGCCGGTGGCGAGGGCGGCGGCCATGGCTTCGATGGTGAAGTCGGGGCCGGGGTGTACGGACATGGCGCGGAACAGCCGGGCCGCTTGCGGGCTCAGCCGCTGGTAGGACCAGGAGAAGACGGCGCGGAGGCTGTTGTTCAGGTTGGCGTCGGTGAAGGCGTCGAGGTTGTTGTGCGCGTGACGAAGGTCGTCGAGGACGGCTGACGTCGGTAGGCCGTGGATGCGGGCGCCGACCAGGGCCATGGCCAGCGGGAGCCGGCCACAGCGCTCGATGATCTCGTCCAGTTCGGCCGGATCCGCATCGTCCCAGCTGCCCGGGTCGGCGAGGAATGCGGCCCGGGCCTCGGACAGCTGGGGGATGCTCAAGGTGATCAGTTTTGCGCCCGCGGTGACGGCCAGGGGAGTGAGGCGGGTGCGGCTGGTGATGATGACCAAGCAGCCGGGGCCGCCGGGCAGCAGGGGGCGGATCTGCTCGGCGTCGGCGGCGTTGTCGAGCAGGATCAGAACCCGCCGGTCGGCGAGGGTGCTACGCAACATCGCCGCCAATGTGGCGTCGTCATCGGTGACTTTCGCCGCCACCCCCAGACCCGCCAGCAGGATCTGCAGTGCTTCGGCCGGCTCGGCCGGAGCAAGCCGGGCATCGAATCCGCGCAGGTTGAGATAGAGCTGCCCGTCGGGGTAACGCGGCGCCAGTTGGTGGCTGACGTGAATGGCCAGGGTGGACTTGCCGACGCCGGGGATGCCGTCGATGCCGATCACCGGCACTATGCCGGACGAGGCTTGCGCGTGGTGACGAATCTGCTCCGCCTCTCGATCTCGTCCGAAGAACCGGCCATGGTCGGAGGGAAGCTGGGCCGGCCGCACCGTGGGACGCAGGAAGGTTGTCTCGTCCGGCTGGTGGGTGAGGTTGTGCAGGGCGGTTTCGAGTTCGGGGCCGGGTTCGACGCCGAGTTCGGTGTCGAGTCGGTGTTTGGCGTTCTGGTAGACGCGGATCGCTTCGGCGGTGCGGCCGTCGGCGGCCAGCAGGGTCATCAGTTTGGCGTGCATTGCTTCGTCGAGGGGGTTGCGGTCGGCGGAGCGGCGTGCTGCCATCAGCACTGCGCTGGGGTGGTTTTCGGCCAGGGCCCAGTCGGCGGTCTCGCGCACGGCTTGTGAGCATTCGTCCTCGAGGGCGGCGAAGACGGGGTGGGTGGTCAGGGCCGGGTCGAGGCCGGCGGCGCAGCGGTCCTGCCACAGGGCCAGCACCCGGGCGGCCCTCTCCAGGGCTTCGCCGCGCCGGCCTTGGGCGGCGGCCTGCCGGCTGCGGGTCATCTCGTGGCGGAACTGGGCCAGGTCCAGCGATTGGGGGCCGACCCGGAGGCGGTATTGCCCGGCCTCGCCGAGAAGCCAGGCGCCGGTGGCTCGTCGGGGCAGGCCGGGTTCGAGCATTCGGCGTAATGCGCCGATGTATCGGTGCGTGGCGTTCACGGCGCTCTCGGGCGGGGCGTCGCCCCACAGGATGTCGATCAGCTCGGCGGTGGACACCCATTCCCCGCCGCGGGCCAGCAGCAGGGCCAGGATCAGCCGCTGCTGCTTCGGGCCCAGGGTGAGCTCCTCCTCGCCCCGCCAGGCACGCAGAGGCCCGAGCAGAGCGAACCGAATCTCCCCCATTGGTGACCATTCTTCGTATGTCGGGACCGGTGGTCAGATCGATAGTCCCCCTACGGTCATCGCGTATACCAATCTTTGACTGAAGTCACGGCCGTCGCGGCTGTGGTGGGTCAGTAGCGAGGGAACGGCGCCCACTGTTTGACCGCGAAGGCGTCGCCGCGGTGTTCGACCTCGAGGGCGCTGTGGCCGGCGAGGTGGGCCGGGAGGCCACCCAGGCGCCGTCGACCAGGCGGGAGTTCCAGCCGATGTGGTCGGGCCGCGTACAGCTCGCGGGTGTGCGGGTCGAGGAAGACCAGCCGGGCCATGTTCGGCCGTTGCCGCGGCCGTTCCGGGGCCGGCCGGTCGAGGTGCCCGGCGAACAGGGCGTGCCCGGCCGCGTTCCAGGCCAGGACGTCGCTGCGCCGGCCCAGCACGATCGTGGGCACCTCGCCGAGCGCGTGGAGCAGTTGCCGTACGGCCGGGGTCATCTTTTCCGGGGTGACCCGCCGGCCCGCCGGTGGCCGCCGCGTCCCCGCCGCCAGTTGATGCAGGTGCCGGCGTTCGGCGTCGTCGAGGCCGAGCGCCCGGGCCAGCGCGTCGAGGACGTCGGGGAGGCATTGGACGCCTGGCCCTGCTCCAGCCGCGCGTAGTAGGGGGCGCTGACCCCGGCCAGCTGGGCCAGTTCCTCGCGGCGCAGGCCCGGCACGCGGCGGCGGTCGCCGTAGGTGGGCAGGCCGACGTCCTCGGGCCGCAACTGCGCGCGCCGCGTCTGGAGGAACTCGCCGAGCTGGTGTTTCGTGGCCATGGACTCAGTATTGGCGGCTGTCGCGGGCCCAGCCACACCCTCGCGGGGTCAGGCAATCATCGGTGTTGATCGATTGCGGGCGGGGCGGTTGTACCGTGCCGAAGGGGAAGGGGGACCCCATGGCACAGCCGATGCAGGAAGTCGACATCCCGGGTCTGACGCTGGCGGCGGCCACCGTCGAGCAGTCCGCGACGATGCTGGACACGGCCCGGGCCGCGCACGGGGCGCAGCTCGCACCCGGTGGGGCGATGGTCGGGTGGATCACCGAGGGGCGCCTGGCGGCGACCGCGGCGATCTGGGTGGCTCATCTGACGCAGCTCGGTGCGCAGGTGCACGTGTTCGCGGCGGGGCTCGGCACGTCCGCCGACGAGTATCAGGTCATCGATGAGCACGTCGCGGAGCGCTACCGGCAGGTGCAGCCGCGATGAATCTTCAGCTGCTCGCTCAGATGAACACGGAACTGGTGGCCGCGAGCGCGGCCGAGTGGACCGCGCTGGCCGGCGGCATCGCCGGGGCCGGGGATCAGCTGGTGCGCGGCCGGCAGGAGGTCGAGGACGCCTGGCGGTCGGGAACGGCCGCGGAGGCGGCCCGGCAGCGGGCCACCGTGCTGGTGACCGAGGTCTCCGCCGCCGAGCCGCCGTGCCGGCAGATCGGCGTGGCCCTGCAACAGCACGCCGACACGGCCCGGGCTTTGCAGGTCTCGCTGCAGCAGATCGTCGCCGCGGCCACCGGGCAGGGGCTGATCGTCAACCTGGCGGCGGGGACGGTCTTCGCGCCGGCGGCGGTGGTCTCGGTGTTCGGGGCGGCCGCTGGCGCGCAGCTGGTCGCCGTCTACACCGCCCAGTTGCAGGCTCTGCTCGCGCAGGCCGTCGCGCTCGACGCTCGTACGGCCGGGGTGCTCGGCGCCAATCAGCCCCGCTGAGCCGGCGTCAGTCGGTCGCCGTCGACGCGGGTGCCGACCTGTTTGATCTGGCGCCAGGTGGGTGCGACCTCCAGCGCCTCGACGCCGGGGAGCGGGCCGACCCGGTCGGTGGTGAACTCGAACAGGCCGTCGAGGTCGCGGCTGTGCACGACGGCGTGCAGGTTGTGGGGGCCCGAGACGGCGGCGGCGAACGCGACTTCGGGCATCCGCGCGAGCGTACGGCCGACGGTTTTGAGGTGAGCCGGATGCACCCGCAGTAGGAGGTTGGCTCGGGCGTGCAAGCCGAGGGCGACCGGGGCGATCTCCACGTCGAGGTAGAGCACGCCCTCGTTCAGCAGCGCCTGGAGGCGGCGGGACGCCCGGCCCGGGGTGAGGCCGGCGGCGGCGCCGAGGTCGACCAGGCTGGCCCGGCCGTCGGCGGCCAGGGCGGCCAGGAGCTGGTCGTCCTGGGTGCTCAGGGCGGCCGGCTGGTCGCGGACGACCGGGCGTTCGGTGAACGGGCTCGCGCCGGTCGAGCCGAGGGCCGCCTCCTCGTCGGGGGTCAGCACGCCGGCCAGGGCGGCCCAGTAGTGCCCGCGCCCGGCGACGAACTGGCGCAGCTGCACCGCCGCCTGCACGTCCAGCACTGCGGCAGCCCGGGGCAGGCGGCGGCCGAGCAGGTCGTCGCGCTCACCCGCCGACCGAGAGCGGACGGCGCAGGTCACCTCGGAGCCGGCCGCGGCCAGCGTCACCCAGCTGACGTCCTCACGCTGGGCCAGGGCGTCGGCGATGGCGGCGCCGCTGCCGGGCCGGCAGCGCAGCCGCACCATCCATTGACTCTGGCCGAGCGCGCCGGGGTCGACGACGCCGACGACCCGCAGAAGGCCGGCGCGGTGCATCCGGCGGTAGCGGCGGGCGACCGTCATCTCGGACAGGCCCAGGGCCGACCCGACCGCGGCGAAGGCGGCGCGCGGGTCGATTTGAAGTGCGCGCAGGATTCGTACGTCATCAGGCTCCAGCATGTTGGAATCTGCTATCTCCCGCGCCGCCATGGAGATGATTTTACGTCCTGTCCTCACCCCGAAAAACGACGATCGACTCTTGGGCCATGACTCTCATCGCGATCGAAGAACACTGGATCATGCCGGAGCTGACGTCGGCGCTGCGCAGCGCGCCACGCGACGGGCAGGACGACAGCCTGGCCTTCAACGACCTGGGTGACCATCAGGAGCGCCTGCGGGACCTCGGCGCCGGCCGGATCGCGGCGATGGACGCCCAGGGCATCGACCTCGCCGTGCTCGCCCTGACCCCGCCGGGCACCCAGACCCTCGACCCCGAGGAGGCCGTACGGCTGAGTCGCGCCGCCAATGACGTGGCGGCGGCCGCCGTCGCGGCGCACCCGGATCGATTCCGCGCGATGTCGACGCTGCCCATGTCGGCGCCGGGCGAGGTCGCGGCCGAGCTGGAACGCGCGGCCGGCCTGGGCCACGTGGGCACGATGGTCTACGGGCGCTCGGGCCCGCTGATGCTGGACGACCCGGCCTACGACGACTTCTTCGCGGCGGCGGCCCGGCTCGGCCAGCCGGTGTTCCTGCACCCCCAACTGCCGTCGCGGGCGGTACGCGACGCCTCGTACCGCGGCTTCGACCCGATGACGGAGCTTGCCCTGGCCACCTTCGGCTGGGGGTGGCATCTCGACACGGCGACGGCGGCGCTGCGTCTCATCCTGCGCGGTACGTTCGACCGGCACCCGGATCTGCAGATGGTGCTCGGGCACTGGGGCGAGATGCTGCTGTTCTGGCTGGACCGGGCGGACAGCCTGTCCCGGGTCGCCGGCCTGCCCCGGCCGGTGTCGGACTACGTGCGCTCGAACTTCCACATCACGACGTCCGGGATGCTCAACCCGGCGCTGCTGCGGCACGCCCTGTCGGTGACCACCCCGGACCGGCTGATCTTCTCCACGGACTATCCGTTCCAGCAGCCGACCCAGGGCGAGATCACGGCCTTCCTCGGCGAGTTCCCGAACCCCGAAGGGTTCATGTCGGGCAATGCCGCGGCCCTGTTCGGCATCGATGCCCGTGCCCCGCGTCCCTGACGTGGTGACGCGGTTACCCCTATGATCTCGGGCATGTCTGTGACCCGCCGCCATGTCCTGAGCGCCGGCGCCGCCGCGCTCACCGCCACTGTGGCCGGCTGCGGCCGTGACCGCAACGACTGGGTCGACGGGCAGACAGGCGGTGGTACGGGTGGTGGCGTCACCGCCGCCGCGGCCACGCCCGCCTATGTCGCCCCGCTCAAGGCGGTGCTGACCAAATATCTGAAGCCCACCCCGGCCAACCCGAAACACCCGACGTACGCCGGCGCCGCCCTGGTCGTCATGGTCAACAACTCGACGACGGCCAACCTCGCGGTCGGTCACGCGCTGCGGTACGGCGCCGGTCCGGTCGAGCTCCCGGCGGCCAAGCGGGTCGCGATGCGGACGGACTCGATCTTCGACCTGGCCTCGCTGACCAAGGTGTACGTCTCCATCGCGCTGCTCCAGCAGGTCGACCGGGGCAAGATCGTCCTGGACGCGCCGGTCGCCCGCTACCTGCCCGGCTTCACCGGGACCAACAAGAGCAAAGTGACCGTACGGATGTTGCTGACCCACACCAGCGGGCTGCCCGTCGGCGTCACCGGGGTCAAGGGTCTCTCGGTCGCCGCCCAGCGGGCCAAGGTGCTGGCCACACCGCTGGTCAGCGGCGCTGTGCCGGGCAAGACGTTCCGCTATTCGAGCGCCGGGCTGATGGTCGCCGGTCAGCTCGTCGAACGGGTCACCGGCACCACCCTCGAGGCCGCCATCCGCAGCGGGATCACCGCGCCGATGGGGCTGACCACCATGGGGTTCAACCCGAAGAAATGGCTGAGCGCGGCCGATCAGGCGGCCCGGCTGGCCGCCACCGACGCCCGGACGTCGCGCGGCCTGCTCCGCGGTGTCGTCCACGACGACATCGCGGCCCAGATGGGCGGGGTGATCGGCAGCGCCGGCCTGTTCGGCACGGCCCGCGAGGTCGCCCTGACCGGCCAGATGCTGCTCGCCGGCGGCGTCTACGGCGGCAAGCGCCTGCTGTCGGCCTCGATCGTCAAGCAGATGCTGACCAACTACAACGCCGGCCTGCCCGCGGTCGACCCGGAGCGGCCGGGCCGCCCGTCCGACCACGGTCTCGGCGTGACGCTGCGCCAGCCGTGGTTCATGGGCGCCCTGTCGTCGCCCACGACGTTCGGCCACACCGGTTTCACCGGTACCTCGCTGCTGGTCGACCCGCGCCGCAAGCTCGTGCTGTCGTTGATGACCAACCGCGCCCACCCCAATTGGAGCTGGGCCGACCCCGACCCGATGCGGGCCGAGATCGCCAGCACCCTGGCCAAGTACCTCTGACCGGGACGCAGCCCCGCCTGGACCCGATCCGCCCACAACGGCAACGGGTGACGGATCCTTGCCTCAGCCGCCGGGCAGGGTCGCCTGGCCCCGGCGCAGCGAGACCCGCAGGCGCCCGTCCGAGCCCTTGTGGGATGACGACGACGGCGGCGGGTGGCAGAGCCGCCACACGGTGGATCGCCCGTAGCGGCGGCCGCGTGACCGGTGAGGCGTCGACGTGGACGGGGCCCGGGGCGAGCCTGCCGGGTCGCCAAGGCCTCGAACCGCGGAGGCGCCGGGACCGCGGTTGGCGGGCGTCTGCGCCCTCCTGATCCGAGCGAGAGTCGTGGACGGGATCATAGACGGGTGGTATCTGCCGAGACGGCGCTGCTTGCTGCAGCCGCCGTCCATCTGGGTTTTCAGGTCACCGTGACGGCGGTGGTCTATCCGGCGCTGGCGCGAACGCCGCCGGAGCAGTGGATACCGGCTCACCGGGCCCATTCCCGGGCTATCACCCCGGTCGTCGTCGTGGTCTACGGGGCGCTGCTCGTCACCGGCGGGTGGGCGTTGTGGTCGGCGCCGGGGGGCTGGACCTGGGTGGCGGTGGCCGGGACGGCCGTCGCGTTCCTGGTGACGGCGCTGGTGGCCGCGCCTGCTCACGGGCGGCTCGGGCGCGGCCGCGATCCGGTTGTCCTGCGCCGGCTGCTGCGCGCAGACCGGGTGCGGACGCTTGCGGCGGCCGTGACGCTGGCCGCCGTGCTAGTGGTGGTTCTTTGACGCGATCACCGTGCGCTCGCCCGGGAACACCGCCAGCGTGCGGCCGAGGGGCCGCAGGAGCTGCTCCTGATATTCCTCGGCACCGAGGTCGGCGAGCACCGACAGGCCCTGACCAGCCAGCCGGTCCTGCAGCTCGGCCGGGTCGAAGGCGGTCCGCCAGTGCAGGCGGCGGGCCCAGCCGCCGTGGCGCGGGTCAGCGGCCACTGCTTGCGGCAGGTAGGTCAGGACGAATCGGCTGCCGGCGGGTTGTCCGCCGGCGTACGTGAGCAGTTTTTCGGCCGCCTCCCGTGGCAAGTACATGCTCACCGCCTCGCACAGCAGCAGGACCGGCTGGTCGAAGCCGGCGTCCACCGGTTGCTTCGTCAGGTCGATCGGGGCGTACCGCACATGGGCCGGCAGCGCGTCCAGGACCCGTACCACCGCGGTCTTCTTGGCCTTTTGAACCGTCGGCAGGTCGAGCTCCACCACCGAGGCGGCGGCCATCTCCGGCATGCGGTAGGGGCGGGTGTCCATGCCCGCCCCGATGATGACGACCTGTTCGATGCCCTGCGCGAGCGCTTGCCGGCACGCGTCGTCGATGGCGCGGGTGCGGCAGACGACGGCGCCGTAGAAGCCCGGCCCGGCGCGCTCCAGCAGGCTCAGGAAGACCCGCCGCAGAACCCGGTGGCGGGTGACGTACGCGGGCCAGCCGGTCAGGAACCGCTCGGCGAGCGGGTCGTCGAACAGCGGTTGCGGGGCGTGCGCCTCCAGCGCCCGCATCATGCCGGCGCCGGACGCGGTCCGTTCCGCCCCGTCGGCCGTCACGGCGCGGCGTTCAGCAGGTCGAGGGCGCTGTGCTGGCAGCTGTGGTTGGTTCCGGCGAACGGGCCGGTCCAGTGCGAGCCGTACAGGTCGAGGCTGTCGCGGCTCTTGCCGTACGCGCTGTCGGCGTTGCGGGTCAGGTACGCGTTGTACGCGCCGCCGACGGCCGTGTTGAGCACGCCCAGGCCGCGGATCGCCGCGCCCTTGAACGAGGCGCCGTCGCCGCCGCAGGAGTCGGGCTCGTTCGGCTCGCGCAGGATGCCGTTCGGGGACAGGTAGGTGCTGGTGGTCATCGCGTCGCCGATGCGCCGGGCGGTGGCCAGCGCGGTGGCGTCGCCGGTCAGCTTGTTGAGCTGGACCAGCCCGTTGATCAGGACACCCTGGTTGTACGTCCACGTCACGTCGCCGTTGTTCTTGCAGGTGCTCAGGTTGATCCCGTCGTTGACCAGGTTCGAGCCGTTGAGCATGCCGGTGCTCTGGAACCATGACCAGCCGGCGCGGGCCCGGTCCCGGTAGGTGGTGTCGCCGGCCAGGCGCTGGCTGAGCATGGCGTTGAGCTGGATGTACAGGCTGTTCTCGATGGCGTTCTTGTTCTTGCGGTCGGTCTTCCACCAGACGCCGCCGCCGCAGGTGCCGTCCCAGTAGCTGTGCATCCAGTCGGCGTCGGCCCGGGCGGTGGCCAGGTAGCGGCTGTCGCCGGTCACGTCGTAGGCGGCCACCCAGGCCAAGCCCCACCAGCCGGTGTCGTCCAGGAACTCGTTGCGGAACTGGCCCTGCCGGGCGTTGACGTTCTTGTCGTAGGTGGCCGCGATCGCGTACTGGTAGCTGCGCAGGCCGCTGCGCTGCAGGTTGCCGATGACCGCGGTGAGCGCGTTGGCCCCGGTCCACCAGCCGTTGCCGTCGAACAGGCCGGTGCCGCGGTCGAAGCGCATCATCAGCGCGGTGGCCGCGGCCGTGCGCCGGTCCCACGCGTTCCAGGTGCTGCGGGCCCACGCGGTGCAGCTGATCTCCGGCCGGTCGCCGGCCTTGCCGCAGGCGCGCAGGGCCCCGACCCCGTTGGTGTTCCAGTCGTCCACGTTGTACTGACCGGTGCGCCATCCGGTGCCCCCGGCCGGAACCGTGGTGTCGCCGAGCTTGGAATCGCCCGCCCACGAGCGCCCGCCGTCGAAGGAGCGGTCGATCCACACCTCGTCGGCCGCCCGCCCGCCCTCGACCGAGGCCCAGGCCATCGCGTCGGTGTCATTGAGGTGGAGCTTGAACGTCCGGCCGTAGAGCGTGCTGCTCACGGCGACCCGGTCCCCGGGCGCCGACGCCGCGTCCCGGCCGTCGCAGTAGCGATTGCAGATCGTCGCGGCGGCGGCCGGGGCCGCCGGCACCAGGACGGCCGACGTTATCAGCACGGCCGTGGCAATTTTCGACAGCGTACGCACACGGGCTCCTCTGCATCGGGAGAGAGCGCTCTTACGGCGACGCTAGGCATCGAGTGACATCGATGTCAATGGTTATCGTCAGTCGGGGCGGAAGACGGTGACCAGCACGCGCAGGACCAGGACGGCCGAGACGACCAGCAGGCCGTAGCCCAGCAGCGGGAACAGGGCGACCCCGTCGCTGACCCGAGGGCCGCCGTCGGTGCCGAGCAGCAGGGCGGCCATCACACCGGCGGTGGCGCCGATGATGGTGAGCAGGGTCTGGTGAAGCAGGCCGGTGACCAGCCGCCGGTCCTGATCGTCGGCGAACAGGCGGACGTTGAAGCGCAGCCGGCCGTGCTCGACCGCGTCGCCGATCCGGTCGAGGCGGCGGGGGAGGCCGCGCAGCATCGGCAGCAGGGTGGTCAGCTCCTGCTCCAGCGCGTCGCGCAGGTTGTCCGGGGTGAGGGTGTCGGCAATGCGGCGGCCGGCCGAGGCCCGGGCCTGACCGACAAGGTCAAATTCCGGGTGTACGAGGGAGAGCGTGCCCTCCAGCGTCGTGACGGCCCGGAACACGGCCGCCACGGGCGCCGGAACGCCGAGGCCGTGCGCGGCGAACGTGGTCAGCAGCGCGGTGACCGCCGCGACGCCGACGGTGCTGCCCGGCGCCGCGTACCGCACGATCAGCGCACCCACCACCCGCTGCAGCTCCCGCTCGTCCACATCGTCGGGCCGGTCGAGCAGTTGCAGCAGCGCGTCGGTGACCGCCACCGAGTCGCCGCGGCCGACGGCCAGGAGCAGCCGGCCGATCGCGGTGCGGGTCACCGCGTCGATCCGGCCCACCGAGCCCAGGTCGAGCATGCCCAGCGTGCCGTCCTCGTCGAGCAGCAGGTTGCCCGGGTGCAGGTCGACGTGGAAGAGGCCGTGGACCAGGATCTGGTCGAGCATGCTGTCGAGCAGGCCGGCCGCGATCCCGGCCCGCCGACGGTCGTCGAGGCGGGCCAGCACCGGGGCGGCCGCGCCCAGCGGCGTGCCGGGCAGGCGGTCCATCACGAGGACCCGTTCCGAGCCGAGGGCCGGGTACGCCCCGGGCACGCGTACCCCTCGCCCGGGCGAAGCCGCCAGCGCGGCCGCCATGGCCTGCAGGTTGTCGCGCTCGACGGTGAAGTCGAGCTCCTCGCGGAGCGCCGCCGCGAAACCGGACGCGAGACCGCGGACGCCGAAGGCCCGCCCCCAGGCCGTCCGGTCCTCCAGCATGTCGCCGAAGCGGAGCAGGATGTCCAGGTCGCGCTCGACCACGCGGGCGATGCCCGGCCGCTGCACCTTCACGACCACCTCGGCCCCGCCGGCCAGCCGGGCCCGGTGCACCTGGGCCACCGACGCGGCGGCCATCGGCGCCGGGTCGATCTCGGCGAAGACCTCGGCCACCGGCCGGCCCAGCTCGGCCGCGAGGACCGCCTCGATCTCCGGCCACGGTACCGGGGTCGCCTTGTCCTGCAACGCGGTCAGCTCGTCGATGAACTCGGCCGGCAGCAGATCACGCCGGGTCGACAACAGCTGCCCGATCTTCACGAAGGTGACGCCGCCCTCGTCCAGGGCGGCCCGCAGCGAGCGGGCCAGCCGCCGCCGCGCCGCCGCCGACGTCGGGCCCGGCTGCGGCCGGCCCCGCAGGAACCGGCCGAGGCCGTGCCGCAACGCGATCCGCACGATCGTCGAATAGCGGCGGGTCCGCTCGATCCGGCGCCGCACACCCCGTACGGCCTCGACCGGACCCGGCAGCGACCCCGTCGGCAGCAGCACCTCGAGCACGACCAGCGCCACCATGGCCAGCAGAACGGCCACCACGAGCGAGGCCGTGGCGAGCAGGAACGCCTCGCCCCCGCCGACCTCCGCCGGGTCGGCGGGCGCGAACGCCGACAGGATCGGCGCCGTCACCAGCATGGCCAGCACCGCGGCCAGCAGCGCCCGCACCAGCCCCACCCGCACACCGAGCAGCCGCCGGATGACCGCCGCGAACGCCAGCACCGTCACCACGACGACGGGGACGAACAGCAATATCGACAGGGTTCGCTCCACGAGCAGTGACGGTATCGCCACCTGTCACCAGGTCGGGAGCATCACCTCCGGGTAGCGGGCGCCGAAGCCGCCGTGGGGCAGGATCTCCTGGATGCGGGCCAGGTCGGCGGCGGTCAGGGTGACGTCGGCCGCGGCCACGTTCTCGGCCAGCCGGTGGGGGCTGCGGGTGCCGGGGATCGGCACGATGTCGGGGCCCTGGGCGAGCAGCCAGGCCAGGGCCAGTTGGGTGACGGCGATGCCCTTGCTCTCGGCGAGCGCGCTCAGATCCCGTACGGCCGCCAGGTTCTTCTCGTAGTTGCCTGGTTGCCAGCGGTCGTCGAAGCTGCGCATGTCGTCGGCCGGGTAGTCCGCGGCGGGCTTGACCGAGCCGGTGAGAAAGCCGCGGCCCAGCGGCGAGTAGGGCACGAAGCCGATGCCGAGCTCGCGGACGGCCGGCAGGACCTCCGCCTCCACGGCCCGTTCGAAGACCGAGTACTCGGTCTGCAGGACCGAGACCGGCTGTACGGCGTGAGCGCGCCGGATGACGTCGGGGCCGGCCTCGCTGAGCCCGAAGAACCGGACCTTGCCCTCGGCGATCAGCTCGCCGACGGTGCCCGCCACGTCCTCGATCGGCACGTCCGGGTCGACCCGGTGCTGGTAGAGCACGTCGATGACGTCCGTGCCGAGGTGGCGCAGGCTGTTCTCGGTCACCTCGCGGATGTGCGCGGGCCGGCTGTCCAGCCCGACGCCGACGTTGGCGGGATCGCTCAGGTCGAAGCCGAACTTGGTGGCGATCACCACGTCGTCCCGGAAGTCCTTGACGGCGCGGCCGACCAATTGCTCATTGCTGCCGGTGCCGCCGCCGTACAGCTCGGCCGTGTCGAAGAACGTCACCCCCAGCTCGTACGCCCGGCGGATGGTGGCGATGCCGCCCGCCTCGTCGGCCGCGCCGTAGGCCATCGTCATGCCCATCGTGCCCAGCCCGATCGCGCTGACCCGCAGGCCTTGCTGTCCCAGTTCGCGTTTCTGCATGCCTCAACGCTAGGAGCGCGATCACGTCGCGCCATGGGCTGCGACTCGCATAGGATTGCCCGATCCTCTCAAGGGAGTCTCATGTTCGAGCGCCTCGTCGACCTGGTCGAACGGCACAGCACCGGCTTCGGCACGTCGACCGCCGTGCCCCGGCAGAGCCTGGTCGCGCTGGACGAGCCGATCATGCCGGCCGACCTGATGTACACGCCGATGATCTGCTTCATCGTCGGCGGGGCCAAGCGCACCGTCGCCGGCGAGCGCAGCTGGGTGGTCGGCACCGGGGACATGTTCCTCAACTCGGTGGCCATGCCGGTCACCGCGGTGTTCGAGCGCGTGCCGTACAGGGCGGTGGTCCTGAGTCTCGAGGGCCGGGCCCTGGACGACGTCCTGCTCGACGCGGACCCGCCGGAGCTGGTCGAGATGCAGACGACCGCGCCGATGACCCCCGAGATCGTCGACGCGGTCACCCGCTGGGCCGGCCTGCTCGACTCCCCGCGCGACATCAGGGCCCTGGCCGGGCGGATCGAGGGCGAGATCCTCTACCGGCTGGCGACCGGTCCGCTCGGGCCGGTGCTGCGGCAGTGGGCGCGCACCGACACCGCCGCCGCCCGGGTCCGCGCGGCCGCCTCCTGGCTGGTCGGGCACTACCGGCAACCGCTGAGCGTCGGCGACCTGGCCGCGCGGGCCCACATGAGCCCGGCCACCCTGCACCGCCACTTCAAGACGGCGACCGGCATGAGCCCGCTGCAGTTCCAGAAGCAGCTGCGCCTGCAGGAGGCCCGCCGGTTGCTGCTGAACGGAACGGCCACCGCGGCCCAGGCGGCCCAGGCCGTCGGCTACGCCAGTGCCAGCCAGTTCAACCGGGAGTACCGCCGCTTCTACGGCCTCCCGCCGGTCCGCGACGCCGCCCGGTTGCTCACAGCCGGAGCTCCCCCGACGCGGTGATGACCCCGGATCCGGAGAGCCGCACCCGGTCGCCGGTCACGTCGACCCGGATCCGGCTCGGGCGGCCGAGCCGGTGCCCCTGCTCGATCAGGACGGGGTCGCCGGCCGGCACGTGACCGGAGCGGATGAGAGCGACGGCGAGTGGGCCCGCCGCGGTGCCGGTCGCCGGGTCCTCGGCGATGCCCACGGTGGGATTGAAGAACCGGGTGTACGCGCTCGCGCCGTCGTCGCCGTCGGTGGTGAACAGATAGCAGCCCTCCCCGCCGGCCTCGGCCAGGATCGCCGCCAGCTCACGGTTCTGGGCCACGCTCGCGTCGACCGTCTCCCGGCTGATCAGCGGGACCAGCAGATGGCCGACGCCGGTCGACACGACCTGGGCGACGGCCGCGAGGTCGTCCGGAACGAGCCCGAGCGCGGCGGCCAGCCGTTCGCCGTCGGTGACCCTCTCACCGAAGCGGGGCTCGCCCTGGTCCATGACGATGCGGACCGGCTCGCCCGGCACGCGCAGGATCTCGACCGGGAGGACCTCGGAGCCGATCCGCTGGCGCATCGTCACCGATGGCTCGTCGCCGGTGAGTCCCTGGTCGGCCAGCCACAGCCAGGCGCCCAGCGCGTTGTGACCGGCGCCGTCGACTTCGACCCCGGCCGGGGTGAACGAGCGCAACCACCAGTCGGCGCCGTCGTCGGTGGGCCGCAGCAGGAACGTGGTCTCCGACTGGTTGAACTCACGGGCGATCGCTTGCATCTGCGGCACGCTCAGCTCATCGGCGTCCGGCACCAGGGCGAGCGGGTTGCCGGTCAACGGCCGCTCCGCAAACACATCGACGAAAAAGAATCGAGTCATCGGCACAGTCTCGAACCAGGCCGACCGGGACGCCACAGACTTCCCGCGCAGTCAGGGCTCGGTGTAGACGACGATGCGCAGATCGCCCGGGTTGAGCGTCAGAACGTCCAGATCAAGGTCCAGGTGGCCGTGGACCGGGCTCGGCACCCGCAACCGGTCGGCGTGGCCGCCCGGAGCCGGTGGGGCATCCCAGAGCCGCACGAACTCGGGACTCCGGGCGTGCAGATCGGCGATCATCGAGGACAGCTCGGTGTAGTCGTCGCCATCCTCGACCGCGCCGGTCATCGCGATCGGGGGTGCCGATCAGGCGCTCCACCGTTGCGTTGCTCATGCCGGACGACGCCACCCACGCGCCCGCGGTCCGGGCGGGGCCAAGATGTACCAGCTCGGGCAAAGAGAACCGGGCGCGGACCGGTGTGGTCCGCGCCCGGAGCTGGGAGAAGGGTCAGGGCAGGTCGATCGGGCGGAGCACCCGGTCGATGCCGTGAGCGATCTGCTTGTTGCCCTTGTTGACGTCGAACCGGTTGACCCGCGGGTTGCGGTCGTTACGGTCGGCGTCGATCAGCGCGATGCGCTTGTACCAGCGGCCGTAGACGTCGACCTTGACGGTCGAACCGGCGGCGGTCTTCAGCTTGGCCCCGTCGGCCTTGAGGGCGGCCTTGCGGTCGATCGTGGCGCCCGGGACGACGTGGTAGAGCAGGACCGACTCGACGGTGTTGATGCCGAGCCCGGTGACCGCGGTGAAGGCCGCCTTCTCGCCCGGCAGCTTCCTCGTGTGCTGGATGTCGGCCACGAGCCGGCGGAAGGCCAGGTCGTTGGGGATGAACGCGGTGACCGCGGTCTTGCCGTCGGCCAGCACCTTGACCGGGCTGGCCGGCTTGGCCTTGAGGACGGCCTGCACGGCGGCGGTCAGGATGTCGTAGTCGTAACCGTTGCGGTCGAAGCCGCTCTTGTCCGCGGTCAGCACCGCGGCCAGAGACCTGGTGCCCAGCGGCTTGGTCTTGGGGTGGGCGCTGGCCGGGACGGCGGTAAGGGCGGAGGCGACGATGGCCGCGGTTGCGACGGCGGCGACTCGGGTGATCCTCATTCGAGCGTCCTTTCCGGTACGGGATGGTGGCCTCGGTGCCACCACCCCGTACTTCGCCCGGCGGTCGCCGGTTGGATGCACCTAACTCGTCAGAGTTCCGCGCAGCAGGCTGCGACCCGAGTGGGTGGCGTCGCCGTCGTGCGGCTCGTCGCTGACGTCGACCAGGTTGAACCGCTTGAGGTCGGTGCCCGGCGGCACCGGCAGCAGCGCGTCCGGCTTGTCGGACAGGTTGCCGATGGCCACCATCTTCCCGGGCTCCTTCGGGTCGAGCAGCCACACCTCGTGGAAGCCGGTGGTCAGCGGCAGGTTGCGGACGTCGATGCGCAGCTGCCCGTCGGAGAGCACCTGCACGTCACCGCCGGCGTCGGTCGGCACCGTCTTCAGCGGCGTGAGCGTGGCCCGCGCCAAGACCTGCTCCGCCGGCGGGCCGGTGAGCCGGTCGACGGCGATCACGCCGGCCACCGCGAGGACCGCCGCGGCGGCCGCGGCGAGCACCGGCGTCAGCCACCGTGGGCGTGAGCGGCGAGGTCGCGGTACTTCCGTGCGGATCGCCCGGACCGGAGCGGGGGCCCGCGTCACCTCGGCCTCGATGGCCTGCCAGACGTGCTCGGGCGGCGGGGGCAGGTCACGCAGCTCCTGGCCGCCCGAGCCGAGCTCGGCCACGTGCCGAAGGGCCTGCATCTCGTGTCGGCAGACGTCGCACTGCGTCAGGTGATCGGCTTCGCTGAGTTCCTCGAGTTCTTCAGAGAGCGCGAGTAGGACCAGCCGATCGGGATCCAAATGTTGCACCGTCCACCTCCCAACGACGTCGCAGGTTGGCCATTCCCCGGCGGATATGGCTCTTGACCGTACCGAGCGGCAGTCCGGTGACCGCCGCTATCTGTGGATGAGTGAGATCGTCGAAGAACGCCAACTCCAGTGTGCGCCGTTGCTCGGCCGGCAGCCGGGAGAGCTCGTCGGCCACCACGAGGCGGTCGACCGTCTGCTCGGGGGTGTGCTCCGGATCCGGCGGTGGTGGTTGCTGAGCCTGGACGACCTCGGCCGTCCGCTGCTCCCGGGCCGCCGACCGCAGCCGGTCGACGGCCTTGCGCCGGGCGATGCCGAGCAGCCAGCCCAGCACGCTCCCGCGTTGGGGATCGAAGCCGTCCCGGCCGGTCCACGCCGCCACGAACGTCAGCTGGGTGACGTCCTCGGCGTCGGCCCGGTTGCCCAGCAGCCGCTGGGCCAGGTACAGCACGGCGGCGCCATGCCGGTCGTACGCCATCCGTAATGCCGTCTCGTCGCCGTCGCGTAAGCGCTCGGCGAGCTCGTCGTCGGAGCTCATCGACCTCCTTCCTCCGATAAGGGTTCACCTGTGTGTTCGCTCGGCAGGGCCCCCGCGGTTGCACCCGATATTTTTCTTGCCGCCGTGCATCCACGCGCCGCCGCCACGACGAAGGACCGGTCGTACGAATCATCGACGAACACCTGAAGGAGCTCAGATGCGCACTCTGTCCTTCCGCCGCGCGGCCACCATCGGCGCGGTGACCATGCTCGCCCTCGGCGGCACCGCGGCGCTCGGCATGACGCCCGCGTACGCCAAGGCCAACTCTCAGGTGTCGGTCGTGCACGGCATCCCCGGCCAGCCGGTCGACGTTTACGTCAACGGCGAGAAGACCATCCCGAACTTCCAGCCCGGTAAGGTCGCCGGCCCGCTCAGCCTACCCGCTGGGCAGTACGACATCGCACTCACCAAGCCCGGCGACGCCATCGGCAGCGCCCTGCTCAAGGTGGACGACGCCGAGGTGCCCGGCGGCGCCAACATCAGCCTGGTCGCCCACCTGAGCGCGGACGGCAAGCCGACGCTGACGCCGTTCGTCAACGACACCGCCAAGCTGGCCGCCGGCCAGGCCCGGCTGATCGTGCGGCACACCGCGGCCGCGCCCGCCGTCGACATCCGGGCCGGCGGCAAGCCGGTCTTCGAGGACGTGACCAACGGCAAGGAAGGCAAGGCCGATCTGGCCGCCGGCAGCGTCTCGGCCGACGTGGTGCTGGCCGGCACGCAGACCCGCGTGCTCGGCCCGGCCGACCTCGACCTGAAGGAGGGCACCGCGACCATCGTCTACGCGATCGGCTCGGCCGAGGACAAGACCCTCGGCATCGTGTCGCAGTCCATCACCGGCCTGCACTCGGCGCCGGGCGGTGTGCCCAGCGGTGACGGCGGCCGCGCCGACGGCAACGGCTCCCTGCCCTGGTACGGCGCCGGCGCCGTGGGCATCCTGCTGGCCGCCTTCGGGCTCACCCGGCTGGCCACCGGACGTCGATGAGATCGCATCGCGGCACGCCCCGGACCGGTCCGGGGCGTGCCCTGTCCCTCACCCTGGCCGGGGTGGCCCTGACGGTCACGGCCGGCGTGGTCGCCTGCCAGTCCCGGCCGGACGGCGACTTCGGCGCCCCGGCGGTCACCGCCCTGGCCTCGACGGCCCCCGCGCCGCGCGTGCCCATCCAGGACGGTGCGCTGCCGCGCGCCACCGCCGACGGGCCCACCCGCCTGCGTATCCCGGCCCTCGAGCTCGACGCGGCCGTCGACGCGGTCGGCATCGACGAGGCCACCGGCGACTTCGCCGTCCCGCCCAGCGTCGATGAGGTCGGCTGGTACCGGTACGGGCCCGGCTTCGCCGCGACGGCCGGCTCGATCGTCGTCGCCGGGCACGTGGACAGCGCCGCCGAGGGCGAGGGCGCGTTCTTCCACCTCGGCCGTCTCGACGCCGGTGACACCGTGACGCTCACCGGGCCGGACGGTCGCGAGCGGGCGTTCGAGGTGATCGCCCGCGAGCGCTACCGCAAGACGGCCGTACCGCTGGAGAAGTACTTCGCCCGGGACGGCGCCCCCCGCCTCACCCTGATCACCTGCGGCGGCCCGTTCGACCCCAAGACCCGCCACTACCGCGACAACGTGGTGGTCACCGCGGCCGCCCGCTCCTGAGACTCGTATCATTCCGCAGCATGAGGGTCACCTCCGACGAGATCGCCGGCCGGCCGGCCGAGCTCTCGGCACTGGCCCGGGCGCTGGACGACGCCGTCGCCGGGCGGGGATCGTCTCTTCTGCTGCACGGCCCCGCCGGGACGGGGCGGTCCACCCTCGCCCGGTGGGTGGAGGCCGAGGCCGCGGATCGCGGGTGCACCGTCCTGACCACCTCCGGGGTCGAGGCGGAACGCTGGTTTCCCTTCGCCGCACTGCATCTTCTGATGCGCCCGCTGGGCGACGACCTTGTCGTGCCGGGGGCGGAGGCGGACGCCGCGACCGGCGTGCACCGCCTGGCGCCGACCGTGCTCGGCCTGCTCACCGGAATCGCCCGGCGAGCACCGGTCGTGGTGGTGGTCGACGACTTGCAGTGGGTGGACCGGGAGAGCCTCGCGGTCCTCGGCTTCGTGGCGCGGCGGGCCCGGGGCGCCGCCTTGCTGGTGGTGGGAACCGCCCGGACCGGCGATCCCGAGGACTACGCGTCCTTCGGCGCCGGCCTGCTGCTGGCGCCGCTCGGCCCCGGGGCCGCGGCGGCGCTGCTCGACAGCCGGTCGCCCGGTCTGCCGGCCGATCTGCGTGACCTCGTCCTGGCCGAGGCCGTGGGCAACCCGCTCGCGCTGACCGAGCTGGCCGAGGCGGTCACCCAGGCGGCGGACGACGGCGACCCGCTGCCCCTGACCCCCCGGCTGGAGACGGCGTTCAGCGCCCACCCCGGGACGTGTTCGCGCGGGTGCCGCCTCTTCCTGCTGGCCCTGGCGGCCGAGCCGGAAGCCTCCTTGCCGAAGCTGCTCGAGGTCGCCACCGAGCTGGCCGGGACCGAGGTGACGGCGGCGGAGGTGCAGGAGGCGATCGACGACGGTCTGATCGTCCTGACCGGTCTCCGGCCGGCCTTCCGGCATCCGTTGAGCCGCCCGGCCACCTACCGCCGGGCTGGACTCCCCGATCAACTGAGAGCCCACCGGGCCATGGCCGTGGCGCTGCGCGACGACCCCCGGCGATCTCTGCTGCACGAGGCGGCGGGCACCATCGAGCCCCACGACGGTCTGGCCGGACGGCTGGTGAGCCTGGCCGACGACGTCCTGGCCGACGGCGAGGTGGCTACCGCCCTGACGGCGCTGCGCCGGGCCGCGGCTCTGACGGCGGACCGGCGGCGGAGCACCGGCCTGCTCATCCGGGCGGTCGAGCTGGCCGGGCAGCTGAGCGAGCACGACCAGGCCCGGCGCCTGCTCGGCCGGGCCGACCTGGGAGCGGCCGGGCCGGTCGACCGGGGACGGCTGCTCGTCGTCTCGGACGGGGCAGCGGTCGAGCTGAGCGAGGTGCCAGAGCGCGTCGGCGACATGGTCGCCGCCGCCGGCCGGGCCCGCGACGAGGGCGCTGTCGAGGTGGCCGAGAGGCTGTTGTGGCGGGCCGCGATGAGATGCAGCACCCAGAGCCCGCCCGAGGAGGCCCGCCGCGCCGTGACCGCCGAGCTGGACCGATGGCGGATCGACCCGGCTTCCCCGGTCGCCCTCGCGGTCGTGACGCATGCCGATCCGTTCGACCGGGGCGCGCGGGTGCTCGCCGCGCTGGCGGCCGCCTCCGGCCCGGTGGACGCGGAGGCCCTGCACTTGCTGGGCAGCAGCGCTCTGGCCCTCGGCGAGAACACGCTGTGCGCCGGCTATTTCGCGCGTGCCGCGGACGGATGGCGGGCGCAGGGACGGCTGGGTCTGCTCGCGCGGTCCCTGGTCGGTGCGTGGCCGCGGGTCTACCTGGGCCAGCTCGGGCGGGCCGCGGAGGAGGCCACCGAGGGTCGTGAGCTGGCCCGGCAGGCGGGAGAGACGAACATCTGGCTCGGCCTGACCGGCGTCGCGGCGCTGGTGGCCACGATGCGGGGCGATCACGACACGGCCGCGCGGCTGCTGCGGGAGCTGCGCTCGGACCCTTCGATCGGCACGCTGCCGCTCGCGGCCGAGCTCGAACGGCAGGCCACCGGACTGCTGGCGCTGCTCGACGGCCGGGCGGCCGAGGCCTACGAGATGCTCTCCTCGCTGTTCACCCGGAGCGGTCCCTACCCGATGAGCAAGTGGCGCGGCGTGCCGGATCTGGTCGACGCCGCCGTGGCCGCCGGCACCACCGACGCGGCCCGCCGTCTGCTGGCCGATCTGCCGGATCTGGCCCGGCGGCTGCCGTCCGAGCAGATGGTCATCGCGCGGGTGTACGCCGGCGCCGTCCTCGACGGGGACGACGACCGGTACGCCGAGGCGCTGGCGGCGTTGCCACCGACCGCGGCGCTCGCCCGGGCGCGGCTGCATCTGCACCACGGCCGATGGCTGCACCGCGGGCGACGGTACCTGGACTCCCGCGAACCGCTCCGCGCGGCGCGCGAGGCCTTCGAGCGGATGGGCGCCCGGCCGTGGGCGGAGGCCGCCGACCGGCAGCTCCGGGCCACCGGCGAACGTCAGGCCCGGCCGGTGGCGGGGATCGGCGCCGTGCTCAACGCCCGCGAGCGGGCGATCGCGACGATGGCCGCGCGGGGTGCGAGCAACCGCGAGATCGCGGAGCGGCTTCAGCTGTCGCCCCGCACCGTCTCGTCCTACCTGTACCGCATCTTTCCGCGGCTGGGCATCAGTAAGCGGCACCAACTGGCGAAGGCCCTGGCCGAGCTTTCCTGACGGCGGGCCTCCCGGTAGCGCGGCCATATTGTGAGGAATTTTCCGGATGTGACCGATACGGGGCCCGGGCACTCGCATAGTGAGATCGGTGGACGCTTCCCGCCAGGATTTCGCCCGGAAGAGGACGGCTATGACCTCGATGACCCTTTCCGCCGGGTACGGCGCGCCGGCCGGCGCAGCGCGCCGCCGGTCCTCCTTCGCCGATCTGAGCGTCAGTGTGAAGGTGATCGCGTCGGTGGCCACGGCGGCGGTGGTCGCGCTGATCGTGGGCATCGTCGGCCTGGTCTCGCTCGGCAACGCGAGCGACTCGGCCCAGCTGATCTATCGCAGCAACGTCACCGGCATCAAGGCGATCGGCGACATCAAGTTCATCATGACCAAGACCCGGTCCGACGTCGCCAACCAGGCGCTGTCGCTGACCCCGGAGACGACCCAGCAGTTCACCAACGACGTCAAGACCGACATCGCGAACGCGGAGAAGGCGCTCGCGGCCTACCGCGCCAGCACGCCGGCTGCGGGCGCCGATGCGATCGACAAGCTGGAGACGACCTGGGACACCTACACGGGCCTGGTCACCACCAAGCTGCTTCCGGCCGGCACCAGCAAGGACCTGAAGACCTGGATCTCCGTCCGCAAGAACGAGACGATCCCGGTCCTGAACTCGATCTACGACCAGCTCACCACGCTGGACGGGATCGAGACGGCCGACGCGGCGAAGAACGCCGCCAGCGCCCGGTCGGGGTACGAGTCCGGCCGTACCACCTCGATCGTCACCCTGGTCATCGGGCTGGTGCTCGCTCTCCTGCTCGGCTTTCTGGTCGCCCGCAAGATCGTGCAGTCGCTGTCGCGGGTCACGTACGTCTGTGACGGTCTCGCCGAGGGGGATCTGACCCGCGAGACCGGTCTGCAGACCCGGGACGAGCCCGGCAAGATGGGGCGTTCGCTGGACGCCGCGATGGCCCGCCTGCGCGCCACCATCGCGACGATCGAGGGTTCCGCCGCCTCGCTGGCCGGGGCGTCGGAGCAGATGACCGGCACCTCGGCCCAGATCGCGGCGTCGGCCGAGCAGGCCTCGGCCCAGGCCCAGGCGGTCTCGGCCGCGGCCGAGGAGGTGTCGCGCAGCGTGGAGACGGTCTCGGCCGGCAGCGAGGAGATGGGCGCGTCGATCCGGGAGATCTCGCAGAACGCGGCCGAGGCGGCCCGGGTGGCGTCCGAGGCGGTCACGGTCACGGCCTCGACGTCGGCCATCATGAACAAGCTGGGGGAGTCGTCGGCCGAGATCGGCAACGTGATCAAGACGATCACCGCCATCGCCGAGCAGACCAACCTGCTCGCGCTGAACGCGACGATCGAGGCGGCCCGGGCCGGGGAGATGGGCAAGGGCTTCGCCGTGGTGGCCAGCGAGGTCAAGGACCTGGCGCAGGAGACCGCCCGGGCCACCGAGGACATCTCCCGGCGGGTGGAGACGATCCAGGCCGACACCGGCGGCGCGGTGGCCGCGATCGAGGAGATCTCGATCGTGATCGAGCGGATCAGCGAGTTCCAGACCACGATCGCGTCGGCGGTGGAGGAGCAGACCGCGACCACGGCCGAGATGAACCGCAGCGTGGCCGAGGCCTCCGGCGGCACCAACGAGATCGCCCAGAACATCACCGGCGTGGCCGAGGCGGCCCGGATGACCAGCCAGGGGGTGGCGGAGACGCAGCAGGCCACCGCCGAGCTGGCCCGCATGTCGACCGAGCTGAGCGGTCTGGTCTCCACCTTCCGCATCTGACGAGGCGCCGCTTGTCATCGTGCTAGCTGACATCTAACATTTCAGTTGTGGAGCGAGTGGGGCGCAATCTTCTGCGCGATGCGGCGTACGAGCGGCTGCGGTCGGCGATCGTGGACGGCACGCTGCCGCCGGGGCTGATCCTGCGCAGCGACGACATCGCCGAGCGGCTGGGGCTGTCCCGGGCGCCGATCCGCGACGCCATCGGGCGGCTGACCACCGAGGGGCTGGTCGAGAGCAAACCGCAGAGCTTCACCCGGGTGACGCCGCTGGTCGAGCAGGACGTCCGGGACGCGGCCGCGGTCGTGGGGGCGATGCACGACCTCGCCCTCGACTCGGTCACGCTCTCGGCCGAGCAGCTCGACCGGATGCGGGAAGCCGGCGAGCGTTTCGCGACGGCGGTCCGGGCCGGGGATCTCGACGCGGCCCTCGAGGCCGACGACGCCCTGCACGC
Organism: Actinoplanes sp. NPDC049598; assembly: GCF_040675435.1. Classification (NCBI taxonomy): domain Bacteria; kingdom Bacillati; phylum Actinomycetota; class Actinomycetes; order Micromonosporales; family Micromonosporaceae; genus Actinoplanes; species Actinoplanes sp. NPDC049598. The sequence goes on along the minus strand of NZ_JBFAOX010000014.1, from coordinate 126,741 downwards.
CGTGCCCGTGCTCGCCTGCGGCAACGCCGCCGCGGCCATGACCATCGAACGCTTCACCCCGATGATCCGCCGCGCCGAGCGCCTGCTCTGGGCGTCCCCGCACGGGGAGAGGTCCGTGCGCCAGCACGACGAGCTGATCGCCGCCCTGTCCGAGCAGGACAGCGCACGCGCGCGGGAAGTCAACCGCGTCATCTGGGGTCACATCCACCAGGGAGACAACCGTGCCGCTGAGTGACTTCGACCGCTATCCGCTGCTGTTCGGCCCCTCACCCGTGCACCGGCTCGACCGGCTCACCCGCCACCTGGGCGGGGCCGCGCTCTGGGCCAAGCGCGAGGACTGCAACTCCGGCATCGCCTACGGCGGCAACAAGACCCGCAAACTCGAATACCTGGTCGCCGACGCCCTCGCGCAGGGCTGCGACACGCTGGTCTCGATCGGCGGCGTCCAGTCCAACCACACGCGGCAGGTGGCGGCCGTCGCCGCGTACGCCGGGCTGAAGTGCGTCCTGGTCCAGGAGAGCTGGGTCGACTGGCCGGACAGCGTCTACGACAAGGTCGGCAACATCCTGATCAGCCGGCTCGCCGGGGCCGACGTGCGCCTGGTCAAGGCCGGCTTCGGCATCGGCTTCAAGGAAAGCTGGGATCAGGCTCTGGCCGAGGTCGAGGCGGCGGGCGGCAAGCCGTACGCGATCCCGGCCGGCGCCTCCGATCACCGGCTGGGCGGGCTCGGGTTCGCCGGCTGGGCGGCCGAGGTCGCCCGGCAGGAGACCGAACTCGGCGTCTTCTTCGACACCATCCTGGTCTGCTCGGTGACCGGCAGCACCCAGGCCGGCATGATCGCCGGGTTCGCCGCGCTCGGCGACGACCGGCCCCGCCGGGTCCTCGGCATCGACGGCTCGGCCAAGCCGGCCGAGACCCGCGACCAGGTCGCCCGGATCGCCCGCGCCACCGCCGCCCTGATCGGCGTCGAGCGCGAGCTGACCGACGAGGAGATCCTGCTCGACGACCGCTACCACGCCGGCACGTACGGCATCGCCGACGAGGCGACGGTCGAGGCGATGAAACTCGGCGCCCGCACCGAGGGCATGGTCACCGACCCCGTCTACGAGGGCAAGAGCCTGGCCGCGGCCATCGACCTCATCTCCCGCAAGGAGATCCCGGCCGACGCCACCGTCCTCTACGCCCACCTGGGCGGCCAGCCGGCCCTGAACGCGTACTCCGCCCTGTTCAGCTGACCGGCCGGGCCTCGGCGGGTGGGCGGGGCCAAAAGCAGAGGGCGAGGATGGCCAGGATCGGGAGCGGCGACAGCAGGGCCAGCGGCTCGGCGCCCCAGATGACGAAGCCGCCCCAGTAGACCGAGGGGCCGGCGCCGTTGCGGTTGGTGTTGGCCAGCAGGGAACCGGTCGAGGTGGGGATGTTGCCCAGGCCGGCCGGGGTGAGCAACAGCAGCGTGGTCACGCAGAGCCAGACGTACGCCCGCTGCCGGCCCGGCCCGTAGCGGCGCATCCGCTGCGACGTGACGAATCCGAGCAGAGCGCCGAGCAGGGCGCCGGCCAGACCGCCGAGGACGGTGTCGCGCACGTGGCCGGGCGGCTCGGCCCACATCAGGTCGAGCCGGAGGGTCGCCGGGTTGGCCTCGTCGGCCGAGGTGATCTGCACGGCGGCGAGGTAGCCGTCGCGGACACCGGTCACGTCGGCGACCACCGCCGGATCGTACCGGTGCACCGTGGTCCCGACGTCGCGCCAGCCGTGCTCGCGCATCCGCTGTTCGACGACGGCGGCGGCCTGCTCGATGCCGGCGCCCGGCGGCACCATCCCGGTCAGCTCGGCCCGGCCGACCCGGACGCCGGTGCCGCCGTGCAGGCTGTTGTTGCTGTACGGGTTCCAGAAGGTGCTCCGCCCGTAATACTCCACCCGGCTGTCGACGGGACCGGGCACCACGGTGGGCGCCAGCCGGAGCACGGCCGCCGCGCCGGGGGCCATCGGGTCCACGTCGCGCCAGGCCAGCCAGGAGCCGAGCGCGAGACCGCTGAGCCCACCGAGGATCGCGGCCACGACCGCGACGGCGACCTCCCGGCCGCCGATCCGTGTCCGCGTCGCCGCGATCCCGGGACTCATCCGTGTTCACCCTCGATCGTCGAGTCTGGTTGACTGTGGTCTCTTCGGGGGAGGATTCCACATGCGACGCATTATCGCGGCCGTGCTCGTGCTTTCGGCTCTGGTCTTCGCCTCGCCGGCGAGCGCGGCGACGACGCCGCCGCCGAGCGTGCGGCTGGTCTCGACGACCATCGTGGCCGGCGGGGCCGCGGTCGACTTCCGCTACACCGTCAACTGCGGGGTCGCGGCCGGCCGCTTCAGCCTCTGGGAGCAGATCTCGCAGGAGATCGGCGACCGGCGGACCGGCGCCGGCGGCAACCAGCTCGTCGACTGCACGGGCCGTGCGCAGGACGTGTCGCTGCGTGCCTGGTACGCCTTCCGCTACGCCGTGGTCCCGGGCCCGGCCACCCACCAGCTGAGCGCGGGCTTCATGCTGCCGGCCGGCAACCGGGAGGTCTCGCTGGACGGCGCGGTCACCCTGAAGGAGGGGGCGCCGCGGAACACCATCAGCGCCGAGGGCGTGCCGATGCTCTTCTTCTACGGTGAATCGGTCGACCCGGCCACCGATACCATGACGTTGAACGCCGTCTGGAGGTGCGACTCGAGCAAGGCCACGGGGGCCGGCATCACGGTGGCCCAGGCGGTCGACGGCCTGGTCGCTCTCGGCCACGGCGGCTTCGAGTACGAGTGCACCGGCGACTGGGAGACCACCAGGGTGGTCTTCACCGGCGCGGCCGGCGCCCCGTCCCTGCGCGCCGGCCCGGTCAGCGTCACCAGCCAGTTCAGCTGGTGCGGCAACGACGAAAGCGGCGAGTTCTCGTGCACCGACCGCTACCTGAGCGACACCGTCACGGTGGCCTGAGCGTCAGGCCCGGCGCGGGAACCAGCTTTCCGGGGGAGTCAGGGGCACGGGGGCCGGGCGCTCGGCGGTGGTGTTGAGGTCGATGCGGCGGCCCTGCTCGGCCGAGCGGAGCAGGGAGGTCATCGCGTCGAGGATGTGCAGGGCCAGGGTGCCGCCGGCCCGGGGCGTGCCGGTGGTGATCATGTCGAGCAGGCCGATGCCGCGGGCCGCGCCGATGTAGCCGGCCGACGCCTCGAGCGGGCGCCAGTCGGCGGCGCCGAGCTCGAAGAGGCGGACGTCGCCGTCGAAGTGGTTGGGGTCGGGCACGGCCAGGGTGCCGGTCTCGCCGTGGACCTCGATCGGGGCGGCCGTGGTGCGGACGGCGTCGAAGCTGGTCGTGATGGTCGACAGGGCGCCGCCGGCGTGGTGCAGGACGCCGGTCACGTGGGTGTCGACCGAGACCTCGACGCGTTCGCCGGCGCGGGGGCCGGAGCCGATCACCCGGACGTCGCGCAGGCGGGAGGCGGCGCCGGTCACCGACGCGATCGGGCCGAGCAGGTGGACCAGGGCGGACAGGTAGTAGGGCCCCATGTCCAGCAGCGGGCCGCCGCCGGGCCGGTAGTAGAAGTCGGGGTTCGGGTGCCAGCGCTCGTGCCCGGGCGTCGCCATCACCGCCACCGCGGACAGCGGGCGGCCGATCAGCCCGGCGTCGACGGCCGCCCGGGCGGTCTGGACCCCGGTGCCGAGCACCGTGTCGGGGGCGCAGCCCACCGCCACGCCGGCGTCGGCCGCCCGGTCGAGCACCGAGCGGGCGGCCGGCAGATCGGCGGCCAGCGGCTTCTCCCCGTACACCTGCTTGCGGTGACCGATGGCACCCAGCGCGACCGAAGCGTGGGCCTCGGGGGTCGTGAGGTTGAGGACCGTGTCGACGCGCTCGTCGCGCAGCAGCCGCTCGACCGGCAGGGCCCGGCATCCGTCGATGCCGGCGGCCACCGTCGTGGCCCGCGCGAGGTCGAGGTCGGCCACCGCGGCGATGGTCACCCCGGGATGGCCGTGCAGGGTCGAGAGGTACGCGCCGGAGATGTACCCGGCGCCTACGATGCCGACGCGGTGCGGCTGGCCCACAGCATTCCCCTCTCGACGACGGTACGCACGTTCGGGTCCCGAAGGACCTCGGGGCTGTGCCCGGGTGTGCTGACCACGACCCGGCCCTGGCCCCACTGCCGGGTCCAGATGGCGGGGGAGACGATCGGGCGCCGCCACGGATGCCACGGCCGGACCGGGTGGGTGGTGGTGGCGAGCACGTCGTTGAGGCTGTCGTGCAGCACCCAGTACTGCTCGGTGGTGAGCTCGAAGTCGCCGAGACCGGCCGTGATCGGGTGCTCGCGTCCCAGCTCGGTCAGCTCGATGCGGTGGGGCAGGAAGTTGTCGGTCTCGTCGCCGGCGCAGGCGCCCGGCTCCTTGCTGGGATGGGTCGCGAACTGGCCGCCGACCAGCTGCAGATAGTCGGACGAGGCCCGGAACGAGTCGGCGATGCCACCGTGCCAGCCGGTGAACCCGGTGCCGGCCGCGACCGCCGCCCGCAGCCCGGCCACCTCGTCGCGCTCGATCGACGACATGGTCACGCACTGCACGATCAGGTCGGTCTCGGCCAGCGCCGAAGCGTCGGCGTAGACGGCCGTCGAGTCCTCGACCCGGACGTCGTAGCCACTTGACCGGAGGAAGGGCAGGAACAGCTCCGTGGCCGCGACCGGCTGGTGTCCCTCCCATCCGCCGCGAACCACCAATGCTCTCATCCATCTATTCCTATCAAATCAACCCTTCACCGCGCCGGTGAGGCCGCCGACGATGCGGCGTTCGAAGAGGCTGAAGAAGACCAGCGCCGGGATCATCGACAGGGACGTGAAGGCGAGCACCTTGGCCGTGTCGACCGAGTACTGCGAGGAGAACGCCTGCACGCCCAGCGGCAGCGTGAAGGTGTCCTGGTCGTTGAGGATGAACAGCGGCAGCAGGTAGCTGTTCCAGCTGCCGATGAAGGCCAGGATCCCGGTGGTGATCAGGCCGGGCACCGAGAGCGGGAGCACCATCCGCCAGAAGAAGCCGAGCCGGCTGCACCGGTCGATCGCCGCGGCCTCCTCGATCTCCTTGGGGATGGCCCGCAGGAACGGGACCAGGATGATGATCGTGGTGGGCAGCCCGAAGGCGATCTGCGGGAGGATGACCCCGGGCAGGGTGTTCACCAGGCCCAGGTTCTTGATCAGGATGTAGAGCGGCGTGATGGCCACCGTGGCCGGGAACATCAGGCCGGCGGCGAACAGCGCGTACATCGCGCCGCGGCCGCGGAACCGGTAGCGGGCGAGGACGTAGCTGGCCATGACGCCCAGCCCCACGACGGCGACGGTGGTGACGACCGCCACGATCGTCGAGTTGCCGACCTGGCGCCAGAAGGTGCTGCCGGTCAGCACGTCGGTGTAGTTCTCGCTCACCCACGGGTCGGGCAGGCCGGCCGGGGCGACGGTGATCTGCGAGTTGGTCCGGAAGCCGCCGACGATGATGTAGATGACCGGCCCGAGCATCAGGCCGACGAACATCAGGGCGACGACGTAGACGAAGGGATTGCGCCGGGAGCTGGCCATGCCTACCGACCTCCGGTGAGGGCGCCCTCGGTGTCGCGGCGCAGAACGAAACGCTGATAGATGAGCGCGATAGCCATCGAGATGACGAACAGGACGACCGCCACGGCGTTGCCGTAGCCGTAGTTGGCGGCGTTGCGGCCCTCGGTGACCATGTACGTCGCCATCGTGGACGTGCCGGCAGTCGAGGCGACGTACTGGCCCCAGATGATGTAGACGAGGTCGAACAGCTGCAGCGACCCGATGATCGACAGGAAGGCCCAGATCCGGATGGTCGGGCCGAGCAGCGGCAGGGTGATGTGCCGCTGGGTCTGCCAGAAGGAGGCGCCGTCGACGGCGGCCGCCTCGGACAGCTCGTCGGGGATGTTCTGCATGCCGGCCAGGAACAGGATCACCGCGAATCCGACGTACTTCCAGGTGAGGACGAGCATCAGGGTCCAGATGGCCAGCTTCGGGTTGGCCAGCCAGTCCTGGGCCAGCCCGTCCAGGCCGGCCGAGCGCAGCACGTCGTTGACCGCGCCGTTCGTCTGCAGCATCAGGGCCCAGGCCGTGCCGGTGATCACCTCGGAGATCACGTACGGCACGAAGATGAGCACCCGGATGACCGACTGACCGCGCATCCGGCGGTTGAGCAGCAGGGCGAGGCCGATGGCGATCGGGCCCTGCAGGACCAGCGAGAGCACGAGGATCTGCCCGTTGTGCCACAGCGCCTCGTGGAACGAGCTGTCCTGCAGGATGGTGATGTAGTTGTCGAGCCCGACGAAGTTGGTCGGCTTGCCGAAGCCCTTCCACCGGTAGAAGCCGTAGTAGCCGGCCATGATCACCGGGAAGATGACGAAGCCGACGAAGACCACGATCGCCGGGCCGGACAGGGCCACGATCTCCAGCCGCTGGGCCCAGCCGATCCCGCGCCGGCGGGGCCGGACCGGCGGCGGCGTCTGCACGCCACCCCCGGTCCGCACCTCGGTGACCGTCACGCTGCTCAGCCCTTCTTGGCCGCGTCGTTCACGGCCTTGATGATCCCGGGGACGTCCCCCTTGCCCGCGAGCAGGTTCACGACCCCGATGTTCAGGGCGTTGCCCACATTCTGGCCGTAGACCGTGTCGAGCCACTGCGACACGTACGGGGCCTTGTTGTAGGCCTCGAGGACCGCCTTGAGGTAGTCCTCGGTGACCGCGCCCTGAGCGTCCTTGCTCACCGGCAGCGAGTTGAACGCCTTGTAGTAGGCCTCCTGAACCGGCTTGGTGATCAGGTAGTTCAGGAAGTCGGCGCACTCCTTGGGCGCCTGCGCCGAGCAGGAGTAGCCGTCGGCGCCCCCCATGATCGCGTTGGCGTCGCCCTGGCCGCCGGCGACCGCCGGGAACGGGAAGAAGCCGAGGTCCGGGGGCGGCTTCTTGTCCTTCGTCAAGCCGGCGATGACGCCCGGGTCCCAGGAGCCCATCAGCTCCATGCCCGCCTTGCCGTTGGCGATCAGGCCGGCCGAGCTACCCGCGCCCTGCTGGGCCGAGGTGGTCAGGAAGCCGTCGTTGAAGGGCTTGGTGTCGGCGAAGGCCTTGAGGTCCTCACCGGCCTTGGTCCAGCACGGGTCGCCGAAGTTCTTGTCCTTGGCCGCGGCGTCGAGCGACGCCTTGCTGCAGGCGCGCAGGGCGAAGAAGTAGTACCAGTGGGCCGCCGGCCAGGCGTCCTTGGCGCCGAGCGCGATCGGCGTCCCGTTGGCCTTGAGCTTGGCCGCCGCCTGGCCGAGCTCTTCCATGCTGGTCGGGGTGGCCGTGATGCCGGCCTTGGAGAAGGAGTTCTTGCTGTACCAGAAGCCGCCGGGAAGGATCGAGACCGGCACCGCGTACGTCTTGCCATCGACCTGCCCCGCGCCGAGGGCGGCGTCGCCCAGCGCCTGCTTGGTCTCGGCGGTGACGTCGCCGGTGATGTCCTTGAGCTGCCCGGCCTCGACCATCGCGGCCATCTTGCCGCCGCCGCGCTGCAGGAAGAGGTCGGGCGCCGAGCCGGAGTTGAGCGAGGTCTGCAGCTTGCCGTCCAGGTCCTCGTTCTGGATCGACTGGATCTTGATCGTGACGGTCGGGTGGGCGGTGTGGAAGTCGGCCGCCGTCTTGTCCCAGAACGCCTTGCCGGGACCGGTCGTGGAGTTGTGCCAGAGCGTCATCGTGACGTTGCCACCGGAGTCGGAGCCGCCGTCGTCGCCGCCGCTGCAGGCGGCCAGGCCGGAGGCGCTCAGCGCCAGCGCGGCCGCCACGGTGAGAATCTTCTTAGGTGCCAAGGGTTTCACCTTTCAGATATCGGGTTCGGTGCGGTAGGTGGCCCGGTCGAAGTCGGCGTGCGCGCCCTCGGCGCCCAGGTCCTGCACCCAGAGCCCGACGAAGGCGCCGGTGAAGCCCCAGGCCTCGGGCTCGCCGGGCACGATGGTGGCGGCGTACTCGTCGGACAGGGTGGTGGCGTCGAAGGTGCGGGGCAGCTCGTGCCAGTCGGCGTCGGGTCCGGGCGCGGTCGTGTAGGCGAAGCTCAGGTCCGGCCCGTCCAGCCGGGCCCGCAGACCGACCCGCCGGGCGCCACCGAGCGGCGTCCACAGCCCGGGCGCGACGGTGACCCGGCCGCTGTCGCAGCACAGCACGTCGAGCACCGGGGCGCCGGCGTCGTCCGCGGTCAGGTGGAGGTAGTACCAGTTGCGGGTGTTGTAGTACGCGGTGATGCCGGCCAGCTGGCGGGTGTTGTCCGGCTCGAACTCGAGGGTCGCCTCGAAGACGCAGCGCCGGGCCGTCACCCGGCGGGCCACCAGGCTCGGGCGGTGCCGGGCCATCGGCGACTGCCCGCCGCGGATCCGCAGGTACGAGGGCCGGCTCACGAGATCGATCCAGTCCGGGGCGGCCGGGCGGCGCAGGGTCGACCAGTTCGGGCCGAGCACGGGGGCGTCGAAGTGGTCGTCCTCGGACTGCTCGGTGGACGGCGTCCGCACCGGGACGACGGCGCCGGTGGGGGCCGGGGTCCGCTCGGCCGGCACGCCGTCGCGGATGCGGGGCCAGGCGCCGGCCGGCCACTCCACTTTCTGCAGGGCGGCCTCACGGCCGAGGACACAGCGGCCGTACGGGGTGTAGGGCCGGGCGACGAGGTGGGCCATGTACCACTCGCCGGCCGGGGTCTCCACGAGGCTGCCGTGGCCGGCCTTCTGCAGGGTCAGCTCCGGGCGCCCGGCCGAGGTCAGCAGCGGCCCGTCCGGATCCACTTCGTACTCGCCGAACAGCTGCCGGGACCGGGCGACGGTGACCTGATGGTCCCAGCTGGTGCCGCCCTCCGCGGTGACCAGGTAGTACCAGCCGTCCCGGCGGTAGACGTTGGGCGCCTCGGTGAGACCGGCGCCGGTGCCCTCGAAGATCAGCCGGGCCGGGCCGGTCAGGCGGCGCCGCTCACGGTCGTACCGCTGGATCTCGATGCCGGCGAAGCGGTCGCGGCCGGGCCGCCAGTCGGCCCGCATGGAGAGCATCCAGGTGGCGCCGTCCTCGTCGTGGAACAGCGACGCGTCGAACCCGCGGCCGTGCAGGATCACCGGGTCCGACCACGGGCCGGTGATGCTCGGCGCGGTGATCAGATAGTTCTGCGGATCCCAGTAACCGCCGGCGAAGGTCGCCACGTCGCTGTAGAGCAGGTGGAACAGGCCATGGGCGTACGTGAGGTTGGGCGCCCAGACGCCGCACGAGTCGGCGGCGCCGGTGAGGTCGAGCAGCCGCCGTTCGGTCAGCGCGCCCCCGAGCGGCTGCCAGTGGACGAGATCGGCCGAGTGGTGCAGCCGCACGCCCGGGTACCACTCGAAGGTCGAGGTGGCGATGTAGTAGTCGGAACCGACCCGCACGATCGACGGGTCGGGGTGGAACCCGGGCAGCACGGGGTTCCGGATCATCCGGAGCCCCGTGCCGCCGTCGTCGTCGAGCGGGACGGCAGCCTTGGCAATCGTCATGAAGAGTCCTTCCGCCGCCGTGCCTGCTCCGCCTCAGCTCAGGGCGAACCGCTGGTTGGCCTGGCCGTTGCAGTCGTAGAGCTGGACCTGCTGGCCGTTGCCGGTGCCCCACACGTCCAGGCAGCGTCCGGACTGGACGCCGGTGATGGTGCCGTTGGAGTTGACGTTCCACTGCTGGTTGGCTTGGCCGTTGCAGCTGTAGATCTGCACGGCCGAGCCGTTGCCGGAGCCGGCCGCGTCCAGGCACCTCGAGCCGTAAACGGTCAGCTGCTTGCTCGACGTGAGCGTCCACGTCTGGTTGCTCTGCCCGTTGCAGTCGTAGAGCTGAACCCGGGTGCCGTTGGTCTGCGACGAGCCCGGCACGTCAATGCAGCGGCCCGACTGGGCGCCCAGGATCCGCGTCCCGTTGCCCGAGGGCGGCGGTGTGGTGGTCGGGGGCGTGGTCGGCGGCGGTGAGGTCGGGTTCGACGGGCCGGCGGAGTTGAGCGCATTCAGCACCGAGGTGTACGCGGCCTTCTTGTTGCCGTTGCCGTCGAACAGCAGCGGGCTCTCGCTGGAGCGCCACGAATCGCTGTCCCGGACGCCCCACACCGTGATGCCGATGCAGCGGGGCACGTTGAGGCAGGCCTGGGTCAGCCCGGCGTACTGCGACGTCGACGCGTTGGTGACGTCGACCTCGGTCAGCGCGACGTCCACGCCGAGGGCGGCGAAGCTGGACAGGGTGGTCTGGAAGTTGCCCGGGAGTGAGCTGCCACCGGTGAAGTGGGTCTGCAGGCCGACGCAGTCGATCGGGACGCCGCGGGATTTGAAGTCGCGGATCATGTTGTAGACGCCCTGCGTCTTCGCGTACGTCCAGTTCTCGATGTTGTAGTCGTTGTAGCACAGCTTGACCGACGGGTCGGCGGCCCGGGCGGTACGGAACGCGACCTCGATCCAGTCGTTGCCGGTGCCTTGCAGGTTGGAGTTGCGCCGGCTGCCGTTTTCTTCGAAGGCCTCGTTGACGACGTCCCAGGCGGCGAGTTTGCCCTTGTAGTGGGCCATCACGCCGTTGATGTGGTCGATCATGGCCTGGCGCAGGCTGCTGCCGCTGAGGCCGCCCCACCAGCTCGGCTGCTGGGCATGCCAGGCCAGGGTGTGGCCGCGGACCTTGAGACCGCGCTGGGTGGCCCAGTTGTAGATCTGGTCGCCGGCGCTGAAGTTGAACTGACCGCGCTGGGGCTCGGTGGCGTCCGGCTTCATCTCGTTCTCGGCGGTGATCATGTTGAACTCACGCCCGGCGATGGTGCTGTACGTCGAGTTGCTGAGCCGGCTCGCGGCGATCGCGGTGCCGAAATAGCGGCCCGATTGCGCGGCGGCGGCGCCCAGCGTGCTCTCCGCCGCGCTGGCGTTCGGCATCACCATCATCACGCCGGCGGCGGTGACGGCGGCGATGGCGGCGCCGGTCAGCAAGCGGAATCGCGCCGGCCGGCGCCGGCCCGGCCCGGGGACGGGGGTGGGGACGGATGGACTTGGGGTCACGGGGGTCTCCCTTCTCGAGGGTCGCGTCGCGCCGGTCGGGCACCGCGCAGCAGACGGCCGGTGGACGCCGTCCGCGCGGGGGAGTCGGTGATCGAGAGCGACGAACCTCAATGTGGGGTCATGCTGGCACGGGCAACACCGCTGAAACAATAGTTTCCGGAAGTATCCCGGAAGTTTTTCCCCGCGAGCCGACCCGCTTGAAACGTTCTACCAGGGTGTTTGCCCAGATAATCGGCGTTGCCGACCATGATTCGTCCGGGCCACATGATCCGAGTTTGCCGTAAGTTTCGAAGGTCCGACTTTCGTGATCGAGATCAGATAACAACTTTCTGCTCGGTTCCTTTACCTCTGTGGACGGCATAAGGTGTCGTCGCTATGGATCTGACGAGTGCGAACGTGGCCGAGCTCGTCACCGCGGCCCGCAACGGTGACGGCCGTGCTCTTCAGCAGCTGATCGCCGACCATCTCCCGCTGGTCTACGACCTCGTGGGCGCGGCGATGGACGATCCCGCCGACGTCGACGACGTCGTGCAGGACACGATGCTGCGGGCCGTGCGCGAGCTGCCCGGCCTGCGCGCCCCGGGCAGCTTCCGCGCCTGGCTGGCCGTGATCGCCATCCGCCAGGTGGGCACCCACCGGGAGCAGCGGCGCGCGGCCGATCGCCGGTTCCGGCCGCTGGACGAGGCCGCCGGCGAGGCCGACCCGCAGGCCGAGATCGAGGACGTGACGGCCCTGCGCACCCGGCTCAGCCGGGAGCGCCGCCAGGTCGCCGAGGCGACGCGCTGGCTCGACCCCGACGACCGCCGGCTGCTGGCGCTGTGGTGGCAGGAGGTCGCCGGCCGGCTGACCCGGGCCGAGCTCGCGGAGGCGGCCGGGATCAGCGTCGCCCACGCGGGGGTACGCATCCAGCGCACCCGCGAGCAGCTGGACCTGGCCCGGGCGGTCGTCGCGGCCCTCGCCGCCCGGCCCGCCTGCCCGGGGCTGGCCGCGGTGACCGCCGATTGGGACGGACGGCCGAGTCCGCTGTGGCGCAAGCGCATCGCCCGGCATGTCCGTGGCTGCCGCGCCTGCACGGCGGCGGGTGACGGCCAGCTGCCGGCCGACCGATTGCTGGCGACCTCGGCGGCCGTCGCGGTGCCGGCCGGTCTCTCCCATGCCGTCGCCGCCCAGATCGCCGCCGGAGCCGTGCCGATTGTTGCCGGCACTGTCCCGATCGCCTCCGGTGCCGCCTCGATCGCGGCGGCCACGGGTGTGACGACGGTTGCGGGCAAGGTGATCGCCGGCATCGTCGCCGGTGTCGCCGCCGTGGCCGTCACCGTCCCGCTGGTCGTCTCCGACGAGCCCGATCGACGTGACCCCGGCCCGATCGCCGCGCCGGTCCCGACCGCCTCCACGGCGTTCTTCCGCACCTCGGCTCCGGCCCCGGCGCCGAGCCGTACCACCTCCCGCCCGCCGGCCCCGGCCGCCACCGTGCCTCTCGGGCCGCTGTCTCTCGAATGGGCCGGCGGTGGCTATCTGACCCGCGGCGAGAACACCGACGCGGTGGTGGTGGCCAAGGTGGACGCCGGAGGCCGCCGCCGGGCCACCTTCACCGCCGTCAACGGCCTGGCCGACCCCAGGTGCGTCTCGTTCCGCGACGCCGACGGGCGCTATCTGCGGCACTACGAGCTACGCGGATATGTGGCGCCGTTCGACTACAGCCAGATCTTCCGCGAGGACGCCACCTACTGCCCGCTTCCAGGGACGGCGGCGGGCACGGTCTTCCTGCGGTCGTTCAACTATCCGGAGTTCTACCTGCGGTGGACCGGTACGCAGTTCGGCATCGGCTACATCAAGGACACCGACGACTTCCGGGCCGCGAGCTCGTTCCGCGTTCGCCCCGCCCTGGCCACCGGGTAAGGGCAGGCGGCGTTCCGCCCCGGCCGCCCGGGAAGGGCGGCCGGGGCGGAACAGTGGTCAGCGCTGGCGGGTGAGCAGGCCCGGCCGGTAGGGCAGCAGGCCGTAGTCACCGCCCGAGCTGGGGGAACGACCCTGGTAGAGCAGCTGCAGGTTGCACGGGTCGACCGTGAAGGTCTGGTCCGCGCTGACCCGCACCAGCTCACCGTGGCTGATGTCGTTGGTCCAGGTGGCGCCGCTGTTGGCCTTGCCCGCGAACGGGTTGCTCTCGGTGGCCGCGTTCGGGGTCCAGGAGCCGTTGAGGCTGGTGGCCGTGAAGGACCGGAAGTAGCGGCCCTGGCTGCCGATGGCCTCGACGATCATCAGGTACTGGTTCTGGCCTTGGATCTTGTAGACCTGGGGTGCTTCGAACAGGTTGTTGGTGGAGTCGCTCATGATGGTGGTGTAGGAGGATCCGAAGTTGCCGGGGAAGTTCCCGATCGGCATGGAGGCCCGGTAGATCTTGCCGTTGTCGCCGGCGAAGAACAGGTACATGTTCTGGCCGTCGGCGATCAGGGTCTGGTCGATCGGCCCGGTGCCCGAGCCCGAGATGCTCCCGGTGAACAGCGTCTGCGCCGACGACCACCCGTTGGGGTTGGTCGGGTCACTCGAGGTGCGGTACGAGAAGGCGGTGCCGCCCCACTGGTAGGCCAGCACCCAGATGCTCTTCGGGGCGAAGTAGAACAGCGTCGGCGCCACGGTGGCCGACGACATCGCGTTCTGCGACGCCGAGCCCATGTCGGACCAGTTGGTGAAGAGGCCGAAGTTCATCGAGCCCCACGTCGAACCCGTGTCGTGCGTGGTCGCGTAGACGAGCTGCCGCCCGTTGTAGGGCACGGTCGTGAAGTCCTTGAGCGAGACCCACCCGGACCGTGGCTGGGCCAGGGCGCCGGTCGAGCTCCAGCGGTACGACGAGGGCAGCGTGCACGACCCGGACGGCGGTGGCGTGGTCGGGTTCGAGCCGCCGACCCGGGCCAGTTGCCATTGCTGGTTGGTGCCGTTCCAGTCGGCGTACTGCACGATGTTGCCGCCGTCAGCGGTGGAAGCGCCCTGCACCTCGAGGGCCTTGCCGCTGTTGCGGTTGATCAGCTGGATGTAGCCGTCGATGTCCTGGATGCTGAACTGCTGGTTGGTCGTGTTGTTGTCGGTCCACTGCACGACCGCGGCGCCGTCGGCCGTCGACAGGTTGTAGACGTCGAGGACCTTCCCGGACAGCCGCGACTTGAGCCGGTAGTTGCCGCCGCCGGAGTCGACGAACTGCCACTGCTGCTGGTTGCCGTCGTTGCGGGTCCACTGGGTGATCCGCGCGCCGTCGTTGGTGGCCAGGTTGTAGACGTCGAGGGCCTTACCGCTGTTGCGGTTGACCAGCACGTACCAGGCGCTGGTGTCGATGGTCGCGGCCGACGCGGCGGGGGCGTTGGCCACGGCGAGCACTCCACCGGCGACCACGGTCGCGGCGGCGGTGATGGCGGTCAGCCATCGGGATCTTCTCACAACGGTTCCTTCGGGGTGTGGGGGAAAGGGATCACGGCGCCGTCAGGTCGAACCGGTTCACGGTGACCGAGCCGCCGAGGGCGCTCGTCGCGTAGTTGAAGAGGCCGAACCGGTAGCCCATGAAGAACTGCCAGTCGTTGTTCAGCGTGAAAGCCGGCCCGAGCGTGGTGAACGTCGTGCCGTTCGTGCTGTAGGAGAACGTCGCCGTACGACCGGATCCGGGCTGGATGTTGGCGGTGACCCGCAGCCAGATCGTGCCGCCGGAGACCGAGGCGCCGGCCGCCTCGGCGCCGGTGCCGGTGGTGGCCCAGCCGTTGGTGGACATGGTCAGGCCGTTGGTCATCGAGACGCGGGTGGCGCCGTTGTCCTTGCGGATGCCGATCCACGCCGACTGGTCGCGCAGCATGGCCAGCCCGGCCCGGTCGCCGTTGGCCATCGACGCGTAGTTCAGCTGGATGGTGGCCGTCGAGGCGGGGCCCTGGATCCGGTGCGTCAGCGTGTTGCGGGCGTTGTAAAGGTCGTTGGTGACGGTCGCGGTCGAAAGTCGCAGTCCGTTGCCGGTGCTGAACTTCGACGTGTCCGGGTTGTGGTTCCACTCCCAGCGCGGCGACAGCGTGCCGGCAGTGAAGGTGTCCGGGCCGATCATCGACTGCACGGTCTTCGTGGTGCTGATGTTCGGCTTCGGGTAGGTGGCTCCCCACCGGCCGTTCACGGTGGTCAGCACCGGCCAGCCGTCGCCGCTCCAGGTGATCGGGGCCAGCGTGGGCATCCGGCCACCCGGGTAGGCGTCGGTGAACGCCATGTACCACCAGTCGCCGTTCTGCGTCTGCACCAGGCCACCCTGGTGCGGGACGCCACCGCCGGAGATCGGCCCGGGCAGGTTCAGCAGGACCTGGCGCTGCTCGTACGGTCCCCACGGGCTGGTCGAGCGCAGCACGTACTGGCCGTTGGCGGGCCGGGTGAGCCAGATGTAGTAGTAGTTGCCGCGCTTGTACATCCGCGATCCTTCGAGCGTGCCGATGCTCGACGGCGTCGTGTAGACCGTCTGCGACCGCACCTCCGAGCTGAGATCGCCGGAGAGCTGGGCGACGCTGATCGTGCCGTTGCCGTAGGCGACGTACGGAGTGTCGCCGTCGAAGAGCAGGCCGGCGTCGTAGTAGCACTTGTTGATCCGCGCCTTCTTGTTCCACCCGCTGTCGACGGCGGCCGAGGTGTAGACGTAGGTGCGGTTGAACTCGGTGCATCCGAGCCAGTAGTAGGTGCTGTTGCTGGGCCGGTAGTTGAAGGCCGAGGCCCAGATGCCCTTGACGTACGCCCGGCCGCCGCTCAAGTCGTACGCGCCGGAGTCGAAGTCGAGCCGCGGCACCGAGTGACCCGCGTACTCCCAGTTGACCAGGTCGTACGACCGCAGAATGGGCGCACCGGGCGAGTAGTGCATGGTCGAGGCCGAGTAGTAGTACGCGTCCCCGACCCGGATGATGTCCCCGTCGGCGAAGTCCTGCCACACCACCGGATTGGTGAAGCTGCC
Source organism: Actinoplanes sp. NPDC049598 (assembly GCF_040675435.1). Classification (NCBI taxonomy): domain Bacteria; kingdom Bacillati; phylum Actinomycetota; class Actinomycetes; order Micromonosporales; family Micromonosporaceae; genus Actinoplanes; species Actinoplanes sp. NPDC049598. The sequence continues at coordinate 110,734 of NZ_JBFAOX010000014.1, read as the reverse complement.
GCCGGCCGGGGGAGTCGACGTGCCGATGGGAACGAGCTGCCACTGCTGGTTGGCGCCGTTCCAGTCGGCGTACTGCACGATGTTGCCGCCGTCGGCGGTGGAGGCGCCCTGCACTTCGAGGGCCTTGCCACTGTTGCGGTTGATCAGTTGGATGTAGCCGTCGATGTCCTGGATGCTGAACTGCTGGTTGGTCGTGTTGTTGTCGGTCCACTGCACGACCGCGGCGCCGTCGGCCGTCGAGTTGTTGCTGACGTCGAGGACCTTGCCGGACAGTCGCGACTTGAGCCGGTAGTTGCCGCCGCCGGAGTCGACGAACTGCCATTGCTGCTGGTTGCCGTCGTTGCGCGCCCACTGGGTGATCCGGGCGCCGTCGTTGGTGGCCAGGTTGTAGACGTCGAGGGCTTTGCCGCTGTTGCGGTTGACCAGCACGTACCAGGCGTTCGTGTCGATCGTGGCGGCCGACGCGGCCGGGGCGGCCAGCACGAGGCCGGTCAGCAGAGCCGCCGCGACCAGCCACCGCAGAGAGATCCGCATCGTTCCTCCACTGTAGTGAACGTTAACATCGGCGTGCGCATTGGATTTCGTCGATGTTGCCACGACATTAAGCGGACCGGCAACGGCTTGAAGTGGGCGACTATCGCGCGGGTAGGCGCATAACACTTATTGGGAGCTTGTTAAGCAAAAAAGGGTCTGGCACTGTGCTGTGAACGTTCTCAATTAGAGGGTGGTAGCAATGAGAGGACTGAGGGCCGCGCTGTTGGCCGGAATGCTGCTAGCCGTGACCGTCTTTTCCGCCCCGGCCGCTCAGGCGCTCGACAACGGTGTGGGCCGCACGCCGCCGATGGGGTGGAACAGCTGGAACACGTTCGGCTGCAACATCAGCGAGTCGCTGATCCGGGGGATGGCCGACAGCATCGTGAGCACCGGCATGCGCGACGCCGGCTATCAGTACGTGGTGGTCGACGACTGCTGGATGAACCCGAACCGCGACTCGAGCGGCAACCTGCAAGGGGATCCGACCCGCTTCCCCAGTGGCATGCGGGCGCTCGGCGACTACATCCACGGCAAGGGCCTGAAGTTCGGCCTCTACCAGGCGCCGCTGGACAAGACCTGCGCGCAGTACTTCGGCTCCTACCCGGGCGCCACCGGCAGCCAGGGCCACGAGGCGCAGGACGCCCGCCAGTTCGCCGCCTGGGGCGTCGACTACCTGAAGTACGACTGGTGCTCACCCACCGGGACCATCACCGAGCAGGTCACCACCTTCGCCAAGATGCGGGATGCGCTGGCCGCCACCGGCCGGCCGATCCTCTACAGCATCAACTCCAACAGCATCCACCCGAAGACCGGCCCGCAGCGCGACTGGGGCGACGTGGCCAACATCTGGCGCACCACCGAGGACATCCAGCTGGTGTGGAAGACCGACCAGGTCAACAACTATCCGATGGGTGTGCAGAACATCATCGACGTGACCGTGCCGCTGGCCGGCTACGCGGAGCCGGGTGGCTTCAACGACCCGGACATGATGGAGGTCGGCCGGGGCACGCTGACCGACACCGAGCAGCGATCCCACTTCGCCATGTGGGCGGTCATGGCCGCGCCGCTGATCGCCGGCAACGACCTCCGCAGCATGAGCGCGGCCACCCAGACGATCCTGAAGAACCCCCGGCTCATCGCCGTCAACCAGGACACCCTCGGCCGACAGGGCGTCCAGGTCGCGGGGGACGCCAACCAGCGGGTGCTGGCCAAGCGGCTGGCCAACGACGACATCGCGGTCGCGCTGTTCAACCAGTCGGGCTCGACCCGGACCATCTCCACCACGGCCGCGGCGATCGGCAAGACCGGCTCGTCGTTCAGCCTCGTCGACGCCTGGACCGGGGCCACGACCGCCACCGGCGGCACGATCAGCGCGAGCGTCCCCTCGCACGGCACGGTCGTCTACCGGGTCAGCGGCGGCACCACCGGCAACCCGCCCACCCCCACCTCGACCGCCCTGGTCAGCGCCGCCTCCGGGCGTTGCCTGGACGTGCCCAACAGCAACACTGCCAACGGGACTCAGCCGGTCATCTGGGACTGCAGCCGGGCCGCCAACCAGCAGTGGACCGTCTCCGGCTCGACCCTGCGGGCGCTCGGCAAATGCCTGGACGCCCCGATCGGCGCCACCGCCGGCGCCAAGGTCCAGATCTGGGACTGCAACGGCGGCGCCAATCAGCAGTGGACGCTCAACGCCGACGGCACCGTCCGGGGCAACCAGTCCGGGCTCTGCCTCGACGTCGACCGCAACCTCACCGCCAACGGCACCCTGACCCTGCTCTGGACCTGTACCGGCGCCGCCAACCAGCGCTGGTCACGCTCGTGAGCCGGGCTCACGCGGAGTCGCGGCGGACCAGGCGGGTGGGCAGGATGAGGGAGCTCCGCTCCTGCCCGGCGATCAGGTCGATGAGCAACCGGGCCATCTCCTGGCCCAGGGCCTGGACCGGCTGATGGACCGTGGTCAGGGGCGGGTCGGTGTGGCCGGCCGCGGCCAGGTCGTCGAAGCCCACGACGGCCACGTCGCCCGGCACCGACCGGCCGGCCTCCCGCAGGACGCGCAGGGCGCCCGCGGCCATGTTGTCGCTGGCGGCGAAGACGCCGTCAGCGCCGGGGTGGCGCTCGAGCAGGGTACGCATCGCCGCGGCTCCGCCGGCCTCGGTGAAGTCACCCTCGACCATGCCGTACGGCGTCAGGCCGGCCATGGTCATCGCCTCGCGGTACCCCCGGTGGCGGGCGTCGGCGGCGCCGCTGCCGGTCTCGCCGGCGATCGTGACGATGCGGGTCCGGCCGAGGCCGATCAGGTGCTCGGTGGCCAGCCGGGCCCCGCCGAGGTTGTCGCAGTCGACGTACCACCGCGGCTCGAAGCCGAGGGGCCGGCCACCGTAGACGGTGGGCAGACCGGCCTGGGCGGCGATCCGGTTGACGGGGTCGTCCTTGCGGGTGGCCAGCAGCATGAGGCCGTCGACGCCCCCGGTGTGCAGCAGGTTGGTCAGCCGGGACCGGCCGCGGCCGGAGCTGGCCAGGCACAGCAGCAGGTGCAGGTCGGTCTCCTCGAGCATGGCCGAGACGCCGACGATGACCTGGGCGAAGAACGGATCGGCGAACAGCTCGGGATCGTCGTGCGAGACCGCGAGGGCGACGACGCCCGTCTGCTGGGTGGCCAGGGCGCGGGCGGTGCGGTTGGGCCGGTAACCGAGCTCCTTGATGGCTCGCTCGACGGCCTCGCGGGCGGCCCGGCTGACGTGCGGCGCCTGGTTGATGGCGCGCGACGCGGCCGAGCGGGACACGCCCGCGCGTTCGGCCACCTCGTCGAGAGTGGGTTTCCGCCCCGGTGACTGCGCCGCCATCTCGATGCTGGTCCTTCCGCCGACGAGCGTCGATGGATCATATCGACTTTCGTGGACTGGAAGCGGTCCCAGTTGTAGGTCGTAGCTCAGACGGCGAAGCACCGAGTGTCTTGACAGTAAAACGGTTCACGCGCAACCTGTTATCGACATCGATGGATCAAACAGACCGGAAGCGCTTCCAGTCGCGTCGAGGAGTCCTGCCGATGAAACGACCGACCCGTCCCCGGGCGCTGGCCGCCGCGCTGGCCCTGATCGTCCCCGCCGTCCTGCTGATGGCCGCGCCGGCCGCCCACGCCGACCCCGTCAGCCAGACCAGCGGCTTCTACGTCAACCCGAACTCGAGTCCGGCGGCCTGGGTCGCCGCCAACCCCAACGACGGCCGGGCCGGCGCGATCCGGGCCCAGATCGCGCAGCGGCCGATGGCCAGTTGGTTCGGCAACTGGAGCGGTGACATCGGGTCGGCCGTCGGCTCGTACGTGGCCGCCGCCGACGCGGTCGACAAGCTGCCCGTCCTGGTCGCCTACAACCTCCCGGGCCGCGATGCCTGTGGCGGGCACTCCGGTGGAGGGGCCGGCAGCGTCGCCGCCTACGACGCGTGGATCTCCGCCTTCGCCGCCGCCATCGGCAACCGGCCCGCCGTGGTGGTGCTGGAGCCCGACTCGCTGGGCGACTTCAACTGCATGAGCCAGGCGCAGATCAACGATCGCACCGGCATGCTGGCCCGCGCGGCCGGCCAGTTCCGGGCCAAGGCGCCCAACACCTGGGCCTACCTCGACGCGGGCAATCCCGGGTGGATCGACGCCCGGACCATGGCCCAGCGCCTGAACTCGGCCGGCGTCTCGGCCGCGCACGGCTTCGCCCTGAACGTGTCGAACTACTTCACCACCGGCGAGAACGTCAACTACGGCAACAATGTCGCGTCCGCGCTGCGCAGTTACGGCTACAGCAAGCCGTTCGTCATCGACACCAGCCGCAACGGCAACGGCGCCAACGGGGCCTGGTGCAACCCGGCCGGCCGCCGGATCGGCACCCCGAGCCAGCTCGGCGGCGGGGCCGAGATGCTGCTCTGGCTCAAGACGCCGGGGGAGTCCGACGGCAACTGCGGTGTCGGCGCGGGTTCGTCCGCCGGGCAGTTCCTGCCCGAGGTCGCCTACAAGATGATCTTCGGATACTGAGCCGCCCGCGGCTGATCGTCCCCGGCCCCGGTGGCTCCGGCCGGGGACGATCGGCGCCCGCCGACAATCGGCGCCGAAAAACAGTTATGACCGGGCTTGGTATTTGGTCATAAGCGGTTAGTAAAACGACACCCTTGAATGCGTGGGAGCGCTCCCGTAACGTTTTCGTAATCCCCGGTATTTCCTCGAGAAAGGTTCGGCGTGCTCATGTCCATCCCCAGGCACGGCCGGTCGGCGCTGCTCGCGGCGGCGGCGGTGGGCCTCGCCGTCGCGGCCAGCGTCGCCGTCATCGGCACCGCGGACGCGGCCACCACCCTCGGCGCCTCGGCCGCCCAGAGCGGCCGCTACTACGGCGCGGCGATCGCGGCCGGCCGGCTCGGCGACGCCACGTACACCCGGATTCTGACCACCGAGTTCAACTCGGTCACCCCCGAGAACGAGATGAAGTGGGACGCGACCGAGCCCTCCCAGGGCCGGTTCACCTACACCAACGGCGACCGCATCCTCAGCCAGGGCGCCTCGATGGGGGCCAAGGTTCGCGGCCACGCCCTGCTCTGGCACCAGCAGCAGCCCTCGTGGGCGCAGTCGCTGTCCGGCAGCGCGCTGCGCAGCGCCGCCATCAACCACGTCACCCAGGTCGCCACCCACTACAAGGGCAAGATCTACGCCTGGGACGTGGTCAACGAGGCCTTCGCCGACGGCGGCAGCGGCGCCCGGCGCGACTCCAACCTGCAGCGCACCGGCAACGACTGGATCGAGGCCGCGTTCCGGGCCGCCCGCGCGGCCGACCCGGCCGCGAAGCTCTGCTACAACGACTACAACACCGACGGCATCAACGCGAAGTCGACCGGCATCTACAACATGGTCCGCGACTTCAAGTCCCGCGGCGTGCCGATCGACTGCGTCGGCTTCCAATCCCACCTGGGCACCGGCCTCGACTCGACCTACCAGGCCAATCTGCAGCGCTTCGCCGACCTCGGGGTCGACGTCCAGATCACCGAGCTCGACGTCGCCCAGGGCGGCAACCAGGCCAACGTCTACGCCGGCGTCACCCGGGCCTGCCTGGCCGTGTCCCGCTGCACCGGCATCACCGTCTGGGGCATCCGCGACAGCGACTCCTGGCGGACGGGTGAGAACCCGCTGCTGTTCGACAACTCGGGCAACAAGAAGGCGGCGTACACCTCGGTCCTGAACGCCCTCAACGCCGGCGGCACCACCAGCCCGCCCCCGACGACGCCGACCACCACCCCGCCCACCTCACCGCCGACCACCCCGCCCACCGGCGCCTGCGCCGCCACGGTGTCGCTGAACTCCTGGAACGGCGGCTACGTGGCCACCGTGCGGGTGACCGCCGGCTCGGCGGCCGTCAACGGCTGGACGGTCAGCGTGAGCCTGCCCTCCGGCAGCGCGATCACCGGCGCCTGGAGCGCCACCAACAGCGGCACCAGCGGAGCCGTCAGCTTCCGCAACGTCAGCTACAACGGCCAGATCCCGGCCGGCGGCTCGACCGAGTTCGGTTTCCAGGGCACCGGCAGCGGGCCCACGGCCACCCCCACCTGCGCGGCCGGCTAGCCGCCCGTCCTCCCTGTGCTCTCCGGCCGGGCTCCCCTCGGCCGGAGAGCCGCCTCGGCGAAAAGAGGAATCGTGAAGTCTCTCCGGAAACTCGCCGGCGTGGCGGCGGCGGCCCTGCTCGCCACCGCGGCGACGGTGGTGATCACGACGGCGGCCCCGGCCGGGGCGGCCACCACGGCGGGCTGCGGCAAGGCGCCGACGCTGACCAGCGGCACCCGCACCATCTCGAGCGGCGGCCAGAACCGCTCGTACATCCTGCGCCTCCCCGACAACTACGACCGCGCCAAGCCGTACAAGCTGATCTTCGCCTTTCACTGGCTGAACGGAACCGCGGGGAACGTGGCGAGCGGGGGCTACTACGGGTTGCAGGGGTTGTCGAACAACTCGGCCATCCTGGTCGCGCCGCAGGGCATCGACAACGGCTGGGCCAACACGGGTAACCGCGACCTCACCCTCGTCGACAACCTGACCGCCCTGATCGAGGGCGACCTGTGCGTCGACACCACCCAGCTGTTCGCACTCGGCTGGAGCTACGGCGGATCGATGAGCTACGCCGTCGCGTGTGCCCGGCCGACGGTCTTCCGCGCGGTCGCGGTCCTGTCCGGGGCCAACCTCAGCGGCTGCAACCCGGGCACGCAGCCGGTCGCCTATCTCGGCATCCACGGCACCCACGACAGCGTGCTCAACATCTCGCAGGGCCGGGCGATCCGCGACACCTTCGTCCGCAACAACGGCTGCACCGCCCAGAACCCACCCGAGCCGGCCCGCGGCAGCCTGACCCACATCACCACCGCCTACGCGGGCTGCCGGGCCGGATATCCGGTGGCCTGGGCCGCGTTCGACGGCGATCACACCCCGGAACCCGTCGACGGATCCACCTCGACCAGCGGCGCCCTCACGTGGGTGGGCGCCGAGGTCTGGCGGTTCTTCTCGCAGCTGACCAGCGGCACCCCGAGCACGCCGCCGACCACACCGAGTTCCACGCCGCCGGTCCCGTCCGGCGCCTGCACCGCTGCCTACCGGATCACCGGCCAGTGGCAGGGCGGTTTCCAGGCCGAGGTCACGGTGACCGCCGGCGCCACGGCGCTGACCGGATGGCGGGTCGGCCTGACCTTCGCCGACGGCCAGACGATCACCCAGCTCTGGGGTGGCCGGGTGACCGGCACCGGCAGCACGCCGACTGTGGCCAACGAGAGCTGGAACGGCAGCCTGGCCGCGGGCGCGTCGACCACCTTCGGGTTCCTCGGCACCGCGAACGGCACCAACAGCGTGCCCTCCACCACCTGTGGGCCCGCATGAGACGCCGTACGCTCGCGGCGATCCTGGCCGTGCTGGCCGTGCTCGGCCTGCAGCCGCAGGCGGCCCGGGCCGACAACCCGATCGTCCAGACCATCTACACCGCCGACCCGGCCCCGTTGGTGCACAACGGCCGCGTCTACCTCTACACCGGCCACGACGAGGACAACTCGACCTGGTTCACCATGAAGGAGTGGCGGGTCTACTCGTCGGCCGACATGGTCAACTGGACCGACCACGGCTCGCCGCTCAACCTGGCCAGCTTCAGCTGGGCCAGTGCCAACGCCTGGGCCGGGCAGACCGTGTACCGCAACGGCAAGTTCTACTGGTACGTGCCGATGACCGTGCGCGCCACCGGGCAGATGGGCATCGGCGTGGCCGTCTCGTCCAGCCCGACCGGCCCGTTCACCGACGCGATCGGACGGCCCCTGGTCAGCAACAACCAGATCGACCCGACCGTGTTCATCGACGACGACGGGCAGGCGTACCTCTACTGGGGCAACCCCGACCTCTGGTACGTCAAGCTCAACGCGGACATGACCTCGTACGCGGGCAGCCCCACCAAGATCCCGCTGACCACCGCCGGCTTCGGCACCCGGACCGGCGACGCGAACCGGCCCACGCTGTTCGAAGAGGGCCCGTGGGTCTACAAACGCAACGGCCTCTACTACCTCGTCTACGCGGCGAAGTGCTGCTCCGAGTTCATCGCCTACTCCACCGCTCCCGGGCCGACCGGGCCGTGGACCTACCGCGGCACGATCATGCCGACGCAGGGCAGCAGCTTCACCAACCACGCCGGGGTGATCGACTTCAACGGCGGTTCGTACTTCTTCTACCACAACGGCGCGCTGCCCGGCGGTGGTGGCTTCACCCGCTCGGTCGCCGTCGAGAAGTTCGCCTACCGCTCCGACGGCACCTTCCCGGCGATCACGATGACCAGCGCCGGCGCGCCGCAGATCGGCTCGCTCGACCCGTACGTCCGGCAGGAGGCCGAGACGAGCGCCTGGGCGAGCGGCGTGGAGACCGAGCGCGCCGCCGAGGGCGGCCTGAACGTCGGTTTCATCGAGAACGGCGACTACGTGAAGGTCAAGGGGGTCGCCTTCGGCGGCGGTGCCCGGTCCTTCACCGCGCGGGCCGCCTCGGCCACGAGCGGCGGACGGGTGGAAGTGCGTCTCGACAGCCCGACCGGCACCCTGGCCGGCGCCTGCACCGTGCCCGGCACCGGCGGCTGGCAGACCTGGACGTCGGTAACCTGCCCGGTCAGCGGCGCCACCGGCACCCACGACCTCTATCTGCGCTTCACCGGCGGCAGCGGTTACCTGCTGAACCTGGATTGGTGGCGTTTCGATGCGTAAACGTCTACTTGTCCCGGCCGTCGCCGGACTGGTGCTGGCGCCGGTGGGCGTCGCCGTGGCGCCGTCGGCCGGCGCGGCCACCACGGGCTGCTCGGTGAGCTATGCCGTGTCGTCGCAGTGGCAGGGCGGATTCAACGCCGACGTGTCCATCACCAACCTGGGCGACCCGCTCTCCGGCTGGTCGCTGACCTGGTCGTTCGGCGCCGGTCAGAGCGTGACCCAGGCCTGGAACGCGACGGTGACGCAGACCGGGTCGGCCGTGAGCGCCACCAACGCGAGCTACAACGGCGCGATCGCGACCAACGGCAAGGTGTCGTTCGGCTTCAACGGCTCGTGGACCGGCAGCAACCCCGTGCCGGCCGGGTTCGCGCTCAACGGCGTCGCCTGCACCGGGTCGACCGGCCCGACCCCGACGTCCTCGCCGACCACCTCGCCGCCGCCGGACGGCACGTGCACCCTCCCGTCGAGCTATCGCTGGACGTCGACCGGTTCTTTGGCCAACCCCAAATCGGGCTGGGTCTCGCTGAAGGACTTCACGGCCGTGCCCTACAACGGCAAACACCTGGTGTACGCGTCGAACGTGGCCGGGTCGTCGTACGGCTCGATGAACTTCACCCCGTTCACCAACTGGTCGGACATGGCCTCGGCCTCGCAGAACGCGATGTCGTCGGGCACGGTGGCGCCGACGCTGTTCTACTTCGCCCCGAAGAACATCTGGGTGCTCGCCTACCAGTGGGGCGCGTGGCCGTTCATCTACCGGACCTCCAGCGACCCGACCAACCCCAACGGGTGGTCGTCGGCGCAGACGCTGTTCACCGGGAGCATCTCCGGCTCGGGCACCGGGCCGATCGACCAGACCCTGATCGCCGACAGCCAGAACATGTACCTGTTCTTCGCCGGCGACAACGGCAAGATCTACCGGGCCTCCATGCCGATCGGGAACTTCCCCGGCAACTTCGGCTCCTCCTACACCACCATCATGAGCGACTCCACCAACAACCTGTTCGAAGCACCCCAGGTCTACAAGATCCAAGGCCAGAACCAATACCTGATGATCGTCGAGGCCATCGGCAGCCAGGGACGCTACTTCCGCTCCTTCACGGCCACCAGCCTCAACGGCTCCTGGACCCCGAACGCGGCCACCGAGAGCAACCCGTTCGCCGGCAAAGCCAACAGCGGCGCCACCTGGACCAACGACATCAGCCACGGCGACCTCGTCCGCAGCACCGCGGACCAGACCATGACCGTCGACCCGTGCAACCTGCAACTGCTCTACCAGGGTAAGAACCCCGGCGCCGGCGGTCCGTACGACCAGCTGCCGTGGCGGCCGGGCCTGCTGACCCGGCAGCGCTGAGCAGGCTCCCTCACAAATTCCCGCAATCGGGATATATGACAGCGTTGGCGGGGGTACTTTTTGCGACCGGATCATCTGCTCGTGAAGAGGAAGCCGCAGCGTTGCCCGAGTCGCTCGTCGAGTTCGCGGACCCGATCACCGTCGTTGCCGTGGGCCTGGTGCTCTGTGCGCTGGCCGTGGTGTTGTTGCGCCGCAAGGTGAAGCCGGTGGTCGAGGCGGCCGCCCGGGCCGTGCTCGACGAGGTGGGGCCCCATCTGCCGGCCGGGCTGCGGCGCGTGGCCGGCCGGTGGTACGAGCGGGTGGACCCGGCCGTCGCCCGCTCCATCCTGGTGGCGGCCATCGCCGCCGGCATCGCCTGGTCCGCTGCCACGACGCTGCACCTGGTGGGCGCGATCACCGCCTCGATCACCGCGATCCTGTCGGTTCACCTCAGCGCCCACGCCTCGCTCCGGGACGGGACGAAACGCCTGGTCGGCACGCTGGCCGGGATCGGCGTGGCGGTGGGCGTGTGGGGTGTCTTCGGCCCGAGCCCGGTGTCGATCGCGGTGATCGCCGGGTGCGGGCTCATCGTCGGGCGGCTGCTGCGCCTCGGTGACGGCTCGGTGATGGTGCCGGCCACCTCGCTGGGTGTCCTGGTCGCCGGCAGCGCGGTGACCGAGACCTTCGTCTGGGAGCGGGTCGGCGCGACGGGGCTGGGCATCGTGGTCGGCATGATCCTGTCGCCGCTGGTCGGCGGGATGACACCGCTGGAGCGGGCGCACTGCAAGCTGGCCCACCTGTCCACCGAGATCGCCCGCCTGCTCGGCGACCTCGGGACCGGCGCGGCCCGCGGCTACGGGCGGGAGCAGGCCGCGCAGTGGCTGGCGCGCTCCCGCGAGCTCGGCGAGACCCTGGGCGAGGCGGTCGATGCGGTGGACGACCTGGACCGCCAGGCCCGCTGGTCGCTGACCACCCCGCTGACCGAGGTGACACCGGTGCACCACACGTTCCGCGTCCTCGAGCACGGGGTGCACCAGGTCAACTCGGTGGCCCGGTCGATGTTCGACGCCGCCGCCACCCCGCACTCGCCCAGCGTGCCCGACGACATCGGGCCGCTGCTCACCGCGGCCTCGGAGGCGTTCGCCGCGCACGCCACGCTGGAGACGGACCCGGACGCCGACCCCACGCAGGACGCCGACAGCCTCGAGGAGCTGCTCGACGATCTGCGCGAGGCCCGCCGGCAGACCCTGCACAAGGTGCGCACCCAGATCGAGGACACCGGGGTGCTGGTGCTGGCCGGCTCGATCATCACCGACATCGACCGGATGGCCGGGTCGCTGGAGCGCTCGGCGCCGGCCCTCACCATCGACGTGCGGGAGCCGGGCCCGGGCATCCCGGCGGTCTCCGAGGTCGTGCCCGCGGTCCGCAGCTTCTGGGAGAAGGCGGTGACCCCGAAGACCAACCCCGGTCCCGGCTCGAACCGCTGACCGCCTCAGTGCCGCGGGATCCCGGAGAGGATTCTGAGGCCCTTGCCCTTCTGCTCCGTACCCTGCTGATCCCTGACCGTCGCGCCGGCGTCGGAAAGGTAGTCGACCGCCTGTCGTGGCGTCATTCCACGCTCTTGCTGAAGGCGGGCGACGGCACCGGCGATCTGCGGCGCGGCGAAGGACGTGCCGCTCCACAGAGCCCACGCGTTCGGCGGGAAGACTTCTGGTTCGTCGTCGAAATCAGGCGACTCGTTTCCCGTGACGAAGGTCGACCGCACTCCCTCGCCGACCGTCCAGAATTTGATGTGGTCACCTTGGCTCGACCAGTCGGCGGTCTCGAACCTTCCGGTCCGCCTGGCGGAGGCGAGGTTTTCGACGTCTTCGGTCTCGATCAGTGCGCCGACCGCGTGCACCGCCGGGGAAGCGGCGGGCCAGCATCGGGTTCTGTCGCCGAAGTTGCCGGCTGCGGCGATGATGACGACCTCTTTGTCGCTGTAGTCGTTGGTGATCCGCTTCAGGGTCGTCTCGAGCACCGGCGGCGGCTCGTCGTTCTCGGTGGTCATGCCCAGCGACAGATTGATGATCCGTGCGCCCTCGTCGAACGCTTGCTGGAGGGCGTCGGCGATCGCGGTTTCGTCGGCCAGGCCGTCGGTGTCGGCGGCGCGGTAGACGCGGACCTGCGCGGTCGGGGCGACGCGCTGGACGATGCCCGCGACGAACGTCCCGTGGCCGGCCTGGTAATCCAGGTAACCGTCCGGCTGCGGCAGGTGGTCCAGCAAGTCGCGGTTGCCGTCTCCGCGTGGCACGTCATCCAGCCAGCCGTCGGCGCGGATCATGGTGCGCAGGCCGTCCTCGTCCTTGCCGGGGATGCCGGTATCTATGACGGCCACGATCGGCCCCGGACCCTCCGGGGCCCACCTGGCCTGTGAGCGGTAACTCTCGAACGTCGACTCCGCGCCCATCGGGTTCAGAACCGAATCGGGTCCGCCGACCCCTTTGCCGACCGATGCTGTCACGGCAAGGGTGTTCGGCATCGCCGGCGTCCCGGTCAGCTTCTCGATTTTCGGTCGAATCTCCTGGGCGCGAATCTGATTGTTCACCAGCCGCACGAACGGCCCATCGGCCGAGCCGCGGTTGGTGAATCCCGCCGCCTCGACCGCGTCGCGCACCCCTTGACCCGACAGGATCTCGGCCTCGACGATGACCTCCCGGCCGGCGAGCAGGACCCGGGGACCATCGGAGTCGGCCGTGGGCGCGACCTCGGCCTCCACCTGGAAGGTCTCCCGCCGGCCGGACCGGCGACCTCGCAGGAAACCGATGACAGCGGCGTCCTGGACGCGATCCTTGCGATTGAGCTCGGCGAGCTGGCGGTCCAGAAGGTCTCGAAGGTCGCTGACCCGGTCGTTGTAGACCTCTTGGTAGTCGTTCGGGAAAGGATATCCGTCGCCCATGGTCTTACCCCTCTCGGTTGGCGTGCACGCTGATCCATTCGGTGAGCAGGGTGTTCTCCGCGGTCGCGCACTCGAGGCGGATCGGGCCGCGGGCCGGAAGCGGGAACGAGAAGCAGCCGACCTCGTCGACGATCGTCTCGGCCTGGGTCCCGGCCACGGTGCACAGGCGGATCACCCCCGGCCGGGGCGGGATGAACTGCCCCTCGATGCCGTCGTCGCTCACCTCGACCTCGATCTGCACCGGGCCGTGACCGAAGACGAGCGTCTGCGGCTCGCCGTGGCCGCCGGCCCGGACCGTGATCGACGCGTCCAGCCCGGAGTCGTAGAGCAGGGCCGCCATTTCTTGTTCGGCCCGTAGCCGCCACGCCAGCAGCCCGGTCGCCGCCTCGGCCACCCGCTGTTCGGTCGGGCCCGGTCGCAGTACCTCACCCAGGTCGTGCATGAGCACGTCGTCGTTACTCCAATCCCGCGAACGCATGCTGTCCGCCCCCCGTCTGTGCGGCTTCATCGTTGGCCAGCAGGTATTTCTGGACGGCAGCGGTGGCGCGGAGCTTGTCGAGGATCCGGCTGCGGGTCGGCCCGATGCTGCCGATGGGTATGCGCAACATGCGACTTATCTCGGCGTAGCTGTGGGGCGGGTCCGCGACCAGGAGGGCGAACAGTTCCCGCTGCTGCGCCTCGAGCTCGTTCAGGGCGTCGAGGAGCACTTGGTGCCGTTCGGCGTGCAGCAGGGAGTCGCCGATGCGTTCGTCGCCGGCCTCGAGCCGGTTCATCGTCTCGGGATCGACCGGCAGGCTCCGCCGGCTGGCCCGTAACCACCGCTGGCATTCGCGGCCGGTGGTGGTGACCATCCAGCCCGGCAGGGCGTCCGGTTCCCGGATGTGCCGTAGGTGCTCAATGAGGCGAAGCCACACGAGCTGACTGATGTCTTGAATGTCGGCGTCGGTGATCCGGTACCGGCGGATGACCCCGGCGACCAGACCGGCGTACCGGCGGACCAGTTGGTTCCAGCACTCCTCGTCGCCCGCGATACTGCCGTTCACCAGGCTGACGAGGTTGCCGTCATCGATTTCCACGACTCTCCTTCTGTCGAAGGAACCACCGCTTCTTCTGGCTAGGGAGCGCGGCCGGAACCCTCGTGATACAGCGCCGGGCCGCCGATTTCTGTCGGTCTCCCGACCACGGCCGGCTAAATCGGTTGGGGCGACGGCCGGCCTCCGGGGAGGGTGAGACCATGCCGGACCCGCATGCCTCGATCGATCTCGTGAGCCACGCCCGGCGGGTGCACGAGGCGGTGGTGGCGGATCCCCAGCGTTTCCGCCCGGTCGCGGCGGCGCTGGTCCGCCGGGTGCGCCGGGACGGCCCGGCCGAGGCCCTGGTCCTGGCCGTCCGCGCGCTGGCCTGGGCCGAGCGGGCCCGGCTGGCCGACGGCGAGGCCAAGCGGCTGCTCGACGAGGCGGCCCGGCTGGCCCGCCGGCACGGCCTGAAGCAGTCGCTGGCCGACGTGCTGATGAGCCGGGCCGCGGTCAACCAGGAGCTGGGCCGGCTGGCCGCCGCGCACCGGGACCTCGAGGCCGCCGCCGTCACCGTGGCGCCGGGCCGGGTGGCCGACCTGACCTTCCAGCGGGCCGTCCTCGACCAGAACGTCGGCCGGTTCGCCGAGGCCGCGGCGGCCTACCGGGAGCTGCTGGCCGACCGGTGCACACCGCTGCGCATCCGGGTGATCGCCGGCAACAACCTGGCCATCATCGCGGTGGAGCAGGGGCGGCACGCCGAGGGCCGGCGCCGGCTCGACGAGGCGACCCGCCGGGCCGGAGAGGTGGGCCCGGCCCTGGTCGCGATGGTGGCCGAGACGCGGGCCTGGGCCACGGTGCAGGAGGGCCGGCTGGCCGAGGGTTTGCGGCTGTTCGAGGAGTCGATGCGGATCTTCGAGGAAGCCGGGCTGCCGTTGGGCGAGCAGTACGTCGAGTACGCGGACGCGCTGATGGATCTGCGGCTGGTGCCTGAGGCGAGCGAGGCGGCCCGGTCGGCCGCCGCGGTGTTCCGGCAGAACCAGGTGCCGCTCATGGGGGCCGAGGCCGACCTGCGGGTGGCCCAGCTGGCCATGCTCACCGGCGACCTCGACGAGGCCCGGCGGACCGCGGCGGCGGCGATCGACAGCTTCACCCGGCAGGGCCGGGGCGCCTGGAGGGCCCGTGCGGCCCTGGTCGACATCGAGATCCGGACGCTGGCGGGCCCGCTGGGCCCGGCCGACCTGCGCGACGCGCGGCGGGTGTGCCGGGCCCTGGAGGCGGCCGAGCTGCCGGCCGCGGCGGTGCACGGACACCTGATCGCGGGCCGGATCGCGGCCGGGGTCGGGCGCCCCGAGGTCGCGGTCCGGTCGTTCCGCCGCGCGGCCGACCGGGCCCGCGGCCGCCCGTTCCTGATCCGCCTGCGGGGCCGGCTGGCCGCGGCCCTCGCCGCGCGGCTGCTCGGCCGGGCCGACGAGGTGCTGACGCACTGCCGGACCGGCCTCAACGATCTCGACCGGCACCGCGCCGCCCTGCCCTCGGCCGAGTTGCGGGCGCTCGCGTCGGGCCACGGCGCCGAGCTCGGGCAGCTCGGCCTCGAGGTGACGATCAACCGGGGCGGCGCCCGTCCGGTCCTGGCCTGGATGGAACGGACCCGGGCGGCGGCGCTGCTGGCGGTCGAGCCGACCGGGGTCGACGACCTGCAGGAGCAGCTCGACGAGCTGCGCGCGGTCCACGCCGAGCTCGACGGCCTGGCCGAGCGGGACGGGCACGGCGGCCGGGCGCTGCGGACGCTGCTGACCCGGCAGGTCGCCATCGAGGGCCGCATCCGCCGGGCGACCTGGCGGGGCAGCTCGGCCGCCGGGCGGGGAAAGGTGGCGGCCGGGCCGGCCCGGCTGCGCGAGGCGCTCGGCGGGCGGGTGCTGGTCGAGTACGGCATGCTCGGCGACGAGCTGGTGGCGGTGGTCGTCGAACCGCGGCGCAGCCGGGTGGTCCGGCTCGGCTCGGCCGGCGCGGTCCTGGAGCAGACCCGGGCCCTGTTCTTCGCCCTGCGCCGGCTGGCCCAGCCGCGGACGCCGTCCTCGTGGCACGCGGCCCGGCTCAGCGCCGATCTGCGCCTGGAACGGCTGCGCGCCCTGCTGCTCGGCCCGCTGTCCGTTCCGTACGGCGCCGAACTGGTCGTTGTCCCCGTGGGTGACCTGCACGGCATGCCGTGGTCGGCGTTGCACGACGCGCCCGTCTCCCTGGCGCCGTCGGCCCGTCTCTGGGCGCGCAGCCGGCAGGCCACGGTGGCGGCTGCCCGGAACCCGTCGACCGTGCTCGTGGAGGGGCCGGACCTGCCGGGGGCCACCGCCGAGATCGCGCAACTGCGACAGCTGCATTCGAAGGCGGTCGCGCTCACTCCGCCCGAGAGCACCGCCGCCGCCGTGCTGCGCCTGCTCGACGGGGCCGGGCTGGCCCACCTGGCCTGCCACGGCCAGCTCCGGGCGGACAACCCGTTGTTCTCCTCGCTGTCGCTCAGCGACGGGCCGCTCACCCTGCAGGAGCTGGCGACCCGGGCGGTGGCGCCGCACCGGCTGGTGCTCGCGTCGTGCCAGTCCGGGGCGGACATCAGCTACGCCGGCGACGAGGTGCTCGGCTTCGTCAGCGCGGTCCTGGCCCGGGGCACGGCCGGCGTGGTCGCCAGCGTCACCACCGTGCCCGACGTGGCCGCGGCCGAGCTCATGGTCGCGCTGCACGATCGGCTGCGGGCGGGCCGCACCCTCGCCCGGGCGCTGTTCGAGGCGCGGACGGGTCTCGACCGTCAGGATCCGGCGGCGTACGTGAACTGGTGCACTTTCAACGCGTACGGCGCCGCCTGAAGGTCTTGGTGTATCAGCGCGCGCCGCCGCGGTCTCCGTCCTCCTGTAGTTCGGCAAGGGGGGTACGGACCGATGAAAACTCTGACTCAGACCCGTGACGGGACCAGTGTGGTCCGCCGGCACGTCGCGGTTCTCTTCGCTGATCTGAGCGGCTTCACCGCGCTGGTCGAGACCGTGCCGCCGGAGATGGTCTACGAGCGGGTGGCGCCGAGGCTGGACGAGCTGGCGCTGCTGGTCACCGAGCACGGGGGATTGATCCAGCAGGTTCTGGGCGACGGCTTCATGGCGGTCTTCGGGCTCGGGCCGGCCGGTGACGAGGTCACGTGCGCCGTCCAGGCGGCGCTGCGGGTGGTCCGGGCCGGCGGGGACGCGCCGCCCGGCCTGCCCGTGCACGTCGGCGTCGAGTGCGGCGAGGTGCTGGTCAGCCCGTCCTGGGAGTCGGCCCGTTACGGGGTGTGGGGCCGCGCGGTCACGGTGGCGTCGCGGCTGTGCGACCGGGCCGGTCCGGGCTCGGTCTACGTCGGCCCGCAGGCGGCCCGGCGGGGCGGGGATCACATTCTCCGGACCTGGCCGTACGGATCCACGACCGTCCTGCGCACCCGGCTGAAGGGCATGACGGGGGAGGTCGTCGTGCACGCGTCGGCGCCGAAGGACGGGCCGGCATGACCCGCGAGTGGCTCGTGCAGAACGAGACGCCCCGGCCGGTCTGGCTCAAGCACGACGGCCGGGTGCTCCTCCTGGCCCCGCTCGAGACCCGGCTCTGGTCCGGGGACGACGTCTTCGCCGCGTTCCCGCACCTGCATCGGCTCGTGGACCGGCGCCAGATCTCGGTGTGCGACAAGCCCCGGCCGGTCGACACCGACGCCTCCCTGACCGGTTCGATCCGGGTGGCGGCGGTGGTCGTCTTCCTGTGGGTGGTCGCGCTGTGGCCGCTGCCGATGTGGTGGTGGTGGCGCATCGGGGCCGCCCTCGGCGTCGTGCTGATCCTGTGGTTCTTCGTGATGCTGAGCCGGCCGTCGCACCGCGAACGCAAACGCAACGCGGGCCGCCGGGCCTGGTACAACTTCACGATGGCGGTGGTGGTGGCCACCGGGGTCCTCATTCCCACGGTGATCGTCTACCTGGCCACCGACCTGCGCAAGGTGGTCACGTTCTGGCCCGACGGGTTCGCCGTCCACGCCGAACCGCCGATGATCCTCGTCGGCCGGCTCATGCAGCTGACCTTCATCTCGGTGGCCGCGCTGATGCCGGCCCTGATGTACTTCCAGTTCGACGCGGAACGGCTGAGCACCCTGCGGCAACGGTGGATCCAGAACGTGTTCCGCCTCGACCCGACCGTGGCCACCATGTCCGACGTGCGCGCCAAGTACGACCAGCAGCTCGAGGAGGCGTACGGCGCCGACAGCGGACGGGGCCGGCTGACCCGCGGGCGCCGCTCGCCGATCATCGTGGCCACCCTGGTCCTGGCCTTCGGCTGGCTCCTCATCCTGCTCCGCGCGGGCGACGTGATCGAGGCCGGCCCGGACAAGAGCCTGTCGTTCCTGGCCCTGCTGAGCCCCGACCAGTCGCTGGTCGCCTTCGCGTTCCTCGGCGCCTACTTCTTCGCGCTGCGCCTGGTGTGGCAGGGCTTCGTCCGCTCCGACCTGCGTCCCAAGACCTACACCACCATCGCCGTACGGGTGCTGGTGGTCGTGATCCTGGCCTGGCTCATCGAGGCGGTCACCAACGCGGCCGACAACTCCCAGCCGCTGTTCCTGCTCGCGTTCACCGCGGGTTTCGTACCGGACACGGTCCTGCACTTGCTCTGGGAGAAACTGCTGCGGCACAAGGCCGTGCTGCTCAACCTGGACCAGCAGCAGCCGCTGACCGAGATCGAGGGCATCGACCTGTACGAACGGACGCGGCTGTCCGAGGAGGGCATCGTCAATGTGGAGGCGCTGGCCCACCACGACCTGCTCGACCTGTTCTTCAAGACGCGGATCCCGGCCGCCCGCCTGGTCGACTGGGTCGACCAGGCCATCCTGGTGATGCACCTGGACAGCCGCCCGGACGCGCCGGCGCTGCGGGGCGCCCTGCGCTCGGCCGGCGTGCGCACCGCCAGCGACCTGGTCGAGGTCACCCGCCGCGGCGTCGAACGGACGGCCGAGCTCTCCGCCCTGCTCGCCCCGCTGCTGCCCGAGGCCGAGCGTCCCGGGCTGGCCCAGCGGCTGCAGGTGCTGAGCGAGGCGCTGGACCACAGCGAATGGCTCGCCCGCATCGAGAACTGGCGCCGCAGCGACCTGATCGAGGCCGACCCCCGGCGCCGCCGCTGGATCGACGAGTCGGGCGACCTGCGCTGGGGCGACCCCCGCGTCACCCCGGCCCCGGCCATGCCCTCGGCCGCCGCCCTGAACGTGCAGTCCCGGACGGATTCCCACCTGAGCCGGGCGCCCGCCGGAACCTCGCCCTAGCCGCCCGTTCGCTTGAACTGGTGCTGGATGCGCCTACGTACTATCGGGCGGCAACGGACTGTTTCGGGCCCGGCGATAATGGGCGTCCTGCGATCGGGAGATACACATGGTATGCGATGATGTGGGTTGGCCCACAACGCGGACCAAACGCCAAATCCTGCGCGGAGGCGCTCCCTTCGGCGGCGACACCGCAGAGGGCCGCACCTCGGCCTGACAATTCTGATCGAGCCAATTGCACCAGGACCGTTACCCACTCGTGTGACGGTCTTGACAGCGCCGTGCCCCAGCCACGCCAGGGTCGTTACGCCAGGCGGCAAGCTGCCCGCGACGCCATAAACATTTTGGAGACATCGTGAAAACCGTTCCGGCGACCGTGGAATCACTGGCCGAGCCACTGGTCACCATCAAGGCGGCGGCGCTGCGGGAGATCCCGGCCGAGCAGGCCGCCCGGGTCGTTCGCCGCATCGTCGACAATGAGTCGTTCCTGCGGCGGCTGGACGTCGCGGCATTCAATTCCGCACCCTGATGTCCCGCACCCGCGGCGCGGCTCCCCCCATCGGCCAGTACGTCCTGAAGCTGCACGGGCGTTGTGATCTCGCGTGCGACCACTGCTACGTCTACCAGTCGGTGGACCAGAGCTGGCGCACCAAGCCGCGGTCGATGTCCCTGCCCGTCCTGCGCAAGGCGGCGCACCGCGTCGCCGAGCACGCGGCGGCCCGGAGCCTGCCCCGGGTGAGGGTGATCCTGCACGGCGGGGAGCCTCTCCTGGTCGGCGTCGAGCGCATGCGGGAGGCTCTCGCCTGCCTGCGCTCGACGATCGAGCCGGTGGCCCGGCTCGACCTCGTCATGCAGACCAACGGCGTCCGGCTCGACGCCGCGATGTGCGATGTGCTCAAGGAGCAGGGCGTCAAGGTCGGCGTCTCGCTCGACGGCGATCGCGAGGACAACGACCGGCATCGCCGCTTCGCCCACGGGGCCGGCAGTTTCGATCAGGTGCGCGCGGCTCTCGCCCTGCTGCGCACCCCGGCCTACCGCGAGCTGTACGCGGGTCTGCTCTGCACGATCGACATCGCCAACGACCCGATCCGGGTCTACGAGGCCCTGCTCGCCGAGCGGCCGCCGCGGGTCGACTTCCTGCTGCCGCACGCCACGTGGGAGCATCCGCCCCCTCGCCCCGGGGACGACCCGACGCCGTACGCGACGTGGCTGTCGGCGGTGCACCGGCGCTGGCTGGCCGACGGGCGGCCGATGCGCGTGCGTATGTTCGAGGCGCTCGAGTCGACCGCTCGCGGCGGTCCCAGCGGCAGTGAGCAGCTCGGCGCCGACGCCGTCGACCTGGTGGTGATCGAGACCGACGGCCGCTACGAGCAGGTCGACACGATCAAGACCGCGTACGAGGGCGCCCCGGCCACCGGCCTGAGCGTCTTCACCCACCCGGTCGACGAGGTGGCGCTTCTCGAGGCGGTCGCCGGGCGCCAGTCGGCCGTCACCGGGCTCAGCCCGATCTGCCGCAGCTGCCCGGTGCTCTCGCAGTGCGGCGGCGGGTTGTACGCGCATCGTTACCGCCCGGGGGCGGGCTTCGGCAATCCGTCTGTCTACTGTGCTGACTTACGCGTCCTCATCGACCGGACGAACGAGGAGAGCCGGATGCACGCCGAGAACGCCAAGCCCGACGACATGAGCACCGTGCCCGCCGCCGTGATCGATCAGATCGCCACCGGTTTCGGCGACGACGAGGCCATCGGCTGGCTGGCCGACCGGGAGCTGTCGATCACGCGGGCGCTGCTGTTCGCCGTGGCCGATCAGCACGGCCCCAGCGCCGCCTGGGAGACGCTCGCCGCGGTCGAGGCGACGTCGCCCGACGCCGTCCGGGAGGTGCTCAGCCATCCCTACGTGCGCCCGTGGGTGGTGGAGCGGCTGCGCGGCAGCGAGGTGTCGTTCCTGGGTTCGCTGGCCGCCGCGGCCGCCGTGCGCGCCGGGCAGCCGGCCGACCTGGAGGTCGAGATCGCCGACGGCGTGGTGCACCTGCCGGCGGTCGGCACGGCCTACCTGCCGGCCGGGTCGTCGGGATCGGCCCGGGTCCGGGCCGACGGCGGGGTCCTGCGGCTGACCGGCCCGGGCGGGGTGGTGATCGTGGCCGATCCGGCCGATCCGGCCGCGACCGTCGCGACCGGCTCCTGGCAGCCGGCGCGCCGGATAGCGCTGGAGGACGGGTGGACAGTGCGCCTCGAGGACGGCGATCCCGTCCGTGCGTGCCACCGGTGGTCGCCCGCGGAACGCCTGCGGGACGCCGACGAGTCGCAGTGGCGGTCGGCCCTGGCCGAGGCGTGGCGGCTGATCCGGGCCGAGGCGCCCGGCTACGCCCCCGGGCTGCGCACCGGCCTGCGCACGGTGGTGCCGCTACGGGCCGACCCGGCCGGCGCGCAGCGGGCCTCGACGGCGCGGCACGCGTTCGGGTCGGTGGCGGCCGCCTTCGCCGAGCCCGCCGACCTCGCGGTGCTGCTGGTCCACGAGTTCCAGCACGGCAAGCTGGGGGCGCTGCTCGACCTCTGCGACCTGATCGATCTGGAGTCCGACCGGCGGATGACGGTCGGCTGGCGCCCCGACCCCCGCCCGATCGAGGGCGTGCTGCAGGGCGTCTACGCCCACGCCGCGGTGGCCGACCTGTACCGGGCGCGGCTGGGCCGGGCCGAGCCGGCCGAGAAGCTGTACGCGAAATATCACGGCTGGACGGTCGACGCGATCGCCGGCCTGCGGGCCACCGGCGCCCTGACCCCGCTCGGCGAGGACTTCGTGGAGCGGATGGACGCCACCATCCGGCAGTGGCCCTGATGATCGGCCGGGCCCGGCTGGTGGAGGAGCTCCGCGCCCTGGAGATCCCCGCGGCGGGCGTCGTCCTGGTGCACTGCGCCCTGCGCCGGGTCGGCCGCATCGAGGGTGGCGCGGCCACCCTGCTGGCGGCGCTGCGCACGGTGCTGGGCGGCCGGGGGACGCTGGTGACGCCGGCCCAGACGCCGGGCAACTCGTTGACCAGCCGCGTGTACCGGGCCGCGACGGCCGGGATGACCGACGACGACCGGGCCCGGCACGAGGCCGCGATGCCCGGCTTCGACCCCGCCACCACCCCCTCCGAGGGCATGGGGGCGCTGGCCGAGGCGGTCCGCCGGCATCGTGCGGCCCACCGCAGCCGCCATCCCCAGACGTCGTTCGCGGCCGTCGGCCCGGCGGCGGAGGAGGTCACCGGCGTGCACGACCTCGACTGTCACCTGGGCGAGCGGTCGCCGCTCGGAGCGCTTTACCGGCTCGGCGCCACCGTCATGATGATCGGCGTCGGAATGGACAAGTGCACGGCGCTGCATCTCGCCGAATATCGCCTTTCCGTGCCGCCCCCGTTGATGGCGTTCTCCTGTTTCGTGATCGACAACGGACGTCGCGCGCTGCGCCGATTCCAGGCGCCGCAACTCGACGACCGCGATTTCGCGGTGATCGGCCGAGATCTGCTCGAGCAGCCGTGGGTGCGGGCCGGCCGGCTGGGTTCCGCCCCCGTTCACCTGCTGCCGATGGTGCCGACGGTCGACCACGCGGCCACCTGGTTCGAGAAGAACCGCCAACCTTGATTCAGTTATCGACGCAGATCGAACCATCCGAACGGCTGACGATGACAGGGTGGAACCCTCCCATTACGCTAGGACTCATCGTGATGATGTTCTGACCGAGCGGAGCGGACGTGCGCGCTGAGAGGATCTTTCCCCTCCTCGGCGCGTCGATCGGAATTCGATCTTGAGCCGCCCGGATCTTTACTTCTCCCTTATTCATGATCGTGGCTCCTTTCCGGACGAATGGGTCGAGCGTTTCCACCGCCGGCTCGAAGAGGAAGTGCGCAGCCGCGCCACCCCGTCACCCGGCCTGCGCGCGGGCTCCCTCTACTTCTCGACCAGGCGTGAGGCCCAGGTGGCGCCGGTCGCCACCCGGCAGAACGCCCGCGTGCTGGTGCCGCTCTACACCCGCGAGTTCCTGCACTCCCCGCCGCCGGACTTCGCGCCGTTCCTCAACCGGCCCTCCGACTCGGCCGACCTGCCCTTCGTCCACCCGGTGATGTGGGACGTCTACGTGCCGCCGCGCGAAGTGTGCGGCATGGCGCAGGCCCTGTCGCTGGGTCACGGCGTCCGCGAGTACCAGGCGTGCGGCATGGCGACCATCTGCCGCCACAACGCGTACGCGGGTGAGCTGCGGCAGCTCGTCGAGCTGCTGGCCGACCGGATCGTGCGCGCCGCCGAGCACCCCGGCCGCCTTCCGGACTGGATGCTGCTCGAGGCGCCGCCGATCGCCGCCCCGGAGCCCGAGGCCCGTTTCCTGATCATCGTGGCCCGGCCGGCCGGCGCCGGCCGGGAGTGGACCCCGTTCGGGCCGGACCGCTCGTCGGCGATCGAACGCGCCGTGCAGGCGGCGCACCAGCTCCGGCTGCTGCCCGAGATCGTGGACGCGCTGAACGGGCCGCCGGGCGGCGAGGACGTGCGCGACTTCGCCGGCATCCTGCTGCTCGACCCGGAGACGCTGCTCGACGCGACGACCCGTACGGCCGTGGAGGAGCTTCTCCGGGACCTGCCGCGGTGGACGACCGTGGTCGTGGTCAGCGGGCACGAGCCGCGGCTGCGGGAACCGGCGGCCCGGGCGGTCCGGCTCACCGGCGGCGCGGCCCGAGAGGCCCGGAGCGCGCCCGACTTCTCCCGGGCCGCCGACGAGGCGATCCGCCGCGCCCGGCGCTACTTCCTACGAGGACATCCCAGCTGAGGGGAGGGCCGGCCATGGACAGCGACCAGTACGGCCAGGTCGTCACGTTCTACTCCTACAAGGGCGGCACCGGCCGCACGATGGCCCTGGCCAACGTGGCCTGGATCCTGGCCGCCAACGGCAAGCGGGTCCTGGCCGTCGACTGGGACCTGGAGTCGCCCGGGCTGCACCGCTTCTTCACCCCGTTCATCGACCCCGGCGTGCTGGCCGGCACCCGCGGCATCATCGACATGATCCGCGAGTACGAGTGGTCGACCACCCGCGGCGACAACACGACCGGCTGGATCGAGCGGTACGCCTGCGTCCAGCGCCACTCGTTCTCGCTCGACTGGGACTTCCCGGCCGGCGGCACCCTCGACTTCCTCTCGGCCGGGCAGCAGAACCACGAGTACGCGGGCGCGCTGGGCGAGATGGACTGGGACGACTTCTACCAGAACCAGAACGGCGGCCGGTTCTTCGACGCCATGCGCGACGACATGCGCGACCACTACGACTACACGCTGATCGACAGCCGGACCGGGCACAGCGACATCGCCGGCATCTGCACCAGCCACCTGCCCGACGTGCTGGTCGACTGCTTCACCTTCAGCGAGCAGGGCATGGACGGGGCCGCCCAGATGGCCCGGCACCTGCTCAGCCGGCGCGACATCCGGGTGCTGCCGGTGCCGATGCGGGTCGACCCGGCCGAGAAGCGCAAGGCCGACATCGGGCGTACGGTCGCCATGCGCCAGTTCGCCGACCTGCCGGGCGGGATGGACGAGCGGGGCCGGCAGGCCTACTGGCTCGGGGTGCAGGTGCCCTATCAGGCCTACTACGCCTACGAGGAGACGCTGGCGACCTTCGGCGACGTGCCCGGGGCGAGCGGGACCCTGCTCAACGCGTACGAGAACCTGGTCGGGCACATCACCAACCAGGAGATCATGTCGCTGCCGCCCATGTCGCGGGGCGTCCGGGCCCAGATCAACGCCCGGTTCGAGCGCAAGCCGTTCGCCGAGGCCGACGTCATGCTGCTGACCGGGGCCAGCGCCGAGCAGGTGTGGACCGAGTGGATCGAGCACGTGCTGGTGGCCAGCGGGTTCCGGGTTCTGCGGGTGCCCGACCCGGACAAGCCGCCGCCCAACGGGGTGCAGCGCCTGCGGATCATCTCGCGCCGCGAGGGCGCCGTGCCGGTCGACGACCCCGACCTGTGCGCCGTCTACACCGCCGACATCGCGCCGTGGCGGCGGATCGCGCCGGCCAACTCGGCCTTCGTCGCCGGGCTGTCCGCCACCGCCGCCGTCGAGCGTGTCCTCGACCTGGTCGGCCGCCCGGTCGGCGACACGGACGCGGTGCTGGCCGGAGCGCCCCGTTACCCGGGCGAGGAACCCCAGCTGGTGGCGAACCTGCCCGCCCGCAACGCCCGCTTCACCGGCCGCGAGGCGGTGCTGCGGGAGCTGCGGGAGCAGCTGCGGTCGGGGTCGGCCGTGGTCCTGTTCGGCACCCAGGCCGTCGCGCTGCAGGGCATGGGCGGGGTCGGCAAGACCCAGCTGGCCCTGGAGTACGCGTACCGCTACCGCACGGCGTACGACGCGGTGGCCTGGCTGCGGGCCGACAGCGAGGAGAGCCTGGAGAGCTCGCTGCACGACCTCGGCGAGCAGCTGGACCTGCGCTCCGAGCAGTACGGCGCCGACTACGCCCGGGCCGTGGTGCAGGAGATCGGCCGGGACAAGCGGCGCTGGCTGCTGATCTTCGACAACGCCGACGAGCCCGAGGTGATCCGCAGCTACCTGCCGCACGGCCCGGGCCATGTCCTGATCACCTCGCGCAACCTGTCCTGGGGCGAGCAGACCCAGCCGATCCAGGTCGACGTCTTCACCCGTGAGGAGAGCATCGACCACCTCGTGCAGCGGGTCGGCTCGCTGAGCCGCGAGGACGCCGCGCTCGTGGCCGAGCAGCTCGCCGACCTGCCCATCGTGGTCGCCGCCGCGGCCGCCTGGCTCGCCGAGACCCTCACGCCGGTCGCCGACTATCTCGACCTGATCCGCGAGGAGGGCCCGAGCGCCGCCCTGACCGCGACCACCGACCGGTCGATCGCCCGCACCTGGGACCTGTCGCTCAACCAGCTCCGCGACCGCGACCCCGCGGCGTACCGGCTGTTCCAGCTCTGCAGCGTGATGGCCCCGGAGATCCCCCTCGACCTGATCTACAGCGACCAGATGGCCGAGTACCTCAAGCCGCTCAACCCGGCCCTGTCCGAGCGGATGGCCCGCGGCTCGCTCGTCCAGCAGATCAACCGGCTGGCCCTGCTGCGTCTCGACCAGCGCCCGCCCACCGCGGGCGAGACCGACCGCCGGGGCCAGATCATCATCCACCGCGTCGTGCAGAACGTCGTGCGCGACCGGATGAGCGAGGCCGAGCTGGCCGAGGCGCGCCGGCAGGTGCACCAGGTGCTGTCCCGGGCCCGCCCCGACGGCGAGGTCGACGATCAGCGCAACTGGCCCAAGTTCCGGCTGATCTGGCCCCACCTCGACGCCTCGGACGCCGCCCTGAGCACCGAGGAACCGGTGCGCCAGCTGATCGTCGACCGGATCCGGCTCTACTTCCAGCAGGGTGACTCGGCCGCCGGCATCGAGCGGGCCGAGCGCACCAGCCGCCTCTGGGCCGAGCAGCTGGCCGGCATCACCGATCCGGCCACGGCCGAGGTGTTCCGCCGGCAGCTGCTCTACCTGCGCTTCAACTACGCCAACATGCTGCGCGACCTGGGTGAGTTCCAGCAGTCGTACCGGGTCGACGAGGAGGTCCTGGCCGCACAGGAGGAGCTGCTGCCGGCCAACCACCCGCACGTCCTGATGACCCGCGGCGGGCTCGCGGCCGACCTGCGCGGCCTGGGCCGCTATCCCGAGGCCCTGCGCCTCGACCTCGAGACCTACACCTCCTGGCAGGAGCACTACGGCGAGGAGAACGCCCGTACGCTCGCCGCCCGCAACAACCTCGCCGTCTCCTACCGCCTGATGGGCGACTTCCGGCGGGCCGCCGAACACGACGAGCAGACCCTCATCCGCCGCCGGGAGGTGCTGGGCGAGGTCGCCTTCCTGACCCTCGCCTCGGCCGCCTGCCTCGCCCGGGACCTGCGCGACGCCGGCGAGTTCGCCCGGTCGGCGGCGCTGCTCGAGCAGACGGTCAGCGACGTGCTGGAGACGCGTGGCCCCGACTCCCGGATCACCCTCACGACGCAGGCCAACTACGCGGTCTCGCTGCGCAGCCTCGGGCGCATCGATGAATCCGTACCGCTGCACCAGGCCACCTTCGCCAAGCTGGAGCGGCTCTTCGGGGCCGAGTACCCCGAGACGGTCAGCTGCCGGCTCAGCCTGGCCCTGAGCCTGCTCACCTCGGGCGACCCGGAGCGGGCGATCCTCGAGATGCTCGAGATCCGCGCCTTCTACGAGCAGCGGCTCGGCTCCCAGCATCCGTACACGCTGGTCTGCGCCAACGACCTCGCCATCGCCGAACGCACGGCCGGCCGCAATGAGGCGGCCCGGGAGTGGATCCGGCCCGCCGTGGCCAGCCTCACCTCGGTGCTCGGGCCGCGGCACCCGTACACGCTGTCGGCCCAGATGAACATGGCCATCTGCGAGACCGAACCGGACGACCGCGGCGGCGGCCCGGCCCTGGCCGGGGCCCGGGCCCGGCTGCTGGCCGTGGTCGAGGCCGGCCCCGAGGTCTTCGGCGCCGAACACCCCAGCACGCTGCGGGCCGAGGCCAACCTCGCCCTGATGGACCTGATGATCGGCGACCGCGGGGCCGAGGACCGGATCGTGGCCCTGCGCGAGCGGATGATCGCCCGGGTCGGCGATCACCATCCGATCGTCGAGGGCCTGGACCGCCGGCGCTTCCTGTACCGGATCATCGACCCGCACCAGTTCTAAGAGGAGCCGAGGTGACCGAGCCCAAAGACACCGTTCCCTCGCTCATCGCGTCCGCCTGGCGGGGATCGCCGCCGGTGCTGCGGCGCTTCGCCGGCTGGATGTGGGGCCTGGGCCTCCCGGCCGCCGCGGTGTCGATCGCCGGTGATCTCGCGGGCTGGTGGGAGGGCCTCCAGTTCGTGCCCAACATCGTCTCCGAGGTCATCTCGGCCATGGTGGCGCTGCCGGTCGCGCTCGTCATCATCGGCCAGCTGGCCGAGTACCAGCTCAAGGAGCTGGAGAAGGCCCGCCTGCGATCCCGGTTCGCCGGCCTGCGGGAGCAGCTCGTCACGGCCGCCCGGACCACCCGGGAACGGATCGAGGAGGTCACCCAGGACGTCGAGGCCACCACCGACGAGTTCCTGCGCGCCGCCAAGATCGAGGACGGGCTGCTGGCCGACCCGGCCGCGGCCAACGAGGCGGTGCGGACGCTGCACACCCAGATGGACGGCCGGCAGTGGCTGATGTACCAGCGCATCGTGACCCCGCTGCGGATCCTCGGCACCCATCTGCAGACGCTGCTCATCGAGCGGGACCGCGCGGGCGACCTGTCGGCCGAGACCACCCGCTACGCCGAGCTGTGGCTGGATCTGGAATCGGCCCTGGCCGCGCTTCAGCAGCTGATGGCGGCCGGGAGCGACCTGTTCGGCTCGCAGGTCCTGTCGGTGCGCAACGTCGCCCGCGCCGACCGGTTGCGCGACATGGCGGTCGACCACCTCCGGGCGATCGACCGGCTCAAGGAGCTGTGCCGCGAGCTCGAGCACCACATCGGCGGCGAGACCGCGATCGTCACGCCGTGAGCCAGGCCAGGATCCGGGGGAGCACCTCGACCGCGCCGAAGTGGGCCGCGCCGTACTGCACGTGCACCTCGGCCCCGGGGATCCGGTCGGCCAGCCACCGGCTGTGGCTGGCCGGTGAGAAGGTGTCGTCGGCGCCGTGCCACAGGCGCACCGGCGGCACGATGCGATCGAGGGTGAAGCCCCAGTCGCCGCGGAAGGCGAGCACGTCGTCGATCCAGCCGTACGGCCCCACCCGCAGCGCCTCGGCGTAGCTGGCGCTGAGCATCCGGCGGTACATGACGCTCTGCATGAAGCGCAGATCCGGCTCGGCGGCCTGGGTGCGCAGCTCCTCGATGAGGCTCTCGGGGTCGGCCGCGGTGCGCACGGCGAGCGCGAGCATCTCGCGCATGAACCGGGCGTCGCCGCGCTCGGCGGTGGCATGGTTACGGGCGTTCTCCTGGGACATGCCCTCGTACCAGTCGAGCCCTGCGGCGTTGGCCGGGGCGAGCCCGACCAGCACGGCGGCCCGGACGACCCGGCGCGGGAGCAGGGCGGCGCAGGCCAGCGCGTGCGGGCCGCCGCCGGACCGCCCGACCACGCTGAACCGTTCGATGCCGAGCTCATCGGCCACGGCCTCGACGTCGCGGGCGGCGTCGGCCACGCGCCGGCCCGGCATGCGGGTCGAGCCGGCGTACCCGGGCCGGTTGTAGCAGATCAGCCGGACGCCCTGGCGGTACAGGACGCTGCTGCGGGGTTTCGGGCCGGCCGAGGAGCCGGGCGTGCCGTGGAGCAGGAAGACCGGCGTTCCGTGATGAGCCCCCGTCACCTCCGTCGTGAGCACTCTGCCGTCCAGGCGGATCTCGAAAGATGCACTCAACGTGATGCCTCCCGCATCGATGGTAATCGGTGCGCTGCCGGCGGGGCGGGAGACAATGGAGGGGTGAGGTCGTGGTGAGGCGGGAGGCGAGCATCGCGCACGTCGACCTGGATGCGATGTTCGCGGCGGTGGAGCAGCGCGACAAGGTGTCCCTGCGTGGCCGGCCGGTCATCGTGGGCGGGGTGGCCGGGCGCGGGGTGGTGGCGACCGCGTCGTACGAGGCCCGGCGGTTCGGGGCCCGGTCCGCGATGCCGACCGCGGAGGCCCGGCGGCGCTGCCCGTCCGGCACGGCCTTCCTGGCGCCGCGCTTCGCCGCGTACCGCAAGACCAGCGAGGTGGTGATGGCCCTGCTCGGCGAGTTGTCGCCGCTGGTCGAGCAGGTGTCGATCGACGAGGCGTACATCGACCTGGCCGCCGCCGGCCGGCACGACCTGTCCGTGCGCGGAGTCACCGAGCTGGCCACCGGGGTCAAGGCGGCGATCGCCGAGGCCACCGGCGGGGTCACCGCCTCGATCGGCGTGGGCAGCTCGAAGCTCATCGCCAAGATCGGTTCCGATCTGCACAAGCCGGACGGGCTCACCGTGGCCGCCCCGGGTGACGAGCAGGCGCTGCTGGGCCCGCTGCCGGTGACCCGGCTGCCCGGCGTCGGCCCGGCCACCGCCGACCGGCTGCGCCGCTCCCACCTGCACACCATCGGCGATCTGGCCCGGGTGAAACTCGCCGACCTGGTCGACTGGTTCGGCCAGGCCCACGGCACCGGCCTCTACCGGCTGGCCCGGGCCGACGACGACCGGCCCGTCGTCGGCGAGCGCGAGGCGAAATCGGTGTCGGCCGAGGAGACCTTCGAGGTCGACCTGACCGACCGGGCCCGCCTCAACACCGAGCTCGAGCTGCTCGCGGCCCGGGTCGGCGGCCGGCTCCGCGCGGGTGGCCTGTCGGCCCGCACGGTCACGATCAAGGTGCGCCACTACGACTTCACCACCATCACCCGCTCGATCACCCGCGCCCAGCCGACCGACGACCCCCGGCTCGTCGCGCAGCTCGCCCGCCGCCTGCTGGCCGAGGTCGACACCACCTCCGGCATCCGGCTGCTGGGGGTCGGCGCCACCACGCTGGCCGACTTCGTCCAGGACGACCTGTTCGGGTCCGGCGAGGCCTTGGAGATCACCGATTCCGTCCGTACGCCCCCGGTCGCGCGGCCGATCGCGACGCCCCTCGAGTGGCGGCCCGGCCAGGACGTCCGCCACGACACCCACGGCCCCGGCTGGGTCTGGGGCAGCGGCAAGGGCCGGGTGACGGTCCGCTTCGAAGGCCCCACGACACCACCCGGGCCCGTACGGACCTTCGCCGTCGACGACCCGGCCCTGCACCCGGCCGACCCGCCGGAGTGGGCCCGGCCATAGCCTTGATCTCATGCAGGTGCGCAGCGGTGTCCTCGATGTCAGTGTGGAGACGGCCGGTCCCGAGGACGGATGGCCGGTGGTCCTGCTCCACGGCTTCCCGTACGACCCGCACTGCTACGACGCCGTGGCGGCCGGTCCGGCCGCGCTTTAAGCAGTTGTACGGCGGTGGGCGCGACTTCTCCGACTACTACATCGAGCGCCGCAGCTCGGCCGAGCGCATCGCCGTCAACGAGCACCTGTCCGCGCTGGTCGCCCGGCTGCGATCATTGCTGTTCGGCGACTGAAGGGTCCACATCACCATGCCGTTCCCGGCGAACCCCCTCGAGACGGCCCTGGCCGGGGCCCGAGCGGGCGACACCTCTTCCGAGCAGCTGCTGGCCGCCCTGGCCGATCAACCATTGTGGGTGCCCCTGCCCGGCGGCGCCGACCCGGCCGGGCCCACCCGGCTGCCGGTGATGGCGCTGGACGGCCGGCCCTTCGTCGCGGTCTACACCTCGGCCGAGCAGTACGCCCGGGGCGCCGGCGCCCAGCCCCACATGGAGATCACCGGCCGCAAGCTGGCCGAGCTCATGGCGGCCGAGCTCGGTCTCGCCGTCAACCCCGGGGCCGAGCTGGGCCTGCCGGTGAACCCGGAGGGCGTCCAGGTCATCCGCGGTGGCCGCCGGCAGGTTCCGGCCGGCGCCCGGCTGCGGCTGGGCGAGCCCGACCCGGAGCCCACCGAGCTGCTGACCGCCCTCGCCGCGGCCTTCACCACCGTCCCGGCCGTAATCGAGGCCCGCCGCGCCCTGGCCCAGATCGGCGACCAGCCCCCGGCCCTGCTCATCGGCGTCCGCCCCGACCCGACCGTGCCGTCGTGGCGCCAGGACATCCTCGACGCCACCCAGCCCTACCCGGTCGACACCACTTTCCTCGACGAGGACGACTCCGTCTCACGCTGGATGCTGACCAGGACGGAGCCGTTCTACACCCGGCGTTAGCGCTCAGAAGAGGCGGAAGACCATCACGCCGATCAGGCTGCACATGACCAGGAGAGTCAGCAGGACCGCGGCGAAGCCGATCATGCCGACGGCGAACTTGATTTTGCCGGGAGGTGGGTCGCCCACCTCCGGATACCGCTTCGGGCCCTGCTCCAGGTTGCTCCAGGCGACGTTCTCGCGCCGCCAGCTGTCCATCATCTCCTTGTTCCGTTGATCTCGCTGTCGCCGGTTCTCGTTCTCGAGCCTTCCCCAGTGGTCGGTCATGGTCGCTCCTGGCGGTCAGCGCAGGCGGCCGCGGATCCAGCGGCTGGTCAGCGAGAGGGTCAGGACGACCAGGGCCAGGAAGATGCCGGCGCGCCAGGCGTCGGCGCTGGTGTTGTGGCCGGTGTAGGAGAGCATGCCGTAGAGGAAGAAGACGGCGTCGAGGGCCAGGATGACCAGCAGCGGCTTGGCGCTGGGCGGGGCCGCGCCGTTGGTGATCCTGATGTGGCCCTTCTGGGTGGCGTAGACGTTCTGGCCCGAGTTGTACTGGTTGTTGGTGCCCTGCGGCCCGTAGTTGGTCATCGCGGCCCTTCCGTCAGGTGAGGGCTGGCGCCCGGTCGCGCCAGCAGTTCGGGGATGTGCCGTCCGGCCAGGCCGTGCACGGCCAGCGCGGCCACCGCCTGGTCGAAGGCCTGCGGCACCGGGCAGCGGAAGCCCAGCGCCAGGTAGAACGCGGCGGCGAAGACGGTGGCGGCCTCGTCGCTGATCGGCGCGGTCATGCCGATGACGTAGTCGACGTGCTGCCCGATGGCCCGGACGGCGCCGGCCGACCAGCAGGCGTTGAGCAGCACGACCCGGATCCGGTGGTTGGCGACCCGGAACAGCTCGCCGAGGGCGTCCGCGCTCACCCGCTGCTCCCGGCCGCCGCCGGCGGCGAGCACGATCTGCCCGTCGCGGTCGCCGTGCCCGCTGAAGTGCACGATCTGGGGGCGGTGCTGATTGAGGTACTGCAGAAGATCCATGGGCCGTACGGCCCAGCAGGTCACCAGCTCGTACGCGTCGCGCTCGTCGCCTAGGCGCAGCCGCTCACCGATCAGCCGGGCCTCCTCGTCGATGGCCAGCCGGGAAGACCGGGCCGGGTTGGCGGCGAGCATGAGGACCCGGACCCGCTCCCCGGCCGCGGTGGGCTGAGACGCGTTGACGGTGATGTCGCCGTGCCGGGTCGCGTAGACGTTGCCGCCGTACGCGGTATTGAACTGATCCCTCATGACTGTTCCTGACGGACAGCGGAATTCACCGGCCTAGATGGACGAAGCCGGCCCAGTCGACCAGGGTCGCGCCGTCGTCGCGCATCGCGCGCTGGGCCGAGCGCAGGGCGGCGTGCGGCGGCCGGCCGGGCGCCGCGAGATTGTCGTGGAAGGCGACCATCAGCCGGGCCGTCGCCCGGTCCGGTACCGGCCACAGGGAACCGATCGCGGTGCTCGCCCCGGCCACCAGGAACGCGGTGGAGAGGGTGACCGCCTCGTCGTAGGCGCGCCCGGCCCGGTGGGTGGTGCACGCGGCCAGCGAGACAAGGCCCGGCGACCGGGCGGCCGGCCGGTCGGCCGCGGCCCGCAGCAGGTCCTCGGCCGAGACCCGGGCGCCGTGGGCCAGCAGCAGGTAGGACGAGGCGGGCCCGTCCGCGCGGATGACGCCGTGGCAGGCCAGATGCAGCACGGTGGCGGGCGGCGTCCCGGTGGCGGTCAGCCAGTCGTAGACGTCCTGCGGCCGGCCGGGTCCGTCGGCGAGCACGGCCGGGCCCGGCCGCCCGCAGTACCGGCCGGCCGCGTAGTGCCGGCGGAAGATGGTGGTCGCTTCGACGCCCGCGCCCGGCAGCGCCCCGGCCGGGTCGCCGGTGTCCGGGTTGCCGATGACCAGCCCCACGGCGCCGGGTGGCGGCGCGCTGCGGCGGGCGACATCGACCAGCAGCCGGGCCGAGGCGATGTACGAGAACGCCGCCTCGTCGATCGCCCAGCGGTCCCCGCTGTGGGCGGCATGCCAGGGCACAGCGGCCAGGGCGCCGTCGGGCACCAGCACGAGGTGGGGCTCGCCGTGATGCCCGGAACGCCAGTGGTCGAGCAGCGGCCCGATCGCCACGTGCCACGCGTCGCGGCACACGTCGGCCAGGGTGCGTTCGGTCCGCGGGTCGTCCGGGACCGGGCCGAGGTCGCGCGCCCCGATGGCCCGCTGGAGGGTCTCCGGGTCCGACCAGTCGCCGGTCAGCCCGGGCAGGTCCAGGGCGCCGATCCGGCCGCCGGGCTCGACGAGCAGCGCGAAGCCGGCCTCCCCGCCGGCTCCTGGGAACAGGTAGACGAGCGCGTCGGCGCCCACGGCGGTCAGCGCGTCGCCGACCGCCTCGGCCGGCGGCGGGTCGAACAGGGTGGCCTCGCGCTCGAGCACCCCGAGGGCGCGGTAGCGGGCGTCGCTCGGCATGGCCGGGGTGGCCGTACGCCAGCCGGCCGCGTCAGTATCGGCCGGGCCGGCATTCCACTGGCCGGCGAGCCCGGTCTCACCCGCCGCCCGCAGCAGGCCGGGAACCGTGGCGGCGACGGTGGCCGCGTGCAGCACGAGACCGCGGCCGGTCTCCAGGGCGAGCCAGGCGCCGGGCCGATCACCGGCCTTCAGCGCCGCCCGGGCCACGTTGAGCGCGTCGGCCGCGCTGCGCCGGGCGGTGGTCATCGCGTCGTGCGTGCCGGACTGCAGCAGCACCTGCCAGGCCCGGGCCCGCATCCCGGCCCGCCCGGCCGCCGCCGCGCCGGCCGGATCACCGGAGAGGGCGAGCGCCGCCGACCGGCCCATCGCGATCTCGGCCGCGCCCCGCTGCCCGGGCTCGGCGGTGGCCGCGGCGTCGGCCTCGCGCAGGACGGCCAGGGCCCGGTCGAGGTCGCCGGGCTGCGGGGCGCGCTGGTGGAGAGTGAGCAGCGCGAGGCCGTACAGGGCGAGGTAGCGGCCGCGCAGCAGCCGGCTGGCCGGATCGTCCGAGGTGGCGGCGAGCAGGTCGGCGCCCTCGCGGAGCAGGCCGAGGTCGTCGAGCTCGCGGCCGGCCAGCAGCAGGGTTCCGCCCGCGCTCAGCCGCATGAGACCGGTGAAGGCGGCCTGCGGTGGCACCGCGGCGAGCAGCTCACGCGCGTACCGCACGGCCCGTCGCCAGTCCCCGGCGTCCTTGCTGTACCCGGCGCGCATGGCCGACCCACCGGCCAGGCTGCGCAAGGCCTGGACCCGCCGTGGATCGCCCGGGGGCGCTGCGGCCGCGACGCCTTCGAGAAGGACGAAGGTCTCCGCCGGCGGCGGCTCGCCGACCGCCTCGCTCCACATCAGCTGCGCCTGGGCGAGCGCGAGGAGCAGCTCGTCGCGGTGCGGGTCGTACGGCCGTTCGTCCCGCAGGTCCTGCAGCAGGTCGAGCGACCAGCGCAGGTCGGACAGGTCGCCGCGCATCTCGTAGCGTACGAGCAGGGCGCCGGCCAGGGCGGCGGCGAACGCGGCCCGGTTGATGTCGTCGAGACCGGTGGCCCGCAGCGTGTCGCGGGCCAGGACGATGGCGGCGTCCAGCTCGGACGGATCGCCGCCGAGGTAGTAGACGGTCGCGGCGACGGCGGTGGCGAGTTGACCACCGGCCGCCGCCCGCACCTTGGCCGAGGCCGCCGGGTCGGCCGCGACCTGCCGGAACAGGGCGACGGCGCGCCCCGAGGACTGGGCCATCAGCTGGAAGGCGAGGTGATAGCGGACCTCGGCCTTCTCGGCGGTGCCGTCGGGCAGGCGCTGCAGGGCTTGCGTCGCCCAGTCGGTGGCCGCGGCGGCGTCCCGTTCGCGGCCGGTCAGCCGGGACCGCTCGGCCAGCACGCGGGTGATCTGGGCATCGGCGACCCGGCGCTGGTCGCCTCGGAGCAGCGGGAAGGCGGCCGTCAGGTCGGCGGCGAGCGCGTCCACGTCGACCGTGTGGACGCCGGTGGACGAGGCGTGGTCGAGCTGCACACTGGCCCGGATCCACCGGGCCTCGGCGGCCAGATCCGGCTCGGCATGCGGGTGCCCGATCAGCCGGCCGGCCGCGGCCACGGTGGCCGGCAGGTCGGCCGGGTCGTGGCGCTCGCCGAAGCGGCGGAAGTGGGCCATCGTCACGAGGTAGTGGAACTGCGGTTGCAGCATCGCGGGCAGGGCGCCGACCTCGACCGTGGCCAGCTCCTCGATGAGCTCGTCCAGCTCCTCGGGGCTGGTCGGGACACCGGAGTTGACGGCCGCGTCGGCGTAGGCGAGGGCGAGCAGGGGACTGGCCGGGTCCTCGGCCCAGCCGGCCCGGAAGGTCTCGAGGGCCTGCCGGTGGTCGCGGACGTCGTCCTGGGCGCGGAACCGCTCCTCGTAGAGCGCGCCGAGCCGCATCCACAGGTTGGCCCGCTCCGGCCAGCCGGCGTCGAACGCGGTCCGCAGCGCCCACTCGGTCGCGGTGAAGTCGTCGGCCCGGTGGTCCTTGGTGTAGCGGGCGTAGTGCCGGTCGCCGAGCCCGCTGACCGCCATCACCCAGGCCGGCGAGTCCCGCGGGAAGCGCCGGACCGCCTCGGCCATCACCTCGATGGCGCGGTCGGTGTCACCGGGCGCGTCACGCAGCTGCAGCGCCTCGGCGACGACCTGCAGCACCATCGACTCGGACTCCACCGAGGGCTCCTCGGCCCGCCGCAGCCAGGCCAGCGCCCGCTCGCCGGCGCGGACGGCCTGGTCGAGGTCGTCGGGCGCGGCGAAGCGCCCGGGGGTGAAGGTGGCCTGGATGTGCCGGATCAGCCGCAGGGAGGCCACGAGGAACAGCTGCTTGCCGTCCGGGTCGCCACCGCGCCGGGCCAGGTGGGCGATGGCCTGGTCGATCCGCTCGGGCGGGGTGTCGAGGTCGAGGTCGCCCAGGCCGTCGAGCCAGCCGTCCTCCGGACTTGTCATGCCCGCTACTGACGGACAGAGCGCCGGCGGGTCAGAAGATGCGGCGGAGGGACGCCGGCCGGGGCGTCCCTCCGCGGCGGGGGTGCGATCTAGCCGTACGTGATGTCGCTGCGGTTGACCTTGCAGTTGGCGTCGTTCCAGCCCTCACCGAGGTACTTCGGCTCGCTGCCCTTGGCCACGCCCTGGTACTTGCCGCAGACGGTGGCGCTGGAGCTGTTGCGCAGCGTGACCCGGGTGATGGTGGCGGTGTCGCCCCAGTTGCTGTTGATGCCGGCGACCATGTCGATGTCGTTCAGCAGCACGTTGTCGATCTTCACGTTGCGCTGGTACGAGCTGGAGCAGTTGCCGCAGGCCCGGTACAGCTTGCCGGAGCCGCTCAGGTAGAAGCCGGAGATGCTGACCGTGCCGTTGCCGTTGTGCTGGAAGGTCTTGTCGCTGCCGGAGCGCGCGCCGCCGCCGATGACGTAGCTGGTGCCGCCGCCGGTGCCCTTGAAGGTCGCGGCGTCCTCGCCGATGTCGTTCCACCACACGTTGCGGATCGTGCAGGTGCCCTCGCAGTGCACGCCGTCGCCGGCCGGCGAGCCGATGATGACGTTCTGCAGGGTGCCGCCGTTGGCGATGCTGAACATCGGGTCCTGGGACTCGCTCTGCGAGCCGTCCCCGATGCAGCAGTACGTCTTCATGCCGCCGTCGAACGTGCCGGAGACCTTGACCGTGCTCGAGATGCTCACCGAGCCGGCCGAGGACGGCCAGGCGCCGGTCGGCGTGCCGCCGTTGCTGGGCGGCGGGGTGGTGGTCGGTGGCGTCGTGACCGGCGGGGTGGTCGGGGTGGTGCCGCCACCGGAGGAGTACGTCTCGAACTCGGCGATGCGCGGCGCGGCGGAGGCGCTGGTGATGTCGAAGGTGAGCTTCTTCAGCGACGTCGAGGTGAAGTTGATGGTGCCCGGGCTGCCGCTGCCGCTGCTCAGGACGGCGCCGGTGTCGGCGTTGAGCAGCCGCCAGGCGCTGATCGAGCCGCCGCCCGAGGCCTGCCGGATGACGGCCGAGGAGACGGTCGTGGCGCTGCTCCACTTGACCGAGACGTAACCGGTCGCGCTGCTCGGCGACCAGTACGTGCCGGTGTTGCCGTCCTTGACGTTGCCGTAGCTGGTGCCGCCGGCCTTGCTCGAGCCGTCGGCCCCGGCCCCGAGGCTGAGGTTGTCGGCGGCCAGGGCCTGGGTGGCCGGCAACGTCATCATGATGGCGGCGGCCGTGATCGCGGTGGCGGCCCCGGCGCTCCATCTGAGGGCGACTGAACGTTTCATCCCTGTCTCACTTTCACGAGCTTCATCGGCGGGAGTGCGTCGTCGCGCCCACCTCCCACGATTAGGAAAGCGCTTACCTCGGGACGATAGACACGCGTCGATATCAAGACAAGGAGTTGCAAGATTTGCAGTGAATCAGCTTCCGGAGGTGAGGGCGCGCAGCACGGTCGCGACCGCTGAGGCGAGGTCGGCCCGGTTCGCCGCTGTGCCCGGGGCCGGCGCGCTCCGGCTGCCCGCGCCGGCCAGCCGGTCGAACAGCAGGCCGTCGATGAAGGCGACGAGATGGTCCCCGCGGCGTTCCGGCTCCGGGGCGCCGGCCGCCGCGAGCATGGCCCGGGCCTGCCGGCGGGCGGCGTCGCCGTAGGCCAGGATCGTGTGCAGCTCCGGATGGTGGGTGGCCTCCAGCAGGCACGCGTAGCGGGCCAGGGTGCGTTCCCGCCCGGTGCTCATCCACCGGTCGAGCAACGCCGCGATCCCCTCGGCGGCGGCGTCGAGGTCGTCGAGGGCGAGCGGGGGAGCGTCGGCGCCGGCAGGCAGCCGGCCCGCCTCCAGGTCGGCCCGGTCGAGATCGGCCAGCCGGTGCACGACCGCCTCGATCAGGGCCTTGCGGGTGCGGAAGTAGGCCGAGGTCGTGCCCGTCGCCAGGCCGGCCCGGGCGTCCACCGCGCGGTGGGTCAGCCCGCGCATGCCCAGCTCGGCCAGCACCTCGATGGCCGCGTCGGTCAGTACGGCGAATCGGTCTGTGGGCACGGTGGCGCCTCCCTCTTCTACAGACGTAGTATGGCGTTCTACAGATGTAGAAGGGATGTGGGGTATGGCGTCCTCGGCAGTGGTGATCGGGGCCGGCATCGGCGGCCTGAGCGCGGCCATCGGACTGTGCCGCCGTGGATGGGACGTGACCGTGCTCGAGCGGGTGCCCGTCTTCGGGCCGGTCGGGGCCGGCCTGGTGCTCCAGGCGAACGGCATGCGCTGTCTGGACGTGCTCGGCGTGGGCGACGAGGTGCGGCGTCACGGCCTGCCCGACAACCCCGGCGGCACCCGGCGGGCGGACGGCCGGTGGCTCGCCCGCATACCCGCCGGCGACCTGGACCGGGTGCTCGGCACGTCCGCCATCGGCGTGCACCGTGCCGCCCTGCACGACATCCTGCTCGGCGCCCTGCCGGCCGGCACGGTCATCTCCGGCGCCCGGGTCACCGCCGTCACCGCCGAGGGCCAGGTGACGTACGAGGGCCCGGCCGGCCCGGCCCGGATCGAAGCCGGCCTCGTCGTCGGCGCGGACGGCATCCACAGCACCGTGCGCCGGGCGCTGTGGCCCGGGGCGGCCGAGCCCGTGTCCGTCGGCGTGCGGGCCTGGCGCGGGGTGACGCCGGTCTGGCGCGGCGAGCTGGTCGTCGCGATCAGCTGGGACCGCGGGGCCGAGTTCGGCATCGTCCCCCTGGTCGACGGCCGGGTCTCCTGGTTCGCCGCCGTGAACGCCGGCCCCGGCGCCCGGGCCCCCGGCGCGGCGCCGGTGCCCAGCCGTTTCGGCCGCTGGCACGACCCGATCCCGGCGCTCGTCGCGGCCACCGACACGGTCCTGTACGACGACCTCACCTGCCTCGACGAGCCGTTGGAGACCTACGTCCGGGGCCGGGTCGCGCTGCTGGGGGACGCCGCCCACGCGATGACGCCGAACCTGGGCCAGGGCGCCAATCAGGCTTTGGAGGACGCGGTCGTGCTGGCCGCGGTCGCCGGGCGGCCCGACGGCCTGGCCGTGTACGACGCCCAGCGCCGTCCCCGCAGTCAGCAGGTCGCGAAGGCCTCGCGGGCGGTCGGCCGCTTCGGTCAGCAACTCGAGAACCCGGTCGCCGTCGCCGCGCGCAACACCCTGATGCGCGTGACCCCGGCCCGCGCGGCCCTGCGCACGATGGCCCGCTACGCCGACTGGCATCCGCCGGCCCTGCCGTCCTAGCCGGGGTCAGGTGGCCGGCAGGGTGTGCCAGATGTCGAACGCGACAGACGCCGCCGCCTGCGCGTCTCCGGCCGCGATGAGCTCGATGAGCCGGTCGTGCAGCTCGACCGAGGCGTGACCGTCCGTGCTGAAACGCAGGCGCTCGGCCCGGCGGACCAGCGGGTCGAACTGGTCGAGCACGGTCGTCAGGGCCTGGTTGCCCAGCGCGGCCACGGGGATCGCGTGGATCTGTTCGTCGGCCTCCAGGGCGGCGCCGACGTCACCCGCGGCCACCGCCTCGGCGAAGCGCCGATTCGCGTCCCGCATGCGGCGGAGGTCGTCGTCGCCGAGCCGGCCCGTCGTCTGGCGCACGGCCAGCTCGTGCATGGCCGCGATGACGTCCCGGGCGTCGCGCACCGCCGGCGCGTCGATGGTGCTGACCGTAGTCGAGCGGCCGGGGCGGGCCACCACGAGCCCGCTACCGCCGAGCCGCAACAGGGCCTCGCGAACGGGCGTACGGCTGACCCCGAGCCAGGCCGCGAGCTCGCCGTCCTTGAGTTGCTCGCCGGGAAGGAAGGTGCCCTCGACGATCGCGTCGCGAAGGCGCCGGTAGACGTCGTCGCGCAGCAGCGAACGGTCGAGAGCGGGAACGCTGGACGGGATGGGCATGCAATATATTGCGCCCATTGCGCGTCCTTGCACAAGCCGCGATCGCCCTGGCCGGACCTACGACTGATGTGCAATATATTGCATATGGATATCAAGAACATTGTGCTGGTGCACGGCGCGTTCGCCGACGGTTCGGGCTGGCGCGGCGTCTACGACAACCTGACCGCTCGCGGCTACCGGGTCACGATCGTGCAGAATCCGCTGACCTCGCTGGAGGACGACGTCGCGGCGACCACCCGGGTGCTCGACCGGCAGGACGGCCCGGCGATCCTCGTCGGCCACTCGTGGGGCGGCACGGTCATCACGGAGGCCGGCGTGCACCCGAAGGTGGCCGGCCTGGTCTACGTGTCGGCCCTGGCCCCCGACGCCGGCGAAACCACGGCCCAGCAGTACGAGGGTTTCGCCCCCACCCCCGACTTCGTCATCGACGTGGCCGAGGACGGCTACGGCTTCCTCAACCCCGGCAAGTTCCAGGCCGGGTTCGCGGCGGACGCCGGCGACGCCGACGCCGCCTTCCTCCGCGACTCGCAGGTGCCGGTCAACATGGCGGCGTTCGCGGCCCCGGTGAAGAACGCCGCCTGGCGCGACAAGCCGAGCTGGGCCGTCATCGCCACCGACGACAAGGCCTTCGACCAGGCCATGCTGCAGCACATGGCCAAGCGCATCAACGCCCGCGTCACCAACGTCGAGGCCAGCCACGCCCTGTTCCTGACCCAGCCCACCGCCGTCGCCGACGTCATCGCGACCGCCGCCCAGACCGTCGTCGCCGGCTGACCCTCGCCTGCCCGGCATGCCGTTGGTTGTTCGGCGCGATCGCGGCGTCGAAGGCGCGCTCCCTGGGCGTCGGCGAGGTGGGCGCTGGTCGCCTGAGGGGTCACGGCGAGCGGCGGGACAGCAGCTCGGAGCTGTCCCGGCAGTCGATGATGGCTTGCCGTACGGCGGTGATGCGGGCCAACGCCACAGCGCGCGGCAGCGTTCGTAGCTGCCGCCACAAAGTGACAGCGCTCCGGTTGGTCCCCGGGCTCTCGCCCGTGACGCCGGGCATGACGCCGACGTCCGAGACCGGCTCACGGCCGAGCAGGTAGTAGGCGGCGGCCCGCTCGACCCCGGCGTACCGGTTGTCGCAGGGGCCGTAGGAAGTGACGCCGAGCGAGCCGACGACCATGGGGACGACCGCGTCGGGATGGGCGAGTCGTCCGCGACTGTCCACCGTCACCTCGATCAGGACGACGTCGGTCCGCGGCGCGGCCGGCGTCTTCCAGGAGCCGTCCGGCCGGATGTCCTCGTGCACCTCGGTGGGCGTGCCGGGCAGCCGGTTGAGGACGGCCAGACCCTCGCGGGCCAGCGGCGTCAGCTCGTCGAGCACGCCCGCCTTGACCCGGCTGACGCAGACCGCCGGGGCGTCGCCGGTGCAGACCAGGTGGGCGGCGGCCGGGTCGATCGGCGCGGTGAGGGCGGCCGGATCACGGGGGACGGTCGCCACCGCGAGGCCGATTCCGATCAGAGCCGGCACCACCGCCGCCACGCGCAGCCGGCGGCGCTCGGTGACGAGCAGCAGGGCGCCGGTGACCGCCAGCCCGGCCATCCAGACAGCGAAGGCGGCGCTCACCCGGCCGTCGATGGTCTGGTACGGGTAGGACTGGAGGCTGCCGTACATCGGTGACAGCACCGCGCCCGGCCACAGCGGAGCGGCGATCGCGGCGTAGACGACGAACAGGACCCCGGCCACGGTCAGCACGGGAACGACGGCGGCGGCCGGCAGCAGCCGCCCGATCCCGAGGCCGAGCCAGCCGGCGGCGATCAGCGACAGCACGCCGGCCGCGCTGACGGCGAGAAAGCGGACCGGGAAGTAATGCGCCGGCGCGACGAGCCTGACCCCACCAACGACCAGGATCAGGACGTACGCGAGGGAGGTCGCGGCGGCCATCGCGAGGAGCACCGGCAGCTGGCGGCGGGCGCGGGACCGGGGCGTGGTGGCGAACAGCTCGGCCACGCCGCTGCGGTGCTCACGGCGGCCCTGCCACGCGCCCGCGGCCAGGGCGAGGGGCCACAACAGCACCGAATACTCGCGTGTGGTCAAGGCGAGCGACATCCATCCGCTCGACCACTGCCCGGGATTGACGTAGAGCGCGGTGACACCCACGAGCAGCAGGAGCGACGCGACGCCGAGGGCGGCTCGCCGGTCCGGTCTTCGTTCCACACCGGGTAGACGACAGCGGCGCCGAGAAAGGATCTCGGCGCCGCTGTGACCAGGGCCACTCACAAGCCGTACGTCAGGCGCGGGTCCACTTCTGGTTGGACTGACCCGTGCAGTCCCAGAGCTGCAGCTGGGCGCCGTTGGCGGTGTTGCGGTCCTTGACGTCCACGCACTTGTTGGCCGAGACGTTGACCAGGTCGCCGGCCGCCGAGAGGGTGAAGCGCTGGACCGGGTTGCCGTTGCAGGTGACCAGCTGGATCGGGGTGCCGTTGGTCAGCGCGCCGCCGGCCGGGTCCATGCACTTGCCCAGGGCGCGCATCGTGCCGTCGCCGTTGGCCGCCCACTGCTGGGCCGCGGTGCCGTTGCAGTCGTACGTCTGCAGGCGCGCCCCGTCCACCGGGTTGGCCCCCGGGATGTCGATGCAGCGGCCGCTCAGGCTGGACTTGAGCGCCTGGCCGCCCCCGCTCGGCGGCGGGGTGGTGGTCGAGGTGCTGACGTGCACGTAGTCGATCAGCATCTTGCTCTCGGCGGGCAGGCCGGCCGGGTTGCCCTGGCCGAAGTTACCGCCCACGGCCAGGTTGAGGATGATGAAGAACGGGTGGTCGAAGACCCAGCGGGCGCCGTTCTTGGCCGCCGCCAGCGACGACGGGGTGGCCCGGAAGTACTCCTGACCGTCCACGGTCCACACGATCGCGCTCGGCGACCAGTCCACCGCGTAGTTGTGGAACGCCTGGTACCACGGGGTGCCGGCGACGATGTTGCCGCCGAACGAGTCACCACCGGAGTAGCCGGGGCCGTGCAGGGTGCCGAAGAGCCGGTTGGGGTCCCGGCCGACGACTTCCATGATGTCGATCTCGCCGTCGGTCGGCCAGTTGCCGCCGCCGAGCATCCAGAAGGCGGGCCAGAGGCCGGAGCCGTTGGGCACCTGGATGCGGGCCTCGACGTGCCCGTACTGCTGGGTGAACTTGCCGGCGGTCTGGATCCGGCCGGAGGTGAACTGGCAGGTGCCGTTCCAGCAGTCGTTGTGCCCGCCGCTGCCCTTGCGGGCGGTGATGACCAGGCGGCCCTGGCCGTCCATGGCGACGTTGCTGGTGCCGCTGGTGTAGTACTGCAGCTCCTGGTTGCCGAAGCCGCTGCCGCCGGTGTCGAAGTTCCACTTCGAGGTGTCGACACCGGTGCCGGCCGCGCCGTTGAAGTCTTCGTTCCAGACCACGGCCGCCTCGGCCGTGTCACTTCGGGAGCCGACGGCCAGGCCGCCGCTCAGGGCCACCACGACGGCGGCCGCCGCGATGAAGAACCGGGACTTACGCATGGGGGATTCCTCCGGGGGAGAGGGGTGTTAATGCTTAATAGTCTTTTCAATTGCTAGGGACGAGTCAAGCCGGCAGCGAGGTTCCGGGACCTCCGAGCACTCTTCGTGCCCTCGCACCGGGTGGATCGATGCTTGTCGTATTGGC
The DNA here is from genome assembly GCF_040675435.1 of Actinoplanes sp. NPDC049598. NCBI lineage: Bacteria > Bacillati > Actinomycetota > Actinomycetes > Micromonosporales > Micromonosporaceae > Actinoplanes > Actinoplanes sp. NPDC049598. The sequence continues at coordinate 66,101 of NZ_JBFAOX010000014.1, read as the reverse complement.
GACCGCACCGAGCGTCACCGGCGGCTAGGGTCCGCCCATGACCGGACTGCTCACTGAACGCGACGACGAGTTCTCCGCGGCCTGCCGGGTCTGGAACGCCGACGTGGTCCGCCGGCCCGCCCTGATCAGCCGATGTACGACCGCGGCGGAGGTGAGCGCGGCCGTCCGGCTCGCCCGGGAGAAGGGTCTCCCGCTGTCGGTGCGCGCGGGCGGCCACGACTGGGCCGGGCGGGCCCTGCGCGACGGCGGGCTGGTCGTCGACCTCACCGGCCTGCGCGAGGTGACCATCGACGCGGACGCCGGCGAGGCCACCGTCCAGGGCGGCGCCCTGTCGGCCGGCCTGATCGCCGCCGCCGCGCCCTACGGGCTGGTCGCGGCGACCGGGGTGGTCGGCGGGGTCGGGCTGGCCGGGCTGACCACCGGCGGCGGCTACGGGCCGCTGATCGGCCGGTTCGGCCTGGCCGCAGACAACCTGCTCGGCGCCGACGTCGTGCTGGCCGACGGCCGTACGGTCGTGGCCGGCCCGGACGACGACGCCGACCTGTGGTGGGCGCTGCGGGGCGGCGGCGGCAACTTCGGCGTGGTGACCGCCCTGCGGATCCGTCTCTACGAGCTGCCGCTGATCGTGGCCGGCATCCTCATGTTCCCGCCCGCCGAGGCCCCGTCCGTGCTGGCCGGCTACGCCGACCTCGTGGCGACCGGCCCCGACGAGCTGACGGTCATGACCGGGTTCCTGCCCGGCCCCGACGGCCCGCTGGCCTTCCTCTGCCCGTTCTGGTGCGGCGACGACCTGGCCGCGGGCGAGCGCGCGATCGCGCCGATGCGCGCGCTGGGCCACGCGGTGGTCGATCAGATCGGCCCCATGCCGTACGCGGCGGCGCTGCGCATGTTCGACGCCAGCGTCGTCGAGGGCAACCACTATCTGCTGCGCAGCCGCTGGCTGGCCACCGTTTCACCACCCGCGGCGGCGGCCCTGACCGACGCCGCCTCCCGGGTCACCTCACCCTTCTCGGCCCTGGTGGTCAACCATTTCCACGGCGCCGCGACGAAGGCCGACCCGGCCGAGACCGCTTTCGCCCACCGCGCGCCGCACCATCCGATCGAGATCATCGCCGCCTGGCCACCCGGCGACACCCCCGACCGGCACCGCGACTGGGCCGACTCCCTCGCCGCCGCCCTCGACCCGCTGTCCCTGCCGGGCGGCTACCCCAACCTGCTCGGCCCGGAGGAGGACGCCCGCGCCCGCGACTCGTTCGGCGCCAACCTGGGCCGCCTGCTCGACCTCAAACGCCGCTACGACCCGGACAACGTCTTCTCAGCAATTCCGGCCCTGATGCCGTAAACAAAAGCTCCTCGCGGTGGGACGAACAAAGAAAGTAGTCCCGTCACGAACAAGGAGTGCCGTCATGCATCGTCATCATCACCGGCTCGGCTGGGCCGTCCTGGCCGGGCTCGTGGCCGGCCTCATCGGCGCCGCCACCCCCGCAGCCGCCGCGCCGAAAGCCGCCCCGACCTGCTCGGGAGCCGTGGTGCGCACCGTCGACGTCGCTCAGCCCGGTCCGCTGCCGCGGCTGTGCGTCGCGGTCGGCGGGGTCGTGCGGCTCGTCAACATCGGCCCAGGATCGCTGACCGCGCAACCGTCGGCGGCGGTCGACTGCTTCTACGCCGGTGGCACCTACCAATGCCGGCTGATCCGGACCGGCACGGTGCGGTTCACTCTGGCTCCCGAGGGCCGGACGCTGACCGTCACGGTGCCGGCCGCCGTGCCGGGTCAGCCCTCGACGGCGTGCGCCCCGGCCGGCGCCGTGGTCGACCTCGACACCAACGACGAGCTCGGCTGGTGGTCCCCCTGCCTGCGGCTCGGCGCCACCCTGCGGATCGTCAACCTCGGCCCGGGCCTGCTCACCAAGGCCCCGGCCGATGCCGTGAGCTGCTTTTACGAGGCCGGCATCCACACCTGCCAGTTCCGCCGGCCGGCCACCGTCACCTTCACAGCCGACCTGGAGACCACCACCCGCTCCGTCGCGGCAGTAGCGGTTCGGTAGAAACGGGCGTCTATGGTCGGGCTGTGACCGGGCCGGAGCGGATCGGCGCCTATCGCGTCGTGCGGCTGCTCGGGGCCGGGTCGTTCGCCACCGTCTGGTTGGGGCACGACCCGGTCCTGGACGCGCACGTCGCGATCAAGGTGCTGGCCGACAACTGGAGCCACGACCTGCGGGTACGCGAGCGCTTCGAGCAGGAGGCCCGGCTGCTGTGGCGGCTGGCCGACGAGCGGGCCGTCCGCGTGCACGCGGTGGGCACGCTGCCGGACGGACGCCCGTACTTCGTCATGGACTTCGCCGAAGGCGGCAGCCTGCGTGACCGGCTCGCCCGGGGCGACCTGCCGCCGGCCGAGGCGCTCGAGGTGCTGCGGGAGATCGCGGCGGGCGTGGCCGTGCTGCACCGCAACCGGATCGTGCACCGTGACCTGACCCCGGGCAACATCCTGTTCCGGTCGGGGCGGGTCCTGATCGCCGATCTGGGTCTGGCCAAGGCCCTCGCGGCGGCCTCGGGTCTGACCGCGCGGGCCGGCACCCCCGGTTACATGGCGCCCGAGCAGGAGAGCGCGACGGCGGTCGTCGGGACCACGGCCGACGTGTACGCGCTGGGGCGGCTGGGTCTGCGTCTGCGCGTACCGGCCCGGGTCGTTCCGGTGTTGCGGCGGGCGACGGCGCGCGATCCGGATCGCCGCCACGCGGATGCCGCGGCCTTCGGCGCGGATCTGGACCGGGCCGTACGCAGGAAAGCGGCGGCCCGGTTCGGCCCCGCGCGACGGACGGGGTGCCTGGCCGCGGCCGGGGTGGTGCTCGCGGTCGTACCGTCCGGTGGTGTTCTTCCCGCCGGACCCCGCACGGCCAGTGACCGGACCGGTCAGATCAGGGTCGTCCTGCCCGACGGGTGGCGCGGTCTCGGATCGGGCTGGGCGGGCCGGTTCGACGCGGCCGGACGGCCGGAACCGGCGATGGTGGTCTCGCCCGATCCGCCGCGCTGGCTCGCCGATCCGGGCCTGCCGGGCGCTTTCATCGGGCTGGCCCGCGGGCCAGCGGCTTCTGCCGAGCCGGACCGCACGCCGGCTGCTTCTGCTGGGCCGGGCCGCACTCCCGCGGCTTTCGCTGGGCCGGATCGCGCAGTGGCGGCCGAGTTCGTCGCCGCTCGTCCGCACGCGAGTTGCGACGCCGTGCCCACGCGGCGCAGCCGGCAGGCCGGCGTGGACTGGGTGGTGGCCCGGTTCGCCTGCCCCACCGGGAAACCCGTGATCGTCGAGGCGGCGGGGACGGTCGCCGGCGCCCTGGTGTACGTGCAACTCGCGCCCCCGGCCGGGGCGAGCGACCGGGACGTCGATGCCTTCCTCGGCCGGGTGAGCGTGCGTCAGCGCACCACGACCGGGACGTCGTAGGCGCGGTCGCCCTGCGGGATCGTCACGACGACGGTGCCCGGGCGCAGGAAGCGGATCTCCACGATGCCCGCCTCGTAATTCTGGTCGACCAGGTCCGGCGCGTCGGTGGTCACCTGGCCGGGCCCGATGTTCTCGATGCGCAGCACCGCGCCGGCACCGAGGCAGAGCGAGGGCACGAGCGCCAGCTCATCGGTGGTCAGGTCGACGGTGCGTACGACGGCGCCCTGACAGGCGGGGCCGGACGGCGCGGTCGTGGTCCGGCTCGGGCGCGGCGGGGTCGCCGGCCGGCTGCGGGTGGCCGGTTTCGCCGCGGGCGACTGGGCCGGCGGACGGGCACTCGGCGGCGGGGCGCTGATCGATCGCGTGGTGCTGATCGATGGCGGGGCACCGGGAATTGGCCGGGCGCTGGGCGATCCCGGGGCGCTGGGGGGAGCGGCCGCCTCGGTCGGCAGCGGCGACACCGGCGGCTCGGCGTAACACCCGGCCAGGGCCAGCGACGCGGCCAGGACACCGGCGGTCAGCCGGCTCATCCCGCCTCGCGCTCCACGCTCAGGCGCTGCCGCAACGCCGTACGGCCCTGGTGAATGCGTGATTTGACGGTGCCCTCGGGCACCGCCGTGAGCGCGGCGATGTGCTGATAACTCACGTCGAGCAGATCGCGCAGAACGACCGCCTCAGCCAGCTCGGGCCGCAGGTTCTCCAGCGCGTCGAGCAGGTCGAGCCGGGTGCCGGCGACCACACTGGTCCGGCGCGGGTCGGCCCGCTCCGGCAGCGGCGCCCCGCCCGACTCGGCCAGGAACCGTCCGCGCAGCCGCTGATAGGTCGACCGGGCCCGGTTCGCCGTCAGCCGGTAGAGCCACGTCCGGAACGACGACCGCCCCTCGAACCCCCTGATCGACCGGGTGAGCGCCAGCAGCGTCTCCTGGCAGGCGTCCTCGGCGTCCTCGCGGTGCGGCAGGAAGCGGGCACAAACCCGCAGGACATCAGGCCGTACGACCCCGAGCAGCCGATCGAGCGCGACGGCGTCCCCGCCGGCGGCCGCCCTCGCCAGCTCCTCGATCTCGGTGGCTCCACTGTCCACAGCCACACCATAGGCCGGTCCCGCCAGGGCGCCGGCACATCCACCACGGCGGTGACGCCGCCTCAGACCAGACGCCGCCAAGCTGCCTGTCGCGAACGTTGTCGACGACGTGGTCGCCTTCGCCGACCCGGCATTGGCATCTGCGGTCGCGAGTCATGCGAGCTGGACCGCTTTGAGCGCCAGCTGGAACGAGTAACCGAAGTCGTTGGCCCGATTCGCCACCTCGAATCCGCTTCCGCGACACCGATCGCGCGGTGACCCCCGCACACGACGGCAACAAGCGGTGGAAGTGTTCGAGTCGCCGGCGCTCAGACGGGCACGCCGCGGTTCCGCGGTAGACCGGCGGCATCGGCAAGCCGGCGCAACTGAGCCTGGTTGTACCGTCGCCACGTCATCGGCCACCGAGGGTTGTCCGCGAAGATCCAGACCGGCGTCCACCGCGCCCGGCCGCGGCTGTCGCGCCACCGCAGCGCGGGATAGCTCGTCAGCCGTTCCACCTGACCGACGCCGATCATCCGCTTGCGGAAGAAGCCGTACACGACGATGACACCCCGCTCGACGACGACGCGCATCTGCCATCCACGTAGGCAGGCGATGAACCCGATCACCGGGAAGAGCACGGTCACGGCGAGCCGAGGAATACCTGAGGACGACGACCAGACCAGGGCGGCCACGCCGATCCCGGCAGCAGGGAAGACCAGCCCGGTCATCTGGACCTTCCTCGGCTGAGACAGAATCACCCCATCATGATCCACCGTCAGAAGGGGCGGCGGGCGGCGCCCGATCCGCCGTCTCACACTCGGAATCGGTCAATCGGCGTCAGCGCGGGCATCTGCTGCGGAATCATGAGGTGTGCGGCGTGGCGAGGAACGCCGCCTAGGTGTCGGAAAGCCGTTTGGGGTTCGTGGTGAAGGTGCTCCTTGACGAGCCGCGTGTCTTCGTGACGTACGTCTGGGGGTGTGCTCGAGCAAGCGAACCCGCCACGGACCAGCGTGCCGACGCCGCCCGACGGTGAAGATGAGCAGTCACCGCAGGACTGGGCGATCAGCACTCTGTTCCACTCGGCGATGGACGACTCTCTCGCGGCTGCGCTCGAGGTTGTGGTTTGCCTCGCTTACGTCCACGGCCGCGACGGCTACCGCCAAGCGCTCGCCGACCTGCGAACACGCTTTCCGCAGCTGCGGTGATACTGATCGCGGGCTACGGCGTCCCGCTCTGGATCAGCCCGTCGCCCACGTCAGGGGCCTGCTCGGTGTCCGGCCGTACGATCTCCGCCCGTACCTCGTGTGGCCGTAGCTCCCCGCGCAGGATCTCCTCGGCGAAGTGGCAGGCGACCCGCTGGCCCGAGTCGTCGAAGACGCGGAGTTCGGGACGTTCCTCGGCGCAGCGGGTCTGGGACCAGGGGCAGCGGGTGCGGAAGCGGCAGCCGCTCGGTGGGTTGGCCGGGGACGGGAGGTCGCCGGCCAGCAGCATGCGTTCGCGCTGGTCCTCGACGTACGGGTCGGGGATGGGGACGGCGGACAGGAGGGCCCGGGTGTACGGGTGCAGCGGGCGCTCGTACAGCTGGTCGCCGTCCGCCTCCTCGACCAGCGCGCCCAGGTACATCACGCCGATGGTGTCGGAGATGTGCCGGACGATGGCCAGGTCGTGGGCGATGACCAGGTAGGTCAGGCCGAGCGAGTCCTGCAGGTCGCCGAGGAGGTTGACCACCTGGGCCTGGATCGAGACGTCGAGGGCGGAGACCGGCTCGTCGGCCACGATCAGCTCGGGGCCGAGGACGAGGGCGCGGGCGATGCCGATGCGCTGCCGCTGGCCGCCGGAGAACTCGTGCGGGTACTTGTTCAGCGCCGACGCCGGGAGGCCGACCGAGTCCAGGGTGGAGCGCAGGCGCGTACGGGCCGCGGCCTTGTCCTTGTGCAGACCGTGGGCCTTGAGACCCTCGACGAGCAGCGACTCCACCGATTGCCGGGGGTCGAGGCTCGACATCGGGTCCTGGAACACCATCTGCATGCGCCGGCGGAACAGGCGCATCCGCTCGCCGGTGAGCGCGCGAACATCCGTACCGTCGAAGTGGATTTCTCCGCTGGTCGGCTCGACCAGACGCAGCAGGCCGCGGCCGAGCGTCGACTTGCCGCAGCCGGACTCGCCGACCAGGCCGTAGGTCTCGCCGCGCTTGATCTTCAGGGAGACCCCGTCGACGGCGTAGACGTGACCGACCGTACGGTCGAAGATCAGTCCGCTCTTGATCGGGAAGTGGACCTTGAGGTCGTCGATCTCGACGAGGGCGTCGCTCACGCCGGCACCTCCTGAGGTACGGGGTTCGTGCACCGCAGCGCGCCGCCGCGCACGACGGGCTCGAGGGGCACGGTGTCGCCGATGCAGTCGTCGATCACCCGGTCGCAGCGCGGGGCGAAGGCGCACCCCTCCGACCAGGGGATGTTGTCGTTGACCGAGCCGCGGATCTGGTGCAGCCGCCCGCCCCGGTCCACGTCCAGGCGGGGCACCGACTGCAGAAGACCGTGGGTGTACGGATGACGCGGGGCGGCGAAAAGCTCGTGGCGCTCGGCTCGTTCGACCACCTTGCCCGCGTACAGCACGTTGACCGTGTCGCAGAGACCGGCCACCACACCGAGATCGTGCGTGATCATGATCAGGGCCGTGCCGGAGTCGTTGACCAGCTCCTTGAGCAGCGTCAGGATCTGCGCCTGGATGGTCACGTCGAGCGCCGTCGTCGGCTCGTCGGCGATCAGCAGCCGCGGCTTGCAGGCCAGCGCGATGGCGATCAGCGCCCGCTGCCGCATGCCGCCGGAGAGTTGATGCGGGAATTCCTTGAGCCGCCGGGACGGGTCGGGGATGCCGACCGCGTCGAGCAGCCCGCGGGCCTCGCGCAGCGCCTCCTGCCGGCGACGGCCCTGGTGGCGTTCCAGCACCTCGGCCACCTGCAGGCCGAGCGGGATGACCGGGTTGAGCGAGGAGAGCGGGTCCTGGAAGATCATGCCGATGTCCCGGCCGCGCCGGTCCCGCAGATCGGAGGGGCGCAGCCGGAGCAGATCGGTGTCGGAGAAGAGGACCTCGCCGGTGACCTTGTTGCCGCGGCGGGGGAGCAGGCCCATGATGGCCAGGCTGGTCACGGACTTCCCGCATCCGGACTCGCCGACCAGCCCGACCGCCTGGCCGGGCTCCACCGTGAAGCTGACGCCGTCCACCGCGGTGAACGGTTTCGCGTCGTGCTGGAAGACCACCGAGAGATCGCGGACGTCGAGCAGGGGCATGGCCGTCACCGCCGGTTCTTCGGGTCGAGGGCCTCGCGCATGCTTTCGCCGAGCAAGGTGAAGCCGAGGGCCACGAGGATGATCGCCAGGGCCGGGAAGTAGGCCAGCTCCGGGCGGACCTCGAAGTAACGGACGCCGTCGACGCCCAGCATCAGGCCCCACTCGGCCCGGTTGATGTCCGGGTCGCCGAGCCCCAGGAACGACAGTGCGGCGGCGTCCAGGATGGCGACCGCGAAGGTCAGGGTGGCCTGCACGATGACGGCGGTAAGTGAGTTCGGCAGCATGTGCCGCAGCGCGATGTCCCGCGGCTTCACGCCCAGCGCCCGGGCCGCGAGCACATGATCGCTCTCCCGTTGCGCCAGCATCGAGCCGCGGAGTAATCGGGCGAAGATGGGCACGTTCACGATCGCCACCGCGAGGATCACCGTCCATTGCGTGGACTGGCGGGCCAGGGCGACCAGGGTGATCGCCAGCAGCAGGCTGGGCAGGGCCAGCATGACGTCGGTGAACCGCATGATCACCACGTCCACCCAGCCGCCCACGGCGCCCGCGATCGCGCCGAGCAGGACGCCCAGCAGCAGGCCGATCATCGTGGCCAGGACGCCGACGAACATCGTCTGCCGGGCGCCGTAGACCATCCGCGAGGCGAAGTCGCGGCCCAGCGGATCACTGCCCAGCGGGTGCCCGGCGGTGGCGCCCGGGATGCTGTCCACGGTCAGGTCCTTGGTCAGCTCCGGGAAGCGCTGCACCGGGTCGTGCGGCGCCACCAGCGGCGCGAAGATCGCCATGATCAGGAAGAGCAGGATGATCGTGGCGCCGACGATCGCGGTCGGGTTGCGCAGCAGCCGGCGGCCGGCGTCGCGGAACAGGCTGACCCCGCCCGCCTCGGCCGTGCGCGCGGTCAGCTCGTCGATGCGGCGACGTTTGTGCTCGGCCAGCTGGCTCATCGCACACGCACCCGCGGGTCGATGATCGCGTACGAGAGGTCGACCAGCAGGTTGACCACGACGAAGACCAGGGCGGCCAGCAGGATCAAGGCTTGCAGTACGGGATAGTCGCGGCTCCCGCTGATGGAGTCGGTGATCAAAGTGCCCAGTCCGCCCCAGTTGTAGACCTTCTCGGTGAGCACCGCGCCGGCCAGCAGCGCGCCGGTCTGCAGGCCGATGATGGTGACCACCGGCAGCAGCGCGTTGCGCAGCACGTGCCGCTTGCGGATGGTCGGGTTGCGCAGGCCCTTGGCGTCGGCCGTACGGATGTAGTCGGCGTCGAGCACGTCCAGCACGCTGGCCCGGGTGATCCGGATGATGATGGCCAGCGGAATGGTGGCCAGGGTGAGGGCGGGCAGCACCAGATGCCAGAGGGCGTCCGCCGAGGCGTCGAACTCCCGGGTCAGCAGCCCGTCCAGGACGAAGAAGCCGGTCACGTCGGTGTTGTCCGTCCCGGTGCTGATCCGGCCCGAGGGCGGGAAGAGGTGCAGGCTCTGGGTCAGCCAGTCCTTGAGCAGGTAGCCCAGGAAGAAGATCGGGATCGAGATGCCGATCAGGGTGATGACGATCGTGGCGTTGTCGAGCAGCCGCCCGCGGTGCCGGGCGGCCAGGTAGCCCAGCGGGACGCCCAGGCCGATCGCGATGATGATCGCCGCCAGGGCCAGTTCGAAGGTGGCCGGGAAGGACCGGCCGATCACGTCCATCACCGGCTCGCCGGTCCGGATGGAGTTGCCGAAGTTGCCGGTCACCACGTTCTTGAGGAAGTGGCCGTACTGGACCCAGATCGGCTGGTCGTAGCCGAGGGCCTTGATCAGCAGCTCCCGGGTCTGCGGGGTCGCGCGCTCGCCGAGCAACGCGTCGACCGGGCCGCCGGGCAGGCTGCGCAACCAGAAGAAGACCAGGGTGGTCAGGGCGATCAGGGTGATGACGAGCTGGATCAGGCGGCGCGAGACGACTCTCACCATGAAAGCAGCGTCCCTCTCAGATCGGGCGGCCCGGACCGTGACCGGTCCGGGCCACGCGGCCTACTTGGTGAGCGAGACGGTGTTGAACTGCTCGGCGGTGAGCGGGCTCGGCACCAGGCCCTGGACGTTCTTGGTGGTGACCAGGGCCGGCGGGCCGTGCCAGATCGGGACGGCCGGCAGCCACTTGGTGGCCAGGTCGCGGTTGACCTGCTCCCAGGCCGCCTTCTTGGCCGTCTGGTCGACGGTGGCGTCGGCCTTGCCGATGGCGGTGAACATCTCGGTCATCGCCCCGTCGCCGAACTCGGGCTTCTCCCGGCCGAAGAACGTGCCGACGAAGTTGCCCGGGTCGTTGTAGTCACCGGTCCAGCCGAGAATGTGCAGATCCTGCTTGCCGAACTGCTGCACGTCGTCCTTGAAGCCGCCGTTCCACGGCCGCGGCACGCCATTGATCTTGATGCCGGCCGCCTGCAGGTCGTTGGCGAGCACGGTGAAGATCTCCTGCGGGTTCGGCATGTACGGCCGCGACACCTCGGTCGGGTAGTAGAAGTTGAGGGTCAGGCCGGTCGCGCCCGCCTCGGACAGCAGCTGCTTGGCCTTGTCCAGGTTGTAGTCGTACTTCTGCACGTCGGGGGCGTAGCCGAGCACCGTGTTCGGCATGAACTCGTCGGCCACCGTCGAGCCGCCCGGGCCCTTGGTCTGCACCAGCTGAGCCCGGTTGAGCGCGTAGGCGATCGCCTGGCGGACCCGCAGGTCCTTCAGCTTGGGGTTCTTCTGGTTGATGCCCAGGTAGAGGATGTTGAAGGCGGGCCGGTTGAGCACCTGGTAGCCCTCGTCGGCCAGCGCCTTGCGGTCGGCCGGGGCCGGGAAGTCGATCGCCTGGACCGTGCCCGCGCGCAGCTCCTGCTTACGGGTGTTCTCGTCCTTGATGATCTTGATGATCACCTTGTCGACCTTGGGCTTGTCGCCCCAGTAGTCCGGGTTCTTGTTCAGCGTGATCTCGCCGGTCGCCTTGTTCCAGCCGCCGTAGGTGAAGGCGCCCGTGCCGGTCGGGTGCTCGGTCGCGAAGGCGCTGTACGCGAACGAGTCGCCGTTCTGGGTGACCTTGTCGGCGTCGTACTGCTTGAGCGCGGTCGGGCTGGCGATCGAGAACGCGGTGAGCGCGAACGCGCCCGGGAAGGCGCCCTTGTACTTCTTCATCGTCACGACCGCGGTCGACGGATCCTGCGCCTTGCAGTTGTCGTAGACGGCGTCCGGGTTGCCGGCGAACCCGCCGAAAACGTCGGCGTAGTAGATCATCTGAGACTGGGCGGCCTCGCCCTTCATGTTGTACCAGCGGTCGAAGTTCGCGCAGACGGCCGTGGCGTCCAGCGCCGAGCCGTCGTGGAACTTGACGCCCTGCCGCAGCTTGAACGTCCACACCTTGCCGGTCGGGTCGTTCTCCCAGCTCTCGGCCAGGCCCCCGGTGAGCTCGGCGGTGCCCGGCTTGTGGGTCACGAGGGTGTCGTACATCTGCCGGATCGGCCGGAACGACTCCCCGTCGTCGTTGAAGATCGGATCGAAGTTCTTCGGATCGCCGGCCCCCGCGAAGATGAAGGTGCCACCGGTCGCGGCCTTGCCCTCGTCGCCACCGTTGTCACGGTCGCTGTCGGCGCAGCCGGCCACGCCGATCGCCAGCGCCGCGGTGGCGGCCGCGGCGATGAACCTATTCGCACGCATCGTATTCACCTCGTCCTATGTGGTACGAGCAAACGCGGTGACGAGTGGCCACCGTTGGCGAGACCTTAACCACTCATCATGATCAATGTCGGCACTTGGTATCGGATCGTGTCCTTCGTTGTCAGCGACAAGACTCCGGCTTATGCCCTCGAGCGGCTGCGGCATGGCTCACCAGGCCGGGCTGCGGTGACATGGACTCATGACTCGCACCTGGGAAGTTGTCACCGCCGCCACCGTGATCGGCGCCGGCCTGATGGCCGGCGTGTTCTTCGCCTTCTCCGCGTTCGTCATGAGCGGCCTGCGCCGCCTGCCCGACCCGGCCGGCGCGGCCGCCATGCGCTCGCTCAACGTGACCGCCCAACGGCCGCCGCTGCTGATCGCCCTCTTCGGGACTGTGGCGCTGTGCGTCGCGGTGATCGCGCGGGCGCTGACCACCTGGTCGCAGGCGGGATCGGGCTGGCTGCTGACCGGCGCGATCGTGACCTTCGTGGGCGCGCTCGGCGTCACCGTCGCGATCAACGTGCCCCTCAACAACCGCCTGGACGCCGAGACGATCAGCTGGCCGGACTACCTGGCCGGGTGGAACCCGGCCAACCACGCCCGCACCGTCCTCTGCCTGATCGGCGCCGCCCTCCTGCTGATCGGCCTGCTCCGCCGGCCCTGACCCGGCACCCTGGCCGGGGTGCGGGCGCGCCGATCCCCGGGAGTTTCACCGGTCCGGCCCGGCCCCCCGGCGCTCGACGATGGGGGCGAGGCGGATCGGCCTCCCGAGCGAAGGAGTACGTGATGGCGAAGGTGCTTTTCGTGGTCTCAGGAGCGACGTACCTGGTGTTGAAGGACGGAAGCAGGTACGCGACGGGTTACTGGGCCGAGGAGTTCGCGATGCCCTACCGGGCGCTGACCGAAGCGGGCCACGACGTGGTGGTCGCAACGCCCGGCGGCACGACCCCGAACGTCGACATGATGAGCCTGCGCCCGTCGATGGCGGGCGGCGAGCAGGGAGCTCTCGAGCTCGAGGCCATCATCCGCTCGGCCGAGGTGATGCGCCGCCCGCTGCGGCTGCCGGACGTCCGGCTCGAGGACTACGACGCGGTCTACCTGCCCGGCGGCCACGGCCCCATGCAGGACCTGGCCGTGGACGCCGACGCGGGCCGCCTGCTGACGGCGGCGCTCGCCTCGGGCAAGCCCCTCGCGATCGTGTGCCACGCCCCGGCGGCGATGCTGTCCACCCGGATCCACGGTGAGTCCCCGTTCAAGGGCTACCACGTCACCTGCTTCACCAACGAGGAGGAAGAGGCGGTGGGCCTGGCCTCCCGCTGCCAGTGGCTCCTCGAGGACGAGCTGAAGGACAAGGTCGGCGTCCAGTTCAGCCGCGGCCCGGTCTGGGAGCCCTACATCGTCGAGGACCGCAACCTGCTCACCGGCCAGAACCCCCACTCGGCGGCGGCCCTGGCCGAACGGCTCCTGAAAATCCTCGGGTGACGGTCTGGCACATTCCAGGGATTCGGGGCGGCCGCCGCTTCCTTAGCGTCAGGGCATGATCAGTAGAAGAGGGGTTCTGCTCGGGGCGGCGGGTGCGGCGGCGCTGGCCGGCTGCGGCCCGACCCGGGCCGTCTCCCGGCCGCCCGCCCCGCCCTCTCCCACGGCCGCACCCTCCTCTTCGTCGCCCCGGCCCCGACTCATCGGGGACGGCAGCACCAGCGACACCGGCCCGCAGCCGCACCAACCGGTCGCCCGGCCGCTCGGTCCGGGCGAGGAGCCGCCCCAGTTCGTCGTCTTCTCCTGGGACGGCTCGGGGCGGGCCGACCTGTTCACCCGCTTCCGGACGCTCGCCGACGAGCTGCACGGCAACATGACGTTCTTCCTGACCGGCCTCTACACCCTGCCGAAGTCGAAGCGCATGCTCTACCACCCGCCACGGCACCCGGTCGGCGCCTCCGCCATCGGCTGGTTCTCCGACAAATCCGTGCACGGCACGATCGGCCAGCTCGGCCCGGCCTGGCGGGCCGGCAACGAGATCGGCACCCACTTCAACGGCCACTTCTGCGGCCCCGGCGGCGTCTCACAATGGTCCCCGTCCGACTGGGACAGCGAGATCAGCCAGGCGGTGTCGTTCGTCCGGAACTGGCGCACCAACACCGGCTTCACCGACCTGTCCACCTTGCCGTTCGACTACGCGCGCGAGCTGATCGGCGGCCGCACCCCCTGCCTGGAGGGCCAGAAGAACCTGCTGAAGGCGTCCCGAATCCAGAAGTGGAAGTACGACAGCTCCGGCACCGGCACCCAGGTCTGGCCCCGCCAGTGGAAGAACGGCCTCTGGCAGATCCCCATGCAGAGCATCCCGTTCCCCGGCCACACCTTCGAGGTCATCTCGATGGACTACAACATCATGTTCAACCAGTCGGGCACCCCCCACGGCGACCCTTCACGCCACCAGGCCTGGAAGACCCAGGCCCGAGACGCCTACCTGGCCGGCTTCCGCCGCGCCTACCACGGCAACCGCGCCCCGCTGATCATCGGCAACCACTTCGAGTCCTGGAACCGAGGCATCTACATGGACGCCGTCACCGACGCCGCCCGAGCGATGGCCCAGCACCCCAACGTCCGCTTCGTCTCCTTCCGCCAGCTCATCACCTGGCTCGAAGCCCAGAACGCCGCTCTCCTCCGGCGCCTGCACACCCTCCCCGTCGGCCAAGCTCCACGGGGCGGCTGGGCCGATTATCTGACCAGCGCTGTCTGAGCCGACCGGTGACCTTGGACGGGCGTAGATCGATCCGCCGGTGAGGTAGACGGTGACGAGGGCGAAGATCCGAAGACGCCGGCTTCGATCACTCCGGGGCCAGAACGCCGTTCTCCACCTCCTCGAACACGATCGACCACCAAGACTCCTCGTCCTCGAAGGCTTCTTGGTCTGCGCGTCGAGCCCGGTCGATCGCGTCGGCGACCAGACCGTCGTATGTGGGGTCGTCCTCATAGACGCCGGATCCGATGAATTCATCCCAGGCGGCCAATACTCCCTGCAGGCCCGCGACGGACGAATTGATCCGGTCGACTCTCTGGCCACCGCCGTCGTAGCCACGAAGAATCCACACCGAACCGTCCGCGACTGATACCCAGTACGTGTTCAGGCCATCCTCATGCTGTCCAAGGAATGCTGCCACTCCGCAGGCCGGAAGTTCTCTGGTTCCCAGTTCGCGTCTGGGAACCCGGGAGAACATCTGATATGTGTCAGTTGGTAGACCACGGCCGCCCAGTGCCCTTACCGCGTTTGCCTCGACTCCGATCCGCCGTAGGAGGGGGACGCTGTACGGAAGCCATTCAGCGCTCATCTGTCTGTCCTCCCTTGGGCGGTTTTACTCGAACAGGCCGTTCCGGATTCCGTTGACTGCTCTTCGGAGACCATTAATGCCTTCTTTTCTACCTGCTCTGTCGGGCCCGTAACCGAAGCTGTATGTGACTGGCACGCCGGGAGCGTTGGCACCAAGCCAAGCGTTGCAGTTGTGGTAATCGGGTCCACAAGGCTCCAGTTCGGTGTAGATCTGCTTGACCGAGCTCATGCTCAGCCCTTGCGCCTCCAACGCATCCTTGGCCCGTCGCTCCGCATGGCGTCCCGCGCTCTGTACCGCCAGGTGCTGGAGCGTTCCGTCGGCATCCTCATACTGGTACACAGAGACATTGCGACCGTTATACCAGTTGTTGTCCGTGCGAGCTTGGATGGCGATCCGGCTCAAGTTGTCGTCGCCGTACCCGACCTGGGTGGCCCCACAGTTGTGCACCAGGACCGGTGTGTCGTCGGCGAGCACGTAGTACGTGTGGAGCTCGTCGACCGTGAGGTCGTGCATGTCCCGAACGGCGGTGAAGTTGCGCTTGTCGAGCACGGTCGAGCGGTTGTCGAAAGCGTGCAGTTCGGTTCCGGCGCGCAGCGAGCCGGCGTCGTCCCACGTCCCGGTGGTGGAGTTCCAGATCTCGTGGTGCTGAGTGGTGTGGATCAGCGCCGAGCGGTTGTTCTTCGTGCGGACCTTGAGGTCGGTCAGGGCGCGATCGTGGTTGACGTGGACCGCGGTGACCTTGCGGGTGCCGGTCAGGCCGCTGGCTGGGTCGGTGGTCCGGACCTGATCGCCGACCTTGATGTCCTTGATCGGCTTAGTGGCGCCGTTGGCCATCAGTACCCGAGTCTCGGGGGAGAAGCTGTTGCCCCGCCCGGCCGGGCAAGAACCGCTGGAACTTGACGTGTTCCGAGCGCTCCCGGGTGGCGGCGTACCGTCACCAGCGGAGGAGGCAGGCCGGGTGGAGCTCGCCCGTGCCGCGTCCAGGTCGCGGGGCGAGCCGCCCGGCCGGCTGCCTGACGTGATGCTCGGGGTGGTGCCGTCGCCCTTGGAGCCTCGGCGGAAGCTGCCGGGCATCAGGCCGTCGATGGCGGCGTTGACGAAGACGTCGCGGACGTTGACGGTGCCGGTGTTCAGGAACTGGGAGGCGGCGTCGCCGATGCCGGAGGAGACGGCGTCGCCGCCTCGCTCCGTGACCATGCGGCCGAAGACGTTGGAGGTGACGCGCGTCATCAGCGGGCCGCCGAAGCGGGAGAGGAACTGACCGCCGAAGCGGTTCGTCACGCCGGTGATGGCTCCGGTGCCCAGGGATTGGAACGCGTCGCCGTAGTTCTTGATGTCGCCCTGGGCGGCGTCCTTGGCCAGGTTGATGATCGCGGCGGTGCCGACGACGCACAGGGCGATGGCCGTTCCGCCGGAGAGCAGCGTGCAGGCCGAGCCGGCGACGATGGCGGTGGCGAACGCGGCTACCTCGAGGATGGTGTCGGCGTTCTTCTCGACCCATTTCTTGCCGTCGCGGACTGCTCCGACCGGGTCGGTGACCACCTTCGTCGTCGTGGTGACGATGGCCTTGCCCGCTTGCTTGGCCTTCTTCTCGATCTCTTTCTTGACGTTCTTGGCTTTGTCGTAGGTTTGCGCGAGGAATGTGGTGGCGGTCGACAGGGGCTGCGTGGCCTTCGACTGGTACGGTCCCACCCGTCCGGAGCCCTTGACCTGGTTGCGGAACGACGCGACCCAGTTCAGGGCTTTCGTAGCTGCCTTCTCGGCCTGCAGCTTGAGGATCTTGAGTGTGCCGATCGGGTCCGCGATGAAGCACCCCAGGCAGTGCCCCGTGGGATCGGTGGAAAGTAGCGGCGAGTTGTTCGCGTAGGCGAACCGGTTGGCCGACACAGGGCTACCCACCGGGCTGTTCGCCACCGAGTCGCGGGAGTCGAACTGGCCGGTGTCCGGGTTGTACCAGCGGGCCAGCATGTTGACGCGGCCGGTGCTGGTGTCGGTCCACTCCTGCTGGTAGCCGAGCGATCCGGTCATGCCGGTGCGGTTGAGGACCTTGCCGAGCGGGTCGTACGTGACCGAGCCGGTCAGCGTGGCGCCCGTGCTGGTGAACTGGGCGACCTGGTCGCTGTGCTGGTCGGTCCAGGAGTAGCGGGCGGCGCCGCCGCTGACCGTCCCGAACAGGTCGCCGGACGGGTCGCGGATGTAGGTGGAGACGCCGTCGGAGGCCAGGTCGTTGCCGAGTCCGGAG
Organism: Actinoplanes sp. NPDC049598; assembly: GCF_040675435.1. NCBI lineage: Bacteria > Bacillati > Actinomycetota > Actinomycetes > Micromonosporales > Micromonosporaceae > Actinoplanes > Actinoplanes sp. NPDC049598. The sequence goes on along the minus strand of NZ_JBFAOX010000014.1, from coordinate 49,074 downwards.
TAGCTGAAGCCGGCGCGTATCGCCCGGCCGAGCGCGTCGTAGCCGTACGTCTGGGTCTGGCCGTTGGGGGCCTGCTGACTGACGATCTGGCCGAAGGCGTCGGCGCTGGTGGCCACGGTGGAGCCGGCGCTGATCGTCCGGGCCAGTGTGCCGCGCGCGGTGTACTCGTACTGAGTCCCGTCGCTGGACGCCATCAGCTCGTCGCGCGCGTCATAGGTCAGCGTGCGATTGCCGATCTTGGTGCGGTTGCCGGCCAGGTCGTACTCGTAGGTCGTCTTGGTGACGCCGTTGTCCCACGAGGTGAGCTGGCCGGCCAGGTCGTACCGGTAGGCGTTGCGGGTGGTGCCGCCGAAACCGGTGCTGATCTTGTCGGTGAGGTCGCCGGCGACGTCGTACAGGTAGTCAATGGCGGCAATCTCGGCCCCGGCCGGGGTGTGCATCTGGTCGCGGGACAGGCGCCGGAAGGTGTCGTACTCGAAGGTCCGGGTGTTGCCGCCGGCGTAGCGGATGGCGGTGGGCTGCGACAGGTTGTTGTAACTGACGGAGGCGGACAGGGCCGCCGCTGGGTTGGTCACGGTGCCGAGGCGCCCGGCGCTGTCGTACGTGTAGTTGGTGGTGCCGGCGGCGTCGGCCCGCGAGACCGGTTTGCCGTCGGGGCTGTAGGTGAAGGTGGCGGCGCCGGACGGCCCGTTGGTGGAGCGCAGCCGACTTCGGTCGTCGTAGGTGAAGGTGTTGGTCCCGCCGGGGGCGGAGGCGGAGGTGAGCCGGCCGTCGGGGTCGTAGCCGAGGACCCGGTCGGCGGTGGCGGCCTCGGCGCCGGTGCCGGCCTGCCGGGTGAGGTGGCCCCGGTCGTCGTATTCGTAGCTGGTGGTGACGCTGCCGGGGGAGCGGTCGGCGACCACCTGGCCGGCTGCGTCGTAGATCCGGGTGAAGGTGCGGTCGGCCGGGTTGGGATAGCGGGTGGTCGACGGCTCGATCACCGATTCGGGCAGGTTCAGGCTGTTGTACGTGGTGAGGAACGCGTTACCCCGCCCATTGGTGAAGCGGGTCCGGTTCCCCAGCAGGTCGTAGCCGAAGCTGGTCTGGATGGCCTGGCTCGCCGACACCGGCTGCCGTTGGGAGGTGAGCCGGCCGGCCGCGTCGTAGGTGTAGGTCGTGCGGGTCTCGCGCTCGTCGATCGTCGCCGTGGTGCGGCCCGCGAGGTCGTACTCGGCGAACGTGCCGGCCAGGTAGTCGCCCTGAGGGTCGAGCTCCCAGGTCTCGACCGGCCGGCTCGCCTTGTCGAAGGCGGTGCCCAGCTCGGTGCCGTTGGGCAGGATGGTGACGTCCTGGCGGCCCAGGGCGTCGTAGTAGAGCTTCGTGACGCTGTTCGCGCCGTCGGTGGTGGAGACCACCTGACCGGTGGCGTTGAAGGTCCTCGAGGCGGTCACCCCGGCCGGGGAGCGCGTCGAAGCGGGCCACCCGCCCGGTGCGTACCCGTAGTTGGTCGTGTAGTTGGTGTTGTCCTGCCGGACCACCTCGGTGCTGGTGAGCATCCGGCCCAGGTAGTCGTAGGTGGCGGTGCTGACCGCGCCGCTCGCGGCGGTGCTGGAGATCGGGTCGCCGATCAGGTTGTAGGCGTGCCGGGTGACGGCGCCGCCGGGTTCGGTCTTCGCCGTCATCCGGCCGAGCTGGTCGTAGGCGTAGCTGATGGTGCGCTGCAGGGCGTCGGTGACGGTGCGCAGACGGCCCAGCTCGTCGTAGGTACGCGTCGTGCGGGGCACGACCGCGGTGCTGGCGCCGGGCGGTAGGTAGCTGTCGAGCCGGCTCTCGGTCAGCCGGTCGGCGGCGTCGTAGACGTGGGTGGTGCGATGCCCGGCCGGGTCGAGTTGCTCGACGGTGTTGCCGAAGGTGTTGTAGCCGGTGGTGGTGGTGGCTCGGCCGCGGGCCGGGGTGCTGCCGCCCGTCTCGTACGAGGTGGCCGGGGCGACGGCGACGGTGCGCCGGTCGGCTTCGTCGTACGTGTAGTCGGTGGTGTCGCCGTTGGGGTCGGTGGCGGCGCGGACGAAGCCGCCCTCGTCGACCCGGTAGGAGGTGCGCACGACCCGGGCGTCGCCGCCGGGACCGTTGCCGTCGCGGGTCGCGGTGACCTCGGAGGCGGTCAAGGCCTTCTGGTAGAGCTGGACGTCGTCGACTTGGCCCGGCCAGAAGTCGGTGACGGCGCCGTTCCACCGGCCCGCGCCGACGGTCATGCCGCCGGAGGAGGCGAACGGGTGGGCGGCGGAGTCGGTGTCCTGCAGGGTTCCGTTGACGTAGAACCGCATCGTCTGTGCGCCCGCGTCGTACACGCCGGCCAGATGGGTCCAGGCGCCGGTGGCCGGCGTCGAGGTGGAGGTGGAGGAGACAGAGCCGGGTGCGGCGCTGTCGTACTGGCTGGTGATGAACTGCCACCGGTTGGTGGGGGCGTCGTAGCGGAGCTGGAACGGGCTCTGCTTGACGCCGTCGGCGCTGACCGCCTGGGCGGTCTTGCCGGTCGCGCTCAGCTTGACCCAGGCCGCGACGGTGAAGCTGCGGCTGCTGTCGACCGGGGACGCCGAGCTGGTCAGCCGGCCATCGGTGCCGTTGAGCACGGCGGCGCCGCCGCGCTCGGTGGAGAAGGTGACGCCGGGGGAAGGGGTGAGAGCGCCGTTGCCGACGTCGTCGGCGGCCCGGCCGTCGGTGAGCTCGTCGAGCCGCCACCGGGCGGCCCGGTCGGCGCCGGCCAGCCACAGCGACTCGGAGATCTGGTTGCCGGCGGCGTCGTAGGCGTAGGCCAGCCGCTCCTCGACGGCGCCGGTGCCGACCCGCCGGTTGGTGGCCAGCAGGGTGTCGTCGTCGCTGTACTCGTTCTGCGTGACACGGTTGACCCCGCCCGGGTCCAGCGTGGACGAGGTGTTGCGCCCGGCGGCGTCGACGGCGTAATTGGTGAGCGTGACGCCGTTGTTGGTCTTCCGGGAGACCAGGTTCCCGGCCGCGTCGTACTCGTTGTCCTCCTGGACGAACGACGCCCCGGTGGCCGGGTCGCGGCGGGTAATCGTGGCGGTCAGCCCGTTGTCGGTGTACGTGTACGCCGTCACCCAGTTCATCGCGTCGATGTCCGACGCGAGCCGGCCGGCCGGGTCATAGGTCTTCGTGTTGACCGTCAGGTCCCGGGCCGGCGACGGGTTGTTCGGGTCGCCGGTCCAGACGGCCATGGTGGTGCTGGTCAGGTGCCCGTTGAGGTCGTAGCCGTTGCGGGTCACACCACCGTCCGGTGCGGTCTCGGTGGCGATGTTGCCGAGAAGGTCGTACGTGTAGTGGCTCTCCTGGCCGGACGCGTCGGTCACGGTGGATTGCTGGCCGTGCTCGTTGTAGGCGTAGAAGACCGTGCGAGGCGCGTCGCCACCGGTGGTGTCCTGGACGTGCTGCTCGACCAGGAAGCCGTCGGAGTCGTAGGCCATCGAGGTCGACGCCGTGTGCTTCACCCCGGTGACCTTGTTGGTGACCGGCGGATCGACCTGCCAGATCATGCGGCTCAGCTCGTCGTAGCCGAAGCTGGTGACCAGCCCGTTCGGGAAGCTCGACGTCTTCTCCGTCTGGTCGGTGACGCGCCCGGCCAGGTCATAGACGTAAGAGGTCACCTTGCCGGTGGGCTCGGTCACCGAGGCCACGTCGCCGTTGCGGTAGTACGCGACGCTGCGCCGCGCGCCGCCCGGGGTGGTGACCGCGGTCGGCAGCCCGGCCGGGACCAGGCCACCGCCGACGGCGGTCCCGGTGCCGTCGGAGTATGTGGTCCTGGTGACCCGGCCGAGCGGGTCGGTGACCGCCGTCCGGTTGCCCTTGGCGTCGTACGTCATCGTGGTCAGGTAGCGGTTGTCGGTGGCCGAGGAGGACCGGCCGTCGCGCAGGGTCAGCATGACGTCGTTGCGCGGGTCCGGGGTGAGCGTGGTCGACGTGGCGTCCGGGTAGTAGGTGAAGTAGACCGTGGAGCATTTCCCGGCGGCCTTGTTCTGGCAGGTGGAGGACGACACCACGTTGCCCCGGACGTCGTGTTCCTCGGTGGTGACGTGGCCGTTGGGGTCGGTCGTGGTGCGCAGGAAACCGCCGGTGTCGTAGCCGAACCTGGTGGTCTTGTTGAGCGCGTCGGTCGAGGAGACCTTGCGGTTCTCGGGCAGCTCGTAGACGTCGGTCAGCCACTTGCCGTTGGGGTCGACCGTGATGACCTTCTTGACCGGCTCGCCGGCCGAGTTGGCGCGGGCGGCGAACTGGGCGGCGGCCTGCCCGGCCGACAGCTCCGACTTGTAGTAGGCGAACTCGGCCAGGTAGCCCGGGAAGAAGCCGTTGGTGCTGTCCGTGGCCGCCGACGGCCAGTTCAGGGTGGTGCCGGCGCCGACGTACGGGTTCCAGGCGTCGCTCGTCTCGACGGTCCGGTTCACCGTGCCGGCCGGGTTGCCGTCGAGGTACATCGTGGTGCTGCCGGTCCCGGCGGCCAGCGCGACGTGGTGCCACTGGCCGTCGTTGACGGTGCCGCCGGTGGTGATCGGGGTGGCGCCGTCGCAGTAGCAGAACTGGCCGCGCAGCTTGCCGTCACGCCCGACGTAGAGGGCGGGCACCCACTCGTCGGTGTCCTCGTCGGGGTCGTTCCAGATCTCGTGCGACTGGAACGAGTAGAGGACGCCACCGGTGTTCGCGCCCGCGTTCATCTTGAACCACAGGCTGATCGAGACGGGGCCGGACTGCGGCACGTTGCCGTCGCCGAGCGCGACGTACGAGGCCTCGCCGTCGAACTGGGCGACCGGGTCGCCCACCGGCCCGCCGCTGTTGCCCAGGCCGACGTCGCTGTAGTGGGCGCCGTCGCCGCCGATGACCTGGTTGACCGGCCGCCAGGTGCCCGACTCGGCGAACCGCCAGTAGTCGGTGGGCCGGGCGTTGAGCACGCTGGCCTGATAGACCTGGCTGGAGCCGGAGACGGTGGGCTTGCCCATCTTCCACACGCCGCCGTTGGTGTCGGTCACGGTGTCGACCGTGCCGTCGACCCGGTCGTACGAGATGCGTGTGGTGGCGTGGCCCGACGGGCGCAGGATGCTGATGACCGGGTGCGAGTTGGTGGTGCCGGCGCGGTGCATGGTGGCGATCTCGTCGGCGGTCAGCGGCCGGTCGAACCGGGCCGCCTCGGCCAGCCAGCCCTTGAAGAAACTCGGTGTGGCCGTCGTCGCCGCCTGGTCCGGCCACCCGCCGCCGCCGAAGCCGGCCCCCAGGTAGCGCCGGCTGCTGCCGGTCAGCCCGGCGATGCTCACGGCCGCGGTCTTGGTGCCGGCCTCGGCCCCGTCGAGGTAGAGCCACTGCTTGCTCGCCCCGGCGACCAGCACGGCGTGGTGCCAGTTGCCGTCGTTGACCGCGCCGGTGGTGGCGATGGTCGTCTTCGTGCCGGTCCACAAGCTGCCGTGCAGCTTCCCGCTGTCGCCGATGTAGAGGGCCGGCGTGTAGTGGCTGCTCGTGGTGGCCTTGGTGATCGGATCGGCCGAGTAGCCGAACAAGACGCCACGGTCACCCGGGTTCGCTTTGAACCACAGGGCGATTGACTGTACGCCCGTAGCGGCGTCCAGCTTCGCCGGCAACTCCACGCGCGACGACGTCCCGTTGAAGCCGGCCGAGGTGGCGGTGGCGCCGGCCAGCGGCCCCGGCTGCCCGAGCGTGACGTCGGTGTAGCCGGCGTTGTCGACGCCCTGGTTGGCCACGACCGCGCTGGCCGCCGTGGGGCCGGACGTCTCGGTCAGCCGCCAGTACGACTGCGGGCCCGCGTTGGCCACGATGGACGGATGCTGCGAGGCCGAGGTGTGCTCGTAGACCGTGCACTTGCCGTCGTTGCCGGGCGGGCAGACCTTGCTCAGCTCGTCGTCCGGCCCGTAGTGGTATTCGTGGGTGAAGCTGGTCTCCGGGTCGTCCGGGTCGAGCCGCTCGGTGCTGACGTAGAGCACGTGCCAGCGGCCGGAGCCGGTCTGCCGCCAGTCGATCCACAGCCGGCGGCCGGAAGCCGCGGTCACCGACTCGGCCCGCCCGTTGGCGTACTGGAAGGTCAGGGCCCGGTTCTGGACGTCCGTGATGGCGGTGACCCGGTACTGCCCGGCGCCGGCGGACAGGGTGAACGTGTACGCCGTGCCGTCCTTGTCGACCAGCTTGTAGCCGCCGCTGATCGCGGTGAACGTGGCGAACCGGCCGGCCGGCGCGACGTACGCCCCGTCCGGGTTGCGGCCGAAGCCGACCTCCTGCCCGTTCGGGTAGGTCACCACCACGCCCTGCAGGGTTCCGGCCCGGTCGCGGGCCTCGGTGGCCTTCGCGTCGAGCAAGCTGGACCATCCCGCGCCGAAGGCGGTGTCACGGCGTACGTCCAGGGTGGTGTAGAAGCGCTCCAGCGCGAGAGCCGGACCGACCGTGGGCACCGTCCGGTCGGTGACCGTGGTCGTGTAGTTGCGGGTGTCGGGGTCGAAGCCGCGGCCGCCGTTCTGCGACAGGCCGGTGGTGATCAGCGACTGCGGGAAGCGCGGCAGCAGGCTGTTGAGCTGCTGGGAGGTGCTGGTGGCGGCGCCGTCGGTGGCGGTCACCGTCCAGGCGTACGTCTTGCCCCAGCGCAGCACGCCGGCCGGCACCGTCCAGCCACGGGCGGTGATGGACCCCGACTGGGCGACGACGGCCGCGTTGGCGTCGTAGACGGTGAACGAGTATCGGAGGGCGGACGGGCTGCCGTCCGGGTCGCTGCCGGCGGCCAGCAACTCCGGCGTCAGCGTCGGCACGGGGGCGCCGCTCGCCGGAGACTGCGCGTCGATCTGCGGGGCGACGTTGGCCGCGGCGAGGCTGCGCGCTCCGGCCACGGTCTTCTTGACCGTGCGTTTCTCGGGCAGGTCGGGCGGCAGCGCCCCGATGCCCTGGCCCGGCGCCCGCCCGGCGCCGCCGCCGGCCCGGGTCGCGTCGGACGAGGCCGGATCGGCCCGCAGCGGACCGCCGTCCCGTTGCTGGGGAACAGGTTTGCTCGCCACCGGTTGCGGGGATCTCAGGTGGGCGCCCAGCGACGACAGCATCGCGAGCAGAGACGGTCCGCGTTCGAGCTCGGCCGCCAGCTGCAGCGGCACGGCCCCGCCGACGGCGAGCGACATCGAGAACAGCAAGCTCAGTGTTCGGCGTCCGCGCACGGTCCGTCCCATCGGTCGAAGGCGTCACCGCACGGCTGGTACGGATCGTGCACAGTGGACCAATGTGGGTTGCCGTCCGGCTACTGCCGAAGGTCGTCCGTACTGTTCCGGACAGTGCGGGACGGGCCGGACGTCACCTTATGGATCGATTAAGGTGCATGTCGTGATCAGCTCCGCCGAAGACTTCGTGGCCGAACTGCGCCACCTGCGCACGCAAGCCGGCGACCCGTCGTTCCGGCAGCTGAGCCGGATCGCCCGCAACGAGGGCCGGGCCGACCCGCTGCCGCCCAGCACGACCTCCGACGTGCTCGCCGGCAAGCGGCTTCCCCGCCTGCCCAGGCTCGAGTTCGTTGAGTCGTACGTGGCGGCGTGCCTCAGCTTCCACGGCCGGGACGAGCCGTCGATCGCCGCCGAGGTGGCCCGCTGGCGCGAGAGGTGGCGGGCGTTGGCGACGCCGGAGAAGGACGGGGCGCCACTGCCCGAACCGGCGGACCGGCCGGCGCCTCGCCGCCCGCTGATCCTCGTCGCCGGGGTCTTCCTGGCCGGTCTCGGCGTCGGCATCGCCGGCACGGTGGGGTGGACGGGCCGGCACACCTCGCCGGCCGGCGCGGCGGAGGGGCAACCCGGCGCCGAGGTCCCCGACGTGTGCGTGTCCCCGGGGACGGCGGTGCCGGACGGGCAGGACGTCCTCCGCCTGCCCGCCGCAGGGAAGAAGTCCGGCTCCTGGTGGGTCAACGACAACACGGCGGCCACGCTCAGCACCGACGGCCGCCGCTTCCGGGCCGACGTCGCCGCGGGCACCGCCCGCCCGGGCGATGTCCTGATCGTGAAGAGCGACGTCGCCCTGGTCCAGGGCCGCTCCTACGTCCTGGCCTTCGCCGCCGCGGCCGACCACGCCACCACGATCCGGGTCCGGGTCCAGGACAGCCGGCCGCCGTCCTACCACCCCTCCTACGACCGCGAGGTCTCCGTCGACCGGGAGACCTGCCTGCACCACTACCGCTTCGTCGCCACCAAGACCAGCGACCACTCCGAGCTGACGTTCCAGGTCGGCGGGCGGTCCGAGGGCTTCCAGCTGCAGGTCGCCGACGCCGCCCTGGTCGCGGCGCCGGCCTGATCAGGGGGCCACTTCCCGGGAGAGGCCATACCGGACCTCTCGGTCGGACTCCGCGATCAGGTGCATGCCGAGGCGCCGCATCAGGGCCCGGGACGGCAAGTTGGCCACGTCGGCGGTCGCCGTCACCTCGCGCAGGTGGAACGTCACGAAGGCGTACGGCAGGAAGAGCTCCATCGCCTCGCGCGCGTAGCCCTGGCCGTGGAAGCCGGGGTGGAACTGGAACCCGACGTCGGCGATCTCCTCCGGCCGTGACGGCAGCCAGACCCCGACGTCGCCGATCATCCGCCCCTCGGCGCGGTGCTCCACGGCATATCCGTGCCAGTCGTCCAGCACGCCGTCATCCAGCGTGGCCTGCACGGTCAGGTAGGCGGCGGCCCGCGCCGGGTCCATCGGCTCACCCGGCAGGAACCGCCGGACCACCGGATCACCCTGGTAGGCCATGAAGTCCGCCAGGTCGTCCCCACTCATTCGGCGAACGATCAGCCTTGGCCCCGAAAGAATCGTCGTCACACGGCACACCGTACGGGCCGGTAATAATTTTCTTGCCCGGACGGGCAAAGCTAAAAAAATTCATTGACGGGTGTCGACCTGACCGTGATGCTGGGAACCTCCTCGCCCCCAAGGAGTCCTGATCGATGAAACGTGCCCTGCTCGGCGTGACCGCTCTCCTCGCGGCCGCCGCCCTCTCCGCCGCCGGTGTCGCCGCGGCTCAGCCCTCGATGGCCGCCGTGAATTGCGGCGTGCTCTTCGACGACTTCTCGTACAGCTCGTCCTCCGATCCCGCCCTGAACCAGCGCGGCTGGAGCGTGCGCACCAACGCGGGCGGCCCGGGCGTGCCCGGCGCCACCTGGTCAGCCGGCAACGTCTCCTTCCCGGTGGTCGACGGCCAGAAGGTGGCCCGGTTGCAGGCCACCACGAACGGCACCGCCGCCGGCACCACGCACGCCGAGATGTCGCTGCCGGACCGGCGCTTCCTCGAGGGCACCTACTACGCCCGGATCAAGTTCGCCGACACGCCGGCCTCCGGGCCCGACGGCGACATCGTGAACCAGACCTTCTACACGATCTCGCCGCTGCGGTACGCGTTCGACCCCATCTACAGCGAGCTCGACTTCTCCGAGTACCTGCCGAACGGCGGCTGGGGCGAGAGCGGGCCGACGAACTTCCAGACCAGCTGGTACACCTACCAGGCCGACCCGTGGGTGGCCGACCGGCAGTACAGCAAGCAGAACCGCAGCATCGCCGGCTGGCGCGACGTGATGGCCACCGTCGGTGGCGGGCAGATCCGCTACTACATCGACGGGCAGCTCGTCGGCACCCACGGCGACAAGTTCTACCCCCGGCAGAACATGTCCATCGACTTCAACCAGTGGTTCATCGATCTCACCGGGCACACCGCCGGCGGCACCAGCGTCTGGCAGGAGAACGTCGACTACGTGTTCCACGCCAAGAAGCAGGTGCTGACCCCGGCCGAGGCCACGGCCCGGGTCAACGCCTTCCGGGCGGCCGGCACCACCCACACCGACACCGTGACCGCCGACAACACCTGCACCCCCGGCGGTACGCCCGAGGCGACCACCAGCCGCATCGTCAGCAACTGGAACAACAAGTGCGTCGACGTGCCGAACTGGAACTTCGCCGACCGCCAGCGCGTGCACGTGTGGGACTGCACCGACGGCACCAACCAGAAATGGCAGTTCGTCGACGGCACCCTGCGCACCGAGAACGGCAAGTGCCTGGACGTCGACGGCGGCGCCACCACCGACGGCGCCGCCCTCCAGATCTACACCTGCAACGGCACCGCGGCCCAGCAGTTCGTCCTGACCGCCGCCGGCGACCTGGTCAACCCCCAGGCCAACAAGTGCGTCGACATCGCCGAGTGGAAACCCGACAACGGCGCCCTCCTGCACCTGTGGACCTGCGTCGGCGGCGCCAACCAGAAGTGGCGCCGCGCCTGACGCCAGGCCGCGCGGGGAGGCTCAGTCCGCGTCCCTGTCGGTTTGCGGGCGAGCCTGCGGGTCACGGGGCTCGATCGGCGGCTTGCGGCTCGCCTCGATGTCGGTCGGTGTGACCGGCACGCCGGAGGCGTCCTCGGCCGCACCCCGCTCGATCGGCTGGTCCTGCGTCTGGTCCGGTTGCTGGCTCATCGGATCCTCCCGGGTTGTCGTCGTCGACGGCGACTTCCCCCGCCCCGGGCCGGTAAACGGATCATCTCGAGCCGCGACCGCGGGCCGGACTCAGAACACCCGTGCCGCGGCATCGGCGGGGGCGGCGAGGAGGCCCTCCACTTCGTCGTCCAGGCGGACGAGGGTCAGGGAGGCGCCGGCCATGTCCAGGGACGTGCAGTATTCGCCGACGTAGTTGCGGGCGACGGTGATGCCTCGCTCGGTCAGGCGCTGGTGGGCCCGGCGGTAGACGATGTAGAGCTCGCTGATCGGAGTGCCGCCCAGACCGTTGACCATCAGCGCCACGCGGTCGCCGGAGTTGTAGGGGAGGTCGGAGACCACGGCGTCGAGCATGTCGTCGACGATCTGGTCGGCCGGGGCCAGCCGGCGGCGTTCGCGGCCGGGCTCGCCGTGGATGCCGACACCGAACTCGATCTCCTCCGGGCCCAGGTCGAACAGGGGTGAGCCCTTGGCCGGTGGGGTGCAGGCGGTCAGCGCGACCCCGATCGTGCGGGCGGCGCCGTTGACCTTGCGGCCGATCCGGAGCAGCTCGTCCAGGTCGGCGCCCCGCTCGGCGGCGGCGCCGACGGCCTTGATGACGAAGAAGTTGCCGGCCACGCCGCGGCGGCCGACGGTGTAGAGGGAGTCCTGCACGGCGACGTCGTCGTTGATGGTGAGGATCTCGCAGCGTACGCCGTCGGCCTCGGCCATCTCCTTGCCCATGTCGAAGGCCATCCGGTCGCCGGTGTAGTTGTTCACCAGCAGCAGCACGCCCTTGGGGGAGGCCAGCAGCTTGGCCGTCTCGTAGACGTAGTCCATCGGCGGGGCTGCGAAGACGTCACCGGGGCAGGCCGCGTCGAGCATGCCCTTGCCCACGGCCATGACGTGGGCCGGTTCGTGCCCCGAGCCGGAGCCCTGGACGATCGACACCTTGTTCTCGAAGGGCGCGTCGGCCCGCATGATCAGGTTGTAGGCGGGGACGTACTTGAGGGTGTCCGGGTTGGCCAGGGCCACCCCCTCGAGCATCTCGGGAACGTAGTTCTTGGGGTCGTTGACGAACTTCTTCACGGCGCCGCTCCTTGCTTCCAGGTCTCGCTGATCCGTTCGGCGATGACCGCCACCGCCATGGCGCCGGCGTCGACCGAGCCCCTGCTGCGCTCGCCGGTGTACGCAGCCCGTCCGCGTTTGGCCACCATCCCGCTGGTGGCGTCGGCCGCCTCCCGGGCGGCGGTCGCGGCCGCCCGTACCGCCTCCTCGGCCGGCGCGCCGCGGGACAGCGCGCCCGCCAGCGCGTCGGTGTACGGCACCAGCGCGTCGAGCAGGGTCTTGTCGCCCACATCGGACTGACCGCGCGCCTTGATCCCCTCGATGGCGGCCCGCAGCATGTCCACGGGAGCGGCTTGACCCCCGGCCCGCATGAACGCCGTGCCCCAGAGCGGACCGGACGTGCCGCCGATCCGGGAGGCGATCACCATCCCGGTCCGCTTGAGGAAGGCGCCGGGCGACGACCGGTCGAGGTCGTCCCAGCTCTCCAGGAGTTTCTCGAAGCCGCGGGCCAGCGAATAACCGAAGTCGCCGTCGCCGACCACCGAGTCGAGGTCGCCGAAGTACTTCTCGTTCTCGATCGCGGTCTCGGCGATCGTCCGCACCACACGCTCGGTGTCTTCGATGGTCATCGGTCAGCTCCGGGGACGGGGGAGAGGCAACCGCGCAGGTCGCCGAGGGTGAGATAGGGGCCGGGGCGGGCCGCGCTGCGGTTGGCCAGCACCTCGACCGGCGGCCGGCCCGGATCGCCCAGCTCGGAGACCACGAGCGCGGCCTCGGTGAAGTCCTCGTCGCGGGTGTAGCCGTTCACCGTCACCAGGCAGCGCAGGCCGGCCCCGACCGCGGCCAGCAGCCCGTTGCGCGAGTCCTCGATCACCAGCGTGTCCGTCTTGTCCAAGCCGAGCCGGGCCACCGTCAGCTCGTAGATGGCCGGATCGGGCTTCTTGGCCGGCACGATGTCACCGGCGAAAACCGGCACCTGGCCGATGAGAGAGCCGATCGCGGTGGCCAGCACGGCCCGTACCGACTCCTCGGCCGAGGTCGACGCGACCGCCACCGTCCATCCCTGCCCGAGGGCCGCCGTGATGATCCGGGCAATGCCCGGACGGGTCGGGACGCGGCCTTGCGCCACCAACTGCTTGAAGGCCGCGGTCTTGGCTTGGTGCCATTTCGCAAGGCTGGCGGTACGGTCGGAAGCGCCGGCCGCCGCGGCGAAGGCGGGATCGGTGAACAGGCTGGCCATGCGCTCCTTGCCGCCGCCGATCTTCAATTTCTCGCCGTATTCCTCCTCGCTCCAATGCGCGGGCAGGCCGAATTGCTCGAAGGTGGCGTTGAACGCGGGCAGATGCCCGTAGCGCTCGGTGTCGGCGAGCACCCCGTCGCAGTCGAAGATGAGCGCGGTCACCAGGCCCGCCCGGCCGATCCGAAGAGCCGGATGTGCGCGCGGGCCATGTCCATCACCGCTGCCCGCTGATGCCGGAACAGCGAGGGTGGATCCCATTTACCTTCTTTCTCGGCCTCTCGGAGAAAGGCGAGACCGGATTTCATGAGGCTTTCCTTGAGCGCCGTCGAGATGTTCACCTTGGCGCACCCGCGGGCGATGAGGTCGGTGAACTGCTCGTCGGAGAGTCCGGTGCCGCCGTGCAGGGCCATCGGCACGCCGGTCGCCGCGACCAGGTCGCTGACCCGTTGCGCGTTCAACGTGGGGGCCTTCTTGTACTGCCCGTGCGCGTTGCCGATGGCCGGGGCGAAGCAGTCGACGCCGGTGTGCTTGATGAAGTCGACGGCCACCTCGAGCGACTGGATCCGGGACGCCTCATCCGAGCCGAGGTCGTCCTCGACGCCCTGGATGCCCTCGATCTCGCCCTCGACGTGGGCGCCGGTGCGCCGGGCCTCGGCCACCACCTCGGTCGTCTGCCGGCGGTTCTCGGCCACGTCGAGCTCGTGCGCGTCGAACAGCACCGAGTTCCAGCCGCCGGCCAGGCAGTCCGAGATCACCGTACGGTCGGGGCAGTGGTCGAGATGCAGGGTGACCGGCACGTCGACGTCGCGGGCGAGCGCCTGGAAGATCTCGAACAGCAGCTTCCGTCCGTACATCTTGACGGTCTTGACCGAGGTCTGCAGGATGACCGGCGCGCGCTCCTCGACGGCGGCCGCCAGGACCGCCTCGATGCTCAGATCGTCGACGATGTTGAAGGCGCCGACGCCGTAACGGCCGGCGAGCGCGCGGTCCAGGATGTCCTTCATCGGCACGACGGGCATGAGCCCAGTCAAGCCACTGATCACCCGGTCGCGGTATGGGGTGAACTCCCCAGAAGCCAGCCGTTGTCGAGGGCGGTGACCACCGCCGCCGTCCGGTTGCGGGTGCCGGTCTTGCGGATGACCGCGCCGACGTGTTTCTCCACGGTCTTGGGGGAGAGCTCGAGCCGGGAGGCGATCTCGTGGTAGGTCAGGCCCTGCCGCATCAGCTCGAGAACATCCAGCTCGCGAGTGGTGAACGGGACGGGCGCGGGCAGCGGCGGATCGGGCCGGGCGAGGCGGGCGGTACGGACGATGGCGGCCGCCGAGGCCTGGGTCAGCGTCTCCAGATCGTCCACGGTCCGGCTGGGGAAAGCGGGCCCGAAGGTCACGCTCACCGCGACCACCTCGCCCCGCCACCAGATCGGCACGGCCGCCGCCGGCCCGCGCCGCACGCGGTCGGCCGCGACGAGATGCCCGGAGCGCAGCTGCCCGTACTCGGGGATCACCACGGGCCGGCGGCGGCCGAACGCGCGGCCGGTGGCCCCCTCGTCCAGCGGGAACGAATCGCCGAGGTGGCAGAACGCGCCGTACTCGGCCGCCTTCGTGTAGCGCCCCGCGCCCGCGTCGATCAGCGACACGCTGCCCGCGGCCGACCCGGTGAGCCGGGCCGTGTGCCGCAGCAGCCGCCGCAGCACGGCCTCGAGCCGGAGGTCGCCGTAGACGTCGGCCACCGCCTCGGCGAGCCGGAACCCGTCGACTCCCACCCGCCCAACATATGTTTCCCGCCGGTCGACCGGTAGACCGGACAGCGACGATGTCGGCCGTTCGACTGCGGAGGGGGCGGCCGGCTTGCTGCGCTGGGTACGGCGGCGGAAGGCGTCCGCCGGGAGCCGTCGAGGAGGAGTCAGGAGCCGATCGCAGATGGCGGCGGGCCGCGCTACGACTGGCCGGACGTACGCCTTCTCGTTCGTGTGGACCACCGCGGGCACTTACACGTACCGCGCGGTGGTCCCGGGCACGAGCCTCAACGCGACGGCCGCGACCGGCGCCGTCAAGGTCAAGGTCAGGGTCTCCTGAGACGTACGCCGCCGATCAGCGCAGCGGCGGGTTGGCGAGCTGGACGAGCTCCACCGCCTGCTGCGGGAACCAGGCGCCGGCGGCCGGGTCGGCGATGCCGCCGCGGGCCGGGTCGACCCCGGTGCCGGTGCCGCGGTCGCACTGGCCGTCGGACTGGCCGGGCGTCTTGACCCACAGGAAGGCGTCGGCCAGCGGGTCGCCGGTCCGGGTGGTCGGGCGCAGGCCCAGGCCCCGGTCCGGCGGGTTGCACCAGGTCTGCGGGTCGGGCCAGGTGACACCGGCCGGCGCGGTCCACGGGCCCTGACCGTTGCGGCTGGTGTCCACGACGAAGTGGGGCAGCTTGCGCGGCGAGACGGCGCCGACGTTCGCCGCGTACCAGGCGTCGCTCAGCGCCCACGTGCTGAAGTCGTTCGGGCTGGCCGGGTAGTACTGGCTGGCGCACTGCTCGAAGTGGCCGCGGGCCTCGGCCGGCCCCTGCGTGCCGTAGTAGACGCACTTCGAGATCCAGTTGCCGAACTTGAGCTGGCGCTCGGTCGTCTCGTAGTTCGACACGTTCAGGAAGAAGCCGTCGGCCTTGCGCACACCGGCCTTGACCAGCCGGTCGGCGATGTCACCGACGCCGAGCCAGGCGCTGTGCGTGCCGTCGAGGTAGACGCTCGTGCGGGGCAGCCGGGCCAGGCGGTCCACGGCGTAGTTGAGCATGGCGAACCGTTCCGTGGCGGCGGTGGCCGGGTCGGCCTCGGCCGGCTGGCACCACTCCTGGTTGCCGTTGATCGTGGTGTACCACGGGATGATGCCCAGGCCGTCGGGCTCGAGCATGACCGCCGCGGGCCGGCCGCCGATGCCGGCGGCGAAGGCGTCGATCCACGCCTTGTACTCGGCGACGGAGGTGGCGCCGCCGGCCGAGTACTGGGAGCAGTCCCGGAACGGGATGTTGTAGGCGACGAAGACCGGCAGCGTCTTGCGCGCGGCGGCCCGCTGCGCCTCCGTCTGGACCGACTTGGTCAGGGAGCGGCCGGAACCGCCGGTCACCCAGACGGCCTGCGGGGTCTCGATCATCGTACGGATCTGGTGGGCCAGACCGCGCTGACCGGCCGCCTTGAGCTGGGCGATCTGCTGGACGGCGCCGGGGTCGGGCTTCGGCGTGTAGAACCGCGTGCCGTCCGGGATGACGGCGTGCGCGGGCGACGGGCTGACGGCCAGGGTGACCGCGCAGGCGGTCAACGCGGCGCCGGCCCATCGTAAGGGGAGTGACAAGGACACGTTGGACTCCGATCTCACCGGGGTGGGAGCGTTCCCATTCACCCTGAGCCTCGGCTGCGCATCTGTCCAAGTCAATGGGCCGGATCGCCATCGGCCGATCTTTCGCCCCTTTACGCGGCGGCTGGGCTGACCAGGCGGGCCCGGAATTCGCCGGCCGGCATCGGGCGGGCGAAGTGGAAGCCCTGGGCGCGCTCGTAGCCCAGCCGGCTCAGGCGGTCCGCCTGCTCCGGGGTCTCGACGCCCTCGGCGACCGCCTCCAGGCCGAAGGCGCGGGCCATCTGGGCCACCGCGTCGGCGATGGCGTCGGGGCCGCCGGTCGGCACGAAGGAGCGGTCCAGCTTGATCTGGTCGACCGGGCAACTGGCCAGCAGGGTCAGCGTGGACGCCCCGGTGCCGAAGTCGTCCAGCGCCAGGCGTACGCCCATCTCCCGCAGCCGGCGCAGGTTGCCGGTGGTGGCGCCGCCACCGACGGCGACCGACTCGGTGATCTCCACCGTGAGCCGGTGCGGCGGCAGGCCGCTGTCGCGCAGGGCCGCCTCGACCACGGCCGGGAAGGCGGCCTCGCGCAGCTGCCGGGCCGAGACGTTGACCGACACCGTCAGCGGCTCGGGCCAGGTCGCGGCCTCGCGGGTCGCGGCGCGTAGCACCCACGTGCCGAGCGGGACGATCAGGCCGGTCTGTTCGGCGATGTCGATGAAGGCGCCCGGGCCGAGCAGGCCCTCGGCCGGGTGCTGCCAGCGGACCAGCGCCTCGGCCCCGTTGATCCGGCCGCCGGGCAGGGTCACCACCGGCTGGAAGTACGTCACCAGCTGATCGGAGAGGATCGCGGTGTGCAGGGCGGACGCCTGCCGGCTGCGCTCGGCGCCGCGGGCCTCCATGCCCGGGCGGTAGCGTTCGTAGCCGCCCTCGCCGCGAGCCTTGGCCTCGTACATCGCGATGTCGGCCTGGCGGAGCAGGTCGCCCGCGTCGTCGCCGCCCCGGCCGTCGACCACGCCGAAGCTGGCCCGCGCGGTCAGCGGCTCGCCGTCGATGACGGCCGGCTCCAGCAGGGCGGCCGCGATGCGGGTGAGCACCTGGTCCACGTCGTCGCCGTCGCAGTCGTCGAAGAGGATGGCGAACTCGTCACCGCCGAGCCGGGCCACCGTGTCGGCCGGCCGCACGCCGGCCCGCATCCGCTCGGCCACGTGTACCAGCAGGGCGTCGCCGGTGGCGTGCCCGAGGGTGTCGTTGACCGTCTTGAAGTCGTCCAGGTCGATCAGCACGATGCTGACCGGCGTGCCCGGGCCGGCGCCGGTCACGGCCTCGGCCACCCGCTTGTTGAACAGCGCCCGGTTGGCCAGGCCGGTCAGCGAGTCGTGGCTCGCCTCGTAGCTCAGCCGGTGCTGCAGCATGTCGTTGAGCCGGAACGCGATCAGCTGGCGGACCACCACCAGCCCGGTCAGCGTGACCGCGACGGCGTCGATCAGCGTGCCGTTCTCGCCGCCCCGCAGGTTGTGGTAGACCACCATGGCGTCGACGGCCGCGATGGCCACGTACGGCATCAGGCTGTAACTGCGCTTCGACCGCCGCGGCCGGCTGCCGGCCGCGGTGTCCACCACCTGCACCCGGGCGCCGACCGCGGCCGCGTAGGCGGCCAGCGGGAGCACCAGCACGAGCAGGTTGCCGCCGAGCCCGTGGGGGTGCAGGAAGCTGATGGCCGAGCCGAGGCCGCCGATCAGCGCCGACGTGCCGATCCAGTAGAGCCCGCGCCGGGCGAACGAGTCGACCCCGGCCAGCACCACCTTCGCCGCCAGGTAGACGCCGTTGAGGCCGGCGCCCATGATGGCGATCGCAGCGAGCACCCGGGGCAGGGTGACCCGGCCGTCGGTGAACTGGGCCGACGCGGCGAAGTGCCAGATGAGCAGGCCGGCCGCGGCCGACAGGGTGCCCAGGTCGAGCCAGACCCCGAGCATGCGGGAGCGGCCCTGGGCGCTGAAGGGCAGGCCGACCAGCGGCCACGTGAGGACGAGGCCGCCGATCACGTGCAGCACCACCGAGGCCGGCAGCGCCCAGCCACCGGCGCCGAGCTCGAACAGGACCCGCAGACCGGCCACGCCGACGAACAGCGAGATACCGGCCTGGACGGTGCGCCAGTAACGGCGTACCGCCGGCGCGGACGCCGGGTCGGTCCGGACCCGGTGGCAGAGCAGCAGAGTGGGGACGATGACCGCGATCATCAGCAGCCAGTTCACCGGCGCGGGCCACAACCGCCCGGCCCACTCCTGCAGCAGAAATGCGCCGACATCGACAACGGTCAGGGCGGTGACGGCCTGGAACGCCCGGTCGGCGAAGATCGGCGGAACAGGCACACCATCACCATCGACGCCTCCGCCGCTCAGTTGAGTGTTGATTCGACCGGCCTTGTTCACCAGGATGGCGGGATGACGGAATCGACGTACGACGTCATCGTGGTCGGGGCGCGCTGCGCCGGTTCGCCCCTCGCGATGCTGCTGGCCCGCCGCGGCTACCGCACGCTGCTGGTCGACCGGGCCACCTTCCCCAGCGACACGGTGTCGACCCACGTCATCCACCCGCCGGGCGCGGCCGCCCTGTCCCGCTGGGGGCTGCTCGACCGGGTCGCGGCGACCGGGTGCCCGCCGGTCGGCCGGTACTCGTTCGACTTCGGGCCGCTCACCCTGGCCGGAGCGCCGGGCAGCGCCGACTCACCGTACGCCTACGCCCCCCGCCGTACGCTCCTCGACAAGATCCTCCTCGACGCCGCGGCCGAGGCCGGGGCCGAGGTCCGCGAGGGTTTCACGGTCGACGAGGTGACCGTCGACGACGGCCGGGTGACCGGCATCCGCGGGCACGACGCCAACGGGGCCGCCGTGACGGAACGGGCCCGTGTGGTGGCCGGGGCGGACGGGCGCAACTCGGTGGTCGCCAAGACCGTGCAACCCCAGGTGTACGAGGACCAGCCGCCGCTCACGGTCGGCTACTACTCCTACTGGAGCAACCTGCCGACCGACACCTTCGAGGCGTACAGCCGGCCCGGCCGCGGCTGGGCGGTGTGCCCCACCAACGACGATCTGACCCTGGTCATCGGCGGCTGGCCGCACGCCGAGATGGCCGAGCACCGCGACGACGTCGAGGCGGCGCTGATGGCGACGTTCGCCCTGTCGCCGGCGTTCGCCGAGCGGATCCGCGACGCCAAGCGTGAGGAGCGCATCGTCGGCATGTCGGTGCCCAACTACTTCCGTACGCCCTGGGGTCCGGGCTGGGCGCTGGTCGGCGACGCCGGTTACAACCGTGACTTCATCACCGCCCAGGGCATCACCGACGCCTTCCTCGACGCCGAGGGCCTCGCCGGCGCCCTGGACGAGACGCTCGGCGGGGCCACGGCGTGGGACCAGGCCCTGGCCGGTTACCAGACCCGGCGCGACACCCGGGCCATGCCGGCCTACCAGATGACGCTGGGCATCGCCTCGCTGCAGCCACCGGACGAGCAGACCGTCCAGCTGATGTCGGCCCTGGCCGGCAGCCGCGAGGGGCAGGACGCGTTCGCCCGCCTCAACTCGGGCGTCACCTCCCCGGCCGAGTTCTTCGCCCCGGAGAACGTGGGCCGGCTGCTCAGCGGGGCGTGACGGTTGCGGCTTCGGCGCCGGCCGGGCGCTTGACCAGCGCTTCGACCGACCACGGCCCGGCGCCGAGGACCGCGATGGCGAGGAACGACCAGGCGTAGAGCGCGGGCGAGACCCCGCCGTTCTCGATCGGCAGCAGCCCCTGCGGCTGGTGCACGGTGAAATAGGCGTACGCCATGGAGCCGGAGGCCAGGATCGCGGCCGGCCGGGTGAGGACGCCGGCCAGCACGAGCAGGCCGCAGACCAGCTGGATCAGCCCGGCCCACCAGCCCGGCCACTGGCCGAGCGGCAGCGCGTCGCCCGAGCCCTTGTTGCCGCCGAAGAGCCCGAGCACCGTGCTGGCGCCGTGCAACGCGAACAACAACCCCACCACGATGCGGAACAGCGACCAGACCGGCCCGGCCAATTTCTGCGTCTCCATGCGCCCTCCTCCGTCGGCTATCGACACACATTAATGGATATCTGCGCGGCCGAAAGGGGTGCGAATATTGCCCGCTCATGACATTCGCTGATCGCGCGGCGTGTCTCAGAAGAAATTCAGAGGGTGTGGCATCGGTCACCTCCACGAGTCATTCAGTGGCCGTAAAGTGGGCCGCATTAGCGTCGATGGCATGAAGATCAGAGCTGCAGTCGTAAGTGCGCTGGCGGTGCTGGGCTCCACGGTGGCCCTGGCCTCACCGGCGCAGGCGGCCTACACGTGTGGGGCCAACGAGGTCTGCCTTTATCAGGACTGGGGCCTGCACGGATCGGTCAAGGTCTTCCGCGACCTCACCCCGGGCAACGGCATCACCGACTTCCGTTTCTACTACTACACCAACAGCGCCAATCTCAACGATTCGATTTCCTCCATCTACAACCGTTCCGCGCACCCCGTGTGGGTCTTCGAGGACGGCAATTACAACTCGCAGCACCCGGAGCGGGTGGCCATGAAGATCAACGCCGGTCAGGCCCTGGACTTCAACATCCACACCAAGATGCCGAACGACACCGTCAGCTCCATCGGCATGGACAAGTAAACCGGCCGGGGGCCTGGCCCTGCGCCGGACGTCTGCCGCAGCATGGAGGCGGCGGCTTGTGTCCATTGTCGCCGGTGCGGCGACGTGGGGAGGGCCCGGCGATGTATGACGATCCGTTCGAGACGAGTGAGCGGCTGGCGTTGCGCGAGGCGACCGGGCGGTTCGTGCGCCGGGAGGTCGTCCCACACCTCGGCGAGTGGGAGCGGGACGGTGAGGTGCCGCGGGATCTGCATCGCCGGGCCGGGTTGTACGGCATCGGCTTCGCTGAGGAGCACGGCGGCGACGGTGGGGACATCGTCGACGTCGTGGTCGCCACCGAGGCGTTCCTCGAAGCGGGTGGCTCGTCGGGCTGTCACGCCGCGCTGTTCACGCACGGCATCGCCCTGCCGCACATCGTGGCGACCGGGGACGCCGCGCTGATCGAGCGGTTCGTGCGGCCCGCGCTGGCCGGTGAGGTGGTGTGCGCGCTGGGCATCACCGAGCCCGGCGGCGGGTCGGATGTTGCCGCGATGCGCACCACCGCCGTCCGCGACGGCGACGACTACGTGGTCGACGGGGCCAAGATGTTCATCACCTCGGGGGCGCGGGCCGATTTCGTCACCACCGCGGTCCGTACGGCCGGGCCTGGGGCCTCCGGTCTCAGCCTGTTGGCCGTCGAGAAGGGCACGCCCGGGTTCACGGTGTCACGGCGTCTCGACAAGATGGGCTGGCTCTGCTCGGACACCGCGGAGCTGTCGTTCGCCGGCTGCCGGGTGCCGGCCCGCAACCTGATCGGCGGCGAGAACGAGGGGTTCGCGCTGATCGCCCAGGTGTTCGGGCCGGAGCGGATCATCATGGCGGTGCACGCCTATTCGGTGGCGCAGCGCTGTCTGGATCTCACCGTGGCGTACGCCCGGGACCGCGAGACGTTCGGCCGGCCGCTGATCGCCCGGCAGGTGGTGCGGCACAAGCTGGTCCAGATGCGGCAGCGCATCGAGCTGGCCCGCACCTACACGCGGCGGGTGGCCGCCCGGCACGCCGCGGGCGAGATGGTCGCCGGTGAGGCGTGCCTGGCCAAGAACGCCGCCGTGGACGCCGGTAAGTACGTGGTCGACGAGGCGGTCCAGCTGCACGGCGGCGCCGGCTACATGCGCGAGTCGGAGGTCGAGCGGCACTACCGCGACATGCGGATCCTCGGCATCGGCGGCGGGGCCACCGAGGTGATGGCCGATCTCGCCGCGAAGATCCTGGGGTACGCCGCGTAGCGCGCCAGCCTGCAAGGGCGGTCAGCACGGCCGGCCTCGGACACGCGGCGCGGGCTTCTCGGCCGGGCGCGAGCCCAAACGGCGCCCGGCCCCGCTCCGCCCGGGATCACCTCGAAGTACGCTGACACGGCAGAACTGGTCGGTACGGAAACGGAAAGGCACGCTCATGCCCGGCACACCGGAGTCCGTCACCTACCTGATCGTCGACGGGGAGAACATCGACGCCACCCTCGGCAACAGCGTGCTGGACCGCCGGCCGGCCCCGGCCGAGCGGCCGCGCTGGGAACGCCTGCGGGAGTTCGCCCAGGACACGTGGGAGCAGCCGGTCAAGGGCCTGTTCTTCCTCAACGCCTCGGGCGGCGCCCTGCCCATGCCGTTCATCCGGGCCCTGCTGAGCATGGGCTACCGGCCGATCGCGCTGGCCGGCGCGCCGGATCAGAAGGTCGTCGACATCGGCATCCAGCGCACCCTGGAGGCGATCGCCCGCCGGGACGGCAACGTGCTGCTGGCCAGTCACGACGGCGACTTCCTGCCGCAGATCGAGCCTCTGCTCGGCGGCGAGCGCCAGGTCGGGGTCGTCGGGTTCAAGGAGTTCCTCAACGCGGGCTTCTCCGACCTGCCCGGCCTGCAGATCTTCGACATCGAGGAGGACGCGGGCTGCTTCACCAGTGTCCTGCCCCGGGTCCGCATCATCGAGCTCGACCAGTTCGACCCGGAACGGTTCCTGTAGGCATGGTCCGCTCGGACGCCCGGGAGAACCGGGCCCGCATCCTGGCGGCCGCCCGCGTGGCCTTCGCCGAGGACGGCGACACGTCGATGAACCAGATCGCGCAGCGGGCGGGTGTCGGCCCGGGGACGCTGTACCGGAACTATCCGTCGCGTGAGGCGCTCATCCTGGACATCTACCAGGAGGAGGTCGGCCGGCTCATCGGCTCGGTGCCGGAGCTGCTCGCCGCCTCGGCCCCGGTGGAGGCGTTGCGGCGGTGGACGACCGACCTGGTCGACGCGATGCGCAAGAAGCACGCGCTCGGGGCCGCGCTCAGCCCGGACACGCACAAGTCGATCACCGAGCAGACGTACGGCCCGGTGCTCGCCGCGATCACCGATCTGCTCGACGCCGGCCGGCGCGACGGCAGCATCCGCGCCGACGCCGACCCGGCCGACTTCCTGCAGCTCACGGGTGCCCTGTGGCGGTCCGCGCCGGAGCGCACGCAGCCCATGCTGGGGCTGATCCTCGACGGCCTGACCGCTCAAGTGGAGAATTCTCCGCTTGACCGTTGACTAAGCGGAGAGCTCTCCACTACCTTTGATTCATGACAAAGGTAGTGGTGACCGGCGGTTCGGGTTACATCGCCAGCTGGTGTACGTTGGCCCTGCTCAGTGCGGGGTACTCGGTGCGGGCGACCGTGCGCGACCTGGCTCGCGAGCCGCAGGTGCGAGAGCAGGCCGGCCTCGGCGCCGACCTGGAAGTGGTGCGGGCCGATCTGGGCCGCGACGAGGGCTGGCCGGAGGCGGTCGCCGGGTGCGACTTCGTCCTGCACGTGGCGTCGCCGACGCTGACCCAGGTGCCGCGCACGGCCGACGAGATGGTCCGGCCGGCCATCGACGGCACCCTGCGGGTGCTGCGCTCGGCCCGGGCCGCGGGTGTGCGGCGGGTGGTGATGACCTCGGCCATCGGCGCGATCGCGTACGGGCACGAGCCGCGCGAGACCCCGTTCACCGAGCAGGACTGGACCAACCTCGACGCCGACCTCGCGCCGTACCAGCGGTCCAAGACCCTGGCCGAGCGGGCGGCCTGGGAGTTCGTGGCCGGCGAGGGTGACGGGCTGGAACTGGCCACCGTCAACCCGACGGCCGTGCTCGGCCCGGTCCTCGGCCCCGACTACTCGCCGTCGCTCAGCGGCCTGGCCCGCCTGCTCGACGGCTCCCAGCCGGCACTGCTCAAATTCGCCACCGGCTACGTCGACGTCCGCGACGTGGCGTCGCTGCACCTGCTCGCGATGACCGAGCCGGCCGCGGCGGGCGAGCGCTTCATCGCCACCGCCGGCCACAGCCTGTGGCAGCGCGACCTCGCGGCGATCCTGCGCGCCCGCCTGGGCGACCGGGCGGCCAAGGTGCCGACCCGGGAGATGCCCCTGGCCGTGTCGCGCGGCCTCGCCCGGGTCAACCCGCAGATGGCCGCCCTGCGCCTGATCCTGGGCCGCAACCTCGACGCCACCTCGGCCAAGGCGGAACGCCTGCTCGGCTGGAAGGCCCGCCCCATCGAGGACACCATCGCCGAGACGGCCGAGAGCCTGCTCGCCCTCACGAAGTGACGCGGCGCAGGCTGTTCCACAAGTCGGCGCCATAACTCGAGGGCTCGGGGGCGGCCCCGTGCAGGCGGAAGGACCGGTCGCGCTCGGCCCGCAGGAAGACCGCCGCCGACGCGAATGCCTACTTCCGGCGGGCGAGGCGGCGCTGGATGTGGACGTAGCCGGATGGCAGGAGCAGGACCGTCGCGAAACCGACCAGGTCCGGGTTGGCGACGCGGGTCAGCTGCGCGATCAGGGCTGTGGCGAGCAGCAGGACGGGAGCGCCCAGGGCCAGCTGGCGCGATCAGGGCCGTGGCGAGCAGCAGGACGGGAGCGCCGAGGGCCAGCTGGCGCGCCGAGACCTCACCCGGGCCGCCGGAAATCCTGATGCGGCTCAGGAAAGACGGCGACCGCGATCGACGGCACGGCCAGAGCGGCGCCGACGGCCAGGACGCGCATGCCGCTGGACGGGATCAGGGGCAGCTCGTAGCGGTTGGCCGAGCTGATGGTGAGCAGGGACAGGACCAGCCATCCGGCCACCCATGGCACCCCGGTGACCAGGGCGATCGTAGCGACGAGGGAGTCGGTGCGGTCGTCGCGGTCCTCGGGGCGGTTGTCGCGCAGACCCGGCCGCCACGGTGGCTCCGGGCGGTGGAACAGCCCACCCACGGCGGCGAGCAGGGCCGGCCCGATCAGGACGGTGCCGAGGAAGAATCCATACAGGCCGCCCGGGTCGTGGCGGATGTGGACGGGCGCCTCCTGCGGGGCGAAGCCGGCCAGTGGGACGGCGAACAGGCCGATCACCACGGTGTGCGCGAGCAGCACGGCCGTGGCCAGCCAGCCGGCGCGCATCCGGGCGCCCCGGCGCCACCTGCGGCGGCGTCCAGGGCGGCAGCGCACCCGCAACGGCGAGCCCCGAGGCGGCCCCGTTCGCGGCCGGCTCGGTTGCGGTCGGTTGGGGAGGGGTGGGTCGAAGGGTGGCCGGCGGGGGAGCGGCGGCCGGGCTGGAGGCGCCCGGGGCCGCTCTCCGCAGCGGGATGTGCACCCGGCGATCGTAAATGCCTGATGCACGCTTGCCGGGTCAGAGTCACGCCGCCGCGGCGGGTCTCAACGCTCGGCGGAGACCGACAGGATCTCGGTGACGATGCGGGAGGCGGCGTCGGCTCGGCCCTGGGCGGCGGCCGCCCGGGCCATTTCCGTGCGGCGGTACGGGTCGGAAAGCAGGCCGTTGATGGTGGCGTACAGCTCCGCCGGGCCGGCCTGATCGCCGTCGAGCATGACCGCGGCGCCCCGCTCGGCGAGATGGCGGGCGGTGACCCGCTGCTCGTCGCCGGCCGCGAACGGGTAGGGAACCAGCACGCTGGGTTTGCCGAGCGCGGTGAGCTCGGCGACGGTGCCGGCCCCGCTGCGGGCGACCACGACCGCGGCCCCGGCCAGCAGATCGGGCAGCTCGTCGTGGATGAACTCGACCACACGGTAGCGGTGCGCGACCGGGGCCGGCAGCTCGGCGGCCACCTGCTGCATCTCGGCCAAACCGTGGCTGCCGCACTGGTGGACGATCTGGCAGTGCTGGAGCAGGTGGGGCAGGGCTCCGGTCAGCATCCGGTTGATCTGCCGGGCCCCGGTCGCGCCACCGGTGACCAGCACGAGCGGGACGGACGGGTCCAGGCCGTACGCGGCGAAGCCCTTGCCCGGGTCGCCGCCCAGCACCGCGGGCCGGATCGGGTTGCCGGTGACCACCGCGCGGCTGCGGGCCCGCTCCGGCAGGTGCTCCAGCGACGCCTCGTGGCTGAGCAGGACCCGGGTGGCGAAGCGGGCGAGCAGCCGGTTGGCCAGGCCCAGGCTCAGGGTCTGCTCGTGCATCAGGTAGGGCACCCGGAACAGGGCCGCGGCCAGGCCGATCGGCACGGACACGAAGCCGCCGGTGCTGAGCACGACCGACGGCCGGGTCCGGGCCACCGTGAGGGCGGCCTGCACGATGCCGAGCGGGATGCGGAACGCGTCGGCGACGTTACGGGCCAGATCCTTGGGGCTCAGGGAACGCCGGACCTTACCGGTGGTGACGGCCCGGAACGGGATGTTGTTGCGTACGGCGATGGTGGCCTCCAGCCCGTCGGCCACCCCGACCCACAACAGCTCGGGCGTGGTGCCGGTCTCGGCGAGCCGGGCCTGGAGGGCATTGACCGTGGTCAGGGCCGGGTACGTGTGCCCGCCGGTGCCGCCACCGGTGACGATCATGCGAAACGTGTGCAGGCGCTGGCTGCTGTAGAGAGACATGCCGATCCATTCCGAAGGGCCGCGAACGAGGAAGTCTAACGATGCGGTCACCGCGTCCCTCGAACGGCGGGGTGGCGAGTTGGCATGAAAATGCAGAGTGTTGCATAATCTAGCGCGTGACTAAGGTTCTCTCCTCCCTCCCCGTCGGCGAGCGGGTCGGCATCGCCTTCTCCGGTGGCCTCGACACGTCGGTCGCGGTCGCGTGGATGCGTGAGAAGGGCGCTGTGCCCTGCGCGTACACCGCCGAGATCGGCCAGTACGACGAGCCCGACGTGACCTCCGTGCCCGACCGCGCCATCGCCTACGGCGCCGAGCTGGCCCGCCTCGTCGACTGCCGGTCCGCCCTCGTCGAGGAGGGCCTCACCGCCCTGGCCTGCGGGGCGTTCCACATCCGGTCCGGCGGCCGCACCTACTTCAACACCACGCCGCTGGGCCGCGCCGTCACCGGCACCCTGCTCGTCCGGGCCATGCTCGAGGACCAGGTGCAGATCTGGGGCGACGGTTCGACCTTCAAGGGCAACGACATCGAGCGGTTCTACCGGTACGGGTTGCTGGCGAACCCGTCGCTGCGGATCTACAAGCCGTGGCTCGACCGGGAGTTCGTGGCCGAGCTCGGCGGGCGCACCGAGATGAGCGAGTGGCTGCTCGCCCACGACCTGCCGTACCGCGACTCCACCGAGAAGGCGTACTCGACCGACGCCAACATCTGGGGCGCCACCCACGAGGCCAAGTCGCTGGAGCACCTCGACGCCGGCATCGAGCTCGTCGACCCGATCATGGGCGTCAAGTTCTGGGACACGGATGTGGCGATCGCGACCGAGGACGTGACGATCGGCTTCGCCGAGGGCCGCCCCGTCTCGATCAACGGCAAGGAGTTCGGCTCCGCGGTCGACCTGGTCCTCGAGGCCAACGCCGTCGGCGGCCGGCACGGCCTGGGCATGTCCGACCAGATCGAGAACCGGATCATCGAGGCCAAGAGCCGCGGCATCTACGAGGCGCCCGGCATGGCGCTGCTCCACATCGCGTACGAGCGCCTGGTCAACGCCATCCACAACGAGGACACGGTGGCCAGCTACCACAACGAGGGCCGCAAGCTGGGCCGCCTCATGTACGAGGGCCGCTGGCTCGACCCGCAGGCCCTGATGCTGCGCGAGTCCCTGCAGCGCTGGGTCGGCAACGCGGTCACCGGCGAGGTCACCCTCCGCCTGCGCCGCGGCGACGACTACTCGGTCCTCGACACCACGGGCCCCGCCTTCAGCTACCACCCCGACAAGCTGTCGATGGAGCGCACCGAGACCCCCGCCTTCGCCCCCGCCGACCGCATCGGCCAGCTCACCATGCGCAACCTGGACATCGCCGACAGCCGCGCCAAGCTCGAGCAGTACGCCCGCCTGGGCATGGTCGGCAGCCCGTCGGGCCTGGTCGGCGCCCTCCCCGCCGGCGGCGCCGAGGAGATCGCCTCCCGCGGCGCCACCCCCACCCAGAACGACGACCTGCTGGACCAGGCCGCCATGGAGTCCGGCACCGACTGACGCTTCCTCAGCCCGCAGCCACCGCCCTGAGACCGGGCGGTGGCTGCTCGTTATCGACGCAGCAGGCCGAGGAAGTCGGTGAAGGTCGGGGCCAGCGGCACAACGCCCCAGTCCACGCTCCAGAAGACGACCGACGGGTGATTGTCGTCGGCGCGGTAGTCGAAGCAGAAGAAGTCGCCGCCGGCGTCGGCGGCGAAGGGGATGATGCCCTCATCCAGCACGTCCAGCAGGGGAAAGACGGCGGCGACGATGTTGCTGGTGAACGGGGAATCCTCGAAATGGAGCAGGTGGTCGACCGCGGTGCCGAAGCCGTTGGGCAGGTCGATCGAGGCGGGAACCGGGGCGGCGCCCTGATGAGTCTGGGCGACGGCCAGGAACTCCGGAGGCAGGGCGACCTCCAGTTCGTCCTGCGCCTGCCGCACCGCCGTGTCCGACGCCGGCCGTGGATTGTCGATCGCCCCGTCCACCCAGTTCACCATGGGTGACACGATGGCGGTCCCGGTCGAAGTGCGCCAGTCCGGTGGAAGCTGTCGGATCGAGTGGGGGCTGTTCGTGGAGTAGGTGAGACCCGCCCCACTACGAAGGGAACTGACATGAGCGCGCTCTACACCTGGGACGTCTTCGCCACCCTCGACGGCTACGGGTCGTACGCCGAGGGGGCCGACTGGGGTGGCTACTGGAGCAAGCAGGGGCCTGAGCTGCTCGCGCACCGGGCCGGGCTGTTCGGCACCGAGCAGCGGATGGTTTTCGGGGCGACCACGTTCCGGGAGAACGCGGAGATCATGTCGGCCGGGCTCGACCCCAATGCGCTGGACGAGTGGAATCGCCGGACGATGCGCATGCCGGCCACGGTGATCTCGTCGACGCTGACGGACACGCTCGGCTGGCCGGACGCGACGATTGTGCGCGGCGACGCGGTGGAGATCGTGCGCCGCCTCAAGGAGGAGTCCGATGTGCCGTTGCGGTCGCAGGCCAGCCTGTCCCTGAACTGGGCCCTGATGGCGGCCGGCCTGGTCGACCGGCTCCAGGTGACGATCTTCCCGGTGATCTCGGGCCGGACCGGGACCAGCCCCGTCCTCGGCGGCGCCGGCGACTTCGACCTGGAGCTGCTCGAATCCCGCACCTTCGACGGCCGCACCCAGGAGTTGGTCTATCGCCCGATCCCGCGGTGAGCCTGGGCCCGGTACGCTCGGCGGCGCACCCGTCCGGGGGAGGCGTGATGGCTCGGCACAGGTGGTGGGTGGCCGCGGTGGCCGTCATGGTGACGATGGGGTGCGGCTCGACACCGGACGAGCCGGAGCCGATCCGGTGGCCGAAGAGTCACGGGACCGGCGCGGTGGAGTTCGGGGGCCGGCGGGTGAACGTGCACGTGCCGGAGTCGTACGACCCGGTCCGGCCCCCGCCGCTGGTGATCGGGCTGCACGGGTACTCGTCGAACGCGAACGAGCTGGAGGCGTATTTCAAGCTCGGCCAGGAGGCGGAGCGGCTGGGGTTCGTCTACGCCCGGCCGGAGGGAACAGTCGACGACCGGGGTGACCAGTTCTGGAACGCCACCGACGCGTGTTGCGCCTTCTACGGCCCGGAACCCGACGACTCGCGGTATCTCAGCGAGCTCATCGCCGCGATGCAGCAGGAGTACCGGATCGATCGGTCCCGCGTCTATCTGATCGGCCATTCGAACGGCGGTTTCATGGCGTTTCGGATGGCCTGCGATCACGCCGATCAGGTCACCGCGATCGTCTCGCTCAACGGCGCCACCTGGAACGACGCCGACAAGTGCCGGCCGTCCGAGCCGGTGGGCGTGCTCGCCGTGCACAGCAGCGCCGACGAGACCATCGCGTTCGAGGGCGGCTCGAACGGGACCGGCGACTACCCGTCGGCGGCGACCACGGTCAGCCGGTGGCGGGGCTACGACCGGTGCGCCGGGGACGTCCGCGACGCCCCCGCCCTCGACCTGGTCACCGATCTGCCGGGGCCGGAGACGACGGTACGCACGTCCGGCGACGACTGCGCCGGCGGCGCCACGGTCGAGTCGTGGACGATCAACGGCGGCAGCCACGTGCCCCAGCTGGCGTACGAGTTCACGCCGGCCGTGACCCGCTTCCTGATGTCACAGGCCAATCCGAGCTGACGGCTCAGCCGCCTTGGTCATCGGCCGCCCTGGTCATCGAGCGCCCTGGTCATCGGGCGGCCCGGTCATCGGGCGCCCTGGTCATCGGGCGGGCTGGAATAGGGCGGCCAGCGCCGCGTCGGAGGCGGCCAGCGCGGCCCGGTCGAAGGTGCTGCCGGCGGCGACCAGCTCGGCCGCGCCGGTTCGCTCGATCAGCTCGCCGAGCCGGCTCTCCACCTGGGCCGAGGTGCCGGCGACGGCCGCGGCGGCCGTCCGTTCGAGATATTGCTGCTGGCGCGGGGTCCGGGCGGCGGCTCTGGCGGCGGCCACCGGTTCCAAGGGCGGGAAGACCCCGGTGGTACGGCTTTGCGCCATCGCCCAAGCCTCGGGCAGCAGCAGATCGGCGGCCTCGGCGGCGGTGTCGGCCACCAGCACGTCAAGGCTGACCGCGACCCAGGGCTGCGCCTGCTGCTCCGACGGCCGGAAAGCGCGGCGGTAACGGGCCAGCGCCTCCAGGCCCGGCGCGGGGTCGCCACCGACGCCCAGCAACGGTCCGCCGACGATCACCGGAAGCCCCAACTCGGCCGCGACCTGCAGCCCGCTGCCGGTGGCCAGCACGTAGAGCGGGATCGGGCCCTCCGGCTGCGGGTGCAGGCCGATCTCCGCGGTCCCAGTGAGAAAGCCACGCAGTTCAGCCAGGTCGGCGGCAAAGCCCGAGCCGGCGGCCGGGCTGGCGGTGGTGGCCGGGCTGGCGGTGGTGGCCGGGCTGGCGGTGGTGGCCGGGCTGGCGGTGGTGGCCGGGCTGGCGGTGGTGGCCGGGCTGGCAGCGGAGGCCGGGCTGGCAGCGGAGGCCGGGCTGGCAGCGGAGGCTGGGCTGGCGGCGGAGGTTGGGCCAGTAGTGGTGGTCGAGCTGGGCGCGCGGTCGCGGTCGGGCTGGCGCAGGGCGCGGCGGACCGGGGCGGTGAAGCCGGGCGACCGGCCCAGCCCCAGGTCGACCCGGCCCGGTGCGAAGGCGGACAGCGTGGCGAACTGCTCGGCCACGACCAACGGCTGGTGGTGCGGCAGCATCACCCCGGCCGAGCCGATCCGGATGGTCGTCGTCGCACCGGCCACCGCGGCCAGCAGCACGGACGGGGCCGAACCGGCGATGCCGGGGACGCCGTGGTGCTCGGCCACCCAGAGCCGGCCGTAGCCGAGCCGTTCCGCCTGGACCGCCCGCGCCACCGTGCCGCGCAGGGCTGCCGGCTCGGGTTCGCCGGCCCGGGTGCGGGAGCGGTCCAGCAGCGAAAGGTTGATCACCACAGGTTCAGCATGGCCCGGCCGGCGGATGTTCCCGGGAAAGTCGGACACCCGCTGTCAGGTTTTCGGCGCAGGATCGGGCTCATGACGAAACCACTCAGCGGAAAGGTCGCCCTCGTCGCGGGGGCCACGCGCGGGGCCGGCCGGCAGATCGCGGTGCAGCTCGGCGCGGCCGGGGCGACGGTCTACGCGACCGGGCGCAGCACGCGGGAGCGGCCCTCGGCCATGGGCCGGCCGGAGACGATCGAGGAGACGGCCGAGCTGGTGACGGCGGCCGGCGGCACCGGCGTCGGGATCGCCGTCGACCACCTGGAGGCCGGGCCGGTCGAGCGGCTCGTCCGGCGGATCGACGAGGAGCAGGGGCGGCTCGATGTCCTGGTCAACGACGTGTGGGGCGGTGACCCGCTGACCACCTGGAACAAGCCGGTCTGGGAACAGTCGCTCGAGGCCGGGCAGAAGCTGCTCCGCCAGGCCGTCGACACGCACATCATCACCAGCCACTACGCGCTGCCCCTGCTGATCCGGCGGCCGGGCGGGCTGGTCCTGGAGATCGGCGACGGGACGACCGAGTACAACTCCACCAACTACCGGCTGTCGGTCTTCTACGACCTGGCCAAGTGGTCGGTGAACCGGCTCGCCTTCGTCTGGTCCAAGGAGCTGGCCGACCACGGCGGTACGGCCGTCGCGCTCACCCCAGGCTGGCTGCGCTCGGAGATGATGCTGGACCACTACGGCGTCCGCGAGGAGAACTGGCGTGATGCCACCGCGAAGGAGCCGCACTTCGCGATCTCGGAGACGCCCGCCTACGTCGGCCGGGCGGTGGCGGCGCTGGCGGCGGACCCGGACCGGGCCCGCTGGAACGGCCGGTCCGTGTCGAGCGGTGAGCTCGCGCAGGCGTACGGCTTCACCGATCTTGACGGTAGCCGGCCCGACGCCTGGCGCTACCTGGTCGAGGTGCAGGACCCCGGCAAGCCCGCGGACGTCACCGGCTACCGGTAGAGCTCGGCGGTCCGGCGCGCGGCCGCAGCGAGGCGGGCCCGCAGCGGCGGCGGTTCGAGGACCTCGGCCTCCGGGCCCAGACGCAGGACGTACGAGTACGCGACGTCCAGCGACTCGACCGGCAGGCGGGTGCGGACCCACCCGTCCGGGCCCGGCTCGCTTGCCGCGTCCAGCGCCTCCCGCACGGCCACCGGCTCGGCCACGAACCGCAGCTGCCGCAGGCCGTCCGGGCTGAGCCGGATCGTGATCGTCTCGCCGAGCATCTGCCGGACGAACTCGGCCGCGCGCTCGGCCCAGAACCCGGGCAGGTCGAAGGCCGGGTCGCGCTCGAAGGTGTCCTCGCCGGCCTCGACCGACTCGATGCGGTCGACCCGATAGGTCCGGAAGGCGCCCGACACCTTGCCGACCAGGTACCAGGTGCCGTTCTTGAGCACGAGACCGTACGGCTCGACGGTGCGGGTGACAACTTCACGGCGGCGGTACGCCACCGTGAGCACCCGATCCTGCCAGACCGCCGGTGTCAGCTCGGTCAACGCCGGCGGCGGCTCGTTCTCCCGGAACCACCCCGGCGCGTCCAGGTGGAAGCGTTGCCCCGCCGCCTCCGACGCCGTCCGGAGCTCGGGTGGCAGCGCGGCCAGCACTTTCCTCCGTACGGCCTTGACCGGCTCGCCGAGCCCCATGTCACCCGCCGGACCCGGCAGCCCGGCCAGGAACAGCGCCTCCGCCTCGCTCCGGCTCAGCCCGGTCAGGCGCGTGCGATAGCCGCCGACCAGCCGGTACCCACCGGCCCGGCCCTGCTCGGCGTAGACCGGCACCCCGGCCGCGGACAACGCGAGCACATCGCGGTAGACGGTCCGCTCGGACACCTCCAGCTCGGCGGCCAGCTCGGCCGCGGTCAGGGTGCCGCGGGACTGCAGCAGCAGGACGAGGTTGATGAGGCGGGCAGCGCGCACGCCCCACTCTATTTAGGATGGGCCGCCATGAGACAACGCGCGCTCGTGGTGTCGAGTCTGATCGCCCTGCTCGTGTCGATGCTGGTGGCGCCCCGGGCCGCGCAGGCCGCCCCACCCGCGCTGCCCGGCGGCAAGGCCAACTGGGTCGTCTCGGTCGGCGGCCTGACCAACAACAACGATCCGCGCAACTGGGTGCGGCTCGGCTACTACGTCTTCCACGACGACGGCACGGCCGAGACCAACTATTGGACCTGGAACGAGGCCGACAGCCCGGAGCGGGTCAACACCGTCAAGGCCGACTGTACGGGGACTGTCCCGCACTGCTACGTCCGTACGGTCGAAGGCTTTCAAGGTGATCCGACCGGCGGCTTCCGCGGGAGCTTCGACTACGACGCGACCGGCCGGCTGGTGGTGACCTGGAAGACCGACCGGGACGGCAAGGACATCGCCGACCTGCGCGAGACCTGGACCGTCGAGGCGGGGCTGGTCGACGGCAAGCTGGCCCGGATCACCAGCCCGACCTACTACGCCAACACGGGGAGCACGAACAACCCGGACGTGCCCGACCCGGTGGCCGGTGAGTTCAGCAGCTACAGCGCCACGTTCGGGGTCGGCTACGGCAGCAACACCGCTCTCGACTCGGCGACCCGCGTGAGCATGAGCGAGCTCGTGAACGACAGCAAGTACAACTCGAAGCGCTACCGCGGCACCTTCCTGCTGACCAACGGCGGTCTGCTCGACCGGCAGTGGGCCGGTGGCAACTTCACCTTCAGCGGCGCGCAGGGCGACAACACCGCGAACCCGTGGCAGAAGTGCTCCGGCACCGAGTGTCTGGGCTTCGTCCAGCACGGCACGTCGTGCAGCTCCGAGACCAACCCGGACAAGGACCGGGCCCGCTACATCGCCGAGGTCGGCGGCGGGCGGCGCAACACCGAGGAGTACTGGTGCATGCTGCTGGCCGGCGGCGCCGACTGCTACCTCTACAACTCCCACCCGCGGCCGATGCTGCAGATCATCGACGACGCCGGGGATTTCCAGGGCTGGGTCGGGGCCGAGGCGTTCAGCCACGTGAGCACGGCCACCGGCAAGCCGGATCAAGCCTGGGGCCAGTACTACTGGGGGATCTTCGACACCGTCTCGCCCGCGCTTCAGAATCGCATCCCCGACACCGGCTGGGCCGGCGGCCAGGCCATCCCGCGGTTCACCCTGCCCAACGGGTCCAACGTGGCCACCGGCGACCTGGCCTGGAACGCCGACGCCCTGGTGTTCTCCGGCCGCAACCACGTCCAGAGCGGCTGCCGCTACGTCGAATTCCTCGCCACCGGCAACGACGGCTCGCGGCAGCGAGGCACCTCGAGCCCGTTGTGCGCGGGCGTGGAAGCCGACGGCACCCGCGTCTTCCAGGGCTCGCTGAGCTTCCCGCAGGGCGCGGCCAGTGTCGTCGTCACCTACTGGTCGACCACGGACGGCGTGATCACCGCGGTCAACTGCACCCCGGCCGATGGCTGCTCGCCGGTCGACCGTAGGCCGTTCCGCCTGGTCTACGGCAACAGCGTGGCCTCCGGGACGCTGACCTGGATCGGCCCCTCCATCCTCTTCGAGGGCAACAACCACGTGGCCAGCGGCTGCCGCCTGGTCGAGATCACCGCCACCGGCCCGGACGGCTCCACCCGCTCCGGCTCCTCCAGCAAGTTCTGCTCCGCCGGCGACCGCCCCTTCGGCCCCCAACTGATCGACATGACCCCCGCCGGCGGCACCACGAGCGTCAAAATCACCTACAAGATCGCCCCCGACGCCCAAACCACCCCGGCGCCGGGCCCCACCACAACCTGCACCCGCCTCGGCTGCTGACCGAAGGGCCGGCACCCGCACCCCGGGGTTAGGCACTCCGGCCGCGAACTCGGCCGCGGCGGCGAGGAAGGCCGCCGGCACTCGCGTCAAGGTCGTGCCACCAGATGGCCGACTCGGTCTGGTCACGGGTGCGTACCGTGCCGGCGGTCGAGCCGAGGGCCTCGACCTCGTTGAGGTCGCGGGCGTAGGCGGCGCTGCCGAGGGCGGGCGGTCCGGCCGTACGGAAGTCGGTGGCGCGGCGGATGACGAACGGTTTGACGACGGCGAGGTGGGCGCCGAACAGCTCACCGACCGAAACCGCGTCGATGAACGTCACGGCTCCTGGGCGAAGCCCGGGGGAGTGGGCCGCCACTGACCCGGCGCGGTGCCGATGGGCCAGGTGGCGACGCGGTCCGAGCCGTCACCGCGACGGAACTCGATCATCGCGGCCGCGGCCTCCTCCCCGAGCGCGATGCCGACGATGTTGTCATTCGTGGCCCTGCGCCCGGCGGCGACCGGTGACCCGGCGATCGCCCGCGTCGCCGCGGTGGCCGACCCCGCGGTGGCCGTTGGCCCGGCGATCGCCCGCGTCGCCGCGGTGGCCGACCGCGCGGTGGCCGTTAGCCGGCGATAGCCCGCGGTCCTGCGGTGGCCGGTGACCCCGCGGCGACCGGTGACCCCGCGGTGGCCGGTGGCGCGGCGACGGCCGGCGATCGCGGTGCGCAACCTGCGGTCGGTGGGCCGACCGGCCCGGCCATGGTCAGGGTGAGCGCGGCGGCCACGGCCACGCGGCGAAGCGAACCGGGCATGATCGAATACCCCCGTAGCTGATCATTTCGGTCGAAGAGTGCGAACCTCAGCGCGCCGACCCGCCTCGCGTCCGGCAGGCCATCGACAAAAGCCTATGTCTCCGGTTTCGGCTTCTACCGGCTTATGGGCCTTTGCCAGATTGCCGCCATCGCCCGCTGCTGATCTTGGTCGATATGGCAACGGTGCAGGTCAGGTAGGGTGGCCCGATGCCCAGCCGACGTGTCCGCCTTTCGCTGGCCCTGACCACCGCGGCGGTGTCGCTGGGCGGCGCGCTGGTTTTTGTCGGCTTTGCCCCGGCCGGGACGACTCCCGTGAGCGCGCCCGTGCGCTCCGTGAGCCAGTCCGCCTCGCCGTCGTCTGTCGCCGCCAAGCTGGGGCCGGCGACCTACATCACGTCGCCGGCGCCGACACCGACCCCGACATCGAAACCGGCGCCCTCGCCCACGCCCGACAACGGCATCCACGTCGACTGTGAGAAGGGCGACGACAGCAACAAGGGCACGCTCGCCCAGCCCCTGCGCAGCATCGGGGCCGCCACCTCGCGGGAGGGCGCCGTGATCGAGCTGGCCCGCGGGTGCACCTGGCCGGCCACGACCATTCAGCTTCAGGGCAAAGGCACAGTTCTCACGGCGTACGGCTCCGGGGCCCTCCCGGTCATCGACGGCGGGATGGCCGACGCCGACAGCGTCGTGGTGCTGACCGGCGCCAACCAGGTTCTGGAGAACGTCCGGGTCACGAACGCGAAGGGCAACGCCGTCGAGATCCAGGGCGAGCGCGGCGCGGTCCGGTCCAGCACGATCGACCACGCGGGGGTCGGGGTGCTGCTCAAGGCGACCGGCGCCTCGGTCGACGGGGTGACCGTCCGTGACCTGCACATGGTGCTGGACACGCCCGGTGGCGACGACGACTACGGCGCGTTCGGCTTCGCCGTGCAGGCCAACGGCGTCGACATCGGCCGGAGCAGCTGTACCAACTGCCGGGCCCCGAGCAACGACTACGGTTACGACGGCGGCTTCGTCGAGGTGTGGAACTACGCCGACGACCTCGACGTGCACGACAACACCGGCTCCAACACGCAGGGCATCCTCGAGATCGGCGCGGACAGGCCCGACTCCTCGGCTCGGGGGATCCGGCTGCGCGACAACACGTTCCGCGAATCGCACGGCGGGCTCGTGCTGCACACCGACGGCACCTTCGCCATCGCCGACGCGGAGATCGCCGTCACGGGCAACACCATCAGCAGTACGGGTTCGCAGGACCCGCCGATTCTGGACGGCGACCTGACCAACGTAACCTTCGACGGCAACACGGTGAGCACGGCCAGCTTCGTCAGTCATTCCGCGCCGGCCAGTCACCGCTGCAACAGCATCACGTTGCGTGGCGGCGCCGAGGTGGGGTACCAGCGCGACAGCACCGAGAAACTGGGCGGCCGGTCCGCCTGCTGACCTCGCGGAGGGATCAATGCCGGAGCTGCCGGAAGTCGAGTCGGCGCGCGCGGTCATCGAACGGTCCGGCCTCGGCCGCAAGATCGTCGAGGTCGACGACTCCGATTCGTACGTCTGCCGCCCTCATCTTCCCGGTCAGATCCGGGACGCGCTGCTCGGGCGGGAGCTGACCGCGGCCCATCGCCGGGGCAAGAGCATGTGGTGCGACACCAGCGACGACGGGCCCGAGCTGGGCATCCATCTCGGCATGTCGGGCAAGATCGTGATCGCCGACCCGGACGGCAGCGAGATCGACGGCGGCGACTACTGGGAGGGGCGC
This sequence comes from Actinoplanes sp. NPDC049598, assembly GCF_040675435.1. Classification (NCBI taxonomy): domain Bacteria; kingdom Bacillati; phylum Actinomycetota; class Actinomycetes; order Micromonosporales; family Micromonosporaceae; genus Actinoplanes; species Actinoplanes sp. NPDC049598. The sequence goes on along the minus strand of NZ_JBFAOX010000014.1, from coordinate 11,238 downwards.
CGGGTTCCGGGTGACTATCGGTGGTCGCGGTTCGCGCTGACGTTCGCCGACGGCGGCCGGCTTCTGCTGGTCGACCCGCGGCGGCTGGGCCGCGTCCGCCTGGACCCGCCGGTCGAGGGTCTCGGCCCGGACGCGGCGACGGTCACGCCGGGCCAGTTCCGGGCGGCGCTGGGCTTCGGCACCGCCCCGGTCAAGGCGCGGCTGCTCGACCAGGACGCCATCGCCGGCATCGGGAACCTGCTGGCCGATCAGATTCTGTGGGCGGCCCGGATCAACCCGGGCCGCCGCGTCGACCGCCTCACCCCCGATGACGTCGTCCACCTGCTGCGGGCCACCCGCAGCGCCGTCCGGGCGGCGATCCGGGACGGCGGCGTGCACACCCTCAGGGTGATCCCGTTCCGCCGGCCGGGCGGCCACTGCCCCCGCGACGGCGCCCCGATGGCCATGAGCAAGGTCGGCGGCCGGACGAGTTGGTGGTGCACCGTCGAGCAGCCCCTGACCGGTTCCTAGCCGGCGCCGCGGGCGGGGCCGGAGTCCTGCGCGGGGCCGGCGTCCTGCGCGGGGCGGGCGTCCTGCGCGGGGCGGGCGTCCTGCGCGGGGCCGGCATTGCAGGCGGCGGCGCGGGCTCGGAGCAGGGTGCGTTCGCGCTGGTTGCGGGTCAGCTCGGCCGCCCGCTCGAACTCGGCGCGAGCCTCGACGGGTCGGCCCAGCCGGGTGAGGAGGCCGCCGCGGACGCTGGGCAGCAGGTGATTGTCGCGCAGGACCGGGAAGGCCGGGCCAGCACCCGGCCCAGCCGCAGCGCCTCCGCGCACAGCTCCGGCCGCATCCAGTCGTCGCCGGCCGTGGCCGAGTAACCCTCGTTGAAGATCAGGTACACGACCTCCAGGACCGGGGACAGGCGGGCCGGCAGCGCCGGGCCGCTCGGGACCTCGTACGGCACCTGGGCCTTGGCCAGGGTCTTCTTGGCCCGGACGATGCGCTGAGCCACCGTGGCCTCCGGCACCAGGAAGGCCCGGGCGATCTCGTCGGTGGTCAGCCCGCCGAGCATCCGCAGGGTCAGCGCGACCCGGGCCTCGGTGGAGAGCGCGGGGTGACACGCCACGAAGACCAGCCGCAGCAGGTCGTCGCCGAAGCTGTCGGCCTCGGCCACGACCTGCTCGCCGATGTCCGGAGTGGACTCCTCGAGCTAGACCGTCTCGATCGTGCGGTGGGTGTCAGCTGGCATAACCGGCGGCGGCCTTCTCCTCCCGCTTGGCCACGGCCTTCCGCTGCTCGGCGGTGAACTCGTGGCCGAAGTCCTCGGCCGTGTACAGCTTGAACCACTCGACGCACTCCTCGCGCGACTTCATCTCGACCAGGTAGAAGCCGGCGATCAGCTCCTTGGTCTCGGGCGAACGGCCCGTCCACCCCGGTCTTGCCTCGCCGTCGAAGTAGATCCGGGTGCCTTGTCAGCAACGCGTCGATCGGCGCCCGCTCCATTCGGCACCCGGCCGGAAGATTTCTCAGCGGCGGCGGGCCCGTACGGCGAGCACCAGGCCCGCGATGGAGAGCAGGGCCGCGATCGTCTCGGCCACGGCCGAGCCCACCTTGCCGGGCGCGTTCCACGTGTTCTCGTACAGGTTGGGCAGGAAGCCCAGCTGACCGACATTGACGTACGTGTAGAGGGTCACCGCCACTGCGGCGCTTCCGGCTACGAGCAGGGACAGGATCCAGGTCGGTACGCTCGGCGCGATCAGCACCGCGAGGGCGACCACGATCGCCACGACGCCCTGGATGCGGAAGAGTGTTCCCTCGCTCATCACGGATGAATGGAACTGGTCGTACTGCCCGGCGTCATGCAGGTGGACAAAGGCGTCGACGGCGAGCAGGGCCGCGGTCAGCACGGCGAGCGTCCGCTGGGCCACGGACACGTGGCGCCACGCCACGTGCGAGCCGGTGTGCATTACATGGTCGGTCATCGGTCTGGCTCCCTCCGGGGTTCTCTTACCGCCCACGGTCGTCTCCGCGGGCGGCCCCGCCATCGGCGCCACCTGCAAACCGCCGCTACCGGCCAGCCGGTATCAGGCGGCGGGTCAGCGCCTCCACGATCTCCTCCGGGGAGCGGCCGGCGTTGATCGACGGGGTGAGGAGGTCCAGGAGCAGGCCGTCCATGGCGTAGTGCATCAGGGCGATGTCGAAGGGCCCGGTGGGGAAGCCCGCCTTCCGGCTGAAATCCACGTCGGCCCGGTAGCCGCGCTGGAGGATGTCGCCGAGCAGCTCGGCCAGGCCGGGCCGGCGGGTGGCTTCCAGGCGCAGCTCCATCAGCGCCAGCATGACCTCGGGTTCGGCCGTGGCGCGTTCGACGATGTAGCGCATGTAGTCGGTGAACAGCTTCAGGTCGGGCTCGCGACCGGCGAACGCGGCCAAGCGCGCGGGGTCGGGCGTGAGGCGTTCGAAGACGCGGTGGCCCAGCGCCACCAGCAGCGCATCGCGCGACCCGAAGTAGTTCGACGCGGTGCCCGGCGGCACCTCGGCCGCCCGGTCGACCGATCGGTGGGTGAGGCCGCGGGCCCCCTCGGCGGCGAGGACACGCAGGCCGGCGTCGGCGAGCTGAGCACGGCGTTCGGGGTTCCGGGGCACCGGAGCAGGATAGCTCCGTGCTACGTTGACCACGACAGATGTAGTGGTTACCGAGGGAGAGTCGTGCGCGAACTGACTTACTACGTGGCGGTCACCGTCGATGGCTTCATCGCGGCGCCGGACGGGGATTTCGGTTTCTTCCCGGTCGAGGGGGACCACTTCGCGGGCCTGATCGAGGAGTTCCCCGAGACGTTCCCGGTGCACGCGCGGGCGGCGCTGGGGATCGCCGACGTGCCCAACAAGCGGTTCGACAGTGTGGTGATGGGCCGGCACACCTACGAGCCGGCGGCGGCGGCCGGGCTCACCAGCGCCTACCCGCACCTCGACCAGCATGTCTTCTCGCGGACGATGCGCTCGGCCCCCGACCCCACGGTCACCGTCGTCGACGAGGACCCGGTGAGCTACGTACGGCGACTCAAGGAACGCGACGGCCGGGGCATCTGGCTGTGCGGCGGGGGAGAGCTCGCCGGGGCGCTGCTGCCGGAGATCGACGAGCTGATCCTCAAGGTGAACCCGGTGGTGATCGGATCCGGGCGGCCGCTCTTCACGCGAGACTTTCAGGTGCGGGCCTTCACCTTCATGAGTGCCCGGGCGTACGACAGCGGAGTGGTCGTGCAGCGTTACCGGCGGTAGCTTTTGTCCGTTTTTGGGTATATTCCGCGCATGCAAAATACCGATGTGACCGCGCCGGGACGCTCCCGGCGGAGAGTGCCGTTCGTCGCGGTGGCGGGCTTGCTCGCCGGCATGGTCGTGGCCGTGCTGCCGGCCAGTCCGGCCGCCGCGGTCACCAAGACGCTGGCCTACTTCACCGGCATGAAGAACGGCCAAGGCGCGGTGAACGTCGTCGACACCGCCGACGGCACCGTGGTGGGCACGTTCGCCGGGGGCGCCGGGCCGCTCAACATCGCGGTCGCTCCCAACGGGAAGACCGCCTACGTCTCCCAGTTCTCGACGAACCTGCTGTCCAAAATTGACCTGACCACCAACACCGTCGTCAAGACGATCACGGTCGGCCTCGGCCCCCGTCACGCCGAGTTCTACAACGACGGGCAGAAGCTCTACGTCGCCAACTCGAGCGCCTCGACCGTGTCGGTGATCGACACCGCAACCGACGCGGTCATCAAAACGATCCCCGTGGGGAACGACCCGATGGGTGTGTGGATCGCGCCGACCGGGTTCGCGTATGTCCCCAACTTCGGGTCCGACACCGTTTCGGTGATCGACACCTCGACCGATGCCGTGATCAAGGCCATTCCGGTTGTCGACCCCTATGCCGCGGCGATCAAGCCCGACAGCTCCCGTGTCTACGTCACCAGCTACAGCGGCGGTCAGGTGACGATGATCAAGACCTCGACCCTGGCGGTCGAGGGTCAGTTCGCCGATCCCACGCCCGGCTACACGGCGGCGATCAGCCCGGACGGCGCGCATCTTTACATCGGCCACGCCGGCGGCGCCTTGTCGGTCATCGACACCGCCGACAATTCCAAGAACACCGTAGCCAGCCCCACCTTCCTGGGGGCGGCTCCCACGGCGGACGGCTCGCGGGTCTACTTCAGCGGGCTCGGCAACAACTCGCGTGTGCTCGACACGTCGAACAACACGCTCAGTCCCGTGGCCACCGGGCTCGACACCACGTACGGCGTGGCGGTCGCGAGCGTGACCGCGCCCTGGGCCGACCTGAGCGTCAGCATCACCGGTACTGCCAATCCGGCCGAGGCCGGCACCGCCTTCCGCTACAACGCCCCGGTGACCAACCTGGGCCCGGACTCGGTCACCGGCGCCGAAGCCACCATTGCCCTGACCGGCGCCGCCCGCACCATCGAGTTCGCGTCGACCGGCCTGGGCGGCTCCTGCACCGTCAACGCGGCCACGGTGGCCTGCACCTGGCCCACCCTCGCGGCGAACGCCAAACCCACCGTCACGATGTCGGTCAAGCCGCAGGCGGCCGGAACCATCGAGGCGACGGCCACCGTGAAGTCCGGCCAGATCGACATCGACCGAACCAACAACACCGCCAAGGCGATCACGACCGTCGCCCCGGCCAAGTCGGTCGACCTGGCCGTGACCACGACCGGCCCCACCGACCCGGTCGAGGTCGGCGCCGACTACGCCTACAAGGCGGTGGTCAAGAACAACGGCCCCGACGCGGCCACCGGCGCCGAGGCCACCGTCACCCTGACCGGCGCCGCCCGCACCATCCAGTCCGCGGTCAACGACCACGGCAGCCTGTGCGACATCAACGGCGAGAACGTCGTCGTGTGCCCCATGGCCAACCTGGCCAAGGACGCCACCGCGACGGTCACCGTGATCGTCAGGCCGACGGCCGCCGGCGCCATCACCGCGAAGGCCGACGTCAAGGCCGACCAGACCGACCCGGCCGTGGCCAACAACACCAGCAGCGCGAGCACCGTCATCAAGCTGCCACCGGCGGCCGACCTGGGCGTGATCACCTCGGGCCCGGCGGATCCGGTCGAGGTCGGTACGAATTACACGTACAAGGCGGTGATCAAGAACAGCGGCCCGGATGCCGCCACCGGTGTGAAGGGGACCATCGGGCTGGACGGGGCGGCCCGGGCCGTCGTTAGTGTGACTAGCGACAAGGGGACGTGTGCGGCCAGCGTGTGCACGATCGGCGGTCTGGCCGACGGGGCCGAGGCCACGATCACGGTGACGGTCAAGCCGTCGGCGGCGGGAACGATCACCGCGAAGGCTGACGTCGAGGCCGAGCAGGCCGATCCCGTACAGGCCAACAACACCGGCAGCGCGACCACGACGATCAAGGCGGCGCCTTCGGCCGATCTGGGCGTCACGACGACCGACTCGGCCGACCCGGTCGCGCTGGCCGGCACCTTCGTCTCGACCAGCAAGGTGACCAACAGCGGGCCGGATGCGGCCACCGGTGTCACCACCACGGTGACGCTGAGCGGGGCGGCGAGCGTCATTCTCGACGCCGCCAGCACGCAGGGCACCTGCTCGATCGCCGGGACGACCGCCACCTGCACCATCGGCAACCTGGCCAAGGGCGCGTCGGCGGCGATCACGCTCACGGTCGAGCCGCAGGCCACCGGCACGGTTGTCGCCACGGCCAAGGTCGCGGGGACGCTCGCCGATCCGGTCGCGGGCAACAACACCGCCGTGCAGAACACCGTGGTCGACAACGCCAAGGGTTGCACGATCATCGGCACGGCCGGGAACAACTTCCTGGCCGGTGGGGCCGGCAACGACGTGATCTGTCTGCTGGCCGGGAACGACACCGTGAACTCGTTCGGCGGCAACGACGTCGTCTACGGCGGTTCCGGCAGTGACACTGTTCAGGGTGACACCGGCAACGACACGATCTACGGGGGGCCCGGCAACGACACGCTCGCCGGCGGTCCCGGCGTCGACAAGCTCGACGGCGGTCCCGGCACCGACATCTGCACGGCCGGGGAGACCCTGGTCAGCTGCCCGTGAGGTCTGACGCCGGGGCCACCAGGCCCCGGCGTCAGTGGCTGCGGAAGGCGCGGGTCATCAGCGAGACGCCGGGCAGCGACTGTACGGGCAGGAAGCGCTCACTGACGATGACGGTGGTGAGCGCCGCGTTGACCAGCGGGTTCATCTTGCGCAGGTCGCTGCTGGTGGACCGTTTGCGGGTGTAGGCGGCGGCCGGGCGCAGGAGCACGTTCCAGCTCCACATCCGCTCGATCTCCAGGCCGCCGCTCTCGACGGCCGTGCGCAGGGTGCCGCGGGTGTACCGGCGGAGGTGGCCGACCGCCTCGTCGTGGGCCGACCACAGTTTCATGTCGCACGGGACGGTGATCAGGGCGCTGCCGCCGGGGCGGAGGACCCGGCGCATTTCGGCGACCACCCGCTCGTCGTCGTCAATGTGTTCCAGAACGTCGAAGGCCACCACCAGATCGACCGATTCCGAGGCGAAGGGAAGATGTCGGCCATCTCCGCGCACGGTGGGTAATGCGCGGTCGTGGGCGGCTTGGGCGCCATCGTGGCCGTATTCGACGGCAATCGGTGACCAGCCGTGGCGCTGCAGAACCCGGGTGTTGCCGCCGCCCGCGGCGCCGATGTCGAGCGCTCGACCAGGAACTCCGGGCAGTCGGCGGAGGTTTCGGGCGAGCAGGGCCCGGCGCTCCCGGTACCACCAGTGGCGATCTTCGAGCGCGACCAGCTTTTGGATCTCCGTACTGTCCACTAAGCCATTTTTAGTGGTTCGAAGTGGATCGAGCAAGGATTCCGGAGAATTGCCGAAAAGGCCGGTGGCGGAGCCCAATAATACGCGACGAAGGGCGGAAAATCATGAAAATGGGCCGGCGCCTCGGGGGAAGCGCCGGCCCGTGCAACAAGGATCAGCAGGTGGGCTCGCCGGACTGGGCCGGCAGGCTGACCGCGTTCCAGGCGGCCTTGACCGCGTTGAACTGGGTGCAGCTGCCCGGGTAGAGGTTCTTGGCGGCCTGCAGCGTCCACACGCGGTACTTCGCGTACGAGGAGCTGGAGGTCTTCAGCAGCATCGCGTTGTACATGATCTTCGTGGCGGTCTGGATGCCCAGCCCGGTCACCGTGGTGCCGTTGCAGGTGGAGCTGGCCGGCTGGCCGTTGCCGCTGCTGCCCTGGGCCAGCAGGTAGAACCAGTGGTTGCCGGGGCCGGCGGCCGCGTGCACCTCGGAGCCGGGGGTGCTGCTGGAGTAGCAGTTGCTGTCACCGGCGAGCGAGGGGTTGTACATGTACCGGATCGGGCCGCTGCCGACCAGGTTGACCTCCTCGCCGACCTGGTAGTCGAACGGGTCGTTGGGGTTGGCCGCGTACGCCTCGGTGGCCGCCCCGATCGTGTCGGCGACGAACTCCTGGGTGCCGCCCTTCGAGATGCCGCCCGGGGTCTTGTCGTCGATGCCGTGGCCCAGCTCGTGGCCGACCACGTCGAGCGACGAGATCCACTTGCCGGCGGTGTTCTTGCCGATCTGGACCTGGGTGCCGTCGTAGTACGCGTTCTGGTCGTTCAGGCCGACCCGGATCGGCCAGGCGCCGCCGGAGCCGTTCTGACCGTTACGGCCCAGCCACGCCGACAGCATGGCCTTCTGCTTCTGCGCCACGTAGAGCGCGTCCACGCAGCCGGTCTCCTTGTTGGTGCCGTTGCCGTTGCCCCACACGTTGTCGGAGCCGGAGAAGGTCACCCGGGTCGAGGCGTCCTGGCAGCTCAGGTTGGTGGTCGACGGGTCCTTGAGGGAGTACGTCGAGCCGGACTGGGTGGTGTTGAGCGACACCGACCCGTTGATCCAGCCGGTGCCGGTGCCGGTGGCCTCGGTGACGTGCTCCTCGGTGGAGAGCACCTTGCCGGTCGCCGCGTCCACGTCGACCGTGAGCCGGCTGACGCCCTCGGCGCTGGTGCCGTTGACCGTGGTCTCGTAGGCCAGCCGGGCCGCCTGGCCCTCGGGGGCCACCACCACGAGCCGGGTCGTCTCGACGCCGCTCACGGTCTTGAGCTGCTGCTTGGCTGTCGCGACGGCCGCGGCCTCGGAGATCGTGGGCACCGTCGACAGCTCGCCGATCGGGCTGCTCTGCGCGACCGAGGTGTACCGGGTCTGGCCGGCGTCGTCGGTGACCACTACGAAGTCGCCACCCTTGACCGGGAAGCCCTTGTAGTTGCGGTCGTACGCCGCGTACGTCAGGCCCTGCGACTTGATGACCTGGCTCCGATGGAACGTGTCGTTCCGGCCGGCCAGCAGGGCGGCCGGCCGGGCGGCGACCACCGCGTCGGCCTGTGCGACCGCGTCCACGGACGGCGTGGGCGCTTTCGCCGCGGCCGGACCGGACACCGCGACCAGCGCGCCGGCCGCGGCGGTTCCGGCCGCCAGCGCGATGGTCAGGGAGATTCGTGGCATGGTGCGTGCTCCTTCCCCGGCCCGTCGGGGGTGTGCGGGCCGGTGCCGGGTGAGACACGAGTGACGCTATCTATGACCGTCTATCGGCGAATCAGGGAAAACCCTCGCGGTTGACGGCGTTGGCTAATCGCGTTAGCCTCTAGCTAACGCAAATAGCCAAGCTGGGAGATGCACGATGACCGAGTTCCTGACCATCGACGGCGGCACCATCGCGTACGACGTGACCGGCGAGGGGCCGCTGGTCGTGCTCGCGCCGGGCATCGGCAACAGCCGCAGCGCGTACCGCTTCGTCGCGCCCCGGCTGATCGAGGCCGGCTACCGGGTGGCCACGGTCGACCTGCGCGGGGCCGGTGAATCCAGCGCTCAGTGGCCCTCCTACTCGCGTACCGACATCGCGGGTGACCTGATCGCGGTGATCCGCCACCTCGGTGGCCCGGCCGTGCTGGTCGGCCACTCGATCTCCGGTGGCGCCGCCACCATCGCCGCCGCCCAGGCCCCCGATCTGATCAGCGGCGTCGTCGAGCTGGCCCCGTTCACCCGGGCCCAGTCGTTCAAGCTGGGCGACCTGACCCACAGCGCCTACCGCAAGGGCACCCTCAAGATGGCCGGCACCATGATGGGGCGGCTGTCCTCCTGGACGGGCTACCTCGACCTGGCCTACCCGGGCCGCAAGCCGGCCGACTGGTCCGCCGACCTGGCCGCGACCGAGGCCATGCTGCGCGAGCCGGGCCGGATGAAGGCCCTGCAGAAGATGACCCAGACGTCCCCGGCCGACGCCGGCGCCCAGCTGGGCAACGTGCGCTGCCCGGTTCTGATCGTCGAGGGCACGCTGGACCCGGACTGGGCCGACCCGCGCGCCGAGGGCGAGGCGATCGTCACCGCGATGCCGGCCGGGCTGGCCCGCCTTGAGATGATCGAAGGCGCCGGGCACTACCCGCACGCGCAGTTCCCCGACGAAACGGTGTCCCTCATGCTCACCTTCCTGCAGGCCGACGCCCGTGCCTAGGGCGGGCCTGGCCCCGGCCGCGGTCATCGAGGCCGGGGCCGCGCTGGCCGACGAGGTCGGCTTCGACAAGCTCAGCATGGGGTTGCTGGCCGAGCGGCTCGGCGTGCGCACCCCTTCGCTCTACAAGCACGTCGACTCGCTGGAGGCGCTGCGCCGCGGCATCACGGTCCTGGCCATCCGCGAGTTCACCGACGCGGTGTTCCGGGCCGCCGTCGGCCGGTCCGGCCCGGACGCGGTCCGAGCGTTCGCCGAGGCCCACCGCCGCTGGGCGCTCGAGCACCCCGGCCGTTACGAGGCCACCGTGCGCGCCCCCGACCCGGGCGACGCCGAGGAGGAGGAGCACCGCCAGGTGAGCAACGACGTCATGCAGATCATGTACGACGTGCTGGCCGGCTTCGACCTGCACGGCACCGACGCGGTCGACGCGGCCCGGGTGCTGCGCTCCTCGCTGCACGGCTTCGCCAGCATCGAGGCGGCCGGCGGCTTCGGCCTGCCCCGCGACGTCAACCGCAGCTTCACCTTCCTCGTCGACACCCTGATCACCGGTCTCCAGCACGCCCCGGCCTCGGCCCCGGGCGAGCCGCCGGCCGGCCGCGAGTACCACCCGACCGGCGGTTAGCCCGCGACGCGGCCGGTCGACTGCCGCTCGATGAACTTCACCGGCAACACCAGCGGCGGCGCGCCCGGACGCGCGCCGTGCAGCACGGCCAGGCAGTTACGGACGCCGGTCTCACCCATGTGCCGCAAGGGCGCGGCCACGGTGGTCAAGGCAGGTTCGACCACTTCGCCGTACGGGATGTTGTCGAACCCGACCACGCTGACGTCACCCGGCACCCGCCGCCCGAGCGTGCGCAGGCCCTTGATCACGCCGATCGCGAGCTGATCGTTGTAGGCCAGCACCGCGCTCGCCCCGAGCTCGGCCACTCGCCGGGCCGCACGGAACCCGGCCGCCATGGTCGGCGGGTTCGGCCCGAGCCGGCGTACGGTCAGCTCCAGCTCACCCGCCGCCTCCCGCAGGGCCCGCCAGCGGACCCCCTCGGACCAGCTCTCCTCGGGCCCGGCCACGTACGTGACGCCCTCGTGCCCGAGCAGCGCCAGGTGCTCGGCCGCCTCGCGTACGCCCCGGGGGTTGTCCGGAATGAGGCAGGCGACCTCCGGAATGACCCGGTTGAGCAGCACCGTCGCCTTCTGCTTGGCGACCACCCGCAGCGCCGAGTCGCTCATCCGCGAACTGGCGATGACCAGCGCGTCCACCGCCCCCAGTTCGCCCTCGATCGTCTCCCGCTCCCGCTCCGCCGACTCACCGGTGTGCGACAGGATCAACATGTAGCCCTCGGCCCGCGCCGCCTCGTACGCACCCTTGATGATCTCGCCGTAGAACGGGTTGGTCACGTCCGCGACAACCAGCCCGATCGCCTTGGTCGTCGGGAAGGTCCGCGGCCCGCCCAACCGATCCGCCCGATAACCCAGCCGCTCCGCGGCTTCAAAGACGGCCCGGGCCGTACGAGCACTGACCCGCCCCGGCCGCGAATAGGCCCGCGACACCGTCGACGCCGCCACCCCAGCCTCCCGAGCCACGTCGTAGATCGTCGGCTCCTTCGGCACTCGCCCAGCCTACGCAGCCCACCCGGCGTCGCCCCGTCCCGTGCCCCGCGCCCGCGCCTCACTCCGCCCGTGCCCCTGCCGCGCCGTGCCCGCGCCATGCGCCGCGCCCGCGCCATGCGCCGCGCCCGCGCCATGCGC
>NZ_JBFAOX010000013.1:248106-286444 GCF_040675435.1 Actinoplanes sp. NPDC049598 | reverse complement strand
GCCGCGACGAGGCCCTTGTAGCCGAAGACCGGCTTGCGGCTGAAGACCGGGATGACCTCGGTGATGATGCCGAAGAACGGCAGCGCCACGATGTAGACCTCGGGGTGGCCGAAGAACCAGAACAGGTGCTGCCACAGCATCGGCCCACCGGTCTGGACGTCGTACACGTGCGCGTCGAGCACCCGGTCGGCGGCCAGGGCGAACAGCGCGGCGGCCAGGAACGGGAACACCATCACCACCAGCAGGCTGGTGACCAGGATGTTCCACGTCATGATGGGCATGCGGAACATGGTCATGCCGGGCGCGCGCAGGGTCAGGATCGTGGTGATCATGTTGACGCCGCCGAGGATGGTGCCGAGACCCGAGACGGCGAGGCCGACGACCCAGAGGTTGCCGCCGACGCCGGGGGAGTGCAGCGAGTCGCTCAGCGGCGTGTAGGCGAACCAGCCGAAGTCGGCCGCCCCGCCCGGCACCAGGAAGCCGGAGACGGCCATCGTGCCGCCGAACAGGAACAGCCAGTACGCGAACGCGTTGAGCCGCGGGAACGCCACGTCGGGGGCGCCGATCTGGATCGGGACCACGAAGTTGGCGAAGGCGAAGACGATCGGGGTGGCGAAGAACAGCAGCATCACCGTGCCGTGCATGGTGAACAGCTGGTTGTACTGCTCCGGGGACAGGATCTGCATGCCCGGGCGGGCCAGCTCGGCCCGCATGAGCAGCGCCATGAACCCGCCGATCATGAAGAACGCGAAGGCGGTGACGAGATACATGATCCCGATCTGCTTGGCGTCCGTGGTGCGCAGCACGCGGGCAAGGGCGGACCCCCGGACCGTGCGCCGGACCGGGTAGGGCCGGGTCACGATCGGCTTGGGGACGACGGACGTCATGGGGTCTTTCCTCCCTCAGGGCATCGATGCTTTGCTCAGCGTAGGACCGCCCACCCCCAGCGGTCCATCGGGATGGTGCATCGATGCTTGACGATCATGACCGTCGTGCCCTGGACGACCTCGAACGCCAGTTCACCCGGCCGTTCCCCACCGTGCTCGTGCTCTGCGCGGGCCTGTACATCTGCGCGCCGCTGGCGAAGCTGCTCTTCGGCTGGACCGGTCTGGAGATCGTGGCTGCGTCGTTCGTGATCGCGGTGGCGGCCGTGCTCATGCGCCGCCGGCGTGGTTAGCGGGCCTTCTCCAGGCTGTCCCGCAGGTGGGTGGCGCGCAGCGCGGCGTTGATGCCGAGCCAGCGGATCGGCTCGGGCTCCCACCGGCGCGAGCGGTGGCCGACCCAGGGCAGCGCGGTCAGGTCGCTCTCGGCGCCCCGGATCAGGTCGGCGAGCGTACGCCCGGCCAGGTTGGCCGCCGCGACCCCGTCCCCCACGTAGCCGCCGGCCCAGGCGACCCCGTCGGCCAGGCCGACCGAGGGCATCCAGTCACGGGGGATGCCGAGCGGGCCGCCCCAGCGCGCGGCGATCTCCGGCCGGACGCCGAACATCTGCTCCAAGGTGCCCCGCAGCGCGTCGAAGACGGCCGGCACCTGGTCGTAACCGGGCTCGATGCGCGAGCCGAAGTGGTACGGCGCGCCCCGCCCGCCGAACGCGAGCCGGTCGTCGGCCGTCCGCTGACCGTAGATGATCATGTGGCGCTCGTCGGTGAACGTCTCCCGGCGGCCCAGGCCGACCCGCGCCCAGAACGAGGCCGGCAGCGGCTCGGTGGCGATCATCAGGCTGTAGACGGGGGCGAGGGCGCGCCGGTGGCCGTCCAGCCGGGCGGTGTAACCCTCCAGCGCCCGCACGACCGTGCCGGCGGTGACGACGCCCTTGTCCGTGACGACGCGGCCGCGGGTCATGGAGCGTACAGTCGTGGCCTCAAAGATCTTGACCCCACGCCGCTCGACCGCCTCGGCCAGGCCGCGGACCAGGCGGGCCGGGTGCAGGGCGGCGCAGTCGGGACTGTAGACACCGCCGAGCACGCCCGTCGCGTTGCAGATCTTCCTCGCCTCGGCGGCGGGCAGGAAACCGGGCGCGTTGCGGGCCCGGCGGAACTGCGCCGGCGATCGTACGAGGGAGATCGTGCCGCCCTTGGCGTAGTGACAGTCGATGCCCTCCTCGGCGGCGGCGCGGCCCACCTCATCCACCGCACCGGCCAATGCAGAATGCATCGCGGCTGCCCGCTCCGCTCCGTACCGCCGGGCCAGCTTCTCCTCCGAGACCGGGAACAGGCCCGAGGCCCAGCCGCCGTTGCGGCCCGAGGCGCCGAAGCCGCAGTAGCGCGACTCGAGCACGGCGATCGACAGATCGGGCCGTTCGCGGGCCAGGTAGTACGCCGTCCACAAGCCGGTGTAGCCGCCGCCCACGATCGCCACGTCGACTGACGTATCGCCCGGCAGCGCTGGCCGGGGCTTGATCTCGTCGAGCGTGGACAACCAGAAGGACGGCGTCATCGAGTACCCCAGGCGTAGGTCTGTTTGGCCAGCTTCAAGTACATGAAGGTCTCGCACACGGCGACGCCCTCGATGGTGCGGACCTTCTCGTTGAGCAGGTCGAGCAGGTGCTCGTCGTCGGTGCAGACCAGCTCCACCAGCAGGTCGAACCCGCCGGCGCAGATCACCACGTAGTCGACCTCGGGGATGGCGGCGATCTCGTCGGCGATCGCGCGCAGATCGCCGTTGACCTTGAGCCCGACCATGGCCTGCCGGGCGAAGCCCAGGGTCAGCGGGTCGGTCACCGCCACGATCTGCATGAGACCGCCGTCGAGCAGGCGCTGCACCCGCTGGCGCACCGCCGCCTCGGACAACCCGATCGTCTTGGCCAGCGTCGCGTAGGACATCCGCCCGTCCCGCTGCAGGTGTTCGATGATCTGCTTGTTGATCTCGTCAAGAGCCAGCTCCGCCGTCACGCCGCGATTCTTCCCGCCCGGCCCGGGTTGGGCAATCGCGCTCATGGCTGACCCGTCATGGCTACGTTTATCGCAGAGTTGATCGCTCTTGACAAGCATTTCGCGTGCGAAGAGGCTTCCCCGATACGGTTTCAGTCTCCAGGGGGCTTCAGATGCGCATCCTGACCGTCGGCGCCGGGGGTGTCGGTTCCGCTGCGGCGGGCATCGCCGCCCGCCGCGACTTCTTCGACACGTTCGTCATCGCCGACTACGACCCGGCCCGTGCCCAGCGCGCCGCCTCTCTTGATGATCGTTTCGTCCCCGAGCGCCTCGACGCCTCCGACGCCACGGCGGTCGCCGACCTCTGCCGCCGGCACAACATCACTCACGTGCTCAACGCGGTCGACCCGCGCTTCGTCCTGCCGGTCTTCGAGGGCGTGCGCCGGGCCGGCGCCGACTATCTGGACATGGCGATGTCGCTGAGCCAGCCGGGTGGCGTGAAGCTGGGCGACGACCAGTTCGCCGCCGCCCCACTGTGGGAGGAGGAGGGCCGGCTCGCCCTGGTCGGCATCGGCGTCGAACCCGGTCTGTCCGACATCTTCGCCCGCTACGCCGCCGACCACCTGTTCTCCCGCATCGACGAGATCGGCATCCGCGACGGCTCCAACATCGTCGTCTCCGGCTACGACTTCGCCCCGTCGTTCTCCATCTGGACCACCATCGAGGAGTGCCTCAACCCGCCGGTCGTCTACGAACGCGGCCGCGGCTGGTACACGCTGCCCCCGTTCAGCGAGCCCGAGATCTTCGACTTCCCCGGCGGCATCGGCCCCGTCGAATGCGTCCACGTCGAACACGAGGAGGTCCTGCTCATCCCCCGCTGGGTGGACGCCGCCAAGGTCACCTTCAAGTACGGCCTGGGCAGCGAGTTCATCGCCGTCCTGAAAACACTGCACATGCTCGGCCTGGACCGCACCACCCCGGTCACCGTCGGCGGCGCCCAGGTCTCCCCCCGCGACGTGGTAGCCGCCGTCCTCCCCGACCCCGCCACCCTCGGCGACAAGATGACCGGCGTCACGTGCGCCGGCACCTGGGTCAAGGGCCTCGGCAAAACCGGCGCCCCCCGCGAGGTCTACCTGCACCACCTCGTCGACAACGAGTGGTCCATGCGCGAGTACAACGCCCAGGCCGTCGTCTGGCAGACCGCCGTCAACCCGGTGATCGCCCTGGAGCTCCTCGCCGCCGGCACCTGGTCCGGCAAGGGCGTCCTCGGCCCCGAGGCCTTCGACCCCCGGCCCTTCCTCGACCTCCTCAACGCCTATGGCTCACCCTGGGCGTTGCGGGAGCAGTAACCCCGGAGGTACGCCTCCTCGGCCGGCACCCGGAAGCCGGGGGCGGCCCAGGCCTCTGGTCACGGCCGTCAGGCCCCTTTCGCGTGGGGCGCGGGGTTGCGCTCTTTGAACCCGCCACAGTCGCGGCCCGGACCGAAGTGCGGTCCGGGCCGTCGGAACGGGGTCAGCCCAGGCTGTGCATGACGTGCTTGAGGCGGGTGTAGTCCTCCAGGCCGTAGACGGAGAGGTCCTTGCCGTGGCCGCTGTGCTTGAAGCCGCCGTGGGGCATCTCGGCGACCAGGGGGATGTGGCAGTTCACCCAGACGCAGCCGAAGTCGAGGCGCTGGGTCATGCGCATGGCCCGGCCGTGGTCCTTGGTCCAGACGGAGGAGGCCAGGCCGTACTCGACGCCGTTGGCCCAGGCGACGGCCTCGTCCTCGTCGGAGAACTGCTGGACGGTGATGACGGGGCCGAAGACCTCGTCCTGGATGATCTCGTCGGTCTGGCGGAGGCCGGAGACGACGGTGGGGGAGTAGAAGAAGCCGCGGTCGCCGACGCGGGCGCCGCCGGCGCTCAGGGTCGCGTGGTCGGGCAGGCGGTCGACGAAGCCGGAGACCCGGTCGAACTGGCGGGCGTTGTTCAGCGGGCCGTAGAGCACGTCCTCGTCGTCGGCGGCGCCGGTCTTCGTGCCCTTCGCGGCGTCGGCCAGCGCCGCCACGAAGTCGGAGTAGACGCGCGGGCCGGCCAGCACGCGGGTGGCGGCGGTGCAGTCCTGGCCGGCGTTGAAGTAGCCGGCCTCGGCGATCGCGGCCGCGGCGGCCTCGACGTCGGCGTCGTCGAAGACCACGACGGGGGCCTTGCCGCCCAGCTCGAGGTGGGTGCGCTTCAGGTCGGCGGAGGCGGCCGAGGCGACCTCCATGCCGGCCCGGACCGAACCGGTGATCGACACCATCTGCGGGGTCTTGTGGGTGACCAGCTCACGGCCGGTGTCCCGGTCGCCGACGACGACGTTGAAGGCGCCCTCGGGCAGGAACTCGGCGGCGATCTCGGCCAGCATGATCGACGTGACCGGGGTGGTGTCGGACGGCTTGAGCACGACCGTGTTGCCGGCTGCCAGCGCCGGGGCGATCTTCCAGACGGCCATCATGAGCGGGTAGTTCCACGGCGTGACCTGGGCGACCACGCCGATCGGCTCGCGCCGCACGTAGCTCTCGTAGCCGTTGAGGTACTGCCCGGCGGAACGCCCCTCGAGCAGGCGGGCGGCCCCGGCGAAGAAGCGGATCTGGTCGACCGCGGGCGGCAGCTCCTCGCTGGCGGTCAGCCCGAGCGGCTTGCCGGTGTTCTGCGACTCGGCCTTGACCAGCTCGCCGGCCCGCTGCTCGACCGCGTCGGCGAACCGCAGCAGGGCCCGCTGCCGCTCGCTGGGCGTGGTGTCGCGCCACGTCTCGAAGGCCTTGCCGGCGGCCTCCATCGCCTTGTCGACGTCGGCCCGGCCGGACACCGGGGCGGACGCGAACACCTCGCCGGTCGCCGGGTCGACGAGGTCTTCGTAACGGCCCTCGGCCGGCGCGGCCGAGGCGCCGCCGATGAAGTTGTGCAGCACGGTCTTGGCGGTCACACGGTCTCCAGACGCAGGATCTCCACTGTTCGGGTGCCATCTTCCCACTGATTCCGTTGCTGACAAGAGGTCCCGGCGACTCGTTCCGTGCGCGTCACCGGCCCCGCGCCACGAGAGATCGGGTAGACATGGGCGCGTGAAGATCGCGCGCGGGCTGCTGGCGGCTCTGGCTTTCGGGGCGCTGGCCGCCCTGATCAAGGGCGACCACGGCGGCGTCCGCGACACGATCGGGAACCTCAGCGCGCCGTGGCTCCTGGTCGCGTTCATCCCGGCGCTGATCGCGCGGTCCGTGCCGCGCGGGGCGGTGATCGGGCTGGCCGCGACCCTGGCCGCGCTGCTCGGCTTCTACGTGGCTGTGACGGTCACGCTGGACGATCAGATGCCGGGCCTGCGCGAGCACCTGCTTCATGTGCTGCGCCTCAACCGCCGCTGGATCTACTCCGGACTGCTCAGCGGCCCGGTGATGGGCGCCCTCGGCGCCTGGCTCGGCCGCGGCGTTCTTGTTCCGGTCGCCGGGCTGCTGCTGCTTCTGGAACCGATCGTCATCGTCTCGGCGCGGATCGTTCCCGGCTGGCGTTCGGTGATCCACTGGACGCTGGACCCGGTCCCGTACGTGGTCGAAGCCGTCCTCGGGGTGTTGATCCTCATTCTTGTCTGGCGCAGCAGGCGTCCTGACATGCTTTGGTGGCGGCGGACGGAGCGCAGCACGAGTCCCCGCGCCAGGCCTCCCGGCCTTCCTTGACGGCGACGGCGGCGATGACCAGGGCCGCCACCGGGTCGGCCGAGGGCCAGCCGAGCAGCGAGTTCAGGGCCAGGCCCAGGAGCAGGACCCCGGAGAGGTACGTGCACAGCAGGGTCTGCTTGGAGTCGGCGACCACGCTTCGTGACCCGAGCTCCCGCCCGGCCCGGCGCTGCGCGTACGACAGCCCGGGCATGACGACCAGCGACACCGCGGCCAGGACGATGCCCACCGTGGAGTGCCCGGCCTCGTGCCCGGTGACCAGCGCGCGCACCGATTCGGCCGTCACGTAGGCGGCCAGCGCGAAGAACGACACCGCGATGACCCGCAGCGCCCTTTTCTCCCGCGCCGCCGGGTCCCGCCCGCTGAACTGCCACGCGATCGCGGCCGCCGACGACACCTCGATGACCGAGTCGAGCCCGAAACCGATCAGCGCCGTCGACCCGGCCACCGTCCCGGCCCCGATGGCCACCACCGCCTCGACCACGTTGTAGCCGATCGTCGCCCCGACCAGCAGCCGGACCCGCCGGGTCAGGGTGGCCTGCCGGCGGGGCGGGTGCAGCGAGATCTCCATCAGCAGCAGCCCTTCCCGGCGGCGTCGGGGCAGACGGCCGGGTCGACGGCCAGCACCAGCCCGAGCAGGTCGGCCAGCGCGTGCGCGATCCGCGGCTCGGCCAGCTCGTAGCGGACGCGCCGGCCCTCGGGCACGGCCACCACGAGGCCGCAGCCGCGCAGACAGGTCAGATGATTGGAGAGGTTCTGCCGGGTCACGCCCAGCGCGTCGGCCAGCTCGGCCGGATAGCCCGGCGCCTCCCGCAGCGCCAACAGCAGCCGCGCCCGCGTCGGATCGGACAGCGCATGCCCGAAGCGCGACAGCGCCTGCCCGTGAGTCAGGGTCTGTCCGTGGGTCGCGGTCCGGCCATCCGTCGCGGTCTGGCCGGGCGGCGGAGTCGAGCCGGAAGTCACTGTCTGCACAACCCGATGATACAGCGGACGCTGTACTAAGCCTAGTCGTGAGGATGGCCAGGGTGTACGGCCGTCCCGAAGGTCGGCGCCGTGGTGACGCACCAGCGCCGCGGGAGGACCGCGGCGCTGGTGCCGAGCGGGGTGCTGCTGGTGCCGGCGGCCTTCGTGGCCTGGGGGCGCTTCGGGCCGTACGGCTTCTAGCTGAACTGCGGCACGAGCTCCTCGCCCAGGCGCAGCAGCGGGTCGTGGTCGTAGGCGACGCGCGGGATGTAGAACAGGACGTAGTCGGCGCCGGCCTCGACCAGCCGCTCCACGTGGGCGGCGGTGTCCTTGGTGGACTGGTTGAGGTCGAGCTCGATCGTCGTCGACTTGCGGATCCGGTCGTAATCGCGGCCCAGGCGATCGCAGTGGGCCCGCAGCACGCCGAGCTTGTGCTTGACCAGCTCGGGGTCGCCGCCGCCGACGTTGCAGCCGTCGGCGTACTGCGCGACCAGCTTGAGGGTGACCTTCTCGCCGCCGCCGCCCAGCCAGAACTGCGGCTTGCGGCGGGGCTGGTTGATCGGGCCGTCGACCGAGAAGTGCTTGCCCTGGTAGACCGGGCGGTCCTCGGTCCACATCTTGTTGATGATCTCGACGGCCTCGCGGAACTCGGCCATCCGGGTCGGGATGTCCTCCCAGGTGTAGCCGTACGCCTTCCACTCGTGCTCGTACCACCCGGCGCCCAGCCCGGCGTAGAGGCGGCCCTTGCTGGCCACGTCCACGGTCGAGGCGATCTTGGCGTAGAGCGAGGGCTGGCGGTAGCCGTTGCAGCCGACCATCTGCCCGATGTTGACCCGGCTCGTGTCGCGGGCCAGCGTCGAGGTCGCCGTCCAGCACTCGAAGGTCGTGTTCAAGGTCGGCTCGGGCACGGTGTGGAAGTGGTCGTACAGCCAGATCGAGTCCCACGGCCCGGCGTCGGCCACCCGCGCCACCGCGGTCATCGCCTCGTACTGCTCCTCCGGGTCGGCGATCTCGACCAGGTCCATCTTCCAGCCCTGCGGGACGAAAACCCCGAAATTCACGCTCATGAACAGACCCTAGCCCGGACCGGTTAGCCTCTCTGCCGGACGAGACGGAATGTACGGGGGAGCGGCCGATGTACTACGTGAGCTTCGGCGCCGTCCGGCGGCGGTCCGGGCAGGCCCTGCTCGTGCTGCTCCTGGCCGCCCTGGCGGCGACCGCCGCCTCGGCCGCGGCCTGGTACGGCCTGACCGTCTCGTCGCGGGCGGCCGACACCGACGTCCGCAACGCGCCCGCGGGTCAGCACGTGATCCTGTCGCACGGGCCGGGCAGGGTGGCCAACGATCCGCGGGGCGCGCTCGACTCCTTCGCGGCGACCGTGGACGGGCTGCTCAAGCTGCCGGACGCCAAACCCGTGCTCGGGCTGGCCGCCGACATGACGTACATCTACCGTGGTCAGCCCGGCGCCGCGTCGGGGATGCCGGCCGCCTACCGGGACGGCTTCTGCGACAACGTGCGGCTCACCGGCGCCTGCCCGGCCGCGGCGAACGACGCGGCCATCAGCGCCGACGCCGCCGCCAAGCTCAGGCTGAAGCCGGGCGACACGTTCGACGCGCGTGCGGTCGCCTCGGTGACGCCCATGCGGTTCCGGGTCAGCGGCGTCTACCAGGCCGAGGACCCGAACGGCCCGTACTGGGCGGACAAGCTGTTCAAGTCGCAGGGCTCGCTCGACCCGTTCTTCACCCCGCTCGACACCTTCCGCGCGCCGCAGCTCGACACCGCGATCCGGGCCTGGGGCGTCGACGTGCCGGCCCCGCTGCTGCGCGGCGACGGCGGCTACGATCTCAACGGCGTGGTCACCGCGGCCCGGCCCGGTTTCGCCGCGGCCCAGCTCGACCTGGACGCGCCGGTCGGCGAGCTGGTCGACCAGGTGCGCGGCTCGCGGATCGCGGTGGCCGAGGGCGTGCTGATCGCGGCCGGCCAGACGCTGCTGCTGGCCTGGTTCGCGCTCGGGCTGGCCGGCCGCTTCACCGGGCGCGACCGCCGCTCGGACGCCGGCCTGCTCCTGCTGCGCGGCACCACCCGCGGCGGCGTGCTGCGGCTCGCGGCCGGTCAGCATCTGCTGCCGCTGGCCGGTGGGGCGCTGATCGGCTGGCTGGCCGGTCCGCTGATCGCGTGGCCGTTCGCGGGCGGTTGGCCGGTGCGGGTCGAGCTCTGGCCGGCCGCGCTCCTGGCGCTGGCCGCCGTGCTGGCGGCGACCCTGATCGGGCTGGCCGTGCTGACCGGGGTGGACGCCGTCGCCACGCGGGCGCCGGTGGTGGCCCTGCTGCGCCGAGTGCCGTCGCACCGGCACGACTGGCGGTCCGGCGTCGTCGACGTGGCGCTGGTCGCGCTGGCCGTGGGCGCGGTCTACCAGGCGCGTACGGGTGGCGCCGGCCTCGGGGCGGTGGCGCCGGCCATGGCCGCCCTCGCGGTCGGGCTGCTGCTGGCCCGGTTGTTGCGGCTGGTGGCCGACCGGGTGGGCGCGGTGGCGCTGCGGGCCGGGCGGATCCGGCTCGGGCTGACCGCGGTGCAGATGTCGCGCCAGCCGGGCACCGACCGGGTGTTCGCCCTGGCCGTGGTGGCGATCGCGATGGTCGGGCTGACCGCCGGGGTCTTCTCGGCCGGCCGCGCCGAGCGGGCCGATCGCGCGGGCCAGGAGCTCGGCGCCGCCCGGGTCCTCACCGTCACGGCCAAGACCAGGACCCAATTGCTGTACGCCGTCCGTCAGGCCGACCCGTCGGGGCGTTACGCGATGGCGGCCGTGATCGACACGACGAGCACGCCACCCGTGCTGGCGGTGGATTCCGGGCGTTACAAAGCGCTCACCGGCAAGCCGTACGTCGCCGGGACGTCGCCGGAGTGGCCCCTCATCACCGGATCGTCGCTGACCGTGCGGGTCGACAGCGAACGGCGGACGACCACGCTGCTCGGGGCGGTCCTCCAGGAGGAGGCGACCGGGCAGGGCGTGCAGGTCGAGTTCCGCGGCATCCGCCCCGGCGCGCAGAGCGTGACCGCCGCCGTGCCGCGCTGCGCCACCGCGCCCGGCTGCCGCCTGGTCAGCTTCCAGCTCTACACCCCGGCCGGCTCCGACGACGGCGCGCTGACCATCCGCGGGCTCAGCGCCGGCGCCACCACCGTGCTCAGCGGCGCCCAGCTCGGCGACGTGAGCCGCTGGCGGCCCGACTTCACCGGGGCCGCCCTGCGCGTCAGAGCGGCCGCCGACGGCCTGCGGCTCGCCGTCGGGCCGTCCGACGAGGCCGGCACCTCCGTGTACGCCGTGGACACCCCGCTGCCGCTGCCGATCGAGCTGGCCGGGCCGCGGCCGAACTCCTGGCGGTTCGCCGACTCCTCCCTGGACCGCTTCGGCGACCCGGCCACGCCCGTCCGCGTCGTGGCCACCCCCGATGTGCTGCCCGTGCTGGGCCGGGCCGGTGTGCTGACCGACCTCGACGCGGCCCGCCGCCTGTCCGGCGCGGCCGATCAGGGCGGCACGTTCCAGGTCTGGCTCGCCGAGGACGCGCCCGCGGCCGTGGTCGAGGCGATCGGCCTGCCGGTGCTCGCCGACCGCACCGCGGCCGGCCGGGCCGAACAACTCGGGGCCGAGGACAAGGTCGTCACCGCGCCGTTCAGCCTGTTCACCGTCGCCGTGGCCCTGCTCGTGGCGGGCACGCTGGTCGCGATCGCGGCGTCGGTCGACCGCGAGGCCCAGCTCGAGCAGTTCCGGGCCCTGCGCGCGCAGGGCCTGTCCCGGGCCACCGCGCTGGCCAGCGGCTACGCCGGGCAGGCGGCGCTGGTGGTGGCCGCGCTGGCCGGCGGGGTCGTGGCCGCGCTGATCGCCCGGCCGGTGGCCGGCGTGACGGCGCCGGAGTTCGCCGACGGCTGGCGGGTCATCCCGCCCCCGGGCGCGCTCGGACCCGTACCGCTGGGTCTGGCTGCCCTGGCCGGTCTGGCCGTTCTCGGCGTGACCGCCTGGCTGTCGTCGCGCCGCCTGCGGGGAGGCCTGAAATGATCGCGCTGGTCCTCGCCATGGTCTGGAACCGCCGCGGCCAGGCCCTCGTCATCGCGTTGCTGTCGCTGTTCGGCGTGACCGCCGCCGTCGCCGCCCCGGCCTACCTGCGCGCGGCCGACCGGGCCGTCGCCGTCGGCCAGGTCGAGACCTCGGTCCCGGCCGAGCGGGCGATCGAGCTGCGCACCCAGCGCCTCGACCACCGCCAGGACCAGCCCGGGGCCGAGCCGCGCGACGTCGACCTTTCCAGCGCCGGCACCGGCGAGGCGCTCACTGCGCTGCCCGGCTTCGAGTACGTCTACTCGGCCGAGTACGCCACTGTCGGCCTGGAGCCGGAGAACACGAACCGCACCCGGTTCGTGCACCGCCAGAACGTCTGCGCGCATCTCACGATGACCGCCGGGCGCTGCGCCTACGCCTCGGGCGACGTGGTCCTCGGCGCCGAGACCGGCCGCCGCCTGGGGGTGCAACCGGGCGACACCGTCTCGCTGGCCTTCGCCCTGCGCCCGCTGGGCGACCCCGAATACTATGCGGCCGGCAAGCCCAAGCAGTTCCTGGTCGCCGGCCTCTACCGCGCCACCGACCCGGCCGACGTCTTCTGGGGCGAGCACAACTACTTCGGCGCCGACAGCGGCAACCGTCCCGGCGAGCCCGCGTTCGTGACCGCCGCCTCGCTGACCACCATGGACCACGGCGCCATGGAGACCGGCGTCGACGGGTACGCCGGCCCGGGCGCCCTCGCCGTCGACCGGCTGCCGGCCCTGCGCGGCGACCTCGATCAGTTGCAGGCCGCCGTCTCGGACATCGGGACCGGCGTCGAGTTCCGCTCCGGCCTGTCCGGCCTGCTGACCCGGATCGACGAGGGCCGCCGGGCCGCCCACCGCATCGTGCCGGTCCTGGCCGTGGCCCTGGTGCTGCTGGCCTGCCTCACCATCTTCCTGGCCGTCGGCTACGGCACCGAGGGCCGCCGCCCCGAGCTGGCCGTGGTCGCCCTGCGCGGCGCCCGCTGGGGCCAGCGCTGGTGGCTGGCCACCGGCGAGAACATCATCGCCATCCTGGCCGGCGCCGTGGCCGGCTGCGTCGCCGGTCAGCTGCTGGTCAACGTGTTCACCGCGTGGCGGTTCCCCGGGGTGGGCGCCGACGCCGGGCTCAGCTCGCTGCGCTGGGCCCCGGTCGCGGCCGCGGCGGCCCTGCTGACCGCGCTGCTGGCCGAGCGCCGCCAGATCGCCACCCCGGTGGCCGAGCTGCTGCGCCGCGCCCCGGCCGTCCGGGGCAGCGCCCGCGCCGTCGCCGCCGAGGCCGTCGTGGTGCTGCTGGCCGCGGTGGCCACCGTGCAGCTCTCGGCCGGCCTGCTCGGCGTGGGCACGTTCGCCACCTCGCTCATTGTCATCGCGGCCGCCCTGGTCGTCGCCCGCTTGCTGCTGCCGTGGGCGACCGCCCTCGGCCGGCGCGCGCTGCGCGGGGGACGGCTCGGGCCCGCCCTGGCCGGTTTCCAGCTCTCCCGCCGGCCCGGCGCGGCCCGCCTCTTCGCCCTGCTCACGGCGGCGGTCGCGGTCGTCGGGTACGCCTCGGCGGCGGTCGACGTGGCCGCCCGCGGCCGAACCGTGCAGTCCGAGGTGGGCACCGGAGCCACCCGGGTGCTGTCCCTGGCCGCCACCGGCCGGCAGAACGTGCTCACCGCCGTCCGCGCCGTCGACCCGCACGGCGCGTACGCCATGGCCGCCGTGCGGCTCTCCGCCTCCTCCGGCCAGCCCGCGCTGATCGCCGCCGACACCACCCGCCTGTCCGCGGTGGCTCTCGGCCCGGCCTTCGACGCCGGGGCGCTGCGGCCCGCCGCCGCCCCGCCGGTGACCCTCAAGGGGGCGGAGGTCGCCTTCGACATCACCGCCTCCGGCTTCGCCGAGAGCAAGACGGCCGACCTCACCGCGGTCCTGTCACCCTTGGCGGGCGGCAACGACGAGATCGTGCCGTACGGCGTGGTGAAGAACGGCCGCCACACGTACGCCCAGACGGTCCGCACCTGCGCGCAAGGATGCACCCTGAACTCACTGCGGCTCTCCGGCCCGCAGGGCACCCTGGACGTCGCCGGCCGGCTCGTCGTCCACAACCTCAGGACGGCCGACTGGCGGGCCACCGAAGGCGGCACCGCGGCCGCCTCCGCCGACGGCCTGAAGATCGACGTGACCTCGCTCAACGGCCTCGCCCAGGGCATGTTCGTCCAGCCGGCCGACACGCCCTGGCCGCTGCCCGCGATCACCGCCGGGGTGACCGCCCTCCGCAGCATCAACGGCCTGGACGCCCGCGAGGTCCCGGTGACCGTCGCCCAGTCGCTGCCGGTCATCCCCGGCGGCGGCGCCCCCGCCGTCCTGGTCGACCTCGATTACGCCGACCGCCTGGCCACCGACGGCGCCCAGACCAGCGGCGCCCAGGTCTGGCTCAACGACAAGGCCCCGGCCGACGTGGTCACCCGCCTCGAATCCCACGGCCTGATCATCACCGGCGACGAGAAGGCGACCCAGGTCCGCGCCCGCCTCGACAACCAGGGCCCGGCCATCGCCCTCTGGTTCTACGTCATCGTCGCCGTCCTGGCCACGGCCCTGGCCGCCGGGGCCCTGATCCTGTCCGCCTCGGTCGACCGCGCCCGCCGCGTCGAGGACCTGTCGGCGTTGCGTGCTCAGGGCCTGACCCGCCGCGCCCTGCGCCAGGCCACCCTGTGGACCTACCCGGTGCTGGTCGCCGTCGCGGTCGCCGCCGGCATGGCCATCGCGGCCCTCGGTTGGTGGCTGACCGGCTGGGCCCTGCCGCTGGCCGGCCTCTCCCCGTCGGTGGTTCCCGTGCCGACCTGGCCCGACCCCCTCGTCGTGGCCGCCACAGCCGTGGCCACCGCCGCCGTCCTGGCCGGGGTCGCGCTCGCCGCCGGACGCCGCACCCTGCGCGAGATTCGCTGACCAATCGGTGCTACGTCACAGCGCTAGCGTTGATTCGGATGCCGTGTTACGGTCTGGATATCGGCGAAATGCACAAGCGATATCGCCACTAGCCAGGAGAAGACCATGCCGTTCGCCAACCTCAAGGTTCCCGCCGAGACCCTGACCCCCGAGTCGAAGAAGAAGCTCATCGACGCCGTGACCGACGCCTACGCCGACGTCTACGGCGAACGGGCCCGCGCCACCACTCTCGTGCTGGTCGAAGAGGTCGCCGAGGGCGGCTGGGGACTCGGCGGCACCGTCCTGACCGCCGAGATGCTCGGCCGGAGCTGAACCTCGCGTCCCGTCCGCTGGGGTAGGTTGCAATCAACCTATGCATCCGGAGGGCCTGGCCGATGACCGATGGCGCTGTTGACCCCCTTGCTGTGAAGCTGGGGTATCTGTTCGGGGCGAGCGACACCGACCAGGACGGGTTCGTCGACTGGAGCGACTACGAGCGCCTGATCGGCCACTACCTGAGCGGCTACGGCATCGCGGCGGACGACCCCCGGGCCCATGCGCTGGCCGCCGCCTACCAGAGATACTGGTCGGAGCTGCGGCAGCAGGTGAACGGCGCCGACCGGCTGTCGAGAGAGCAGTTCGTGGCGGCGAACCGGGCCGCCGGCGCCGACAAGAGCCGCTTCACCATGGCCGAGGCGGTTCCCCAGGCCATCTTCGACGTGATGGACACCGACGCCGACGACGCCATCAGCAAGCCGGAGTACAAGGTGTTCCTGGAGGCCTGGGGCGTCTCGGACCTGGAAGCTTTGAACGTCTTCCTGGAGCTCGACACCGACGACGACGGCCGGATCAGCCGCGCCGAGTTCATCGGCGCGATCCGCGACTTCTTCACCTCAGCGGAGCTCGACTCACCCGCCAGCCTCTTCTTCGGCCACATCGACCGCTAACGACCGTCGACGTGGGCCTACTTCCACCGTTATCGGTGGCGGATGAGAATGACCGGCGCGGCTTCCGGATGGCCCAACCAGCCTCGACGCCCGGTCGTTCCCGCGCGCCGTCAGGTCCGTCGACGTGCACGTCGCACAACGACGGCGACTACACCCAGAACGAGCAGGACAGCCAGCAGCTGCAGGCCGGGCGAATCGTCGGCTTCGCCGTACAGGAACGCGGCGACGCCGGCCACGAGGGCCAGGGCGGCGAAGACGTGACTCATGACCACTCCTCGATGCGGCGAACTTTCGTCATCGGGCGCATCACATCACCTGGCCGCCCCCACCAGGAAGCCGAACGGCGCACTTCGCACAGGACCTGCACACCTTGCACACAAGCCGGAGCGCCGCGATGGGGGATTGGCGCAACGGCCTGCCGAGAAGCAGCGCCGCATGTATGGATCCGGGGAGGCGGCCCGGGCCGAGTTCGCCCGGTGCGCTCGCGAGCGGCGCACGCCCCGGCTTCGGGCCGGGTGGACTGTCGTCGCCGAGCCTGCCGTGGCGAACACCTCCACGACGTGAGCGTCCCTCGCCTCGAAGCGGCCGGCAGCACGCACACCGATATTCCGCGCGCCGGCAGCGATGGAATCAGCGTGCCCCGACTACCAGCAGCCATGGAGGCGGCGGTGCCCGAGCTCGCGCATGACCGGCCAACGAGGGAACCGGCAGAATCCGTGGCCGCGCCCCACCTGCCGGCGGCGACAGAACCGGAAGTACCCGCGCCCCGGTTGCCGGCGGCGAGCGATCCCGCGACCGCCAGAACCGGGCCGCTCCTGTCCGCGGCGATCGAATCGGCGACAGCCGTACCCGGGCCGCACCCCTCCGCGACGATCAAACCGGCGACAGCCGTGACCGCGTCGGCGTCCGGCGAGCCCGTCACGGCGAGCCCGTCACGGCGGGGCCGGCCAGTGGCTCGAGCGCCGCGGCGATCACACCCCGCCCCGTTCAGCCGCTTGATCAAGTAGACCAGGCCTGTTCGCGGGCGCACGCCACGCTAACGCCCATTCAGCCGAACCGGCCCGGCCCTGCTGGCTCCGCCCGCAACCCGAAGAATCACCGACGTTTCGCTCGACCAGGCCACATCACCGGAAGGACGCATTATCGCCGAACCGGATTTCCTTGCCCCGCCGGCGAGCACGCGTCCTGGAACGGACCGGCACCAACAATTCCGCAGACAGAAACGTCAGCCACGGCCCGGCTGACTCGATTCGGCGTATCCGAGCACCTGCCGCGCGCCGAGGTGCGTGCCGGTGCCTGCTGGTCGTCAAGGCCGGCTCAGGCCGTTGCGGTAGGCGTAGGCGACGGCCTGAGCTCGGTCGCGGGCGTTGATTTTGGCGAAGGTGTGGTTGATGTGGCTCTTGACCGTGCCTTCGCTGACCACCAGGCGGGAGGCGATCTCGGCGTTGGAGAGGCCGGCGGCCATCAAGGAGAGGACCTCGGCCTCGCGGGGGGTCAGGCCGTCGGGCAGCTCCGGGCGCCGGGTAGGGCCGCCGGCGATGGCGTCGATGAGGTGGCGCTGCACGGCGGGGTCGAGGACGGCATGGTCGTCGAGGACCTGCCGGAGGGCCCGGTGGATCTCGGCGCCGCCGGCGTCCTTGGTCAGGTAGCCGCGGGCGCCGGCCCGCAGGGCCTCGAGGACCGACCGGTCGTCGGAGTAGGTGGTCAGCACCACCACCTTCACCTCGGGCGCCTCCGTCTGCAGGCGGCGGGTGGCCTCGACGCCGTCGCAGCGGGGCATCCGCAGATCCATCAGGATCACGTCCGGGCGTACGGCCAAAGCCAGGGTGACCGCCTCGGCGCCGTCGGCGGCGGTGGCGACCACCTCGACGTCCTTCATGAGGCCGAGCACCATGGCCAGGCCCTCGCGGACAACGCGCTGGTCGTCGGCGATGAGGACCCGGATCATGCCGGGACCGCCAGCTCGACCCGGAAGCCGTGGCCGGTCGTGCCCGCGTGCAGGGTGCCGCCGAGCAGCTCGGCCCGCTCCCGCATGCCGGTCAGCCCGTAACCACCCGGCCCGCCCAGCTCCGTGCCCGGCCCGCCCGGCTGCGTGCCCGGCCCGCCCGGCTGCGTGCCCGGCCCGCCCGGCTGTGTGCTCGGCCCGCCCGGCTGTGTGCTCGGCCCGCCCGGCTCGGCGAGTGGGCCGCTCGGCTCGGTGGGTGGACCGTCGGTGAAGTCCTCCACGGTCAGGCGGGTGGCCACCGGCTCGTAGGCCAGCCGGACCGAGACCCGGGCCGGCGCCGCATGCTTGATCACGTTGGTCAGGGCCTCCTGGGCCACGCGGTAAACCGCCAGCCGCGCTTCCGAGCCCAGCGGATGCGGGTCGCCGGACACCGCGAAGTCGCACGGCACGGCCTGGTCGCGGGCGAACTGCTCGGTCAGCGCAGGCAGCCGGTCGGGGCCGGGCAGGTCGGCGTCGCGGAGCATGCCGATGGCCCGGCGCGCCTCTTCCAGACCCGTACGAGCCAGGTGGTGGGCGCGGTCGACGGTCAGCGGCAGGCGCGGGTCGGCGGGATCCTCGGCGAGGAGCATGCGGGCGCCCTCCAGCTGCAGGGTCAGCCCGGACAGGGAGTGGGCGAGCACGTCGTGCATCTCCCGGGCCAGCCGTTGCCGCTCGGCCAGACCGGCCGCCTCGGCCCGCGCCGCCTGGCCGGCCTCCACCTCGGCCAGCAGGCGTTTGGTCTCGCGCTGGGCCTCGGCCAGCCGGAAGGCCAGGTACATCGAGCCGAACAGCACGGCGGACACGGCGATCACGGCCAGGAAGCCGAAGTCCTGACCGGTGATCGAAGCCACCATCTCCAGGACGACAAAAGCCGCGATCAACACCGGGACAGCCAGCCGTACGGGCATCAGCCCGGTGGCCGCGCACAACACCGCGACCAGCACCGCCACCGAGCCCGGGCCACCCGGCTGCACGGTCACGAGCGTCACGGAGCTGACCAGCATCGCGGCGACGGAGACCACGTGGGCCGGCCGGACCGGGGGTACGGCGGTCGCGTTGCGGCCGAACACGGCGAGCACGAACACGGCGGTGGCCACCACGACGATCGGGCTCCCGAACCCGGGCTCGGCCGCGGCGGCGGCCCACACGAACCAGGCCAGCATCAGCGGGGTGAGCAACTGCATCCAGCGGACGACCAGCAGGCGGGTCAGCGCGGGCTCCTCGGTCTGCACCCTTCGAACCTAGACGCGAGGCGCCGGGGCAGCATCGGCGCACGGGTGGAGTCGCGTCTACAACCCCGGGTGGAGACGGAGTTTCGATCCACGCGCCGATGTGTCACCCGGGCCCGGAATCGCAGGCTGGGCGGCATGAGAAACCATCACCTGACCACCGTCGTCAAGCTGCTGACCGCGTTCCTGCTGATCAGCCTGGGTACCGTCGCCGCCGCGGTGCTGCTGCGCCATCACCCCACGCTGGTCACGGCGGCGGTCTGGATCCGTACGCCGCTGGTCGCCGCCAGCGCGGCCGTGCTCCTGCTCTTCGCCCGCCGCGCCGCCGCCGGCCACCGCGGCTCGTTCCGCCGGCTGCGCCTCATCTCGATCGTGGTGCTGGCCGCGATCGTCGCTGTCGTCGCCTGGCCCGGCGCGTTCCCGGGATGGCTGCGCGTCGAGCAGGCAGTGTGCGGCGTGCCCATGCTCGGCGTCGTGGTCCTCACCAATCGCTGCGCCACCCACGACGAGCGCATCAGGACGGGGACATCGGGAACCAGCCGCCGATGAGACCACCCGGACGTGGGTGCCCCGGCTCACCGTGGGCGGGCCGGCCTAGGGTCCCGGGGCGGGGATCGCGCGGCGGATGGCGTCGGCCATGACCTCCGCGGCGGTGGCTCGGAGCAGGTCCAGGTCGGCTTCCGCGTCGCCGGTGGAGAGGGCGACCACGGCGTCGCCGTCGTAGCGGGAGTGGGCGGGGTGCAGGGCGCGGGCGAAGCCGGTGTGGCCGCTCTGCGCCAGCAGGAAGCAGTCGGTCTTGGTCAGGCGGGCGTCGGTCGCGATCACGGCGATGGTGGTGTTCGTACCGCTGGGTGCCGCGGGGGGAGAGGCGCCGAACGGTGTGGCCGGCAGGGCCTCGCCGGGCGGGTTGAGCACCTCGCCGCCTGGGCCGAGGACGTCGCCCCAGGCGTTGACGACCGCGACGGCCAGCACAGACGCGTCGCCCACGGAGCCGTGGGCGATGCCGAGGCCGCCGGGGGAGAAGCTACCGCGCCACTTGCCGACCGTGGCGCCCGCGCCGGCGCCGACGCGCCCGCTCAGCAGGTCAATGGCGGCGGTCCCAGCGGCCGCGTGCCCGCTCGTGAGGTCGGTGGTGACGGCCTCGGGGGCCGCGTGCCCGCTCGTGAGGTCGGTGGTGACGGCCTCGGGGGCCGCGTGGCCGCGCGTGAGGTCGGTGGTGACGGCCTCGGGGGCCGCGTGGCCGCGCGTGAGGTCGGTGGTGACGGCCTCGGGGGCCGCGCGGCCGCGCGTGAGGTCGGTGGTGTCGGCGGCCCGGGGAACCGCGCGCCCGACCCGGGGGACAGGGGCGGCGGCCTCGAGAGCCGCGCGGCCGTCGGCGGCGGTGGGTGGGGCCGTGGCCACGGAGGGGTCGAAGATGGACATGCCGATGACGATGGGGACCGGGCCGGCGGGGGTGACGAAGCCGCGGCCCTGCTCCCACAGGACGCGGGCCACGCCGTCGGCGGCG
Organism: Actinoplanes sp. NPDC049598; assembly: GCF_040675435.1. NCBI lineage: Bacteria > Bacillati > Actinomycetota > Actinomycetes > Micromonosporales > Micromonosporaceae > Actinoplanes > Actinoplanes sp. NPDC049598. Next base: position 266,281 of record NZ_JBFAOX010000013.1, on the reverse strand, counting down.
GCCAGGCCCAGGGCGGAGCCGCCGGAGAGGACGACCGCGTCGATCCGGTCGACCAGGCGGGTGGGGTCCAGGAGGGCGAACTCGCGGGTGGCCGGCGCTCCGCCGCGTACCTCCCCGGAGCCGATCGTGCCCGGCGGCGGGACGATCACGGTGACCCCGGTCCCGTCGCCCGTCCAGTGGCCGATCCGCAGCTGCATGCGTCCTTAATACCGGAAGGTGGAGACCAGGCTCGTCAGCTCGGCCGACATGCGAGCCAGATCATTGGTGGCCTGCTGCGACTGCTGGACGCCCTCGGTGGTCAGCCGGGCCGCCTCGGCCACCCCGGTGATGTTCTGGGCGATCTCGCTGGAGCCGGCCGCGGCCTCGCTGACGCTGCGGTTCATCTCGGCCGTGGTCGCGGTCTGCTCCTCCACGGCCGAGGCGATCGTGGTCTGGTAGTCGCTGATCCGTGCGATGACCCGGGTGATCTCCTCGATGGCCGAGACGGCGCCGGTGGCGTCGGCCTGGATGGCCTCGACCCGCCGGGAGATGTCGTCGGTGGCCCGGGCGGTCTCCTGGGCCAGGTCCTTGACCTCGGAGGCGACCACGGCGAAGCCCTTGCCGGCGTCCCCGGCCCGGGCGGCCTCGATGGTGGCGTTCAGGGCGAGCAGGTTGGTCTGCTCGGCGATCGAGGTGATCACCTTGATGACGTCGCCGATCTCCGAGGAGGACTCGCCGAGCTGGTTCATCCGGCCCGAGGTGGTCGCGGCCAGCCCCACCGCCTCGCCGGCGACCTGGGCCGCCTCGCTGGCGTTCTGCGAGATCTCGCGGATGGCGGCGCCCATCTGCTCGCCGCCGGCCGAGACGGAGTCGACGCTGCGGGAGATGGTCTCGGCCGCGGTCGACACCACCTGGGCCTGCACCGAGGTCTCCTCGGCGGAGGAGGCGATCTGCTGCGCGACGCCGTTCATCTCCTCGCTGGCGCTGGCCAGCTGGGCCGCCGAGCTGTCGATGGTGGAGACGGTGCCGCGCAGTTTGAGCAGCGCCTCGTCGAGGGCGCGGCCCATCCGGCCGGGCTCGTCGGCCGAGGCCAGGCCGGTGGTACGGGTCAGGTCGCCGGCGGCCAGGCCCTCGCAGACCGCACGGACCCGGTTGAGGGAGCTCACGATGCCGCGGGCGATGACGATGCCCAGGCCGAGCGCGATCAGACCGCCGATGACGACCAGCAGGATCGTCTCGAGCCGGTTCTGGCGGTAACCGTCGCGGGCGTGCGCGGCCGAGGCGGCCGCGCCGGCCTGCTCGGCGGCCCCCAGATCGTCGATGGACTCAATGAGGTCGGCCAGCAGCGGGGTGATCTCGGTGTCCCGGACTGTCTGCCAGGACCCGTAGTCCTTGCGCGCGCCCGACACAAGCTGCTTGGTCGTGGCGAGCTCGACGTAGGTGTCCCAGAACGACTCCAGCGCGGTGATCTCGTCGGCGGTCGCGGCCGGCTGGCCCTCCTTGTAGGCGCTCAGCGCGTCGTCGAACACCTTGACGTCGTCCGAGAACTTCGCCGTGTACTTCGACGTCGTGGCCGCGTCGCGCGAGATCAGCTGGTTGGCCAGGTCGACCCGGGCCACGCCGAGGGCGGCCTCCAGGGCGCCGACCTCGGCCACGTTCTCGACGTTGACCTCGTGGATCCGCGCGGCCGAGTCGGCGGCATCGCCCAGCGCCCCGAGGGCGAGCAGGCCGACCACGGCGGCCACGACGACCCCGACCGCGGAGACGATCACGATCTTCACGCGGACGCTGAGGTTGACGAAGAACCCACGAGTCACCCAGCAACCGTACGTCTCGGGAATGTCGGATATCAGCTTTTCGGAGCAGATGGGGGGTTGACACGCCCGCCACACCCCAGCAATCTCGGTTTCATCGATTTAGCAGGCCGGAGGCGGTGCCGGGTGAAGGATGTCGTCGCGCTCACCGAGGCCGGGGTGACGGTGATCGTCGACGCCTCCGGGCCGGGCCTGCCGGTGATCGCCTACTGGGGGCCCGAGCTGCCCGGGCTCGACGACACCCAGCTTGCCGGCCTGCTGCTCGCCACGCAGCCGGTGGCCGGCAGCAACAACATCGACCCGGTGCCGCGGGTCGCCGTCCTGCCCGAGCATCGTTTCGGCTGGACGGGCCGGCCCGGCCTGAGCGGTTCGGCGGCGGGCCGCGGGTGGTCACCCTCCTGGCGGGGGTACGCGGTGACGGGCGACCCGCTGACCTACGAGGCGGTGGATGAGTGGTCCGGGCTCACCCTCCGCCTCGAGATCCAGTTGCTCCCGTCGGGGCTGGTGCGGCAGCGGGCGACGATCCGGAACGACCACGACGACCCGTACAGCCTCAATGATCTGGTCCTGTCGTTTCCCCTGCCGGCCGAGGCGACCGAGATCCTCGACTTCGGCGGCCGGCACAACCTGGAACGGGTGCCGCAGCGGGCGCCGCTGGGCACCGGCCTGCACCTGCGCGAGAACCGCAAGGGCCGGACCGGGGCCGACAGCGCCTACGTGCTGCACGTGGGCACGCCCGGGTTCGATTTCGAGTCGGGGCGCGTCTGGGCGGTGCACACGGCGTGGAGCGGCAACCACACGCATTACGCCGAGCGGGTCTTCACCGGGGAGCAGCGCATCGGCGGCGGGGAGCTCCTGCTGCCGGGCGAGATCCGGCTGGCGCGCGGCGAAGCGTACAGCGGGCCCTGGGTCTATGGCAGTTTCGGTGTGGGCCTGGACGAGGTGGCCCGGCGGTTCCACCGGCACCTGCGGGCGCGGCCGCGGCCGGTGGGCACGCGGCGGCCGGTGACGATGAACGTCTGGGAGGCGGTCTACTTCGACCACGACCTCGAGCGGCTCACCGAGCTGGCCTCGCTGGCCGCGCAGGTCGGGGCCGAGCGGTACGTGCTGGACGACGGCTGGTTCGGCTCGCGGCGCGACGACACCCGCGGCCTGGGCGACTGGGTCGTCTCGCCCGAGGTCTGGCCGGACGGGCTGCATCCGCTGATCGAGCGGGTCAGGGAACGCGGCATGCAGTTCGGCCTCTGGTTCGAGCCCGAGATGGTCAACCCGGACTCCGACCTGGCCCGCGCCCACCCGGACTGGATCATGGCGGCGCGGCCGGACCGGCCGGTCGAGTCGCGCACGCAGCAGGTGCTCAACCTCGGGGTGCCGGAGGCGTACGCCCACATCCGGGACCGGATCCTGGCCCTGCTGGCCGAATATCCGATCGATTACATCAAGTGGGATCACAACCGGGATCTGATCGACGCGGGCACCCAGCCCGGGGGAGAGCCCGGGGTGCACGAGCAGACGCTGGCCTTCTACCGGTTGCTGGACGAGATCCGGGCCGCGCATCCGGCACTGGAGATCGAGTCGTGCTCGTCCGGCGGGGCGCGGGTGGATCTCGAGGTGCTGTCGCGGGCCGACCGGGTGTGGGTCTCCGACAACATCGACCCGCACGACCGGCAGCACATGGTGAGGTGGACGGGTCAGCTTGTGCCGCCTGAGTTTCTCGGCTCGCACGTCGCTTCCGACCGTTCGCACGTCACCGGCCGCCGTCATGACCTGGCGTTCCGCGCTGCCACGGCGCTGTTTGGCCATTTCGGAATCGAGTGGGATCTGCGATCGGCGTCTGCGGGCGATCTGTCCGCCTTGGCCGACTGGATCGCTTTGTTCAAGGACGAGCGCGACCTGCTGCTCGGAGGCGACCTCGTCCGCATGGACGGCTACGGCGACGACATCCTCGTGCACGGCGTCGTCGCCCCCGACAAGACCCGGGCCCTCATCGCGATGGTCACGATGGCGAGCCCGTACCCGGATCCGCCGGCCCCGCTGCGGTTCCGCGGTCTCGACCCCGGCCGGCTCTACCGGCTGCAGCCCCTGCAGGCCGTCGACCAGCCGCCGCGCTGGTGGGACGACGACCTGCTGATCAGCGGGGCTGTCCTGCGGCACGCGGGCGTGGCCGGCCCGCGCGTACACCCCGATTCCGTCGTTCTTTATCGAGCGGATGCCCTATGACCCAGGACCATCCTGGATGGGCGCCGTCCACATCGGCGACGCCCCCGTGTCCGGCCTTTACTTGCTCCGCAGCGGCTTGAGCGCCGCCGCGACCCGGGCGAGCTCGTTCAGCTGGGCCGTGGCGGCGTTCTTCATCGTCTCGTTGGGCTGGATCTGGTCGTCGACCAGGAAGTTGCCCACGAACGGGATGTTCACCGACTCCGGGATCACGAAGAGCTTGAGGGGGTACGCCGGCACCTGCAGCCCGAGCGCGGACCGCGTCCCGGCCGACACGCCGCCGTAGCTGACCACGCTGGCCGCCTTGTAGGCCCACTCCTGGTGCAGGTAGTCGATGGCGTTCTTCAGCGGCGCCGAGATGCCGTAGTTGTACTCCGGCATGACGAACACGAACGCGTCGGCCGCGTCGACCTTGTCGCTCCACCGCTTGGTGTGATCGTGCTGGTAGTTGCGCATCCGCGGGTGGTGCGGCTCGTCCAGCAGAGGCAGGCTCTCCTCGGCCAGGTCGGCCACGTTCACCTGGAACCCGCCGTGCGCCTTGGCCTCGTCCACGAACCAGTCGGCCACCTTGGGCCCGATCCGCCCCGGCCGCGTGCTGGCCACGATCACCAGCAGATTCAGATCACTCACAGCGGTTCCGTTCCCTCAGAGACAGACTATTTGCGTGAGCAACAATAGCTTGACCGGGGCCGGCCGACACGGACAAGTAGCGCTCTTCACACGTAAGGTCCCAGCCATGACCCTGGTCGTCGTCCTGGACTGCTCCGACCTGACCCGCTCGGCCACCTTCTGGTCCGCCGTCCTGGGCTACCGCGCCGAGCCGGCCTCACCCGGCCGCTACCAGACCCTGCTCCCACCCGACGGCAACGGCATCGAGCTGCTGCTGCAACAGGTCCCCGAACCCAAAACCACCAAGAACCGCATGCACTTCGACCTGCGCGTGCCCGACCTGCCGGCCGAGCTGGCCCGGGTCGAGGCCCTGGGCGCCCGCCGCCTCACCCCCGACCCCATCACCGAGTACGACTGGACCTGGCACATCCTCGCCGACCCCGACGGCAACGAGTTCTGCGTCCTCCAGCCTCCGCACGCGGGTGCGGCGTAAATGGGTGGCAGGTGGCACTGGCCGTGACGAAGATGCGGTGATGTCCAGCAAGCCTGAGGGGGCCGCCCCGCCGGCGTGCTCCGCGGCGCGGTCGCCGCCCGGTTCCTGCTCGACGTGGACAGCGGCGATCCGCAGGAGCGACACGGCAGCCTCCAACCCCGACTGGGCCCGCCTGATCGATCCTGCCGGCTCAGCGGTCCCGCCACTCGCCGATCGGCGTGACGACATGGCCGCCGTTGCCGGTGCACCACCAGACGGCGGCCTCGTCGTGAGGCCGGGCGTGGGTGCCGAGCTGGTGGGCGGGGCACACCGGCCACGCTGACCAGATCGTGTGCATCACCGCGTCTTGCACGTCTTCGGCTACGGCGGTCAGTGCGGACACCTGGCCGGCGCCGGAGCTCGGGTAGATGCCCTGAGCGGTGCCCGTGTGGCCGTCCCAGCTCTCGGCGTGGGCGTTGCCGTCGCGCAGGCGGAGCCGGCAGCCGCGGGGCAGCCCGCTTTCGGCCAGGTCCCGGTTCACCTGGCGCATGGCGTCCTCGAGGCGGGCCAGCCATTGCGGCTCCTCGGCGAAGCCGGGTTCGAAACCGGCGGTCGCGAGCACGGCGACGGCGAGCTCGGCCATGCGGGGCCGGCTGGAGGGGGCGCATTCGACAGCCAGCGACGCCAGTTCGAGGGCGTCCCGATCTGCCGGCGCCGACTCGAGCACCGCGGTAGCCAGGTCGAAGGCGTCCGTGCAGTCCACCGCACCGGCCCGGGCCGCAAGGTAAAGGTCGAAGGCCGCGTCGTCGTCCACAACCCTCATGATCCGCCTAGCGGCCGGCCCCTAGGATCGGCGCGTGGAAGAGATCTTGCGGGTGGCGGGGCTCGAGGGGTATCCGGCGGAGCCGGTGCGGATTCATGACGAGACCGTCGTCGTGGTTCGGCCGGGGGCGGAGGGGCAGCGGCTGCTGGGGCCGGTGCGGGCGGCGCTGCCGGAGCACAACACGGTTCTGGCTCTCCACCGGGAGGTGCTGGATCCCGATTCCTTTCACGACCGGAGTCCGGGCGAGCTGATCGCCTGGGTGCGGACGGCCGATGTCGACGCCGAGTTGGCGCGCCTGCCCGGTTTCAGCTACGCGTTGCTGGACGAGGAATCGCTCGGCACCGGTGACGAGGGCTACGACCTCGACAGTTACGACGTGGCGAGGTTCGGGGAGCCGGAGCTGCTCGTCATTCTGCCCCGGCCGGAGCCGTGGGCGGCCTTCGCCTACCTGAACCCGTACGGCGTCTGGGGCGTCCCGGGGGATCTGCTGCTCGCCGCGGCTCGCCGCTGGCATGAGCGGTACGGGGCCGCGCCGACCACGATCGGGCTGGCCAACGGCTTCACCGTGGCGCGGCGGCCCACCGGGATGGCCGAGGCCGAGCGGCTGGCCGTGGAGCACGAGGCGATCGCGGGGCTGACCGCGCGGACCACCACGCGGGCGTACGCGCGGGCACTGCTCGACCTTGACCGGTGGTGCCTCTACAACCGTCCTTGAGGCGCCGTGTCACGATCGGGGCTCACCCGGACATGGGAATGAGCGTGAGCCCCGGTATCGAACACGAGGAACGTTTCCGGCGGGTCTACCGCGCCCACTTCGACGCGCTGCTGGCGTACGCGCTGCGGCGGGTCGAGCAGCCGCCGGACGCGGCGGACGTGGTCGCCGAGACCTTCCTGGTCGCGTGGCGGCGCGCCGGGGAGATGCCCGGCGACGACGAGACCAGGCTCTGGCTGTACGGAGTGGCGCGGCGCGTGCTTGCGAACCATCACCGCGGCGGTGTTCGGCGGGCGCGGCTGGGCGACCGGCTGCGGCAGCGGCTCACGCCGGCGGTGGCGGGCGATCCGGGGGCCGAGGTGCCGGAACGGCTCGCGGTGCGGGCCGCCCTGGCCCGGCTCGGCCCGGTCGACCGGGAAGTGCTCACCCTGACCGTCTGGGAGGGGCTGCAGCCGCGGGAGGCGGCGATCGTTCTGGGGGTCAGCCCGGAGACCGTACGCACCCGGCTGTCCCGGGCGCGGGCGAGGATGCGCGATCTGCTCGGTCACGATCGGCGGGCGGCCGGACATGTGCTTGACGTCCTGACCGCTTCGACCCCCGAGGAGGCGTGAGATGTCCGACGAGCAGCTCGACCGGCTGGTCCGCGACGCCGATCCGTACCGGCGCGACACGACCGACCACCTCGACGGGGCCGAGCACGCGCTCCTGGAGGAGATCATGTCCGAGCCGGTCCGCAAGACGCCACGATGGCGCGGGCTCGCCACCGCCGTTGCCGCCGCGGCCGCCGTCACGGGGGTGCTCGTGGCGTCGGCCGTCATCCGCGACCGCCCGGAGAGCCGGCAGGCCGCCCCCGTCGTGACCCAGCAGGCTCCCGCGCCGGGCGACTTCGCGGCCGCGGCCCGCGCCGCCGCCGAGAAGAACCCCCGGCTCCTGATCGACCAGCCGGGCTGGAAGGTCGTCCACGTCTACGGCTTCGCCGAAAAGAGCGGCACCATCGCGTTCGAGGGCAGCCGCGGGCGTTCGCTGGAGATGAACTGGTATCCGGCCGGCGAGTACGACGGCTACTACAAGGACCGGCTCGACGTCAGCCCGCCCGTGGCCACGGCCGTCGACGGCTGGAAGGGCGCCCGGTTCACGTACAGCCAGAGCGACTTCGCGATCATGCTGGAGCCTCGCGACGGCGTCTTCGCCGAGCTGCGTACCGGTGGCCCCTGGACCCTGGCCGGCTTCGGCGAGGTGGTCGCCGCGATCAAGCGCGTCGACGTCGACACCTGGCTGAAGGCCCTGCCGCCCGAGATCGTCACGCCGGGCGAGGAGAGCGAGGCGGCCCGGAAGGTCCTCGCCGACGTGCCGCTGCCGCCCGGCTTCGACGTCGCCAAGCTCCAGGGCTTCGGGGCCAACGACCCCTACCAGTTCGGGGCGGCGGTGACCGGCCGGGTCACCTGCGCCTGGGTCGCCGAGTTGAGGCGCGCGAAGCAGGCCGGCGACGCCACCGCCCAGCAGAAGGCGACCGACGCCCTGCGCGGCAGCCACCACTGGAAGACCCTGAACGACATGAACGCCGAGGGCGACTACCCCGAGGCCGTCTGGGAGTACGCCGACCGCGCGGTGGCCGGCAACCCGCCGTCGGAGGAGGAGCTCAAGCAGGGCCTGGGCTGCGACTGAGACGAGAGGCGTCCGGCCAGTGGATCCGGTACTTGCCCGGTGCGCCGACGAGGTTGGCGCGGTCGCCGAGCGGGGGCGAGGCCAGGGCGGACTCGACCCGGAGGCCGCCCTGGGCCTCGTAGAAGGCCTGGGCGGCGGTGTTCTGGTGCAGGACCCACAGATACAGACCGCCGGTGGTGACGGTCCGGGCGGCGGCGGTGAGCAGTTCGGTGCCCAGGCCGGTGCGCTGGTGCGTGTGCGCGACGTGCAGGTTGTCGACGAGGCTGCCCCACACAGGGTCATGGCCGGGGATCACGTGGACGAAGCCCGTCAGGTCGCCGCCGGACTCGGCCACGAACGTGGGGTCGGGGTCCGGCCGGGCGAAGCGCGCCGTCCAGAAGGCCAGGCGGTCGGCGGCGACGCCGTTGTCGAGGTAGGCGTCGGAGTAGGCGCCACGGTAGTGGCGCTGCCAGCTGTCGGCGTGCAGGGCCGCGATGCGGGCGGCGTCGGAGGCGGTGGCTCGGCGCAGGGGCATGGGAGAACAGGTTAGCCAGGCGCGGTACGATTCGGGGGCAGGGCGTTGATGGGGACGAGTAACGTCGCGGGCGGTCCGAAGCGACCCGGGGGTGGTGGGAGCCCGGGGGCGAGCACGGCGCGAAAATCACCCCGGAGCCGCCGGAGGAAAGGCCCGATGCCGGGCCGAGTAATGCCGGCCGCAGCACCTCGAGTGGGCCGTCGCCACGACGGTCAAGGAGGGTGGTACCGCGGGGCCCGTGCGGGTCTCGTCCCTCCGTTGGACAGCGTGAGATCCGACGGAGGAAAACGATGTATCGCCAGGTGCCGGCCCAGGTTGATCTGCCCGCGCTCGACCATGACGTGCTGAGGTTCTGGCGGGACAAGGACGTCTTCCACCGCAGCCTCGAGCACTCGGCCGGGCGGCCCGAGTGGGTGTTCTACGAGGGCCCGCCGACCGCCAACGGCATGCCGGGCGCGCACCACATCGAGGCCCGCGTCTTCAAGGACGTCTTCCCGCGCTACCGGACGATGAAGGGCTACCACGTGGCCCGCAAGGCCGGGTGGGACTGCCACGGCCTGCCGGTCGAGCTCGCGGTGGAGAAGGAGCTCGGCTTCAACGGCAAGCTGGACATCGAGCGGTACGGGGTCGCGGAGTTCAACGAGCGGTGCCGCGCCTCGGTGACCCGGCACACCGACGCGTTCGCCGAGCTGACCGAGCGCATGGGTTACTGGGTCGACCTCGACGACGCGTACCGGACGATGGACCCGGGCTACATCGAGTCGGTGTGGTGGTCGCTCAAGCAGATCTTCGACAAGGGCCTGCTGGTCGAGGACTTCCGGGTGGCGCCGTGGTGCCCGCGGGACCAGACGACGCTGTCCGACCACGAGTTGGCCCAGGGCTACGAGACCGACGTCGACCCGGCCGTCTACGTGCGGTTCCCGCTGACCAGCGGGCCGCTCGCCGGGACCACCAACCTGCTCGTGTGGACGACCACGCCGTGGACACTCGTGTCCAACACCGCGGTCGCCGTCAACCCCGCCGTGACGTACGTCGTGGCCACCGACGGCGCCGAGCGGATCGTCGTGGCCGAGCCGCTCGTGCCGGAGGGTTTCACCCCGACCGGCGAGACGTTCACCGGGCGCGAGATGGAACGCTGGGCCTACACGCCGCCGTTCGACCTGGTCGAGGTGCCGGGCGCGCACTACGTGATCCTGGCCGACTACGTGACCACCGACAGCGGCACCGGCCTGGTGCACCAGTCGCCGGCGTTCGGCGCGGACGACCTGGCCAGCTGCCGTGCCTACGGGCTGCCGATGGTGAACCCGGTGCGCCTCGACGGCACGTTCGAAGAGGGCCTTCCGCTGGTGGGTGGGCTTTTCTTCCGTACGGCCAACGAGCCCCTCGTCTCCTCCCTGCGCGAGCGCGGCCTGCTGTTCCGCAAGGACGACTACGAGCACCAGTACCCGCACTGCTGGCGCTGCCACACCGCGCTCATCTACTACGCGCAGCCGTCGTGGTACATCCGGACCACGGCCGTCCGCGACGAGATGATCCGCGAGAACGAGAAGACCAACTGGCAGCCGGCGACGGTCAAGCACGGGCGGTACGGGGACTGGCTGAACAACAACGTCGACTGGGCGCTGTCCCGCAAGAGGTATTGGGGCACGCCGCTGCCGATCTGGCGCTGCGCCGAGGGGCATCTGACCTGTGTCGGATCGCTGGCCGAGCTGTCGGGCCTGGCCAAGGCGGACCTGTCCGGCCTGGACCCGCACCGGCCGTTCATCGACGCCGTGACCTTCGACTGCCCGTCCTGCGGTGCGGTCGCCACACGGGTCGAGGAGGTCATCGACGCCTGGTACGACTCCGGGTCGATGCCGTTCGCCCAGTTCGGCTACCCGTACCAGAACCGGGAGCTGTTCGAGAAGAGCTTCCCGGCGCAGTTCATCTCCGAGGCCATCGACCAGACCCGCGGCTGGTTCTACACGCTGATGGCGGTCGGCACGCTGGTCTTCGACGAGTCGCCGTACGAGAACGTGGTCTGCCTCGGGCACATCCTGGCCGAGGACGGCCGCAAGATGTCCAAGCACCTGGGCAACATCCTCGAGCCGATCCCGCTGATGGACACGCACGGCGCCGACGCGGTCCGCTGGTTCATGGCCGCCGTCGGCTCGCCCTGGTCGGCCCGGCGGGTCGGCCCGACGACTCTGCAGGAGGTCGTGCGCAAGACCCTGCTGACGTACTGGAACACCGTCGCCTTCCAGGCCCTTTACGGCCGTACGGCCGGCTGGTCGCCCTCCGCCTCGGACCCGGCCCCGGCCGATCGACCGGTGCTCGACCGCTGGGTCCTCTCCGAGCTCAACGAGCTGGTCCGCCGGGTCGACGCCGCGATGAACGCGTTCGACACCCAGGAGGCGGGCAAAGTGCTGGCCGCCTTCGTCGACGACCTGTCCAACTGGTACGTCCGCCGCAGCCGCCGCCGCTTCTGGCGCGGCGACCCGGCCGCCCTGGCCACGCTGCACGAGGCGCTGCGCACGGTCACCCTGCTGATGGCCCCGCTGACCCCGTTCATCACCGAGCGCGTGTGGCAGGACCTGGTCGCCGCCGTCGACCCGTCGGCGCCGGCGTCGGTGCACCTGGCGGCGTTCCCCGTCGCCGACGACGCGCTGATCGACCCGGCGCTGTCGGCCCACGTCGCCACCACCCGCCGGCTGGTCGAGCTGGGCCGGGCCGCCCGCGCCGAGTCCGGCATGAAGGTCCGCCAGCCGCTGTCGCGCGCCCTGGCCTCGGCCCCCGGCTTCGCCGACCTCCCGGCCGAGCTGCTGGCCGAGATCGCCTCGGAGCTCAACGTCGGCGCGGTCGAGCCGGTCGCCGGGTCGTTCGTCGACACCACGGCCAAGGCCAACTTCCGTCCCCTGGGCAAGCGGTTCGGCAAGCGGGTCCAGGACCTGGCCAAGGCGATCGCCGCCGCCGACGCCGCCGCCCTGAAGGACGCCCTGCGCTCGACGGGCACGGCCACCGTCGAGGTGGACGGCGAGACCATCACCCTGACCCCCGACGAGGTCATCATCACCGAGACCCCGCGCGAGGGCTGGACCGTCGCCTCCGACGCCGGGGCCACCGTCGCCCTCGACCTGCACCTGACCGACGAGCTGCGCCGCGCCGGCCTGGCCCGCGACGCCATCCGCCAGATCCAGGAGGCCCGCAAGACCTCCGGCCTGGACGTCTCCGACCGCATCGACCTGCGCTGGTCGAGCAAGTCCGACGAGACGGCCCAGGCCCTGACCGAGCACGCCGCCCTGGTCGCCGACGAGGTCCTGGCCGTCACCTACCAGCAGGACGAGGCCGACTGGCCCCACACCTTCGGCGACGACGCCCTGGCCCTCACCTTCTGGCTCCGCAAGTCCGAGTGACAACCCGGCCCGGCCGTCCCGCCGCTGGATGGGACGGCCGGACCGGCCCGGTCAGTTGAAGGGCGGGCGGTCCGCGCTGTAGTGGGCGTAGAGCCGGGCGAGCCGGATCTGCATGCGCGCCCCGATCAGGACGTGGTCGAGGACCTCGCCGGGGCCGCTGATGTGCAGGTCGGCGTCGGGTCCGACGTCGTTCAGGACGTCGCGGTAGTAGGCGAAGATCGAAGGGGTGGCGGCTTCGAGGGCTGACCGGTCGAGGGCCAGGAAGGCCCGGACGGCGGTGTGGAAGTCCTCTTGCGCCGGGTCGTTGTCGTAGCCGTCCAGGACGATCCGGCTCGGGGTTGCGCCGAGCACCGGGACCGGGATCGGCTCGCTGCGGTACCAGCCGAGGTCCTCGTCTTCGGTGAACGCGCCGATGCCTGGGATCTCCACGCCGGTCACCCTAGACTGCCTCGGCATGCTGACGTGGCTGCGGGAGGCTTTGCGGGAAGTCGCGCCGGAGATGGCCGACGGGGTGATCGTGCCGCGCGGGCTGGATGTGGACGCCGATCCGGAGTGGTCGGCGGCGACGGCTGTCGTCGGCGGGGAGTTCGTGGTGAAGTTCGCCTGGGCCGAGCCGGCCGCGCGGCGGATTCGGCATCAGGTTCGGGTGCTGGAGGCGCTGCGGGTGGCTGCTCCTCGGCTGCCGTTGCCCGTCGTGGTGAAGGCGTCCACCGATCCGGCGCTGCTGGTCACGCGCCGGGAGCCCGCGGTGCCGTTCTTCGACGTGCGGCATCTGGTCACGCCGGCGGTTGCGGGGGACCTGGCGACGGTGCTGGTCGATCTGCACGATCCCGGTGTGCTGACCGCGGTGAGGGCGGCGATCGGGCCGCTGCCGGCAGCGGTGGCGCCGGGCCCGGATCCGCGGTACGAGCTCGTCGCCGGGCCTGGCCGGCGGGAGCGGGTGCGGTCGTGGTGCGACTGGGCCGACGGGGTGCTCGCCCGGCCGGGACGGCAGGTGCTGGTGCACGGCGACTTCCATGGCGACAACCACCTCTGGGACAGCGAGAGCCTACGGCTGCGGCTGATCGTCGATCTGGAGACGGTGGGGGTGGGGGAACCGGAGTTCGACATGCGGTGCCTGCCCGGTGACTGCGGCGCCGAGTTGTTCCTGGCGACGGTGGCCGAGTACGAGCGCCTGTCGGGCACGGCGGTCGACGTGGACCGGGTCCTGGCCTGGCATGTGCGCACTGTGCTGGCCGACGCGCTGTGGCGGACCGAAGCCGGAGTTGCTCTGCCGGGCGGCCGCACGCCGGAGCAGTGGATCGACGACCTGGAGGCCCGGCTGCCGATGTAGGGAGAGCCGGTCAGGGCAGCCAGGTCGTCCCGTCGGGCTTGACGATCCATTGTTCGGCGCCGTCGTTGTGGGGGCCGAAGCTTCGCCACACCACGACCTCCTCGCCGGAGTCGGCGGCCCGGGCGCGGGCGGCATCGAACGCCGAGTCCCGCCCGAAGGACTCACCATCGAGGCTGCCCACCCGCCAATGCTCGGTCAGGTCCAGGTCGCGGTACTGCTCGGGGGTGATGCCCGCGTCGCGGAGAACCAGCATCGCCTCCAGGATCTCGCGGCGGGCCAGGGGCGACTCATCCATGGGCGTTCGTCGCTATGGCGTCGATGATGGTGGGCCAGAGGACTTGGGGCAGGTCGTGGCCCATGCCGTCGATGACCAGGAGGTGCGCGCCGGGGATGGCGGCGGCGGTGGCGCGGCCGCCGGAGACGTCGATGAGGGGGTCGGCCTCGCCGTGGATGACCAGGGTGGGGGCGGTGACCTGGCGCAGGGCGGGGGTGCGGTCGGGGGAGGCCAGGATGGCGGCGTACTGGCGGGCGGTGCCGGCCGGGCGGAAGCTGCGCTCGAACTTGGCGACGGCGCGCTGGCGGAGCCACTCGTCGGTCGCGGGATAGGCGGGGGAGCCGATCACGCGGGACGTCAGGGTGGCGCCGGCGATGATCTCGTCGCGGGTGGTGGCCGGTGGGCGGGTCAGCGCGGCCATGGCCTCGGGGGTCGCGCGCCCGACCGTACGGTCGCCGGTGGTCGACATGATGGAGCAGAGGCTGGCCACCAGCTCGGGGTGGTCGATGGTGAGCTGCTGGGCGATCATGTCGCCCATCGACGCGCCGGCCACGTGGGCCCGCTCGATGCCGAGCTCCTTGAGCAGGCCGGCGGTGTCGGCGGCCATGTCGGACAGCAGGTAGGGCACCGTGGACGGGTCGCCGCCGAGGATGGCCGGGACGTCGGGGGCGCCGAGCTCGTCGAACGACGTGGACAGGCCGGCGTCGCGGTTGTCGAACAGGATCACATGGAAGCCGCGGGCAGCCAGGCCCTCGCAGAACTCGCTCGGCCAGTCGATGAGCTGCGCCCCCAGGCCCATGATGAGCAGCAGGGCCGGGTCGGCGGGGTCGCCGACGGTCTCGTAGCGCAGATCGATCCCGTTGGCACGCACGTCGGGCACGGTCGGCCCTCCCTTCCGTCCCGGCCAGCATGCCTGACGGAGATCCCCGCCGTCTTTTAAGTGTTGGCTTATATAAGCAAGAGCTGATACTGTACGCGGGTGCACGCGTTCGATGTTCTCGGTGACCCGGTGCGCCGCCGGATCCTGGAGCTGCTCGCCGAGGGCGAGCAGTCCTCCGGCGCGATCACCCGGGTCGTTCAGGCGGAGTTCGGCATCTCCCAGCCCGCGGTGTCGCAACACCTGAAGGTGTTGCGGGACAACGGCTTCGCGACGGTACGCCCGGACGGGGCGCGCCGTCTCTACGCGGTCGACGACACCGCGCTCCGGGAGGCCGACGCGTGGCTGGGCCGTTTCCGCCGGTTCTGGGCGCCCCACCTGGCCGCCATGGCCACCGAGGTCGCACGCGGCCGACGACAGCGCCGGCTCACCGGCGAGGCGACACGGGAAGGGATCGAAGGTGGACGTCAAGGAACAGATCAGCCAGGTACGCCGAACGCTCGGAAGCCGCGTCCTTGAGGCCGGCGAGGCGCGGGTCATGACGATCAGCCAGCAGTACGACACGGACATCGACGACCTGTGGGAGGTCGTGACCAGCGCTGAACGGATCCCGCGGTGGTTCATGCCGATCTCCGGGGAACTCAAGGAGGGCGGCCGCTACGAGCTCACGGGCAACGCCAGCGGGACGATCTCACGCTGCGACAAGCCGAACGGCTACTCGGCCACGTGGGAGTTCGCCGGGCAGGTGAGCTGGATCGAGGTGCGCCTGCGGCCGTCCGGGAGCGGGACGCTGTTCGAGCTGGAACACGTGGCGCATGTGGAGGATCAATTCTGGGACGTGTACGGCCCGGGAGCGGTCGGCGTCGGATGGGACCTCGGGCTGTTCGGGCTCGCGGGCTACCTGCACGACCCGGCGACCGCGCCCGACCCGGCGTCGATGCAGGACTGGCACACCACGGCCGAGGGGCAGACGTTCATGCGGCTGAGCTCGGACGCCTGGGCGGCGGCCGCGGTGGCCGACGGGGAGTCCGCGGCGGTGGCTCAGGAGCGGGCGGACCGGACGTACGGGTTCTACACCGGCACCGCGGTCTAGGACGCGGCCCGGGCCAGGGCGGCCAGGTGGTCCGCGACCGGGCCGGCGGTCAGCAGGCCGCTGGCGGCGCCCGCGATCTCGCCGGCGGCGGGGGCCAGGGCTTCGCGGGCTCGTTTGATCGTGGGCTGGTCGTCCAGGGCGATGGCGGCCCGGGCCAGGAGGGTCCAGAGGGCCTCGGCCAGCAGGTCGGGCGGGGGTTCGGGGGCGTCGCGCAGCGCCGAGCGGGCATCTTCCGCCCGGCCGCGCATCGCCAAGATCAAGGGCCGGGTCCAGGGCTCGTACGGGCCGAAGTCGCCGTCGACCGGAGCCGCGCCCGGCCGGCAGAGCAGGGCGAGCGGGAGCAGGCCGCGTTCCAGGCCGGGCATGCCGGCGCCGTCGAGCAGGGCCGCGGCGTGCCGGTAGGCGTTTTCGCTGCCTTCACGCATCGCGCGGTACCACGTCGTGAAGACGGCGACCAACGGCAACTCGTGCCGGGCGGCGAGGTCGTCGGCGGCCTTCGCGTGCCGGTCGGCGGCACGGAAGTCGGCCAGCGCCGATCGGGCCTGGAGCCGGATCAGGTGGCCGAGCACCTCGGCGGTGACGAGCCCGTGAGTGGCGGCGAGGTGGATGAGCTCGGCGCCGATCGCGTCCCGTTCCGGGGCCAGGCCGGTGCGGTGGCAGCTCTGCATGAAGACGCCGTTGAGGGCGAAGGCGAGCAGCGCCGGATCGTCCAGGCCGCGGGCCAGGTGTTCGGCTTCCTGGGCGCATCGACGGGGGTAGGGGTCGCGCACGCCGCGCGACTCGACGGCGATGGTGGCCAGCAGCCGGGTGCGGGCGGCGGGATTGTCGCCGGGCAGGGCGGCCAGAGTGCGGCGGGCCGCTCGGACGATGACGGCGGCCTGGGCCTCGTCGTCGGAGCGGGTCCAGATGGCCGGCACGTCGTAGGCCCCGATGACGCGCGCGGTCAGGACGGGGTCGCCCAGCTCTTCGGCCGCGGAGATCGCGGCGACCCGATGCCGCCGGGCCGCGGCCAGCCCGCCGCCGCCGGTGATCGCCAGCCCGCGCAGAAGGCCGACTGTGGAGTCGAGGCGGGCGCGCGCCCCGGACGCTACGAGCCGGTCGTAGTCGGCAGTGACGTCGGCCCAGACCGCGTTGGCGGCCGGCGCGGCGTGCGCTGGTGTCGCCCCGCCTTGCGTCTGAGGCGGCTCGATGTGCGCCGGTGCCGGCTCGGCATGTGCTGAGGGCGGCGCGGCGTGCGCTGCGGATGGCGCGGTGTGTGGTGGCGGCGGTGCGGCATGTGCTGAGGGCGGCGCGGCGTGCGCTGGGGATGGCGCAGTGTGCGCGGCGGGCGGTGCAGTGTGGGGTGGCGGCTGTGCGGCCGGCGTTGATGGCGGCGCGGCGTCGGGTGGGAGCGGTGCGGTGTGGGCTAGGGGTGGCTCGGGGTGGGACAAGTCGGACTGGTGAAGGATGTCGGTTTCGAGGCGGCGCAGGGCGGGGCCGGGGTCGATGCCGAGTTGGTCGATCAGTTGGGTGCGGGCCCGGCGGAGGACGGCCAGGGCGTCGCCCTGCCGGTCGGCGCGGTAGAGGGCCAGGGCCAGCAGGCGCCAGGCGTCCTCGCGCCAGGGGTGCTCGGTGACGTGGGCGTCCAGGTCGGGGATGGCTGCGGCGGGGTGGCCGGCCCTCAGGCGGGCCTCGGCGAGACGCTCGACGGTGAGCAGGCGCAGCTCGGCCAGCCGGGCGCGGTCGGCGCGGGCCCAGGGCGCCTCGGGGAAGTCGGCGTAGGCGGGACCACGCCACAGGGCCAGCGCCTCTTGGAGCGCTGCCTCGGAGCCGGGGGCGGTCGCGGCGCGCTCGAAGCGCCAGGCGTCGACGGTGTCCGGGTCGGTGCGGAGGGCGTAGCCGGGGCCCTCGGTGACCAGCAGCGTGGCCGGGGTCCGGCGGGGACGGTCCGGTTCCAGGGCCCGGCGCAGGGCGGCGACGAAGGTTCGTACGGCTGCCACCGCGCCCTCCGGCGCGGCGACCGGCCACAGGTCGTCGACGAGGTGGCCGACCGGGACGACCCGCCCGCGGGCGACGATGAGCCGCGCCAGCACGGCGCGATGAGCCGGCCCCTTCAGCGCGATCGGCGCCCCGGCCGGCACCCGGACCGAGTCGGCGGCCGTCGGGTCGGCGGCGCCGGCCCAGGCGGTGACGGGGCCGAGCACGCCGAACATGACGCGCACCCCGGCCTCCTCGCAAATTCCGACAAAACGGATAAAGTGGGCATCATGCGTCTATCTGCTGCCGCCCTCGCCCTGGGCGCCGCCCTGTCAGTCTGCCTTTCGGTCCCGACCGCCGCGGCCCAGGCCGCCCCGCTCGCCCCCGACGCCGACCTGACGCAGGCCGGCTCGGTCGCGGCCGGCACCGACCTGGCGCACGCCGG
>NZ_JBFAOX010000013.1:29516-248006 GCF_040675435.1 Actinoplanes sp. NPDC049598 | reverse complement strand
CTTGGCTGCGTCCGGCATCGACCTGGCGCACACCGGCTCGGCTGCGTCCGGCATCGACCTGGCGCACACCGGCTTGGCTGCGTCCGGCATCGACCTGGCGCACACCGGCTTGGCTGCGTCCGGCATCGACCTGGCGCACACCGGCTCGGCTGCGTCCGGCATCGACCTGGCGCACACCGGCTTGGCTGCGTCCGGCATCGACCCGGCGCACACCGGCTCCGTTGCTTCCGGCACCGACGTAACGCGGGCTGGCTCCGGCACCGATCGGGCGTCCGGCGCACGGGCGACACCGAGCGCCTCCGCGGGTCGGGGCGGCCCGGGGCCAGTTGATCTGGTCGGGCTTGAGTTTCAGCTGATCAACGCGGCCAGCCGGGACTGTCTGACCACCGCGCTCGTCACCAGGCCGTGCGCCGGGGGCGATTCGTTCCGCTGGCGCATCCGGCCGACGGTGACCGGGGCCGGGTCGCTGCAGCTCCTCAACGTCGCTACCGAGAAGTGCCTGTCGATCGCGGGCGCCGCGACCCGCGACAACGCCCGGGCCGACCTCTACCCGTGTGACGGGCATGCCACCCGGCTGTGGCGGCTGCGGGACTCGACCGGTGAGACCGCCCGGTTCCAGAACGTTCTCACTGGCAAGTGCCTGACCTCGCGCGGCGACGTCGCCGTGCAGCGGCGTTGCACGGCCTCCCAGCGCTGGACCGTCAATGTTCTGCGCATCCCGCTGCCCTTCATCGGGACTGGCTCGTAACCCGAAAGAAGTGGCCGGTGTAGATGTCCGGGGCCGGCTCCTGATTAGATCCGAGGCATGCCGGAAACCCGCAGTCGCGCCGCTTTCACCGCGTGCATCGCGGCCGGGGTGCTGCTGCTGACCCTCGGCGTGGTGACGTCGCGGCCGGAGCCGCAGGGGGCGGCGATCGCGGCCGGGGCGGTGCCGCCGCCGCGGCCGCCCGGGCCCTACGAGCGGGCGGTGGGGAGTCTGCGGGAGCAGTCGGCGGCGCTGCTGCGGGGGGACGAGGCGGGGTGGCTGGCGGCGGTCGCGCCGGCGCTGCGGGCGCGGTACCGGTCGATGTTCCGCTCGCTGCGGGCGCTGGACGTGTCGCGGTTCGACTACCGGCCGGGCATCGGGCGGCCGGTCCGGGACGGGGTCGAGTTCCGGGTCGAGGTCTCGTACTGCCTGGGCACTGACATGTGCCCGGGCCGCCCCGGCTCGCAGTGGCAGGAACCGCCGCGCATCGAGCAGAAGCTGACGTTCAAACCCGAGGGGCCGCGGTACGTCATCACGAGCGCCACAAGCGCCGCCGAGGCCGATCCGCGGCGTCCAGCGCCGTGGGAGGACGGCGAGCTGGCCGTGTTGCGCGGTTCGCGGGTGACCCTGCTGGCCGCGCCCGCCCAGCGCAAGTACCTGCCCCGCCTGCTGCCGGTGGCCGAGGCCGCGGCCCGGGCCGACGACCGGTTCGCGGCGCTGATGGGCACCCCGCAGTCGCGGTACCGGATCTACCTGGCCGATGATCCGCAGTGGCGTTCCTGGTACGGCGGGGAGGAGAACGACTGGGCGATCGGCCTGGCCGTCCCGCTCAACATGTACGCGACCGATGTCGTGCTGCGGATGAGCGAGCTCGACGACGATCCGGAGTTCCTGCGGGTGGCCCTGCGGCACGAGCTCGGCCACGTCGTGACGCTGGCCGGGGCCTACCGGGCCGATGCGGCCGAGGACACGTGGCTCAGCGAGGGCATCGCCGAGTACATCGGCTGGTCGCCGCGGCCGGCGTCGGCCAGCGGGCGCCGGGACAGCGCGCGGTGGCAGCTGCGGGCCGAGCCGGCCCGCTCGATGATCCCGGTCAAGCCGGGCCCGGACGCGCCGGACCGGGCCGGGGACGCGTTCTACGGGCTCAGCCACTTCGCGGTCGACTGCATGGCCCAGCGGTACGGCGAGCGGAAGCTGTTCACGTTCGTCCGGCTGGTGCTGACCCAGGACAACGAGTACGACCAGGCCGCCCGCGACGCGTACGGCGTGCCGTTCTCGGTCGTGGACCAGGGCTGCGCCGAGTGGATCCGGGCCCGGGTGCTATCAAGGGATCATGCTGGTTGATTTCGCCGCCGACGTCGCGGCCACGCCCCTCGAGGTGGAAGCGGCCGCGGTGGCGGCCGAGCGGGCCGGGTACGACGGGTTCGCCGCGGCCGAGACCCGGCACGACGTGTTCCCGGCGCTGACCCTGGCCGCGCGGGCGACCGAGCGGATCACGCTGCAGTCGGCGATCGCGGTGGCGTTCGCCCGCAACCCGATGAGCGTGGCCGTGCTCGCCAACGACCTGCAGCTGATCTCGGCCGGCCGGTTCCAGCTGGGCCTGGGCTCGCAGGTGCAGGCGCACATCGAGCGGCGGTTCGCGATGCCGTGGGGGCGGCCGGCGGCGCGGATGGAGGAGTTCGTCCGGGCGGTGCGGGCGATCTGGCACGCCTGGGCGACCGGTGACCGGCTGGCGTTCCGCGGGGAGTTCTACCGGCACACGCTGATGACCGACTTCTTCAGCCCGGGCGTCAACCCGTACGGCCCGCCCCCGATCTTGATCGCCGCGGTGGGGGAGCGGATGACGCAGGTGGCCGGCCGGGTCGGCGACGGTCTGCTCGTGCACCCGCTGACCAGCGCGGCCTATCTGCGCGAGCGCACCCGCCCGGCGCTGGCCGAGGCCCGCGGCGGCGACCTGGACGGCTTCTCGCTGGGTCTGTCGGCGATGGCGGTGCTGGGTGCGGACGAGGCCGCGCGGTCGCGGGCCGAGCAGGCGGTCAAGGGCCAGATCGCGTTCTACGCCTCGACGCCCGCCTACCGGCCGGTGCTGGAGCTGCACGGCTGGGGGGAGCTGGCCGATCAGCTCAACAGCCTGTCCCGCCGGCAGGCCTGGGCCGAGATGACCGCCCTGATCACCGACGAGGTCCTGGACACGTTCGCGGTGACCGGCGACGTTTCCTCGGCGGTGAAGAACCGCTTCGGTGGGCTGGTCGACCGGATCTCGCTCTACACGCCCTACGAGGTCGATCCGGCGCTGGTCCGGGCGGCGCTGAGCTGATCGGTGAGCGTTCCCAGCGAGCCGGCCGACAGCGCGGGCACGCCGCCGTGGAAGGCCCAGCGCAGGAATCGGGCGCCGGCCGTGCTGAGGATCGGGAACTCGGCCGTGCTGGTCTGGTGCCCGCCTCGGTGAACGACAGCAGGGCCCGCGACCAGGGCGTGGCCTCGAAGACGGTGTGCCCGGCGGACCAGCTGACCGTGTCGTCCTTCCTGCCGTGCACGTAGAGCAGGGCGGCCGGCGGTCCGGTGAACGGGGTGGCCAGGAAGTCGGTGCCGGCCAGCACGATGCCGGCCTTGAGCCGCTCGTCGCGGTAGGCGCTGAACAGCCCGGTGGTGGTGATCCCGCCGGCCGAGTGCCCGGCCGCGGCCATCCGCGAGCCGTCGACCCGCCCCTTCAGCGGGCCGGCCACCGTGTTCTGCAGGGCGATCTGGGTCAGCACGTGTGAGGCGTCCAGGGGCTGGTCGGCCACGTCGTACGCGTTGAACGCGGCCGTGCCGAGCGAGGTGTGCGGATAGAGCGGGGCCGCCACCACCACCCCGGTCAGCGCCCAGCTGACCAGCAGCGCCGCGTAGTCGTCGGGCTGCGAGAGCATGCCGTGGCTGAAGACGAGCACCGGGTACGGGCCGGGGCCGACCGGGTACCACACCCGGGTCGGCAGCGACCGCCCGTCGCGGCTGAACGTGTAGTCGGCCCGTCCGACCGAGTTCACCCCGGCCGGCGGCATGCCGCCGGCCGGCTCATAGGCGGTGACCGGGCGCGGCCGCAGCGTGGACGTCTTGACCGAGGCCAGGATCTGCGAGACCGGGTTCGACCCGCGAACGGCCGCTTCGGCGGCGGTGGCCCTCATCGCGACGGCGCCGGCGGAGACTCCGAGCAGTAATGATCTTCTGCGCACCCGGGTCACGATGCCGCGCGGGCCTGTGCAGCGCCTTTGCCGTCCCTGTGCGGCCGCTAGCTGTGAACTTCCCAGGAGTCACAGGAGTTTCCTGAGCCGTACCCAGCTCGGTGGGTGATCGTTGCCGGAGAAGCGACGCTTTCTTCCGAACTGGGGTGATTTGTCCATGCTCAGCGACCGACCGATCTTCGTGGTGGGCTGCCCACGCTCCGGGACGACGATGCTCCAACTGATGCTGCATGCCCACCCGCGGATCGCGCTGCCGCCCGAGAGCCGCTTCCTGCTGCCGGCCTACCAGCGCCGGCACGAGTTCGGCGATCTGCGCGACCCGGACCGCCGCCGCGACCTCGGCGCCTGGATCGTCACCACGGACAACTTCGGCGACCTCGGCCTCGACGCCGGCCGGGTGATCGACGCCGTCGTCGGCGCCCCGCCCACCCTCGGCTCGGCCCTGGGCACGGTCTTCCGGCTCTACGCCGAGCGTTTCGGCAAGCCCCGCTGGGGCGACAAGCGCCCGGCCTACCTGCGCCACTTGCCGCAGCTCCTGCGGCTGTTCCCGGACGCGCAGATCATCGACATCGTGCGCGACGGGCGCGACTGCGTGGCCTCGCTCAAGGAGGCGCCCTGGGCCGCGGACTCGCTCGACCTGCTGATCGGCACGTGGGCCCGGTCGGCCGACGCCTCACTGCGGGCCGCCCGCGCCTACCGGCCCGACGTCTACCTGCAGCTGCGCTACGAGGACCTGGTGGCCGACCCCGCGGCCGAGCTGCGGCGGGTCTGCGCGTTCCTGGGCGAGGAGTACGACCCGGCGATGGCCCGGCCCCAGGAGGTGGCGTCGGTGGCCGTGCCCTCGTACAAGACCTGGCACACGCGGACCCACCAGAGCGTGACCACCCAGCGGGTCCGCAGTTGGCGGCAGCGGCTGAGCGCCGAGGAGATCGTGCGGTGCGAGGCCGTGCTCGGCTCGCGGCTGGCCCGCTTCGGCTACGAGCCGTCGACCCGCCTCGCGCCCTCGCCGGGCGTGGTCGCGACCCGGGCCTGGCTCACCGCCCGGGCCCACCTGAGCCCGCTGCGGCAGCTGGCCGGCGATGCCCGGGCGGCGGTGCGGGCCGGGCGGCGCGAGCCGGTGGTGGCCGCCCGGCTGACCAGCGGTCAGCGCAACAGCCGACCTCTTTCGAGGTAACGACGGCCCGGCTTGATCGCTAAGCCGGGCCGTTTTGGATCTTCTTTACCCGTGTCGTTGATCCGCGCGCTCGCGCTCCTGGCTTTCCTGGCCGCCTTGCTCGGCTTCACCAGGAGCGCGGCGGTCACTCTGGCCCCGGCCCGTCAGCTGATCGAGATCGAGTCGACCCGGTCCGGGTAGAAGGCGACGTGGTCCTTGATCTCGGCCACGGCGGGCCGCGGGTCGCGGTAGACCCAGATCGCGTCCACCGACTTCTCGCCCCCGGCCGGGATCGAGTAGTAGCTGGCGTCGCCCTTGTACGGGCAGTAGCTCTCGGTCCGGCTGTCCTCGAGCAGCGCCTGGTCGACGTCGCTGAGCGGGATGTACGGCACCGGCGGGTAGTTCGACTCCTGCAGCGTCAGGGCGTTGCGGGTGTCGGCGACGACCTTGCCGGCGACCGTGACCACGATGTGCGCCGGGTTCGGCGTGATCGTGATCGGGTGGTCCGGTCCGGGTTCCAGGACGGGCTTGCCGGTCATGTGGGAGCTCCTTCGCTCATGATCCATTCCCTGAACACATTCTGTCTCGCCGCGCAGCCGATCGTCCAAAGTCCGGCCGGTCATCCAGGATCCCCGGCCGAACGCCTCAAAGGCCGCTGTTACCGCATATGCGGCGAACCGCAGTGATGGTCTGGAGGCGAACGAACATACGGCTCGAGGAAGGTAGAGACATGAAAGCGGCAACGCGGATCCTGACCCTCGTCGGACTGAGCCTGGTCACGGGCGTGACGATCGGTGCGGGTCCCGCACAGGCGGCCTCGGCTGCCTCGTCCTCGCAGGGCGCGACCCAGACCCAGGTACGCCCGTGGGACGACGATGACGACGATGTGGCCGGCTACTACGACGATCGCCGTGATTGTTACCGCGCCGGCGAGCGCGGCGAGCGGCGCGACTGGTGGGAGAGCTACGACTGCGACTTCGTGCGCCGTGGCCCGCACCGTGGCGACTGGAAGCTCACGGTCGACCGGGACGACGACCGCGACCACTGGCGGGACCACCGCCGCGGTCGGGACTGAACGCGCGTAAAACAGGCCACACCCGCTTCGGGTGTGGCCTGTTCGCTGTCTACGGTTGATCACATGTCGAACCCCGCCGAAACCGCCGCCGCCGCGCTCGGCGTCCCGGCCGAGCTCCTGCGCCACGGTCCCGTCGCCAGCGTCGCGGAGGCGGCCCAGGCCCAGGGCGTCGAGATTCAGGACCTGGTCAAGACCCTGGTGGTACGCCGTCACGACGACGACTACGTTTTCGTGCTGGTCCCGGGCGACCGCTCCATCTCGTGGCCCAAGCTGCGCGCGCTGCTCGGCGTCAACCGGCTCTCGATGCCCGACGCCGCGACGGCCCTGGCCGCGACCGGCTACGAACGCGGCACCATCACCCCGTTCGGATCGGCCAAGCCGTGGCCGGTCATCGCCGACGAGCGCACCCGCGGCCGGACGATCAATCTGGGCGCCGGCGAGCGCGGGGTGGGCCTGCAGGTCCCGGCCGACGAGGCGGTGGCCGCGCTGGGCGGCCAGTTCGCCGATGTGACGGACGAGGCATCCTGACACCGCTGAGCCTCGGGTAGGTTGCTCCTCGTGACGAGCGAAGACCCGATCCAGCCCCACGTCCCCCCGTCCGGCACCGGCTGCGTCGAGTGCCTGGACGCCGGCGGATGGTGGTTCCACCTCCGTCGCTGTGCCCAGTGCGGCCACGTCGGCTGCTGTGACAGCTCCCCGAAGCAGCACGCGACCGCGCACTGGCGCGAGACCGGCCACCCGGTCGTCCAGTCCTTCGAGCCGGGCGAGGACTGGTTCTGGGACTACAGCACCGAGGAGGCCGGCAACGGGCCGCGGCTGGCCCCGGCCGACAGCCACCCGATCGACCAGCCGGCCCCCGGGCCCGCGGGCGCGGTCCCGGCCGACTGGAAGCACCACCTGAACCGCTGAGCTCTGCCGGGCCGCTCACCCCGTCCGGGCGACAATCGTGGGAACCGCCGCGCCGGCTCCACCGGCCGGATACGTTTCCTGGCCATGCGCTCTCTGCTGGTGATGGCCGTGCTCAGCATCGGTGTCGCCGCCCCGGCCGTGGCCTCCGACGGCAACTACTGCCCGAGCGAGGCGACCATTGTCGGCACCGCCGGCCCTGACAAGATCGTCGGGACGGCCGGGGCCGACATCATCTGCGGGCTCGGCGGCAACGACGTCGTCTACGGGCGCGAAGGGAACGACGACATCTACGGCGGGCCCGGCCGGGACATCGTCTGGGGCGAGACCGGCGACGACGACCTCAACGGCGGGACCGGCAACGACAGTCTCGCCGGCGGGGACGGCAAGGACACCATCCGAGGCTGCTACGTCGGCGCCTGCGGAACGGCCGCGGCCGAGGACGACGACAACATCTTCGGCGGCCCCGGCGCCGACGCCATGCAGGGCGGCCCCGGCAACGACGTGATGTACAGCGGGGGCAGCCCGGGCCAGGACATCATGTACGGCGATGCGGGCGACGACGCGCTGCTCGGCCAGGGCACGACCTACGGCGACACCTACTCCGGCGGGACGGGCAACGACATCCTCTATCCGCCGCCGGTGCGCACCTCGCCGCTCGGCAACCGGGCCTCCGGCGGTAGCGGCAACGACGTGATCATCCTGGCCAACTTCGCCATGGACGCGGCGACTCTCGGCGCGGCCCCGAACGTCCCGGTCGGGAACTGCAAGGTTGGCCTACCGCTGTCGGACGACCCACAGGAAGGCGACAAGACCAGTCTGAAGTGCACCCTGCCGTGGCCGTCGAAGATCAGCGCCCTGGCGAATGTCGTCTCGCTGAACGGCACCGTCGACTCGAACGGTGAGATCACCGCGGGCGCGTCGATGATCGGTGGCCTCGCGTCGTTCAAGGCGGTGAAGTGGACGGCGCTGGCGAAGTCGCAAGGCGCCCAGCCGGCCTGGAACGCCGACTTCTGCGTCTGCGACCCCAAGCTGAGCCCGCAGCTGCCCTACGACCTGATCCTTTGAGCGCCGCGGCCAAATAGGGATGCGACAGGGCCGGGCCCGCCTTACGGTGACGGGATGTCCGCCGACGCCGCGCGTGCCGCCGAAATGCTCAACCAACTCGCCAGCCCGCCGCGCCTCGCCGCCTACGCCGAGCTGGTCCGCCGCGGCAGCGAGGGCGCGACGATAGCCGAGCTCGCCTTCACCGTCGACCTGCCCGTGCAGAAGGCGGGCGAGACCCTGGCCCGGCTCGTCGGGGCCGGCCTGGCCACGGGCACCGGCAACGGCGTCTACCGCGCCGACCCCGGGGCCCTGCGCGAGGCCGCCGCCGCGGTCGACGCCCTGCAGCCGATCGCCCCGCTGCTGCGCGACTATCCCCAGCTGCGCGGCAACTTCGCCCACGGCCGGCTGACCAGCCTGCCGCCCACCCTGGGCGAACGCTACGAGCTGATCGGCGAGCTGTTCGCGCGTTACCTGGCCCTCGACGGCCTCTACGACGAGGACCACATCAACACCCGCCTGGCCCAGATCACCGACGACGTCGCCGGCGTCCGCCGCATGCTCGTCGACACCGGCTGGCTCGAACGCGACCGCGCCGGCACCACGTACGGCCCCGGCCGCCCCCTACCCGCCCAGCTCACCCCATGAGTAGAGGTACTCGTCGGCCGTCTCGCCGCAGAGCGTGAAGCGCAGCCGTTCGTAGAGCCGCCGCGCGCCGTCGTTGTCCTTGTCCACGTTGATGAACAACGGCCGGTGGTCGCGCCGCAGGCCGAGGATGATCGACGTGCCGATGCCCCGGCCCTGTACGGCCGGGACGAGCTGGATCCCGGCCAGCCGGACACCCCGCTCCTCGCGCACGGCCCGCAACCGGCCGACGATCTCCCCGCCCAGCAGCACCACCGACAGCACGTTGCCAGGGCTCGCCTCCTCGACGGTCCGCCGGCTCCACTCGGCGAAGCCGTCGCGCCACTCCGCCCGTTCCCGCTCGGTCATGGCGGGCAGGCGCCCCTGATGCTCGGTGGCCTCCAGAACGATCTCCGCGAGCCGCTCGGCATCCCCGGCCGTGGCCGGTCGGACGCTCACTCCTCGCAGGACCATGCCGACCTCCGCTCTAATGAGATGATGCAGCCCTCGGACATCCGCTTCACCGAACGGCTCCGCCTCGAACCGGTGACCGAACGGCACGCCGGCGATCTGCTGGCGCTCTACCAGGACCCGGCCGTGGCCGAATGGTACGGCGAATGGACCCCGGAGGCGATCGAGGCCGAGGTGGCCCGGATGGCCCGGCACTGGCGGGTCGACGGGGTCCACAAGTGGATGGCCTACCACCGCTCGACCGGCGAGCTGGTGGGCCGCGGCGGCCTGTCCCGGCAGCAGGTGGACGGCGTCTCGCGGCTCGAGGTCGGCTGGGTCCTGCACCGGCGATTCTGGGGCCAGGGCTACGCCACGGAGATCGGCCGGGCCGGCGTCGCCATGGCCTTCGACGAGCTGGCGGCGCCCGAGGTCGTCTCCTTCACCGAGGTGCACAACGCCCGCTCCCGAGCCGTCATGGAACGGCTCGGCTTCCGCCACACCAAGGACATCAGCGTCGAGGGGGAGCCGTTCGCCCTCTACGTGCTCGACTGACTCCGCGCGGCCCGCAAGGTGGTGGGTGTCGCGGGGTAGCGGGTGTCGTTGCGTCGCGGGATGGCGGTGTTCTAGGGCTCACGAGGTGGTGGGGAGCGGGCCGACGAGGGTGTCGATGAGCTCCTCGGCGGTGGTGCCGCCCCATTTCGGATCCTCGAGTTGGCGGGTCACCTCAAGGCCGGCGACGCCGGTGGCGCTGGCGATCATGGCCGGCACCGGCACTGCCGGCATGCGCGCTCTGGCCGCCGGCATGACCGCCGAGCAGGACACGCACTACGGCACCCTGATGCGTGCGCTGCCGGCCCACGCCGCCGCCTTCACCGCGGCCGGCGTCACCGCCGACGTGGCAGCCCGCACGATCGCCCGGGCCGTGACGGTCGGCCTTGGCTACCGCAAGGCGTCAGCGTTGGCGGGGAGCTGTTCGCCCTTTACCCGCTCGGCCGACTTTGCGTGCCGCTGCCTCGACGGCGGCGGCCGCGGCCAGCACGGCGGCCGTGCCCAGCGGGAGCGAAACGACATACCCGGCGGCGATCCAATGGCGTCTCATGATGACCTCCTGCCTCCAGCCAACGCCGCCGCGGGCGGTCCGGGCAGAGGCGTAAGGCCCTACAACCGCACGCGGAACGGGAGTGCACTGGAGGAGACGAGGCCATCATGTCCACAACAGAGATCACTCCGGTCCGCCGGGGCCGCCGGGAGGTCGGTGCCCATCTCATCACCCCGAGCGGTACGAGACACGTGCCCGCGGTCGACGTCACCGCCCTGGCGATGGCCGCCGCCGTGGCCGTCACCGGGATATCGATCGGCCTCGCCGTACCCCGTCGCCCCGCCGTGCGTGGGGGCCCTCTTGGGGTTGGGTCCGCGTCGGTGCCCGCTGGAAGTCACCTTGGCGATCTGCGTTTCCGATGGCTCGTCGACGTGGGGCGGCCGGCCCGTGATCGGCAGTGTGCTTGCTAGCGTTCCGGCATGGCGGTGGATGAGCGCGGCAGGCGAATCAGCGGGCTGGTCTTCGCGGCGGTGACCGGGGCGCTCAGCGGGGCCGCCCTCGCCGGGCGGCGGGGCCGGCGGGCGGCAGTGCTCGGTGGCCTCGCCGGGGCCGCCGCGCTGGCCGGGACCGAGGCGGTGTCGCGGGCGCGCCAGCGGCCGGGCGAGGTTCCCGCCTGGTGGTCGCGGGTGGTGATGAGCGGGGCCCTCGCGGCTCAGGCGGGCTGGGTCGGTGGGCGGCTCATCAAGGCCGGGCCGCTGGCGGTGGGGGTTGCGGCCGGTTCGGTGGCCGGGGCGCTCGGGTTGCGGCCGCAGAAGGTGGTGCTGGGGCCGGTCGTCGGGGCTGCTGTGGGTGCGGTCTGGCGGCGGGTGGGCGGTCGTGATGCGTCGTCGGCTGCTGTGGCGGCGAGTGCGGTTGTCGGGTACCGGGCGGTGGCTGCCCTGCTGTTCCGCGATCCGCAGGTCGGGCTGTTGGCGGAGCGGGCGCGGGCCGAGGATCTGCCGTTCGTGGTTCCGCTCGAGGCGCGCGGCGGCTATGTCGGCACCGACTATGTGCGGGAGCTGGCCGGGGTGCTCGGTGGTAAGTACGAGCCGGACGCGGCCGACGTGGGTATCGTGGCCTCGCTCGACGACCTGGCCGGGCCGGAGTTCGATCCGGCGGGCGTGGATCCGCTGGTGCGGGAGTTCTACGAGCACACGACCCGTTTCCGGCTCGACATCGTGCCCGAGTGGCGGCTCTGGGTGCGGCCCGGCTATCTGCTGTACCGCACGCTGGTCGCGCGCCGCCTGGGGCAGGCCAACGTGCCGATGAATCAGCGGGAGACCCAGCGCGGCGTCCGCAGCCGGATCGACACCATCACCCCGGAGGGTCAGGACCTGGTGGGCGTACGGGGGTGGATCCGCTCCTTCGCCGACACGGACGAGCCGATCTACGTGGGCGTCTACACCACGTACCGGCACGACGGCCGGGGTTATGTCAGCGTCGGGTTCCCCGTGCCGCAGGGCAACTTCACGGCGACGTTGGCGCCGGAGCCGCGTACCGGTAATGGTCTGGTCCTCACCAGCCGCAGCCGGCTCCCGCACCCCGGCCACTACCTGTCGTACATCGATCCCGAGACCCGCGACCTGACCACCCTGGCCGTCCACGGCTTCGCCGAGCAGCTCGACGTGTTCGCCGAGGACGGCCAGTTGCGGGCCGACCACGCGTTCTCGCTCTACGGTTTCCCGTTCCTGGTCCTGCGCTACACGATCTTCCGGAAGTAGAGCGCCGCCCCGGCGAGCGCGGGAACGGCCGTGGCGGCGAAGCACACGGGCAGCGGAACCCGTCCGATCAGCAGGCCGATCCCGGCCGCGCCGAGCGAGTTGGCCAGGTTGTAGCCGCTGTTCACCCACGCCCCGGCCCGTACTCGTGCCTCGGGCGCCGCGGCCTCGTCGGCGATCAGGTAGGCGGTGGTCAGCGCCGGCGACAGGAACACGCCGGTCACACCCACGAGCGCCGCCAGTGCCCACAGGTTCCCGGCCAGGCCGGCCGCCGCGAGCGTCACCCCGAGCGCGAGCGCCAGCAGCGGCAACCGCACTTGACCGGACGCCCGCCACCGGATCGTGCCGTAGATCAGCCCACCGGCGACGCTGCCGACGGCCAGCGCGGCCTCGAGCCAGGCGACCGCCGCGAGATGCCGCTCCCGGTCGGCGAAAGCGACGAGCAGCAGACTCAGCGCACCGAGACCGATCCCGACCGACGCCGCCACCAGGACCGGCCGGAACCCGACCCGGGCGGCCCCGACCGGTTCGGCCTCGCGCTGTTGCTTCCGGACCACCGGCGCGGTGGCCAGCAGCAGGCTTCCGAGCAGGACGAGCCCGGCGCTGACGGCCACCCCCAGCGCCGGATCGGCCACTGCGGCGAACACCCCGGCCAGCAGCGGCCCCGTGACGTACAGCAGCTCCTCACAGACCGTGTCCAGCGAGAAGGCCCGCCGTCGCAGCTCTTCGCCGCTCACCAGCTCGGTCCACAAGGCCCGCATGACGGGCCCGAGCGGCGGGGTCAGGCCGCCGGCGGCCACGGCCAGGATCAACAGCCGGCCGTACGCCGGTCCGGGCCGGACGGTGACCGCGGCGATCACGCCGAGCGCCAGGGCGTACCCGGCCGCCATCGGGGCGAGCGCCCGCCGCAGCCCGTGCCGGTCGATGAGCCGGGCCCGCAGCGGCGACAGGAGCGAGCTGGTCAGGCCGAACAGCGCCGTGAAGGTTCCGGCCATCGCGTACGACCCGGTGGCGTGCGTGACCGCCAGCACGAGCGACAGGAAGACGATTCCGTAGGAGAGCCGCCCGATCAGGGCGGCGCCGAAGGTTCGCGCCACGTTCGGGGCGCGCAGGACAGCGACGTACGAAGGCATGGTTGTTCCTCGGACGAGTGAGCGACAGGGCAGCGAAGAGCCGCGGTCGCCTACGCACAGAGGAACGTCATGCCCGAGATCCTAACCCGGCCTTCTGTCCGGCCCTCGGGACGGCGATGGCACGATCGTCGGGTGACTACGGGGTTGGACGGCATCCGCGAGACGATCACTTCGGCGCCGCTGCGGGAGCTGATCGAAGTGTTCGGCGGCCGGCTGCCCGACGCCGCGACGGGTGACCTGCTGGCCTGGCTGGACGATTTCTCCGGCGAGCACTGGGATTTCCGTCGCGGGCGCGTGGAGCGTCACCTGATGGGCCCGGCCGATCTGGGCGCGATCCCGCCCGCCGTCATCTCGCGGGCGGCAACGGCTCTCGGCCTGACCGGCACCCGCGCTCCGGCTCGGGCCGATTACAGCCACCTGCTGATCCTCGGCGGCCTCGGTGCCACCTGCCTCCAGCGCGCCGAGCACGCCGCCGGACTGTGGCGCTCCGGCCGCGTCGGCTCGCCCCGGGTCACCGGGCTCGGCAGTTTCCGCCCGCTGCACGAGGCCGAGCTGACCGTGCCCGCCCTGACCGGCTGCCGCTACGAGGTCGACGCCATGCGAGTCGGCGTGCGCGACAGCTTCGGCCTCGCCGACCCGGTCGAGCACCGCGGCCCCACCGGCCCGGTCACCCACCAATCCTGGTCGATCACCACGTTCGAGCCGCCGTCCGTCCAGGTGATGGCCGCCCCGTCGGCCGAACCGGCCACGCGCCGCGCCGACACCTCCGACACCTACCGCTTCTGGGCGCGGCACAACAGCCCTGGGCCGGACGACACCATCTTGATCGTGACCTCGCCGATCTACGTGCCGTTCCAGCACGCCGACGCGCTCCGGCTGCTCACCCTCCCGTACGGCTGCACGGTCGACACCGTCGGCCTCGACACCGGGCAGGCCATCGCCCCCGAGCGCTATCTGCAGGAGATCCGCTCCACCGTGCGTTCCCTGCGCAGACTCCACGCTGTCATCGGCTAGTGGGGCGATATCGCAGAACGACCGCCCCCGAGCGGAGCTCCTGGCGGTCCACGAGCTCGAGCTGGATGTGCTCGCGCAGCCCGGCGAGCAGCGTCGGCTCGTGCCCGGCCAGGACCGGCTGCACCACGAACGCGTACTCGTCGATCAGCCCCAGATCGGCCAGGGCCAGGGGGAGCGTCACGCCACCCACGAACAGGCCCTCACCCGGCTCGTCCTTGAGCTGCTGAACCGCTTTGGCCAGGTCGCCCCGCAGCAGCTCGGCGTTCCAGTCGGCCCCGCTCAGCGTGCTCGACACGACGTGCTTGGGCGCCCGGTCGATGGTCTCGGCGAACGGGACCTGCCACTCGGCCATCCACTCCGGCCACGCCCCCGTGGCCGGCCGCCGCCACGCCGATTCCATCATCTCGTAGGTGACCCGGCCGAACAGCAGGGCATCGGCGCGGGCCATCTCATCGGCCCAGTAGCGCATCGACTCCTCGTCGGGCGCGACCCCTGCCTCGTGATGACAGCAGCCGTCGAGGGTGACGTTGATGGAGTATCGCAGTGGTCTCATATCGTCGTTCTCCCGCTCTCCGGTCCAACCCTTGACGTCACGGCGGCAGCATCCGGCAAGCGACCGGCGGCCAGCAGAGCATCGAGCTCGCCGAGCAGCACCTCGAGGTCAGCCGGGCCGGCCAGGTCGTAGTGCTTGCTGACGACCCGCTCGTCGTCGAGGCGGACCGCATCGAGCTCCGCCTCGCCGCTGACCCAGACCAGCAGGTGACCCGTCCAGGTCGCCGACTCGAACTCACCGGCCACCATCGGCTTGCCGTGATTCGGCGTGACCGGGCGAACCCGCCACCCGACACCCAGCCGCGCCCACGCGCCGGCCCGCGCCGCCACGGCCGGCCCCAGCGCCTCGACCGGAAAGTCCACCCCCGGCACTATCGCACGGCCCCGGCCAGCCATTGCGCGTGCTCGCGCATGCGGGAACGATCGTCGGCGAACCAGCCCTCCCACGGATCGTCCAGGCTCCTCCAGGCAGCGGGCTGGCCCGGCTCGGGCACCAGCACAGCCGCCGGGTCGGCGATGGCCACGTACGACACGCTCAACGTCGCCGGCCGGCCGGGCTTGAAGGAACGCACGAACGCCGCGGCCGGCTTGTCGAGGAGCTCAGCGTCCACTCCGGTCTCCTCCCTCAACTCACGACGGGCCGCCACCCGGGGCGTCTCCCCGGGCTCGACCTTGCCGCCGGGCGGGACCCAGCCCCGCCACGGATGGAACACCAGCAGGACCTGGGCCAGGGCCGGGTCGAACACCCAGACGTCGGCCCCCAGCGGATCCGCCGGGCCGGCGCCGCCGGCATCCACCCAGCCGGCGACGTCGTCACACCCGGCCCGGGCCGCGCCGGCGTCGGCCAGCGCGGCCGCCAGCGATCGCCGCTGCAACTCCCCATGACTCATGGCTCCAACCTAGTGAGGGGGTACGACATTCTGGACCGGGCGGCGAAGCGGCTGCTCCGAGACGATGACGGCCAGGACGATGAGGGCGCCGCCGGCCAGCGAGCCGGCCGTCAGGCGCTCGCCGGCCAGGCGGCCGATCAGGGCGGCCCAGACCGGCTCGCCGGCGTAGATGACGGTGGCCCGGGTCGGGGCGACGGAGCGCTGGGCCCAGTTCATCGTGACCTGGATGACGGCGCTGGCCACGCCGAGGGCGCCGACGATGGCGGCCAGCGTCCACGAGGGCGCCGGCATCGGCTCGCCGGCCACCGGGCGTACGGCCAGGGCCAGCAGAGCGCACACCGCAAGCTGGACGACGGTGACCCGGCGGGCGTCGACGCGGCCGGCGAAGCGGCCGATGAGCAGGATCTCGGCGGCGATGGCGACGGTGCCGACCAGGGTGATCACCTCGCCCGGGCCCAGCCGCAGGCCCGCGGTCGTGGCGCCGGTGAGCAGCAGCAGGCCGGTGAAGGCGCAGCCGATCCCGGCCGACGCGCCGGCGCTGGGGGAGCGCCGGGTCAGCGCCCACAGCCCGAGGGGCACCAGCGGCACGTACAGGGCGGTGAGGAAGGCCGAGGTGGAGCTGGGGATCGACTGCAGGCCAACGGTCTGCAGCCCATACCCCGCGGTCAGCGCCACCCCGACCAGCGAGCCCACCGCCAGTTCGCGCCGGGTGAGCCCGCGCAGGGCGCGCGGGGACAGCGCCGCGAGCGCGAAGGCGGTGAGGGGGATCTGCCCAACATCGAGCTCGCCCGCCGGCTGCGGCTCTCCCCGGCGGCCACCCTCCGGCGGGTGCAGCGCTTGCGCGCCGAGGGTGTCATCACGGGCGTACGGGCCCTGGTCGACCCGGAGAAGGCGGGCGCCCGGGTCGAGGCGTTCGTGCTCGTGGCCCTCACCGAGCACTCCGACGAGGGTGACGCCCGCTTCGCCGAGGCCCTGGCCGGCATCCCCGCGGTGCTGCGGGCCGACGCGGTCACCGGGCCCGAGGACGTCCTGCTGCACATCGCCGCCGCCGACGCCCGGGAGCTGCAGCAGGTGCTTCGCTCGCTGACCCGGGTCGGCGCGCGCCGCCTGACCACGCTGCTGCGGCTCGAGTCGGTCAAGGCGCCGTCGCCGGTTCCCACCACCCGCGGCTGAGCGGCCCTATCCTCGGCGGATGGCCCGCTACGTCATCGACGCCCCGACCCTGCTGCACCTCGTCGACACCTCGTCGACGGTCCATTCCGGACACCAGCTGGTCGCGCCCAACGTCATCCGGTCCGAGGCCCTGCAACTGCTGCTCACGGACGTACGGCAGGG
The DNA here is from genome assembly GCF_040675435.1 of Actinoplanes sp. NPDC049598. Classification (NCBI taxonomy): domain Bacteria; kingdom Bacillati; phylum Actinomycetota; class Actinomycetes; order Micromonosporales; family Micromonosporaceae; genus Actinoplanes; species Actinoplanes sp. NPDC049598. The sequence goes on along the minus strand of NZ_JBFAOX010000013.1, from coordinate 231,068 downwards.
CAAGCGCACCGATCCCGCCGCCCGGGACACCCACCGCCTGATCACCGAGCTGAAGATCCGCCTGCTCGGCGACCGGATGTCCCGCGGCGTCGCCTGGCGGATCGCCCGCGAGCAGGACTGGGACACCCTGCGCGACGCCGAGTACCTCGCCGTGACCCGCCTGCAGGCCGACGCCCTCGTCACGATCGACCCCCGCCTGGCCGCCCGGGCGGAAAGCCTGGTGCCCACCGCCCCTCTCAAGGTCCTGCTCGACGCCGCATAGCCGCCTTCACTAGCGTCAGAGCATGGAGGTCGAGACGCTCCTGCTGCGGATCGGGACGACGGTGGCCACGGTGGGTGGGAAGGCCCTGGTCGCCGGGCGCCGGTCGGCGGCGGAGCGGCGGGTCGCCGGGAACGGCGGTCGGCCACCGAACGGCGGATGGACCTGCTGGAGCTGGCCGGGGCCCGGGGGCTGAGGGCCGTGCCGCAGCGGCGGCTGCGCCGGCAGATGGAGGAGCTGGCGGAGGTCGTCGCCGATCGGCTCCAGCCGGTCGTCGACGCCGAGATGACGACGATGCCGTCGGCCGACCGCAACGCCGCTGGACGGGGTGGCGGCGGCGCTGGAGGCGACCGAGTTCACCGACGACGTGCTGTTCGCGGCCGACGTCGACGAGGCCGGGCTGATGGCGCCGGTCGCCCCCGCGGCCGGGCGGCAGATGGCCCGGATGGAGTTGAGCGCGGCCGGTGAGTTGTTCTTCGACCGTGAGCGGCCTGCTCGCCCGGCTCCCCGCCCTGCGACGGCTGGAACTGGCGAACGTCGCCCGGCTGGAGGACACGGCCCGGCTGGGTGAACGCCATTCGTCCCTGTCATCGCTCACGCTGGCCTGGTGCACGGTCGGGGACTGGGAGCCGCTGGTCTCTCTGGGCGGCCTGCGGGAGCTGGCGCTGCTCGGCAACAACGACCTGCCCGACGTCGAGATCCTCAAGGAGATGCGCAGCCTGAAGAAGGTCCGCGTCGAAGGCCTGAGCCACCATCTGGGTCCGGAAGCGCAGAACTTCGTCGCGAAGCTGGAGGGCTCGGGCGTCAGACCGCGAGCCGGAACAGCTGCCGCAGCTCGCTCAGATGCACCAGCTTGGCCACGGCGAGATAGACGGCGGCGCCGGTCGGGGCGGCCGCGCCGAGCGTGATCAGCGCCGGCCCGCTGAGGGGCAGCACCAGGGCGACGGCGGCCAGGCCGGCGAGACCTGCGGCCACCGCGACCTTGGCGTGGGTGCGGAGCAGCCGGTGCCCGTCCAGGCGGCCCAGGCGGCGGCGCAGGATCAGCGCCGAGGCGACCAGGCCGGCGGTGTAGGCGATCGCGTACGCGAAAGGGACGCCGACCACGACGTACGCCCGCGGGAGAGCCCAGCCCGCGGCCAGGCAGCCGAGGACGCCGACCAGGGTGACGCCGGTGGTGATCAGGGCGGGCGTCCGCGTGTCCTGCAGGGCGTAGAAGCCGCGCTGAAGAATGGCGTAGGCCGTGAACGGGACCAGGGCCACGCCGAACGCGGCGATGACCAGGCCCAGCAGGGTGACCGCGGACGGCGAGCTGTTGCCGTGGGCGAACAGCAGGGTGGCGATCTGCGGGCCGAGCACCAGCATGGCGGCGGCGATCGGGGCCAGGGCGGCCACGGCCAGCCGGATGGCCCGCGACAGATCCTCGGTGACCTGGTGGTGGGCGCGGCGGGCGGCGTTGCGGGACAGCCTCGGCAGGATGGCCGTCATCACCGACAGCGCGATCACCGCGTACGGCATCTGGAAGACCGCCAAAGCGTTCTGGTAGGCGCTGACCCCGCCCGGGCCACTCAGCGACGCCGCCCGGGTGGCCACGGCCAGCAGCGCCTGCGCGGCGGCCACCGACAGCAGGACCCAGCCGCCGAGGCGGGCGATCCGCCGCAGGCCGATGCCGCGCGGGTCGAGCCGCGGGCGCAGCGGGAAGCCGCTACGGGACAGGGCCCACAGCACCACGGCCATCTGAGCGAGGACGCCCGCGGTCGTGCCCACGACCAGCAGGGTGAACGACGGCACGGCCAGGTACATGAGCCCGGCGACGATGACGACCAGGCTGTTGGCCAGCGGCGCCCAGGCGGGAGCGGCGAAGCGGCCGCGGGTGCTGAGGACGGCGCCGGCGACGGCGCTCACCCCGTAGAAGAGGATCTGCGGCAGGAAGAAGCGCGCGAACGAGACGGCGAGGGAACGCTGGGCCTCCGAGAAGCCAGGGGTGTAGAGCGACACGAGCCACGGCGCCAGGACCAGGGCGGCCACGGTGATGGCGCTCAGGGCGTACAAGATCAGCGTCAGCAGCCGCTGGGCGTAGGAGAAGGACGGGAAACGGGCCAGCAGCGGCACGACCACGCTGGCCATGGCGCCACCCACGACGAGCTCGAAGACGGCGTTGGGCAGAGTGTTCGCGACGTTGTAGGCGTCGAGCACCGCGCTGCCCAGACCGAGGGCGGACGCCACCACCAGAACCCGCGCGAAACCGGCAGCGCGCGACACCAGCGTGGCGATCGCCATGCCACGGCCGGCCTGCCCGGGAGAAGTCACCCCGCCGAGGATAAACGCCGGCCGCACGCGGGTATGGAAACCCGGCATGGCACTGCCGATCGAGGACTACGCGATCATCGCCGACACGCAGACGGCCGCGCTGGTCGGGCGGAACGGGACGATCGACTGGCTGTGCGTGCCGCGCTTCGACTCCGGGGCGATCTTCGCCGCGCTGCTCGGCGACGAGGAGAACGGGCACTGGAGCATCGCGCCCGCCGGTGAGGCCACGGTCAAGCGGCGCTACGTCGAGGACACGCTGGTGCTGGAGACCGAGTTCGAGACCGCGGACGGGCTGGTGCGCCTCACCGATTTCATGCCGCCCCGGGACAACCAGGCCCCCTCGGTGGTCCGCATCGTGACCGGTGTCCGGGGCCGCGTCGACATGACGATGGTGCTTCGGCTGCGCTTCGATTACGGCCACGTGGTGCCGTGGGTCTACCAGGAGCAGGGCGACCTGGTCGCGGTGGCCGGCCCGGACGCGGCCTGGCTGCGCACGCCGGTCGAGACGCGCGGCGAGAACATGGCCACCCGGGCCGAGTTCACCGTCGGGCCGGGTGACAGCGTGCCATTCGTGCTGACCTGGCGCCCGTCGCATCTGCCGCCGCCCGAGCCGGTCGACCCGGTCAAGGAGCTCGGCGTCACCGAGGGTTACTGGCGGGGCTGGGTCTCCGCGTGCACCTACGACGGCGAGTGGCGCGAGGCCGTCGTACGCTCGCTGTTGACCCTCAAGGCCTTGACGTACGCCCCCACCGGCGGCATCGTCGCCGCCGCGACCACCTCCCTGCCGGAGAAGCTGGGCGGCGTCCGGAACTGGGATTACCGCTTCTGCTGGCTGCGCGACGCCACCATCACCCTGCAGGCGCTGCTCTTCTCCGGCTTCCAGAGCGAGGCCACGGCATGGCGCAAATGGCTGCTGCGGGCCATCGCCGGCAACCCGGCCGAGCTGCAGATCATGTACGGGGTGGCGGGTGAGCGGCGCCTCGACGAGTACGTGGCCGACTGGCTCACCGGATACGACGGCAACCCCGTGCGGATCGGCAACGCGGCCGCCGAGCAGTTCCAGCTCGACGTCTACGGCGAGGTGATGGACGCGCTGCACCAGGGCCGGCGCGCGGGCCTGAAGGCCGAGGACCCGGCGTGGGGTCTGCAGTGCAAGCTGATGGAGTTCGTCGAACAGCACTGGCGCGATCCGGACGAGGGCATCTGGGAGGTGCGCGGCGGCTCGAAGCAGTTCGTGCACTCGAAACTCATGGCGTGGGTGGCGGCCGACCGCGCGGTCAAGGCGATCGACGATTTCGGCCTGCCGGGGCCGCGGGAACGCTGGATCAAGCTGCGGGACGAGATTCATGACGAGATTCTGGCCAAGGGGTACGACAAGAAACGGCGCACCTTCACCCAGTACTACGGCTCCGAGGAACTCGACGCCGCGCTCCTCATGGTCCCGCTGGTCGGTTTCCTGCCCGCCGACGACGAACGGGTGACCGGCACGGTCGCCGCGATCGAGGAACACCTGCTGGTCGACGGCTTCGTGCAGCGCTACACCCAGCATCCCGGCACCGACGTCGACGGCCTCCCGCCGGGCGAGGGCGCCTTCCTGGCCTGCACGTTCTGGCTGGCCGACAACTACGCCCTGATGGGCCGGCACGACGAGGCCCGCGAGACCTTCGAGCGCCTGCTGGCCCTGCGCAACGACGTCGGCCTGCTCTCCGAGGAGTACGACACCGACGCGGGCCGCCTGGTCGGCAACTTCCCCCAGGCGTTCAGCCACGTCCCCCTGATCGACACGGCCCGCACGTTGTCGGCCGCGCTCGCCCCCACGGAGGCGCGTGTCAAGGAGGGCCTCAAATGACCGTCATTGATCGACCGTGAAGATGACCGATCGGCCGCCCTCGGCGGCGCGTTGGTAGAAGTCGCGAACCTCGGCCAGATACGACCACGTGTACGCGAAATCCTCGTCGCTGAGGACACCCTGGTAGTCGTCCGGGTCGATCCGGTCGTAGCGCTCGCGCAGCCAACTCTCGGAGATGGGCTCGAGCGCGGCCGCCACCGCCGGGACCTGGTCGGCGAGCACGTGGGCCACGATGTAGTCCTCACCCTCGTGATGGTGAGCACCGCCGAGCAGGGCCAGCTCCAGCGGGCCGCCGGTGCGCCGGCCCAGTTGCAGCGTGCCGTCGCTCAGGCAGCGGTGCATCGCGTCCCACGACTTGTCCACCTCGCACAGCCAGGCAGCCTCCCACGCCTGCTCCACCTCGTCGACGAACTCCACGACCTCGTCGTCGTCCCGCGTGGCGACGAGCATGGCATCCTGCGCCCCGGTCAAGGCGAACAACACTCCACGGCAACCCATGGTGAAGAGTATTGCGGAGGGGTCTCTGTTCACCGGACCGATCCCAGATCCTCAGACGTCCCCGGAGATTACACCTGGGTCCTCATCTCGTCGCAGTTTCGTCCCAGGCAGCGGCCGTCCCCGTAGCGCGCCGCTCCACAAGCGCCCACGGAACCCGGAAGACGGAGAAGGGCAGCGGCGTGAGTTCTCGGGTCCGTCGACCTCGGACATGGTCCGCCAGGGCGCGCCTACGGTCCCAGATGCTGTAGCTCGAATGTTCATCACGACTTGCCTGATATTCGGACGATATGCAGGTCTTATCCCGAATATAGCATCGAAGTTCATTAAAATGGGAGCTGTTCACGATCTTCGGTCCCGGCAGAGCCGTGACCGATGGTCCCGGGGTCGAATCAACCTGATCGCGTGTTGGCATTATCGGCATCTGGCTATATGTACGGAACGGCTTCTCACCTCAAGTTCGGGCTGCGACGATCCTCACCTGGGCGGTGTAGCCGGCAAGCCGGCATCCGAACGTCAAGGAGGAGTCGTGACGAGTAGGGCTGATCTGGAGAGCAAGGGCGCTACCTGCGAACAAGTTGCCCTGGACTTCGTGATATGCACAGAGGCGAACGGGAAAGTCTGGTGGTGTTCGAACGGCGGAAAGGACTGCATCGAGGAGCCTAAGAGCCACCCGGTGCAAAATGGCCCCCGTGGGCGGATAATGCCGCGTTGGACGCGATGGACACGGTTTACGCGAGTGACAAGTTCGGAAGGACCATTGTGACCATCCGACTCTTTGCCGTGCCGAAGAAATTGAGGGGGGGCTCCTAGGGCACCCCGCCGTAAGTTGGGCCGGGAGTGAGCCGGATATGCGTGCGACCAGGCCGTCAGCGGTTGGTCAGGCTGAAGTGCATGTAGTCCTTCAAGGAGCGCCAATACCCGCCCCAGTGATATCCGTTCCCGAGGAAGGCTCGGGCGGCGCCCTCGGGGTGGAGCATGCCGATCAGGTAGCGGTTGCGGTTCAGGTAGTAGGCGCTGTTGGCGGGGGAGATGCTGGTGCCGCGGATCATCGGGTTCTGGAACGGGTTGATGTCGATGGCGACGCCGGAGGCGTGTTCGGAGAAGACCTTGGTGCCGCCGACGTTGCGGCAGCTGTAGGCGGCGGTGACGGTGGCCATGTTGGTCTGGGTGGGGTTGTTGACGCGCATCGGGGCCATGCCGTGGATGCGGAAGCGCCAGTTGTAGAGGGTGTGGAAGATCTGCTGGACCCGGGGGGCGGCGTCGGCGCGGACGACGATGCTGCCGTCGTGGTGGGCGCCGGTGAAGTCGATGTACGAGACCCAGACCTTGCGCAGGCTCGTCGGCAGGACGGGGCAGCGGCGCAGCGGGTTCCAGTTGACCATGCCGGGGGTGACGGTCTCGATGTGCGTGCGGAACGGTGGGAGCAGCACCGGCGGCGGGCTCAACCGCATCACCCCGTCGACCTGCACCGTGGTGTCGATCGGGAGCTGGTTCCAGCGGGCCAGCGTCGCTTTGGTGTAGCCGTACATGTGGGCGATGCCGGCCAGCGTGTCGCCGGGGCGGACCACGTGCCAGGCGGGGGCGGCGGCCGCGGGGCGGGCGACGACAGCGCATATCAGGGCCACAAGAAGGGCCACGAGAGCGGCCAGGGATCTCTTCAGCACGGTTTCCGACCGTACGAAGAGATCCCGGCGGGCCGCAGGGAAACGTGAAAAAAGGGTCAGGCGAGGGCGACGGGGCTGGGTTGCAGGGTCACCTTGACCGGGGCGCCGGCGGGCAGCGTGGGCAGGCGGTCGCTGGCGACCTGGGCCACCACGAGGACGTCGCCCACCATCACGGTGACTTTGCTGATCGGTCCCAGGAAACTGCTGGTCACGACGCGGCCGGGGCCGTCGGGGTCCGGCTCGACCGTGACCGACTCCGGGCGTACCAGCGCAGTTGCGTCCTTTGATCCGGACGGCGCGATCAGCGGGAGCCGGGTGCCCAGAACCTCGATCTCGTCGCCGGTGACGGTGCCGGGCAGGCGGTTGGAGAGGCCGACGAACTCGGCCACGAAGGCCGAGGCCGGGGCCTGGTAGATCTCGGCCGGCGGGGCGAGCTGCTCGAGCCTGCCGGCCCGCATGACACCGACCCGGTCGGCCACGGCGAGCGCCTCCTCCTGGTCGTGGGTGACGAAGAGCGTGGTCGTGCCGACCTCGGTCTGGATGCGGCGGATCTCGTCGCGCAGCTGCACCCGGACCTTGGCGTCGAGGGCGGAGAGCGGCTCGTCGAGCAGCAGCACGCGCGGCTCGATGGCCAGCGCGCGGGCCAGGGCGACGCGCTGCTGCTGCCCGCCGGAGAGCTGATGCGGGAAGCGATCGGCGTGCGTCCCGAGGCCGACCAGGTCGAGCATGTCGCCGGCCCTTGAGGCGGCCTTGACCCGGCCGCGCAGCTTCAGGCCGAAGCGCACGTTGTCCACAACAGACAAGTGCGGAAACAGGCTGTACGCCTGGAAAACCATGCCCATGTCGCGCTTGTTGGCCGGCAGCGGGGTGATGTCCTGACCGTCGACCAGGACCTGGCCACTGTCCGCGTCCTCAAGGCCGGCCAGCACCCGCAGCGCGGTCGTCTTGCCACAGCCGGACGGCCCGAGCAGCGCGATGAACTCGCCCGGCGCGATCGACAGGTCCAGATCGTCCAGAGCGTGCACGGAGCCGAACGTCCGGCGCAGACCCTTGAGATGTACGGCGACGCCGGTCATGCGGCGGACTCCTTGGTGACAGTGGACGAGACGGCGGGGGAGGCGGCCTTTCGCTTCCGCTCGCCGACCAGGGACAGGAGCAGGAGCAGGACGAACGCGAGCAGCAGGGCCGTGAGCGACACGGCGACCGACATCGTGGCGCTGCTCTTGCCCAGGAACGCGATGGCGACCTGCAGGTTGGTCCGGTTCAGCAGCGACGCGATCGTGTACTCGCCGAGCACCAGCGCCACGGTCAGGAACGCCGCCGACAGCACCGCCGAGCGGATGTTCGGCAGCACGACCTTCCCCATCACGGTCGCCCAGCCCGAGCCCATGCTGCGCGCGGCCTCGGCCAGCGTCTTGACGTCGATGGCGGACAGGCCGGCGTCGATGGCGCGATAGGCATAGGGCAGGACCAGGACGGTGTACGCAAAAACGAGCGTGACCGAGGACCCGCCCAGGAAGTAGTTGACCCAGGCGTAGACCGGCGCCAGCCCCACGACCAGGACGATCGCCGGAATGGTGAGCGGCAGCAGGCAAAGAAACTCGACCAGGCGGCGGACCCGGGGCAGCCGCAGCCGTACCCACACCGCGGTCGGCACGAGCAGCACCAGCATCAGCACCGCGGTGAGCGCGGCCTGCAGCAGCGAGGCCAGGATGCCGTCGGCCAGATCCGGGTAGGTGGCGCTCAGCTCCGGCCAGTCGGCCAGCAGCGGCCATGTTCGCGAGTCGCGGGTGGAGAACTCCACCATCGCGGCCAGCGGCAGCAGGAAGAACACGCCGAGCACGACCAGCACGGCCCAGCGGAAGATCCGCTGTTTGCGGGCCCGGCGGGCGATCACCCCAGCCATTTCGCCGTCCTCTTCTGCAGCAGCGTGTAGAGGCCCATCACGACCGACACCACGATGACCATGCCGAGCGCCATGGCCTTGCCCAGGTTGGCCTGGCCCAGGACGACCTCGCTGGTCAGGGCGCTGCGGATCTGCAGCGGGACGATCGGGTTGCCCTGGCTGACCAGGGCGGCCGCGGTCGCGTAGGCCGAGAAGGCGTTGGCGAACAGCAACAACGCGGAACCGAGGAAGGCCGGCCCGAGCAGCGGCCCGGCGACCTTGGTCCAGTACTGCCACGTGGTGCCGCCGAGGCCCTCGGTCGCCTCGCGCCACTGCGGGCGGATGCCGTCGAGCGCGGGCAGGAAGACGATCACCATGAGCGGGATCTGGAAATACGTGTAGACCAGCGTGAGCCCGGGCAGCTCGAACAGCCAGACGCCGCCGGAGTAGATGTCGACCCCAAGGTGATCTTGGAAGAAGGTCGTCACGAATCCGGACAAGCCGATGGTGGCCAGGAAGGCGAACGCCAGCGTGACGCCGCCGAACTGAGCGAGCACGCCCGCCGCCGCGGTCACGGTGCGGCGCAGAATGCCGTCCGAACGGGCGGTGACCAGGGCGTACGCCAGCACGGCGCCCAGCACCGCGCCGACCAGGGCGCTGATCGCCGACAGCAGGATGCTCCGGCCGAAGGCGTCCAGGATGTACGCGTCACCCAGCGCCTTGATGTTCTCGAGGGTGGCGCCGCCGTCGTTGCTCGCGAACGCGCCGATCACCACGACCAGCGTCGGGATGATCAGGAAGATCGTCACGTACGCGAAGAACGGCAGCGTGCCCAGCAGGGCGGTGCCCCGCAGGCGCGGCCGGGTGGCCACACGCTGCGGGGCGGCCGCGACGAGATCAGCCAATGGCCTTGGCCCAGCTCGCGGTGAGCGTCGCCTTGGCCTTGGTGTTCTGGGCCTCGGTGGGGACGACCGGGGTGCCCTCGATCGTCGGGAGCGCCTCGTACAGGGTCTTGTCGATGGTGCCGGCCTTCTGCATGGCCTCGGCCCGGACCGGGCGGGCGCCGCCCTTGAGCCACAGGTTCTGGCCCTCGTCGGAGTAGAGGAACTCCTGCCACAGGCGGGCGGCGGCCGGGTGCGGGGCGTCCTTGTTGATCGCCTGCACGTAGTACGAGCCCAGGACCGCGCCGTTCGGGACGTACGTCTTCCAGGTCTTGACCTTGGCCGCCTGGGCGGCGTTCAGGTAGTCCCAGTCGAAGACGACCGGGGTCTGGCCCGACTCGATGGTGGCCGGGGTCGGGTCGACCGGCAGGAAGTTGCCGGCCTTCTTGAGCTTGCCGAAGAACTCCACGCCGGCCGCGATGTCGTCGGCCGAGCCGCCGTTGGCCAGGGCGGCCATCTGCACGCCGCCGAACGCGGAACCGGCCTGGGTCGGGTCGCCGTTGAGTGCCACCTTGCCCTTGTATTCGGGCTTGAGCAGGTCGGCCACGCTGGCCGGGGCCGGGACCTTGGCGCTGTCGTAGCCGATCGACATGTAGCCGCCGTAGTCGTTCGTCCAGGCGCCGCCCGCGTCCTTCAGGTTGTCCGGCACGTCGGCCCAGGTGCTGACCTTGTACGGGGCGAACAGCGCGGTGTTGGCCGAGGCGACCGAGCCGCCCAGGTCGAACACGTCGGGCGCCTTGTCCTGGCCCTTGAGCTGGTTGGCCGCGTTGATCTCGTCCTGGCTGGCCGCGTCGGGCTGGGCCGAGTTCACCTTGATGCCGTACTTGTCGCCGAACGCCTTGATGATTTCGCCGTAGTTGGCCCAGTCCGGCGGCAGCGCGATGACGTTGAGCTGCCCCTCCTTCTTGGCCGCCTCGACGAGCGCGTCCATTCCGCCGAGGTCGGCGGCGCTGGCCGCGGTGGCCGCGCTGCTCGAGGCGGACGCGCTCTTCTTCTCGGGCGGGGAGCAGGCCGCGATCGCGGCAATCGTGGTGGCCGCCAGCGTGACGGCGACCGAGCGCTTGAATGTACGCACCGTTTTCCCTCTCTGCGCACACCGTGTCGCCGGTGCACGCCGGGTGATCATGAGAGGGCTTGGTGAACACCCGGAAACGATCAAGCACCCGGCCGAAGATCAAAATTTGAAGCTGCCCACCGGCCGTCGCAGCTCGTCGTGAGACGCACGTGACCTCGGTCGATGCGTGCCGGGGCCGGCTTATCGGGCCCGAGCGTGTCGTTGACCGCCTTGAACCCGTTCAGGTCCAGCAGCAGCACGTCCACGGCCCGCCCGTCCAGGTCGGCCGCGTAGGAGAGCAGCCGCTGCCGGTTGGGCAACCCGGTGAGCGAGTCGTGCGTGGCCTGATGATCGAGCCCCGCTCAGGCCCAGCCGGCCAGGATCTCCGGGACGCTGACAACTGTTTCGGGCCGGGGGTGCCGGGCGGGGGTGCGGTCGAAGCGCGGCGCGGGAGCGGGCTGCGTGAGGCCGTCGATCTGGATGAAGCTGGTGCGGGCGACGTTGTGCGGATGGCTCGGGGCTTCGGCGGGGGAGAGGACCGGCTGGACGCAGGCGTCGGACGACGAGAAGACGGCGGTCCACTCGGCGCGGGTCTTCGATTTGAAGGTGGACGCGAAGCGTTCGCGCAGGGTGGGCCAGGCGGACTGGTCGTACTGGTCCGGCGGGTCGGAGAGTTCCAGACCGTCGATCAGGGCCTGGAAGAACTGTGGCTCCAGCGCGCCGACGGCCATGAAACCGCCGTCGGCTGTCTCGTAGGTGTCGTAGAACGGGGCGCCGCCGTCGAGCAGGTTCTCGCCGCGGGCGCCGGGCCAGTGGCCGATCGCCGTCATGCCGTGCAGGAAGGTGGTGAGGAGGGCGGAGCCGTCGACCATGGCGGCGTCGACGACCTGCCCGCGGCCCGAGCGCTCCCGCTCCAGGAGGGCGGCCAGCACGCCGACGGCCAGGAGCAGGCCACCGCCGGCGAAGTCGCCGATCAGGTTGATCGGGGCGTGCGGCCGTTCGCCGGCGCGGCCGAGCGGCTCCAGCGCCCCGGCCACCGCGATGTAGTCGATGTCGTGCCCGGCCCGCGCGGCCAGTGGGCCGTCCTGACCCCAGCCGGTCATCCGGGCATACACCAGCCGGCCGTTGATTCCGGTCAGGACGCCCGGCCCGAAGCCCAGACGCTCGGCCACCCCGGGCCGGAACCCCTCGACGAAGACGTCGGCGTGCTCGCTCAGCCGCAGCAGATCACCCACCCCGGCCGGCGTCTTCAGGTCGAGCTCGACCGTCCGCCGCCCTCGCCCCAGCGGCCCGGGCGGCGGGTACTGCCCACCCGGTCGGTCCACGCGCACCACGTCGGCGCCCAGGTCGGCCAGCACCATGCACCCGAACGGCCCCGGCGCCAGCCCCGCCAGCTCCACAACCCGCACGCCCGCCAGCGGCCCGCTCACGCCGGACCCCGCCCGCACGCCTCGCCGCGCCCGCTCACGCCGGACCCCCGCCTGCACGCCTCGCCGCGCCCGCTCACGCCGGACCCCGCTCGCGCGCCTCGCCGCGCCCGCTCACGCCGGACCCCCGCTCGCACGCCTCGCCCTGGCCGGTCATGCCGGGAGGAATCTGTCGCCGTAGCGTTTGGCGAGCTCGGTGGCGCGGGTGCGGAAGTCGGGGTGCTGGTGGGCGAAGCGCAGGACGCCGCCGGTCCAGGCGGGGTAGCCGATGCCGAGGATGGAGCCGACGTTGGCGTCCTCCTCGGTGCGCAGGACGCCCTCGGCCAGGCATTTCTGGGCGTCCAGGGTTTCGGCGAACAGGAAGCGGTCCTTCAGGTCGTCCAGGGGCACGGCGCGGCCCTCGTCGGTGGCCAGGTCGGCCAGGCCGGGCCACAGACCGGTGCGCTTGCCGCTGTCGTAGGTGTAGAAGCCCTGGCCGGCGGCGCGGCCGGGGCGGGCGTGCTCGTCGACCATCCGGTCCACCAGGTCGTGCGAGGGGAGGCGCTCGAAGGCGTCGCCGGCGGCGGCCTCGAACTGGCGGCGGATGCGCTGGACCAGGGACAGGCTCACCTCGTCGGCCAGGGCCAGCGGGCCGGTCGGGTAGCCGGCCTGGAGGGCGGCGTGCTCGATGGACGCGGCCGGGACGCCCTCGGCCAGCATGCCGATGGCCTCGTCGATGAACTTGCCGATCACCCGGCTGGTGAAGAAGCCTCGGCCGTCGTTGACCACGATGGGGGTCTTGGCGATGCGCCGGCCCAGGTCGAAGGCGCGGGCCACGGCCTCGTCGCCGGTCTTCTCGCCGACCACGATCTCCAGCAGCGGCATCTTGCCGACCGGGGAGAAGAAGTGCATGCCGATGAAGTCGGCCGGGCGGGACACGCCCTCGGCCAGGCCGGTGATCGGCAGCGTGGACGTGTTCGAGGCGAGCAGCGCGCCCGGGGCGAGGACCGGCTCGACCTCGGCGAAGACCGCCTGCTTGAGTTTCGGGTCCTCGAAGACGGCCTCGATCACCACGTCGCAGCCGGCCAGGTCACGGGCGTCCGCCGTCGTCGTGATCCTGGACAGGACTGAGGGGTCGCCCGCCAGCTTGGCCCGGGCGGCGGCCTCGGAGGAGACGTCCTTGACCACGACCTCGAGACCGGCGCGGGCGCAGGCGTACGCGATGCCGGCGCCCATCATGCCCGCCCCGAGCACCGCGACCTTGGTCGCCGGCGGCACTTCGACGGCGGGCCGGGCCAGGCCGCCGTTGACGGCGCGCAGGTCGAAGAAGAGCGCGCCGATCATGTTCTTGGCGATCTGGCCGGTGAGGAGCGAGATCAGGTGCCGGGTCTCGATGACCTGGGCCGTCTCGAAGTCGACCTGGGCCCCCTCGACCGCGGTCTGAAGGATCTTCTCCGGCGCCGGCAGCGAGGCGCCCTTGAGCTGCTTGCGCAGGGTGGCCGAGAACGCGGGCAGCTGCGCGGCGAGCTTGGGCGTCGACGGCGTGCCGCCGGGCATGCGGTAGCCCTCGCGATCCCACGGCTGTTGCGCACCGGGGTTGGCGGCGATCCACGCCCGCGCTTTCTCGATGAGCTCCTCGCGGGAGGAGGCCACCTCGTCCACGAGGCCGTTGTCGCGGGCGTCGGCCGGCTTGTAGCGGCGGCCGGTCAGCAGCCACGCGGTCAGCGCGGGGGCCAGGCCCAGCATGCGAACCGTGCGGGTGACGCCGCCCGCGCCGGGCAGCAGGCCCAGCGTGACCTCGGGGAAGCCGAGCCGGGTGCCCGGGGCGTCCAGCGCGATCCGGTGGTGGCAGGCGAGCGCGATCTCCAGCCCGCCCCCGAGGGCGGCGCCGTTGACGGCCGCGACGACCGGCCGGCCGTACGTCTCCAGGCGCCGCAGGTCGCGCTTGATCGTCCCGAGCAGCTCGAAGAGCGCCGGGGCGTCCTCGACCCGGGCCTGGATCATCGTGGGCAGGTCGCCGCCGGCGAAGAACGTGGGCTTGGCGCTGGTCACGATGACCCCGGTGACCTGCTCGCGCTCGGCCTCGAGACGGTCCAGCGCGGCCGACATGGCCTCGACGTACCGCTGGTTCATGGTGTTGGCCGACTGCTCCGGGTCGTTGAGGGTCAGGGTGACCACGCCGGCGTCGTCCCGCTGATAGTCGATCATCAGAGCCTCTCGATGACGGTGGCGACGCCCATGCCGCCGCCGATGCAGAGCGTGACCACGGCCCGGCGCTGGTCGCGCCGTTCGAGCTCGTCGAGCGCGGTGCCGAGCAGCATCGCGCCGGTGGCGCCGAGCGGGTGGCCGAGGGCGATCGCGCCGCCGTTGACGTTGACCGTGTCGGGGTCGAGATCGAGGTCGCGCTGATACTTCAGCACCACCGATGCGAACGCCTCGTTGATCTCGTACAAATCGATGTCGCCGGAAGAGAGACCCGCCGTGGTGAGCGCCTTGCGCGTGGCCGGAATCGGCCCGGTCAGCATGATCGTCGGATCCGAGCCGGTCACCGCGGCCGCGGAGATGCGAGCCCGGGGCGTGAGCCCCAACTGCCGCCCGATCTCCGCCGACCCGATCAGCACCAGCGCCGCCCCGTCCACGATGCCGGACGAGTTGCCCGCGTGGTGGACGTGGTTGATCCGCTCGACCCAGTGGTATTTACGCAGCGCGACCGAGTCGAAGCCGGCCGCGGCCCCGATCGCGGCGAACGACGGCTTGAGCCGGGCCAGCGCCTCACGCGTCGTCTCCGGGCGCGGATGCTCGTCGGCGACCAGCACGTCGAGGCCGTTCTCGTCGCGGACGGGCACGATCGAGCGGGCGAAGTGGCCGCCCGCGATCGCCTTGGCCGCCCTGTCCTGCGAGCGCAGCGCGTAACCGTCGACGTCGTCACGGCCGAAACCCTCGACGGTGGCGATCAGGTCAGCGCTGACGCCCTGCGGCACGAAGTCGGTCGACAGCGCCGTCTCCGGGTCGAGGAACCAGGCGCCACCGTCCGAGCCCATCGGGTTGCGGGACATCGACTCGACGCCGCCGGCCAGGATCAGCTGGTCCCAGCCGCTGCGCACGCGGGCCGCGGCCTGGTTCACCGCTTCCAGACCCGAGGCGCAGAAGCGGTTGAGCTGGACGCCGGCGGCCGTGTCGGGCAGGCCCGCGAGCAGCGCCGCGGCCCGGGGCAGGTCGCCGCCCTGCTCACCGATCGGGGTGACGATGCCCATCACGATGTCGTCGATGCGGGCCGGGTCGAGACCGGGGTTGCGCTCGCGCAGGGCGCCGATCAGGCCGGTGACCAGCGAGATCGGCTTCACGCCGTGCAAAGAGCCGTTGGCCTTTCCGCGGCCGCGGGGGGTTCTGACCGCGTCGTAGATGAACGCCTCAGAGGACACGGGCGATCAGCTCCTTCATGATCTCGTTGGTGCCACCGTAGATCTTCTGCACGCGCGCGTCGGCGTACATCCGGGCGATCGGGTACTCGGTCGTGTACCCGTACCCGCCGAAGATCTGCAGGCAGCGGTCGACGACCTCGCACTGACCGTCGGTCAGCCAGTATTTGGACATCGCGGCGGTGGCGACGTCGAGCTCCTGCCGGCGATGGCGCACGATGCAGTCGTCCAGGAAGATCCGGGACACCCTCGTGCGCGTCGCGCACTCGGCCAGGACCATGCGCGTGTTCTGGTGGCCGAGCAGCGGCTTGCCGAACGCCGTGCGCTCCTTGGCGTACGCGGTGGCGAGCTCGACGGCCCGCTGCATGGTGGCCACGGCGCCCACCCCGATGACGAGCCGCTCCTGCGGGAGTTGCTGCATCATCTGGAAGAAGCCGCCGCCCTCGGCGCCGAGCAGGTTGGCCACCGGGACACGGAAGTCGTCGAAGAACAACTCGGCCGTGTCGTTGGCGTGCAGGCCGATCTTGTCGAGCAGCCGGCCGCGGCGGAACCCCGGGGCGCCGTCGGCCAGCTCGCAGACGAGCAGGCTGATGCCGCTCGCGCCCTGGGCCGGGTCGGTCTTGACGGCGAGGATCAGCAGGTCGGCCAGGCCCCCGTTGGTGATGAAGGTCTTCGAGCCCGTGACGGCGTACTGGTCGCCGTCCTTGATCGCTCTTGTCCGGATCGCTTGAAGGTCGGAGCCGCCGCCGGGCTCGGTCATGCCGATCGCGCCGACCAGGCTGCCGTCGCAGAGCCCGGGCAGCCAGCGCTGCTTCTGCTCCTCGGTGCCGTAGGCGGTGATG
Organism: Actinoplanes sp. NPDC049598; assembly: GCF_040675435.1. NCBI lineage: Bacteria > Bacillati > Actinomycetota > Actinomycetes > Micromonosporales > Micromonosporaceae > Actinoplanes > Actinoplanes sp. NPDC049598. The sequence goes on along the minus strand of NZ_JBFAOX010000013.1, from coordinate 214,944 downwards.
TAGCCGGTCACGATGCCGCTGTGCACGGCCAGGCCCAGGCTGCCCTCGCCGCTGAACGTCTGCTCGGTCAGCAGCACCGCCTCGTGGGTGAAGTCACCGCCGCCACCGCCGTACTGCTCCGGGACGGACAAGCCGAGAAGGCCGAGCTCACCGGCCTGCCGGTAGTGCTCCCGGTCCGGATGGCCCTGGGCCTCGAGGCGGGCCGCGTGGGGCACGACCTCCTTGGTGAAGAAGGCACGGGCCAGCTCGGCGAGGTCCTCGTGCTCGGGCTCGAGCCACGCCGGGGTGTATCCGTCCAGTCCTGGGGTCGGCATGGGCCAACTCTTCCGGCTTGTTGGCGGCCTGTCAACAAGCTCGTGGCTTAAGGTCAACGGGATGAGCATCGACGTGGGACAGCGCCGGCGGTTCTCCCCGGACGCCCGGCGGGAGCAGATCCTCTCCGTCGCCGTGCGGTTGTTCGGCGAGCGCGGGTACGCCGAGGTGTCGACCACCGATGTCGCGCGCGAGGCCGGGGTCGCCCGCGGTCTGATCAACCACTACTTCGGCACGAAGAAGGACCTCTACCTCGAGGTCATCCGCGTGATGCTGACCGTACCGCCGGTGGCCCTGGCCTCGCTGCCCGACGGCGACCTGCCGGTGCGGATCGACGCCATCGTCGGCTGGTTCCTCGACGTGGTCTCCCGGCACAGCCAGTCCTGGCTGGCGGCGATCACGGCGGGCGGCATGGCCGGCGACGCGGAGGTCGACCGGGCCATCTCCTCGGCCATCGACGCGGCGGCCGACGCCGTGCTGACCGCCGTCGGGTTCTCCGCCGTCACCCCAACCTTGCACGCCATGGCTCGCTCGTACGTCGGGCTGGCCACCTCGACCGCGCGGGAGTGGCTGGAGCGGGGCGTGCTCACCCGCGACCAGGTCCACCGGCTGCTCTCGCTGACCTTGCTGACCATGGTGTCCTCGGTCTTCGGGGACGCCTGACCGGGGGCGGTCAGGCCGTGGGGACGCGGGAGACGGCGATCAGGGCGTCGGCGAAGGTGCGGCGCCAGCTCAGGTAGTCGTGGCCGCCGGTGAACTCGGCGTAGCTGACGTGGTAGCCGCGGGTGCGCAGGGCGTCGCGCATGGCGCGGTTGACGGTGAGCTGGTCGGGGGCGCCGCCGGGGCCGGGCAGCGTTTCGCCGGTGCCGACGTCGAGGGCGAAACGGACGTCGGCCCGTGGGCGCCGGGCCACCTCACGCATCATCCAGCCCGGTTCGCCCTCGTCGGGGCTGGGCCACCAGAAGCTGCCGGATTGCGAGATCACCGCGCCGAAGCAGTCGGGTGCGCCGAGCGCGATGTGCGCGGCGGTCAGGCCGCCCCGCGAGACCCCGCCGATGATGTTGCCGCCGGGCTCGGCGCCGGCGCCCAGTTCCGTCCGCAGCCACGGCATCAGCTGTCCCGTCACGAAACCCGCCATCGCCGGGCCCGGGCTCAGCTCCTCGTCCCGCTCCGCGTCGCGGCTGCCCACGAAGACGGCGATCAAGGGCGGGATCAGGCCGTACGCGATGAGGTTGTCCAGCGTCGCCGGCACCCGCTGGACGGTCCGGGCGAGAAACCCGTCGAACAGCACCAGAACCGGCAGGCCGTCCGTGTCGACGCCCGCCGGCCGATGAACCGCGATCTCCCTCGAGCCCCCCAGCGGCCCGCCCGGCAGGGTGGCCGTCGCCGAACTCCCGGTCGTCACTCCCGGCCGGGGCGAGATCCACGGCTCGGCGGGGGCGTCCGGCAGCTCCAGGACCGAGGCCCAGTGGTCGTGGTCGCTCGGGTCGGACGGGTCGGCCGGGAAGAGGAACCGTTTCAGGTTGACTGCATCAACATGGACGGGCCCGTGTCCCGAGGTATCCCGGGGCAGCCCCTCGACCCCGTCGTGCAGCAGGCAGTAGACGGTGCGCAGATCGGACGGCAGCACCCGCGTCGCCCACCACAGATCCGTGCCGGGGATCCGGTCGAGCGGGATGTCGACGCCCCACCACGCCCGCGTCGATGTGGCCTCCCCGCGCCACAAGAACGTCACGAGACGGTTCGCGTCGTCGTACGGCTCGATCAGCGGCGCACCGGTCTCGACCACCCGGGCCCACAGATCGGCCACCCGGCGCGGCGACGGGTCGGCGAGCAGGCGGGTGATCTGCGGACTCTGCACGACAGCCACTCCATTGATCGTCGCCGATGGTGACCGAACCGCCACCGAGCGTCGCAAGTGGATTGACGAGTGTCAAGCGTAGGCGTGCAAGCCCGTCAGCAGAGCGGCCAGACCGGCCTTGGCGTCGGCGAAGAGCATCGCCGTGCGGGGATCGGTGTAGAGCTCGTTGTCGATGCCGGCATAGCCGTGCCCGAGCGATCGCTTGATGACGATCACCGAGCGGGCCTTGTCCACGTCGAGGATCGGCATGCCGGACACCGGGTTCCCGGGACGGCGGGCGGCCGGGTTCGTCACGTCGTTGGCCCCGATCACCAGCGCCACATCCGTACGGGCGAAGCCGGGGTTGCTCTCCTCCAGATCCTGCAGTTGCTCGTAGGGGGCGTTGGCCTCGGCCAGCAGCACGTTCATGTGGCCCGGCATGCGGCCGGCCACCGGGTGGATCGCGTAGGTGACCTCGACCCCGCGCTCGGTCAGGGCCTGGGCGAGGGCCACCGCCTCGTGCTGCGCCTGCGCCGCCGCGAGCCCGTAGCCCGGCACGATGACGACCTTCTCGGCGTACGCCAACTGGATCGCCGCGTCGTCGACAGTCACCTCCCGTACCTGTTGACTGGACCCCGTCGAGACCGCCACCGCGTCGCCCGTGCCGTAGCCGCCCGCGATGATCGCGCCGATCGGCCGGTTCATCGCGTCGGCCATGAGCTTGGTCAGGATCGCGCCCGCCGCGCCGACCAGCGCGCCCGCGATGATCAGCGGGGTGCTGCCGAGGACGAAGCCGGCCATCGCCACGGCCGTGCCGGTGCACGCGTTGAGCAGGGAGATCACGACCGGCATGTCGGCCCCGCCGATCGGCAGCGTGAGCAGCACCCCGGCCGCCAGCGCGGCCACCGCGATCCCGGTCAGGGCCCAGATGGAGGGCTCGTACCCGACGAAGACCGCGGCCAGAACCACGGCGGCGACGGCCAGCAGCGCCGAGATCCACCGGCCGTACGGCACCGAGATGGGCCGGCCCGGCACCTTCCCCGCCAGCTTGCCCGCCGCGATCAGCGATCCGCTGAACGTGAGCGCGCCGATCAGCACGTCGAGCACCCCGGTCACCTCGGCCGTCGTCGACGCCGGCCGGTCGCCGAGCGCGATCAGCGCCGCCGCTCCGCCCCCGACCGCGTTGAACAAACTCACCAGCTGGGGCATCGCGGTCATCCGGACCACCCGGGCCGCCACCAGCCCGGCCACCGCACCGCCGGCCGCCCCGATGCCCAGGGCCCACGCCGCGTACATGGTGACGCTGTCATCATGAATCAACACGATCACCGTCGTCACGACGGCCACCGCCATGCCGCCGGCCGAGACGTGGTTGCCGCGCCGGGCGGTGGCCGGGGTGTTCATCAGATGAAGCCCGACGACGAAAGCCACCGCGCACGCGAGATAGAGCAGATGCGTGGCCGTCGCGAACCCGCTCATGACCGGCTCCGGAACATCGCCAGCATCCGGTCGGTGACCACGTAACCGCCGGCGACGTTCATCGCGGCGAAGAAAGCGGCCACCGCGAGCAGCACGTAGCCGGCCACAGTGTCGACCGAAGCGGCCAGCAGCATCACGCCGACGATGACGACGCCGTGGATCGCGTTGGCCCCCGACATCAGCGGCGTGTGCAACGTCGCCGGCACCTTGCTGATCACCTCGAAGCCGACCAGCAGGGCCAGCGTGAACACGGTCAGATCGGCGAGCAGCAGCGCGCTCATGAGCGGATCTCCTTCGGCAGCCGGGGATGGACGACCTGCCCGCCGTGGCAGACCAGCACGCCGGCCTGCACCTCGTCGGTGGGGTCGAGGACCAGGACCCCGTCGGGCATCAGGTGGGTGATCAGGGCGACGGCATTGCGGGCGTACGCGGTGGAAGCGGCCACGGGCACGGTGGCGGCCAGATCCGGGGCGCCGATCAGGGTGACCCCGCCGTCGGTGACCAGCCGGGTGTCGGGCCGCGAGCCGGCCACGTTGCCCACCGCCATGTCGATCACGACCGAGCCCGGGCGCATGGCCGCCAGCGCGGTCTCGTCGACCAGCAGCGGGGCCGGCGCGCCGGGCACCTTGGCCGTCGTGATCACCACGTCGAAGCGGGGGATGGCTTCCTGCAGCGCTCTCTGCTGCGCGCTCGACTCGTCGTCGGTCAGCCGCTGTGCGTACCCGTCCTGTCGTGACTTGTCGGTGCTTGTCAAGCGCAGTGGGGTGGCGCCGAGCGAGGCGATGTCGGCCTGCGCGGCGTCGCGTACGTCATAGCCCGTGACCAGCGCACCCAGCCGCCGCGCGGTGGCGATGGCCTGCAAGCCGGCGACGCCGGCGCCGAGCACGAGCACCTGGGCCGGCCGGGACGTGCCCGCGGCCGTGACCAGCATCGGGAAGAAGCCGCCGTACGCCTCGGCCGCGAGCAGCGCCGCCTTGTACCCGGCGACGTTGGCCTGCGAGGTCAGCGCGTCCATGGCCTGCGCCCGGCTGAGCGTGCGGGGCAGCAGATCCAGGCTGATGGCGGTGATCCCGGCCGCCGCGAGCTGCCCGATCAGCTCCGGACGGCCCAACGGATCGAGCAGACCGGCCAGCACCCGCCCCTCGGCCAGCGCCGCGACGTCCTCCGGGGGATGCAGACAGAGCAGGAGGTCGCTCTCCGCGTACACCCGTTCCCGGGTGACCACCTCGGCCCCCGCCCCCTCGTAGTCGGCGTCGCCGAACCACGCCCTGCGCCCCGCCCCGGCCTCGACCAGCACCTGGATCTCGCGCCGGTTCAACCGCCCGGCCGCATCCGGGGTCAGGGCGACCCGGCGCTCACGCCCCGGGGCCTCGCTGAGTACTCCGACGATCGTCATCGGCATCCCCTCGCATCGATATCGATGCTGTACCACTTCCGACCTCGGCTCGGCCACCCTCCCGGCGGTAGGGTCGGCCGCATGGCGGAACGGATCGGCCCCGGCGTGTGGTCCCTCCAGGGGGAGACGGTCACGCTTCCGGTGACCATCACCGATGCTCAGATCACCGCGGCCGTGTTCACCTCGCCCGCCGTGGACGCCCGCAAGCTGCTGGCCGGGCTCCCGCTCAAACCGTTCACCGTGCTGGGCCGGGCCTTCGGGCTGCTCATGTGCATCCATTACGGGGAGTGGGCGCTCAAGACGTACGACGAGGTCGGCGTGGGCCTGCTGACCGTCGGCCCCCGGGGCCGTCTCGGGCTGTTCCTGCTGGACCTGCCGGTGACCGGCGCCTTCACCCGGGAGGCCGGGCAGGACTTCTGGGCCCTCCCGAAGTGGCTGATGACCTCCACGCTGCGTTTCGGCGCCGGCCGGACCGACGTCACCGTCAGCGACGACGGCACCCCGGTCTTCTCGGCCTCGCTCACCCACGGCCGGCTCCGCCTGCCGTTCGGCCTCCGCTCGTCGCTGCCCGCCTGGTCCCACCTCGACCACGGGGCCCAGGCCGGCCGGCTCCTGCGGGGCCGGGTCCCGATGAATCTGTCCGGCGTGCGTCTGGGCCGAGGTGCTTCGTCGGTACGCCTCGGAGCGCACCCGATGGCCGACCGGATGGCAGCCCTCGGCATGGTCGGCCGCCCGCTGCTGACCGTGCACGCCGCCTCGCTGCGCGGCTCGCTCGGGGAGTGGCCGGCGAATTAGTCAAGAACTTGGACTATATTGGCCCGCATGACGACCGTCGAACTGACCCGCTTCCGCGTCGACCCCTCCCGCGCCGGCGAACTGCTGGCCGCCCGGCCCGGGATGCTCGCCGACTTCCGCGCCGACCGCGCCGGCTTCGTCGACGCCACCCTCGTCCGCCTGCCGGACGACCAGTGGCTCGACATCGTCACGTGGCGGACGCCCGAGGATTTCGCCGCCTCCCGCGCCAAGGGGGCCAACCGGCCCGGCATCGCGGCCTTCTTCGCTCCCATCGCCGAGCTGATCAGCGCCGAGGAAGGCGCCGCCGTCTAGGTTCCTGGCTCGGTGATGGCGGCCAGGGTGGCGACGAAACCCTGATAGGCCGGGCGGCCGACCTTCTCGGCGTACTGCGCCTCGATGTCGCGCACGATCGCGTCGGAGAGAGCCATCAAGGCCGAACCCCGGGGCGTGGGCATGATCAGCTTGGCCCGCCGGTCGCGCGGGTCGGGGACGCGCGTGACGTAACCCAGGGCCTGCAGCTCGTCGAGGATGGTGGCGATGGTCTGCTTGTTGCGGCCGGAGAGGCGTACGAAGTCGTTCTGGCGCAAGCCGCCCTCGTCCAGATAGGCCAGCACGGCGCCGTGGCGTGGCCGCAGATCGTCGAAACCCTCGGCGGCGCAGCGCCCGAACAACTCCGACTGCAGACCGAACAGCAGGCGGGTAGCCAGCATGCCGAGGTCGGCGGGCCGGGTGCTGCGGGACATGGCAGCACCCTATCGCCGCGTGCCCGCCGGCCTGCTTGCCGCTGCCTGCGTGCCCCCGCCCGCGTGCCCGCCGGCCCGCCCTCGCTCGCTTGCCCGCCGGCCTGCCCCGCCGCCCCGCGTGCCCGCCGGCCCGCCCTCGCTTGCCAGCTGGCTAACTTGCTTGCCCGCCCGGGCCCTGCTCAGCTGAAGTAGTGGCCCTGCTCGAGGTCCTCGATCAGGCCGGGGTGGATCGGCCGCCAGCCCAGCAGATCGCGGGTGATCGCGCTGGAGGCGGGCTGGTCGAACGAGAGCACCATGCCCAGGAAGCCGAACTCCTCGGCCGGGCGCGGCTTGGGCGCGACGCCCAGGTGCCGGCCGATGACCTCGGCGATGTCGGCGATGCGGACGCCCTCGTCGCCGACGGCGTGCAGGACCGTGCCGGCTGGGGCGTTCTCGACGGCCAGCCGGAAGAGCTTCGCAGCATCGAGGCGGTGCACGGCGGGCCAGCGCTGCGACCCGTCACCGACGTAACCGGAGACACCGGACTGGCGGGCCGCGGCGACCAGCATCGCGACGAAACCCTTGTCGCCCGGGCCGTGCACCGTCCGGGGCAGATTGACCACCGCCGAGCGGACGCCACGCTCGGCCATGCCCACGACGATCCCGGCCGTGACGGCGCGGCCGCCGCCGGGGGAGTCCGGGCTGACCGTGTCGTGCTCGGTCGCCACCCGGCCCGGGATGGCGGGCGTGCCGGACGCGATGACCAGCGGCTTGCCGGTGCCCTCGAGGGCCGCGCCCAGGGTCTCGACGGCGCGGCGGTCGTCCAGGATGTTCTGCTCGAAGGTCGAGAAGTCGTGCTTGAAGGCGAGGTGAATGACCCCGTCGGCGGCGGTCGCCCCGGCCCGCAGCGCGCCGGCGTCGTCGATGTCGCCGCGGATCACGTCCACGCCGGCGGCGGTCAGCGCGGCGGCCGAGGCGTCCGAGCGGGCCAGGCCGGCCACCTGGTGACCGGCCGCGAGCAATTCCGGGACGACGGCCGATCCGGTCCAGCCGGACGCGCCAGTGACGAAGATGCGCATGGGTTGATCTCCTCTGATGGGACTCGGTCCTGTCACCGTAGCACGTGATGAGACCGAGTCCCATCACGCTAGAATCGGCCCATGGCACGGTGGGAACCCAACGCGCGCGAGCGCCTGGCCGCGTCCGCGCTCGACCTGTTCGTCGAGCGCGGCTACGAGGGCACGACCGCGGCCGAGATCGCCACCCGGGCCGGGCTGGGCAAGAGCACGTTCTTCCGCCACTTCGCCGACAAACGCGAGGTCCTGTTCTCCGGCCAGGAGCTGCTCAACGACGCCTTCGCCACCGCCATCGCGGCCTGCCCGCCGACCGCGAGCCCACTCGACCTCCTCCACGCCGCCCTCGCCGCAGCGGCCCGCGCCTTCACCCCCGAACGCCGCGACTTCGTCACCAAACGCCAGTCCGTCATCGAGCAGAACACCGAGCTCCGCGAGCGCGAGCTGCTCAAACGGGCCGCGATGACCGACGCCCTGACCACCGCCCTGCGCGCCCGCGACGTCGACCCCCAGCTGGCCGCCCTGGCCGCCGAGATCGGCAGCCTGGCCTTCCGCACGGCGTTCGCCCGCTGGCTCGACCCGGCCAACGACCGGGATTACGCCGAGCTGGCCCGCGATGAGCTGACGGCCTTGAGCAAGGCCGCCGCCACCTTGTCCTGAGCACCCGAGCGGCCGACCCATCCAAGGCCGGAGTCCGCGACTGGCCCGGAGCTGGAGTCGAGCCGGGGTTGCTGCTCGCGCTGAAGTCCGGGGGTGGGGCGTGGGCTGGGGTCAGCGCTTGGGCTGGCGTTGGTGCTTGGGCTGGGGTTGGGTTTGTGCTGAGCCGAGGTCAGGGCTTTGCGCTGACGCCGAGGTTGCGGCCCTGAGCGGGGCCGAGGGCGGAGCCGGGGTTGGGCCTGAGCCGAAGCTGCGGTCGAGGCTTGAGCCGATGCGGGACTGGAGCCTGAGCTGGTCCGAGGGCGGGTTCAGCTCAGGGTCTGGGCGAGGCGGGCGGCCTCGTTCTTCAGGCGGGTGCGTTCCGGGCGGGCCGCGACGGCCGTCACCTCAGGTAGGTGAGCGCGCGCGCCGATCGCGGTGGCGGTGGCGGTGGCCAGGGCGAGCAGGTCCGGCAGGCCGGCGGGTGCGTGCTCGAGTCGCAGCAGGGCCGGGACCACCGCGTGCAGCACAGCCCAGACGGCATGCTGGGACCCGCCCCGAGCCAGATCGGCGAGGGCGTCGGTGGCGGCGTCGAGGCTGCCGTCGCCGGACCCGGCGGTCGCGCCGACGTGGGTGCTGAGAAGGATGGCCAGCTCGCGACCGAGCAGCCCCGCGTCCAGCCCACCGCCGTGCGCCAGATGCGAGATCGCGGCGACAGCATCCCGGCGAGCCGCCTCGGGCCCGAAAGCCATCGCCTGGCCGAGGGCCAGCGCCATCGCCGCCCCGAACGGCCCGGAGGAGCGCGCGAGCGCGGACAGCACGCCGAAACGACCGTCGCCCTCTACCTCCGCCGCGCTGACGGGTTCCGAGCTCCCGGCTCCCACGCGGGAACTTCCCAGCTCAGGCTGACCGGACTTGGAACGTTCCGAGCCGGACGGGTCTGGGCTGGAACGTCCCAGGCCCCGGCTGGCCGGGTCGGGACGTTCCGACCCGGGCAGGTTGGGGCCGGAACGTCCCGGGCCCCGGTCGGCCGGGTTGGAACGTTCCGAGCTGGAGCTTTCGAGCCTGGAGGGCGCCGTTACCGAAGAGCCCGGGATGAGCTGAGGCCCGCGGGCACGCTCCAGGCCGGAGCCGGATGGATCGGAACGGGTTGAGCGGAGGGTGGCCGCCTGGGAACGTTCCAGGCCGGGCTGGGCCGGGTCCGAAGATCGCTCGTGATTTATCGTGCTGGAACGTTCCAGGGCTGGTTGGGGCGGGTTCGAAGAGGCCCGGGCGTGATTCAGAGAGCTGGAACGTTCCGGGCCGGGATGGGCCAGGTCTGAAGATCGCCGGGCGTGATTCACAGAGCTGGAACGTTCCAAGTCGGGGTCGGTCGGGGTGGAGTGGCCGGGGCTGGAGATGTCCGGATAAGTGCTGGCGGCGCGGGCCTCGGTGGGGCGGGAGTGGATGACGTGGGCGGCGATGATCTCGCGGTGGCTGGGGAGGACCATCGGCCAGGTGGACTGGTCGGGGTGATGCGGGTAGGTCCGGTCGGCGGGCACGGTCAGGAGGCCGGGCGGGACGGCCAGGCCGGAGGCGTCGAGCGGGGGGAAGGCGACGCTTCGGCGGGCCGGGTCCGCGACCACGGTGACGGCGGGGTCGGGCAGGCCGCCGGCGCGGAGCCAGGCGGCGAAGCGGCGGCCGGCGGTGGAGTTGAGACGGGCCGCGGCGGCGTGCACCTGCGGCGGGCACTCTCGGGGGAGGCGCAGCAGGGCCTGGGCCAGATCGTACGGGCCGGGCTGCCAGCCGGCGCGCTCGGCGGAGGCCAGGCGCAGCAGCAGGCGCGCGGGATCGACGTGACCGTCCTGAGTGGCCGGTGTGGCCAGCAGGGCGGGTGGCCCGTCGCCGGCGGCCAGCTGGTCGGCCAGCTCCTGGATTCGCAGCCGCAGCATCTCCTGCGGCGGTGGAAGCGTCTGCGATGCGCGGCTCGACCACGTCGCCCCGGCCGAGGCGACTGTCGCCGGCGCTGCGTTGGCGTCCGGGGCCGCCGTGGCCGGTCGAAGTGCTGCCGGACCGGACGTGGCGATGGGGGGCGGCGAGTTTGTCGGCCGGGCGGCGATGCCTTCGCGGGGCGCTGCGGGCGGGTTGGCCGGGCGGCGGCGGGCGCCCAACGGGGCGTACGTCTGGGGTGTGGGTTTGGGTCTGGCCAGGCCGGGAGGGACGACGGCCTGGATGACGGGGGCCAAGGGTGAGGTCTGGTCCGTGGTGTGCGGGGCCAGGGCCCAGGCGAGGTCGGTGCGGGCGGACGTGGCGAATTTGACCACGGCGGCCAGGGCGCGCTCGAGGTCGACCGGGCTGAGGGGGCCCTGGGCGAGGGTGGCGGTCAGCTCGGGGAGGGAGGCGATGGCCGGGGGCATGGGGGGCGACGCGGAGGGCACGGGAGCGGGTGGGAAGTGCGGCGCGGAAGGGATGGCGGGCACGCCCAGGATCTCGTCGGCCTGGCGGCGGAGGTCGCCGGTGAGGGTTTCGGCGGCGGGGCGGAGGGCGGCCGGGCCGGCGTTGTGGTGGCCGACGACGCGCAGGGCCCGCTCCGCGACCTCGGGGTCGTCACTGTCCAGGATGGACGTGGCGGCTTCCAGGAGGGTCGGCGCGGCTTCGGGGTGGCGGCTGATGGCACGGTCGAGCCAGGCGATCTGGGCGCGGATCAGCTTCTTCTCGGTGCGGGCGAGGGCGGCCCGGGTGGCCGCGACGACCGTGCCGGCGTCGAGGTGGCCGCCGTCGTCGAGGGCGCGGAGGATGCGCTGGGCCAGCTCGGCGACGGGACCGCTGGGTTCGGCCAGCATGGCCAGGAAGTCGGCGTGGTGGGCGGCGCGTTCGGCCGGGGTGGGGTCGAGGTGGCGGAAGGTGTCCAGTACGGGCCGCAGCGCGGCACCCCGGTCACCGGAGCGCAGGCGGGCGACCAGCAGCGCGAGCAGGTCGCGGCGGTCGATGCGTTTGCCGGCGGCCAGCAGGGCCAGGGCGGCCGGCCACGTGTCGTCCAGGTCGGTGGCGACCTTGGGCGTGGCGAACAGGGCGGGCAGCAGGTCCTCGAGCCAGGGGTCCTCGGCCAGGCGGGCGGCCAGCGCGCCGGCCGAGGCGGCGGGGGAGAAGTGGCGGACCCAGCCGCGCAGCATCTGCTCGGTGGCGGGCGGGGGCAGACCGGCGGCGCGGAGGGCGGCCGCGGTCAGGGCCCATTCGCCGCGGTCGTGGTCGCGGTTCTTCAGGTGGGTGGCCAGGTCGGTGGCGACGGTGGCCAGGCCGGGGCGGCCCGGCGCCTGCAGGACGCGGATCGCGGCGGCGATCGTACGGCTGGTGAACTCGCCCTTGAACCTGGGTGAGCGCAGCCAGGCGACCACGTCCTCGACGGTCGCCAGGCAGCCCGCCCCGGCCACGAGAAGGGCGCCTTCGCGACGGGAACGGTCCGAGGTGTGCCCCGGCCGGCTTCCGGTGGCCAGGTTGACGGCCCGGATGCGCGGGACCAGCGCCCGCCGGCGCGGCTCGTCCAGGTGGAGCAGCGCGTCGGCCACGTCGTCGGCGTCGCCCTCGTCGAGGAGCCGGACGAACTCGTCGTAGCCGGGCGGACGCGACGACTGCCGGGTGTGCTTCTCGGTAGCCGTGGCCATGAGGGGAAGGTAGCGACCACTCAGACCTCTCCGCCCCGGTTCCGCCACATTCGTTCTCTGTCTCACCTATAACCCCTAGGTTCCTAGGACGCTGTACGGGTCGCGCCCGTGCGCACATGAGACGAAGCGGCCTCGGCTCACCGGAACGGGCTTTAACGTGATCGTGAAACTTTCTCGGCGGAACCTGGTCGCGACTTCTTATCCGCACCACTCCGGTTGCCGATGTGCGCGGTTGCGAAATACGGACAGGAGAGGCATCGGGGATGGGACTGACATCAGCGTTCGACAACAGGTCACTGCGAACTAAGATCGGCGCGGCGGTCCTGGTGGGCACGGTCAGCGGGGTGATCGTCGGTGGGGTCGCCCTGGTCACCCTCCGCGGGCAGAACTCCGATGCGGCGAACTCCCAGCGGCGCACCGTCGCCCTGGAGGCGGCGGTCGGCACGTACAGCAAGAACATCGAGGCTTACAGCGGCAACAACTCGAGTCTCAAGCTCTACCCGACCCTCACGGCCGGGATCAAGAAGAACATGGAGACCAACAAGGCCGACATCGAGGCCGCGCTTGACACCCTGAAAACGGCGTTCAACGGTGACGCGACCGGTACGGCCGCGGTCGCCAAAGCCTCCACCGACTGGGACGCCTACCTCGAGTTCAGCCAGCGGGACTACTCGACGGCCACCCCGGCCCAGCTCCAGGCGGCCGTCACCGAGTACACCAAGCTCTACGGCGCTCTCGGCAAGGATCAGGCCGACCTGACCACCCGGGCCGAGCAGCTGTCCGAGCAGTCCATCGCGGACGGCGAGGCGGCGACCACCAAGGCCACCTGGACCGTCGGCCTCCTGCTGGCCGCGGGTGTCATTCTCAGCGTGCTGCTCGGGTTCCGGGTCGCCGGCCGGGTGCGCGGCACGGTCCGCGAGGTGTCCCGGGTCGCCGAGGGACTGGCCGAGGGCGACCTCACCCGTACCTCCGGGGTCACCACCCAGGACGAGGTCGGCAGGATGGCCGCGGCCATGGACCAGGCCGTGGCCCGCCTGCGCGAGGACGTGGTGCAGCTGGCCGGCAACGCGAGCACCCTCAACTCGGCCGCCGGGCAGCTGACCAGCGTCTCGGGCCAGGTCGAGTCGGCCGCCAACGAGGCGTCGTCGCAGGCCGGCACGGTCGCCGCCGCGGCCGACGTGGTCTCCAACAACCTGCAGGTCGTCTCGGCCGGCTCGGAGGAGATGGGCTCGGCCATCCGCGACATCAGCGTCTCCACCACCGAGGCCTCCGAGGTCGCCGTGCAGGCGGTCGAGGTCGCCTCGGCCACCAATGCGATCGTGGCCCGCCTCGGCGAGTCGTCCTCCGAGATCGCCTCGGTGGTCAAGGTGATCACCTCGATCGCCGAGCAGACCAACCTGCTGGCCCTGAACGCCACGATCGAGGCGGCCCGGGCCGGCGAGTCGGGCAAGGGCTTCGCCGTGGTCGCCGGTGAGGTCAAGGACCTCGCCCAGGAGACCGCGAAGGCCACCGAGGACATCTCCCGCCGCGTCTCGGCGATCCAGGCCGACACCGACGGCGCGGTCACCGCGATCGGCGAGATCTCGGCCATCATCGAGCGCATCAACGGCATCCAGATGACGATCGCCTCGGCGGTGGAGGAGCAGACGGCCACCACGCAGGAGATGAACCGCACCCTCTCCGAGGCCGCCGCCGGCGCCGGCGACATCGCCGCCACCATCGGCACCGTCTCCGACGCCACCCGCCGCACCACGGCCACGGTCGGCGACACCCGCCACGCCGCGGACGACCTCGCCGCCACGGCGGGGCAGCTGCAGGCTGTGGTTTCGCGCTTCCGCTACTGACCGCATCGCAGGAAGAAGGCCCGTCCGGTTCGGACGGGCCTTTCGCGATTCCTTTGCGGGCCGGTCGAGGTCTCCATGTCATGAGAGATGTTCCCGCGACGATGCGCGCCCTGCGGCAGATGTCCCTGAACGGCCCGCAGGACATGCGCCTGGTCGCCGATGCGGCGGTGCCGAGGCCGGGGCCGGGGGAGGTGCTGGTCCGGGTGGTGGCGGCCGGGATCAACTTCGCCGACGTCGCGAAGTCGCGGGGTGCGTTCGGCGGCGGGCCCAAGCCTCCGTACGTGGCGGGCTTCGAGGGAGCCGGTGAGGTGGTCTCGGCGTCCGGCAAGCTGCTCGGCGCCCGTGTGGTCGGCGTGGGAGAGGGCACCTTCGCCGAATATGCGCTGTTTCCCGCGGCGGGGGTGATGCCGCTGCCGGGCGGGTGGAGCGAGACCGAGGCCCTGGGCCTGGTGGTGAACACCGTGACGGCGCTGGCCGTCCTCAAGCCGGTCGGCGGTCTGGCGGCCGGGCAGACGGTGGTGGTTCAGGCGGCGGCGGGCGCGACCGGGCAGGCGGCGGTGACGATGGCCAAGCACTACGGGGCGACGGTCATCGCCACCGCTTCGCGGGGCAAACACGACGTCGTACGGGCTTTGGGCGCCGACCACGTGCTCGACTCGACCGGCGGTGATCTCGCGGCCGAGGTGCGGGAGCTGACCGGTGGCGCGGGCGCCGATCTGGTGCTGGAGTCGGCCGGCGGCGACACCTTCGAGGCCAGTTTGGCCGCGGCCAAACGGGTCACCGGCCGGGTGGTGGTGTACGGGCTGGCCGGGGGCGAGGCCCCGGTGACCAACCGGGACCTCGTGTACGAACACCAGGTCCAGCTGGCCGGGTTCAACCTGGGCACGCTGATCCGGGCGGCGCCGCAGGTCTTCGGCGCGCTGATGGGGGAGCTGTCGGCTCTGATCGGGGCCGGGGTCTTGACGCCGGGCCGGCCGACGGCGTACGAACTGGCCGACGGGCCCGAGGCGCTCGCCCACCTGGAGGACAGAGTCACGATCGGGAAACTGGCGCTGCTGCCGTGACCACGCCCGACCTAGCCGGCTTCACCGCCGAGACCGAGCCGTTCCGCCGGGAGCTGCTGGCGCACTGCTACCGCATGGTCGGCTCGGCGCACGACGCCGAGGACCTGGTGCAGGAGACGCTGCTGCGCGCCTGGCGGTCGTACGCCCGCTTGGAAGGCCGCACGACGGTCCGGTCCTGGCTGTACACGATCGCCACCAACGTCTGCCTGACCGCGCTGAAGCCGCGACCGATCCGCGTCCTGCCCTCCGGGCTGGCCGGGCCCGGCGAGATCGCCGACCGTCCACCCCGGCCACTGGCCGAGGTGGCGTGGCTGGAACCCCTCCCGGACGCGTGGATCGCGCCGCCCGAGGACGACCCGGCCGCGGTGGTGGTCGCCCGGGAGTCGGTGCGGCTGGCGCTGATCGCCAGCCTCCAGCATCTGCCGTCCCGGCAGCGGGCGATCCTGGTCCTGCGCGAGGTCCTGGGTTTCACGGCGGCCGAAACCGCCGCCATCCTCGACACGACCGTGGCCGCGGTCAAGAGCGGCCTGCAGCGGGCCCGATCCCGCCTCGACGAGGTCGGCCCGGCCCCCACCGAGCTGCTGGAGCCGGCCGACGAGCGGGCCCGCGCCCTGCTGGCCGGTTACGTGGCCGCCTTCGAACACTCCGACGCCGCCCTGCTGGAGCAGGTGCTGCGCACCGACGCGACCCTGGAGGCAACCCCGTTCCGGGACTGGCAGTCAGGCCGCACGAATTGCCGGCACATGCTCGTGACCTACGTCCTGGGCACCCCCGGCGACTGGCGGATGCTCCCGACGAGCGCCAACGGTCACCCGGCCGCCGTCGTCTACCGCCGGACCCTCACCGGCGCCCACGCCGCCGACGGTCTGGTCGTCCTCACCGCGACCCGTACCGGCATCGCCCGGGTGACCAAGTTCCACGATCCCACCCTGGCCGCAGTCTTCGGTTTCCCGCCGGAACTCTCCGCATGTCGACAGGCGGACGCCATCGTGGCCGGCCGGTAGTCGCACTGGATCGGCTTGGGAAGGCGGGCCGATATTGGCCTGCACCAAAGTGCGTCCCGGCCGGCCGAGGACCGGTTCAGCGCGACCGACCTGAGCCACCTGTTCGCGCGCGGCTGACAGATGCCGGTGATGCTGCGCCTGCCCGCGCCCGTTGAAACCGCGGCCCTCGAAGTCGTCCGCGTCCGCGAGGAAGCTGACCTGCAGGCGGCCGAACGTGCCGTGATCGCCGGTTCCCGAGCTGTCACGCTTCGAGCCGTACCGGCCGGGTGAGATCTTCCCCCTCGCCCTGCTGGACCAGCCCGGCGTGGCCATCTTCCCGGCCTTGATCGACGGCACCGCCGGGGCCTGCGTCACCGTGACCGCCGACAACCTCGCCAGCCACTACTGGGTCGGCACCCCACCGGCCCACAGCTCCCGCGGCGTGGGCCGGGCGGTGATGCTCGGCTCCCTCGCCTCACTGGCCGGGCTGCCGGTCACCCTCACCGCTTCAAAGCTGGGCCGCCCCCCTGTACGAATCACTGGGATTCACCGCCGCCGCGCCGGCCACCTGGTGGTCCTCTCACTGAGGCTGCGGCCCGGTGCTCACCGCCGAGGACTTCTCCGGGTCGCCGCGGAACGGGCGGAAGAAGTCGCGCAGCTCCTGGGCGTAGATCTCCGGCTGCTCGTAGGGCGCGAAGTGGCCGCCCCGGCGGGGTTCGGTCACCCGGACCACGGCGGAGTTCCGTTCCAGCCAGGCCCGCGGGGGCCGGACCAGGTCGCCGGGGAACAGGGAGAAGCCGGACGGCACCTCCACCCGCCGGGCGTGCTGGGCGGCCGGGATGGCCGCGTTGGCGTGGTACATCGTCATCGACGGGCCGATGCTGTTGGTGAACCAGGCCACGCTGAGCAGATCGAGCACGTCGTCCCGGGTGAAGACGGTGGCCAGGTCGCCGTGGCAGTCGCTCCAGGACCGAAGCTTCTCGACGATCCAGGCGGCGAGCCCGGCCGGCGAGTCGGACAGGCCGGCCGCGGCGGTCTGCGGCTTGGTGCGGTGCATGGCCGCGTAGGCGCCCTCGGCCGCTCCCCAGGCCGACACCTCGGCCAGCCAGGCCAGCTCTTCACCGGACAGATGGCTGGTGTCGGCCAGGACGGGCAGGCCGGCGTCCATCCGGTGTACGGCGACGACGTGCTCCCGGTGATCGAGCGCCAGGAACCGGCTGACCGAGCTGCCGATGTCGCCGCCGGCCGCGCCGTAGCGGGCGTAGCCGAGCTCGCGCATCAACTCCGCCCACAGACCGGCCACCGCGATCGAGTCGAGGGCGGCGCCCACGGGAGCGGGTGAGTGCCCGAAGCCGGGCATGTCCGGGATGACGACGTCGAAGGCGTCGGCCGGGTCGCCGCCGTGCGCGGCGGGGTCGGTCAGCAGGCCGATGACCTTGTGATAGCGCCAGGAGGAGTCCGGCCAGCCATGGCTGAGGATCAGCGGCAGCGCCGGGCCGGGCGAGGCGGCGCGCACGTGCCGGAAGGTCACCTCCGAGCCGGTTCCGAGCCGCATCCGGTACCGCGGAGGCTCCGCCAGAGCGGCTTCACGGGCCGGCCAGTCGTACCCGTCGGCCCAGTAGGCGATCAGGTCGCGCAGATAGTCCTGGTCGGCGCCGAGCGACCAGCCCGCTCCGGCCGGCCCCGACGGCCAGCGGGTGGCGCGCAGCCGGCGGCGCAGGTCGTCGAGCGCGGCCGGGGCGGTGGTGGGCCGGAAGGGTTGCGGGGCGGACGTCATGGCGTCACCGGCGCCGCGGCCGCAGGCCGGTAGCAGTCGAACGTCTCGTGCTCGGCCACGACACCGTCGCGGACCGTCAAGAGCGCGGCCACCTCGGCGATGAGCTCCTGCCCGGCGCGGAACGGCCCGGCGTCGACCCCGGCCACGCCTCGCCAGGTGGCTCGGACAGCCGCGCGCGGGCCGGCCGGCAGCACTTCGTGCACGGCGAAGCTCTGCTCGCGCAGCAAGGCCTTTCCGGCCCGGAACCCGGCGATCGTGCCGGAAAGGTCGCGCACCGCGCCGGCCGGTGTGACGGCGTTCGGATGCTCGGTGACCCGGATGCCGGGCGACAGGAGGGCCCGGAGCTCGTCCTCGGTCGAGCTCCGGTCGGACACCACGGCGTAGTAGCGGCGGACGACGGTCTCCACGTCCGTTGACGAAGGAAGGCTTGTCATGACCGCGACGATACACAACTATGGTTGTGTGTTGAAAGAGGAACTTCCCGGGCTCGACATGTCATCGGCGCTCACCCTGCTGGGCGACGCGATCACGCAGCAGGTGCTTCGTGCTCTCGACGGCACGGGGCTGCGCCCCGGGCACGGATATGTGATCCAACGGCTGCTGACCGGGCCTGCCACCGCCACCGAGATAGCCGACGACCTGGGCGTCAGTCAGCAGGCCGTGTCGAAGGTGTTCAGGGAGCTGCTGTCGCTCGGCCACATCGAGGTCGCCGCCGCGGGCGACGACCGGCGACGACGGCCGATGGCGCTGACGGCGACCGGGCGGCACGCTGTCGAGACCGCCCGGGCGGCCCGCCGGCGCCTCGACGCGCAGCTGCGCGAGGCGCTCGGCGCCGACCGGTTCGACACCACCATGGCGGCGCTGCGCACGGCCCTGGATGCCCTGGGCCTGGCGGACCGTGTCCGGCGCCGCGCGGTACGGCCACCGGACGAGGCGTAGTCAGTTCACCGCGCGCAGACCGTTCGACGGGAAGAGGAGCGAGCGCAGCGCGTTCTCGGCGTGCGCGTCGGCCGGGGTGACGACCGAGAGGCGCTGCTCGGAGCCGTCCTGGACGGCCAGGACGTCGTAGCGCAGGGTCATCACGCCGGCGGTGGGATGCAGGACGCGTTTGGTGCCGTTCGTGCGCTGCTGCACGGTCTGGTCGTCCCACCAGGTGGCGAAGTCGTTGCTCGCACGGCGGAGCTCGGCCACCAGGGCCCGCAGGCGCGGGTCGTCGGGGTGCCGGGCCAGGTTGGCCCGCAGGTTGCCGACGTGCTCGCGGGCGATGCGGTCCCAGTCCAGCTGGAACTCGCGGGCGCCGGGGTCGAGAAAGAGGGGCTCCGTGGTGTTCGTCCCGACGGCGAAGCCGGGGCCGAACAGGGCCACCGCGGCCGCGTTGTGCGCGAGGACGTCGAACCGGAAGTCGACGATCCAGGCCGGGGTGGCCGGCATGCTGCGCAGCAGCGTGCGCAGCGACTCGCTCGGGGGCGCCGGGACGTGCCGCGCGGGTGGGGCCTCGCCCCGGGCGATCAGGTGCAGGTGGTGCCGTTCGGCCTCGGACAGCTTGAGCGCCTGGGCCAGCGCGTCCAGCACGGCGGTGCCGGGCACGCCGACCCGGCCCTGCTCGAGCCGGATGTACCAGTCGATGCTGACGGCGGCGAGCTGCGCGACCTCCTGGCGCCGCAGCCCCGGCGTACGGCGCCGGCTCATCTCGGGCAGACCGACATCTTCCGGCCGTACGCGTCCTCGCATGGCCCGGAGGAACGCGGACAGCTCGGGCCGGTTGGCCGATCGTGGCGCTGGCATGATCCCAGTCTGCTCGACCGCCGGGCCGGTCGGCGACGGTGGAGGGTGGCACTGCGGGCACCAGCATGCCGAGGATCTCCCTGCCGGTTGTCGCGGGTCGCAAGCTTCTCGGCATGACAGCAATCAACAACCCGTTCGCCCGTCTCCCTCAGGTTCCGAGCTTCGAGGTCACCAGCACCGCGGCCGCCGATGGCCGGCCGCTGCCGCTGCCGCAGAGGTCCGGCGCCTTCGGCATCCCCGGCGGGGAGGACATCTCGCCCGACCTGACCTGGTCCGGCGCCCCCGCCGGCACGAAAAGCTACGCGGTGACCGTCTTCGACGCCGACGCCCCGTCGATGTCCGGCTTCTGGCACTGGGCCGTCGCCGACATCCCGGCCGGCGTGACCGCCCTGCCCGCCGGAGCGCAGATGCCCGCGGGCGCGTTCCAGCTGCCCAACGACGCCCGCCTGCCGCAGTACATCGGCGCCGCCCCGCCCGCCGGCGACGGCCCGCACCGCTACTTCATCACCGTGCACGCCCTCGACGTCGAGACCATCGGCGTGCCCGCCGAGGCCACCCCGGCCTACCTCACGTTCACCATGGCCGGCCACACCCTGGCCCGCGCCACCATCGTGGCGACCGCCGAGACCCCCGCCGGCTAGTCGCGGCGGAGGCCGTCCAGGACGAGGGTGATGGCGCCGTCGGCGTCGGTGCGGGCGTGGGGCTGGTCGTGGGCCGCGCACAGGCCCTGCAGGGTGAGCATGACGGCGCCGGCGCCCACGTCGGCGCGGATGGTGCCCTGCTCGACGCCGGCGGCCAGGAGTTCGCTGATGACCAGGGTGAGCTCCTGGCCGCCCTCGGCCAGGGTGCCTTCGCGGGCGGCCATGAGGGTGGCGAGCGTACGGGCCAGGCCCTGATGGTTGTGCAGGTGAGTGACGAAACCGCGCAGGAAGGCGGCCAGCGCGTCGGCCGCGGGACGGGTAGCCCGCAGCTCGCGGCCGTGCGCGCAGATCGCGGCGAGCTCCTCGCGGTAGACCGCCTCGGCCAGCGCCTCGCGGGTGGGGAAATGCCGGTAGAGCGTGCCCGTGCCGACGCCGGCCAGCTTGGCGAAGTCGTCGAAGCGCATGTCGAAGTGGCCGTCGGCGAACAGCTCACGCGCCTTGGCCAGCAGGGCGTCGCGGTTGCGCCGGGCGTCGGCGCGTAAGGGTTTGGTCACCGGCACTCCTTTGACAAACGGAAACCGTCTCCATATTTTAGAAGTGGAGACGATCTCCAATTATAGGGGTGTGCCGTGAAGGTTCTGATGTTCGGCCGGGGCGTCATCGCCGCGGCCTACGGGTGGGCGCTGGAGAAGGCCGGGCACGAGATCGAGTTCTACGTACGGCCGGGCCGGGCCGCCGCCTACGGAGACGCGATCGACCTGGAGCTCGTCGACGCGCGCCGCCGGCCGTGGGGGCGCCGGGTGACCGAGACGTGGCCGGTGCGCTACCGCGAGACGCTCGAGCCGGGCCACGACTTCGACCTGATCGTGGTCAGCGTGCAGCACTACAACTTCGCCGAGGTGATGGACTTCCTCGGGCCGCGTGTGGGCCAGGCGACGGTGCTGGTCTTCAACAACCTGTGGGCCGAGCCGGCGGCCGCGGTCGAGGCGCTGCCCGCCGGCCAGGTGGCGTGGGGCTTCCCCGGCGCCGGCGGCGGCTTCGGCGACGACGGCGTGCTGCGGGCGGCCCTGCTGCCCGTGGTCTTCTTCGGCACCCTCGGCCACCCGCCGGCCGGGCGCGAGCAGGCCGTCCGAGGAGTCTTCCGCCAGGCCGGCTTCCGGATCCGGGAGGACGCCGACTTCTCCGGCTGGCTGGCCATCCACTTCATCCAGAACGCGGGCCTGCACACCCAGAGCCTGAAACTCGGCTCCCTGTCCGCGCTGGCCGGCCGGCCCCGCCGCGTCCGCGAGGCGCTGCTGGCCACCCGCGAGCTGCTCCCCCTGGCCGAAGCCCGCGGCGTCGACCTGCGACAACACCGCGGCGACATCCTGCCGTACACGGCGCCCCTCTGGCTCACCGCGCCGCTGATGGCCTGGCTCTTCGGCCACTTCCCCCCGATGCGTACGGTCATGGAGGCCCACGCCAACCCGGAGGAGCTCCGCGCCGTCTGCCGCGACACCCTGGCCGAAGCCCGCCGCCTGGGCGTCCCGACGCCCCGGCTGGAGGCCGCCGAGCCGTACTTTGCCGCCGAGAAGGCCTCGTAGCAGCGGTCCCATCGGCGACAGTTCCCTGGCCGCCCGCCGGCGATCTTGCTGTTGTCAGGTATGGAGAAGGAACAGTCGAGAGGCGGCCGTACGTTCGTCGCGTTCGTGCTGATGGCGCTGGGCGTGGCCGCCACACCGTTCTTCGTCGACGCCTTCACCTCGGAGGCCGGACAGGTGGCGGCCTTGTGCGTCGCGGTCTTCCCGCTCGGCTTCTGGGCCGCCGCCGCGCTGAGCTGGCGCGGCCCGTTCTTCTTCATCGTGCTCGGCGTCGTCCTCGGCTTCTGCGCGTGGGTCGCCCTGCTCGCCTACCTGCAGCTGCGCTACCCCGAGGTGACCAACCCCCCGACCACCACCTGGCTCGTACGCTTCGGCGGCGGCGTGGCCCTGTCCTTCGCCGCCGGCGCCATCGTCGTCACGGCCACCCGCGGCAAGCGCCCGGACGCCTTCGGCGTGGCCGCCACCATCCTCGGCCTCGTTGGCACGGTGATGGGCTTCCTGGGCGACTGAGGTCACGCTTCGGGGGCCCACCGGGCGCTTCCCAGCGCAAGGTCGACGACAAGCGTCCCGGCCAACGGCGTGTGCGGATCAGCCGGCGAGGACGGCGAGCGGTACAGCGTGAAACTCAGCCGTCGAGCGCCGTCCGGAACCGGCCAGGGGCCGAGGTCGCCGTTCGTTCGGTCGCCGCCTTCGAACAACTCGATACCGCCTGGCCCGATGCCGTCGCTCCCCGCCGTCGTCCACGGCATCGGCACGTCGGTGTCGAAGGCCGCCAACAGCACGAAGCGCTCGGTGAAGCCCCGCACCACCTCGTTCGCCTGCACTCCGGGAACCAGGGCGTACTCCAGCGACACCATCTGGTAAGCGACCTCCTGCTCGCGCGAGGTGAGATCGGACCGCGAGCGCCCGTTGTCAACCAGCCCGGTCAGCACCACCCTATGCGCCGGCACCAGCTCACCACAGTCGACCGTGAACTCGACCAGCGGCCGATCAACGAACCCCAGCGAATCGGTCATGACGCTTGACGATAGGACTCGTGAGAAATCTTCGCCGCAAGCTCTTGCCGGAAGCTGCCCTTGGGGGCTTTCACCTTCTTCGCCGCTTCTTGGATCTCCACCCGCTCGGAGGCGGAGAAACGCTCCCACATGTCGTCCGCCAGCTTCAGTGCGTGATAAACCTCCGTCTGTGTGGCCGGCCGGGCGATCGCATCGGCGAGCGACTTCGCGTCGACCAGCGAGGGATCACCGCGCATCAGGCCCAGGACCATGACTCGCACGACGGGCGCGCCGTTGGCGAAGAGCTTGCGGATCTCCGCCGGGTCGAACTTCTCCCGCTCGGAGATCGTCGCCGCCCGCTTGATGAGGACGTCCTGGATGTGGATGCGCACCTCACGGTAGTGATTGCCTTGCAGTACCTCCCGGATCACCCCGTACGCCTCCGTGAGCCGCGCGAGGTCGCTGCGGTCGAGAATGCAGCGGTCTTCGGGGCGCCCTGTTCGGCGATGTTGCGCGAGAGCCCGAGCTCGAGTCCGGAGCCGCCGACCGAGACGCGCTCCACTCGATCGACGACGAAGGGGGCGACGAGCAATAGCGCGCCGGCGATGACGAGCACGGCCCCGGCGGTTCCGTTGTCGCTGGTTACCACTTTCCAACCGCCCGCGCCGAGCGCCAGCGCGCCGGGGACGCCCAACATCCATCGCCGCATAGCGACGATGGTAGGCGGTCCGAGGCCCCGAAACGCGGGACGAATGGCGTTGATCAAGGTGAGGGGGTGAGTTCGTCGTAGTGCTGCTGCCGGCGTTGGGCGTCGCGCATGATCTTTCGGACCATCGGGGTGGCGAGGCGGGGGAAGAGGTCGGCGAAGCGCATCAGCGGGGCGCGGCGGCGGGGCACGATGGTGACGGGGCGGGGGCGGTCGGTGAGGCGGCCGACGACCCGGCCGATCGCGGCCGGGGCGAGCAAGGGCGCCGTGGAGGAGGCGGTGGCTTCGGGGTCGTCGGCGTGGTCGGTCACCAGCGGGGTCGCCACGCCGCTGGGGCAGACGGCGCAGAGGTCGATGCCGCGGTGGCCGGCGCGGCGCAGGTCGAACAGGGTGCTCAGGGTGAAGGCCATCGCGGCGTGTTTGCCGGCCGCGTAGACGGCCTGGCCGGGCTCTCGAAGGCGCCGGCGGGCCGGCGGCCGGTCGCCCAGACGGTGAAGCCGGGGCGGGCCGGCTCGGCCGTGATGGCCCGGCCGAGCCCGCCGCCGGCTCCGGTGACTACTGCGGTTCTCATGGGACCGGCCCTAGGACGGCCCGGTGGACGGCCTCTGGACGAAAGTTGGAGCTCAGGGCTTGGTGGCCCAGTCGCCCAGGGTCCAGTCGCGGACCTCGGGCATGTCCTCCAGGTGCTCGACCACGTACTGCTCGTGGCGGGCCAGCTGCTCCTGGCACCACTTCTTCAGGTCCTCGGCGCCGCGCGGGAGGCGCTTGGCGTTGTTGATGGCGTCCATGACCAGGTGGTAGCGCGACGCCTTGTTGCGGACCGTCATGTCGAACGGGGTGGTGGTCGTGCCCTGCTCGATGAAGCCGCGCACCCGGAACCGGTCGGCGTCGGGCCGGCCGTGCACCAGCTGGTGGATGGCGCCGGGGTAGCCGTGGAAGGCGAAGACCACGTCGACCGTGTCGGTGAACAGCTCGGTGAACAGGGTCTCGCTCATGCCGTGCGGGTGGTCCTTCGGGCGCGGCAGCGTCATCAGGTCGACCACGTTGACCACGCGCGTGCGCAGGCCGGGCAGCTTGTCGCGCAGGATCTGCGCGGCCGCGACCGTCTCCATGGTGACCACGTCGCCCGCGCAGGCCAGCACGATGTCGGGGTCCGAGCTGTCGTCGGCGGTGCCCGCCCAGTCCCACACGCCGGCGCCGCGAGCGCAGTGCTCGATCGCGTCGTCCATATTCAGCCACTGCAGCTGCGGCTGCTTGTCGATGACGATCAGGTTGACGTAGTTGCGGCTGCGGAAGCAGTGGTCGGCCACCGACAGCAGGCAGTTCGCGTCCGGCGGCAGGTAGATGCGGCTGACGTCGCCGCGGGCGGTCAGCACCACCTGGATGAGGCCGGGGCCCTGGTGGGAGAACCCGTTGTGGTCGTTGCGCCAGGCGGTCGAGGTCAGCAGCACGTTGAGGCTGGGCACCTTGGCCCGCCACGACAGGTGGTTGGCCTCCTCCAGCCATTTGCTGTGCTGGACGGTCTGCGAGGCGCTGACCATGGCGAACGCCTCGTACGTGGCGAACAGCCCGTGCCGGCCGGTCAGGTTGTAGCCCTCGAGCCAGCCGTGGCAGTTGTGCTCGGACAGCACCTCCATCACCCGCCCGGACGGGCCGATGGCCACGTCGTCGCCGGTGACGTGCTCCATGAACGCGCGGTCGGAGACCTCGAAGACCGCGCCGAGCCGGTTGCTGTTGGTCTCGTCCGGCCCGAACAGCCGGAACCGGTCGGGGTTGCGCGTGTACATGTCGCGCATCATCTCGCCGAGGCGCCGGGTCGACTCGATCCGCTCGGTGGCCGGGCTGTCGACCTTGACCGCGTAGTCGCGGAAATCGGGCAGGTCGAGCTCCCGCGTCAGCAGGCCGCCGTTGGCGTGCGGGGTGGCGCTCATCCGCTTGTCACCCTCGGGCGTCGCGCTGAGCACCAGCTCGACCGGCGCACCGCCGGAGTCGAACAACTCCGACGGGCCGTACGACTTGAGCCACCGCTCCAGAAGCGCCAGGTGTTCGGGATTCTCGCGGACGCCGGCCAGCGGCACCTGATGGGCCCGGAACGTGCCGGCGACGTGGACGCCGTCGACCTCCTCGGGACCGGTCCAGCCCTTGGGGGTCCGCAGGATGATCAGCGGCCACCGAGGACGGGTGCCGTCCCCGCCGCCGGACCGGGCGGTCTGCTGGATCTCGCCGATGCGGGCGTAGGCCGTGGCCAGGGCCGCCGCGAAGCGGGTGTGCATGCCGGGCAGGTCGGACCCCTCGACCTCGATGACCTCGTAGCCGTGGCCGCTGAGCAGCTCACGCACCTCCGCCGGGTCTTTCCGGGCGAGCACGGTCGGCCCGGAGATCTTGGCCCCGTTGAGGTGCAGGATCGGCAGCACGGCGCCGTCGTGGGCCGGGTTGATGAAGGAGATGCCCTTCCACGAACCCTCGAGCGGGCCGGTCTCGGCCTCGCCGTCGCCGACCACCGCGATCGCGAGCAGATCAGGGTTGTCCATCACCGCGCCGAACGCGTGGACCAGCACATAACCCAGCTCGCCACCCTCGTGGATGGAGCCGGGCGTGGTCACCGAGACGTGGCTGGGGATGCCGCCGGGGCTGGAGAACTGGCGGAACAGCCGCAGCATGCCCGCCTCGTCCCGGCTGACGGCGGGATAGATCTCGCTGTACGTCCCCTCGAGCCACCCGGCCGCGACCAGGGCCGGGCCGCCGTGCCCGGGCCCGGTCAGGTAGAGCGTCTCCTGACCGGTGTGCCGGATCAGCCGGCACACGTGCGCGTAGACGAAGGAGAGGCCGGGGCTGGTGCCCCAGTGCCCGAGGAGCCGGGGTTTGATGTGCTCGGGCTTGAGCGGCTCCCGCAGCAGGGGGTTGGCCTGCAGGTAGATCTGGCCGATGGTCAGGTAGTTGGCGGCCCGCCACCAGGCGTCCAGCTGGGCGATTTCCGCCTCGGTGGGCGCGGATAGCAGGTCCGAGGTTGCCGTCGGCACGGGCACGTCCTCTCACGTCGCGGTCGTTGGCTTCACCGTAGGGCTACCCAGTGGGCAGCTATAGAGTCTTTGGTACTGGTCGAAAGTGACTTTGGGATGTCACTGAACCGATCGGCGGTGTGAATCCGTTCCCTCTGACGTGCCGCCACGCGTTCGTGCCTTCCTCCGCCACCCCCGGGTCCAGCTGTCGCTCACCGTCCTGGCCGGAGTGCTCCTTTTCGCCTTCCTGATCTTCCCGAACATCCTGTCCCGCCTGACTCCCGGCGGATTCGCCCGAATACCGATCGAAGCGGCGTTTGTCGTGGCGATTCTGATGTTCCTGCCGACCAAGGCGCGGCGTACAGCCGGAACAGTGATGGGCGTGATCATCGGCTGGCTGGTCATCGAGAAGTGCCTGGACATGGGCTTCTTCGAGGAGCTCAACCGCCCCTTCGACCCGGTGCTCGACTGGGTGCTGTTCGACGACGCGTACAGCTTCGTGGTCGACTCCTACGGCCGCCTCGCCGCGATCGCCGCCGTGGCCGCGATCCTGCTGCTGGTCGCCGCCGTCCTCGCGCTCACCTGCTGGTCGGTGCTGCGGATCGGCGCCGTCGCGGCCCGTCACCGCCGCCGCTCGGCGATCACCGCCGGCGGCATCGCGGTGGCCTGGGCACTGACCTTCTCCCTCGGCATCTCGGTGTACGCGTCGGTGCCGGTCGCGGCGCGCAGCAGCGCCACCTACGCGTGGGACCGCGCCCACCAGGCCCGCGCCGGCCTGCGGGACGAGGCCAATTTCGCCAAGGAGGTCGAGAACGACGCCTTCAAGAACGTCGCCACCGATCAGATGCTGACCGCGCTCAAGGGCAAGGACGTCATCTTCACCTTCATCGAGAGCTACGGCCGCAGCGCCGTCGAGACCCCGGCCCTGGCCGAGCTGACCGGCCCGGTCCTGGCGAGCGGCACGGCCCAGCTCAAGCAGGCCGGTTACGCCGCGCGCAGCGGCTGGCTGACCTCGCCCACCTTCGGCGGCGGCAGCTGGCTGGCCCACTCCACCTTCGAGTCCGGGCTGTGGATCAACAACGAGCAGCGGTACCGCAACCTCGTCTCGACCGACCGGCTCACCCTGACCCGCGCGTTCCACAACGCCGCGTACCGCACGGTCTCGGTCATGCCCGGCGCCACCCGGGCCTGGCCCGAAGGCCAGTTCTACGGTTACGACCAGGTCTGGGACTCGCGCAACCTCGGCTACAACGGCCCGAAGTTCAGCTGGGCCCCGATGCCCGACCAGTACACGCTCAAGCAGCTCAACACCATCGAGTACAAGAAGCCGGGCCGCGGCCCGCTGATGGTGGAGATGCCGCTGGTCTCCAGCCACACCCCGTGGGCGCCGATCCCGGACTATCTGCCGGACTGGAACCAGGTCGGCGACGGCTCGGTGTACGAGAAGATGGTCGCTGACGGCACGAAGCCGAAGGCGCTGTGGGCCGAGCCCAAGAAGGTCCGGGCCGAGTACGGCAAGTCCATCCGGTACTCGCTGACCACCCTGGTCAACTGGATCACCCAGTATGGCGACGACAACCTGGTCATGGTCTTCCTCGGCGACCACCAGCCGTCGCCGATCGCGGCCGGGGCCGACGCCAGCCACGACGTGCCGATCACCATCGTGGCCAAGGACCCGAAGGTGCTCGACAAGATCACCTCGTGGAACTGGGCCGACGGGCTCAAGCCGCAGCCCACCACCCCGGTGTGGCCGATGAGCGCGTTCCGGGACCGGTTCTTCGCCGCGTTCGGCCCGCAGGCTCCCGCATCATGAGCGGATGATCCTCCACCTCGACTGCGACACCGGCATCGACGACGCGATCGCCGTCGCCTACCTGTTGGCCCATCCCGGCGTCGAGCTGAACGGCATCGGCACGGTCAACGGCAACACCTCGGCCGTCCAGGCCGCCCGCAACACGCTGGGCCTGCTCGCCCTGGCCGGCCGCGACGACATCCCGGTCGCGGTCGGTGAGGGCGAGATCAAGCGCGGGGCCAAGGCGGTGCACGGCGACAACGGCGTCGGCGGCGCGGTACTGCCGGCGGGCGGGTCGCCGGATCCGCGTACCGCCGTGCAGTTGCTCCTCGACCTGTCCCGGCAGCACGCCGGTGAGCTGCACCTGCTGGCCACCGGCCCGTGCACCAATCTCGCGCAGGCCCTGGCCGAGGACCCCGGGCTGCCGGGGCGGATCGCGAGCGTGACGGTGATGGGCGGGGCCGTGCGGGTGCCGGGCAACGTCACCCCGCGGGCCGAGGCCAACATCGGTGACAACCCGGCCGCGGCCGCTGCCGTCTTCGGGGCCGCCTGGCCGGTCACCCTCGTCCCGCTCGACGTCACCCTGCAGCACCGCTGGACCGAGCGGGACCGGGCGTCGCTGACCGACACCCCGCTGACCCGCGCGCTGGCCGGGATGCTGCCGGCTTATCTCGACTTCTACGAGGGCCGTACGGGGACTCGCGCCGTCCCGCTGCACGATCCGCTGGCCGCCGCCATCGCCACCGGCGAAATCCGGCCCGATGCGCTGGACCTGCCGCTGAGCGTGGCGCCCGACGGCCACATTTCCGAGACAGGCGACAAAACGGTCAGGGTGGTCTTCGGCGCCGGCCGAGACGCTGCGATGATCATCTTGCACCGGATCAACGGAATCAGCGGCCCACCTATCGCCTAGACACCAGATCATTAGTAGCATCGCCGCATGTCGACGGAATCCGGAGTTGATCGCGGTCGTCTCGCCGAGCTGGCCACCCGCGAGCGGGCCGCCTTCGCCGAGCGCCACCCCCGCTCGGCCGCGGCCTACCAGCGGTCCGACCACCTGTTCGGCCGCGTGCCGATGACGTGGATGAACAAGACGGCCGCCGGGTTCCCGCTCTACTTCGCGACCGCCCGCGGCAACCGGATCACCGACGTCGACGGCCACGAGTTCCTGGATTTCGCCCTCGGCGACACCGGCGCCATGGCCGGGCACTCCCCGCAGCCGGTGGTCGAGGCGGTCACCCATCGCCTGGCCACCCTCGGCGGCGCCACCACGATGATGCCGACCGAGGACGCGGCCGTCGTGGCGGCCGAGCTCAGCCGGCGCTTCCGCGTGCCGTACTGGAGCTTCGCCCTGACCGCGACCGACGCCAACCGCTGGGCCATCCGGCTGCTGCGGGCCGTCACGGGCCGGCCGAAGATCCTTTTCCACAGCTACTGCTACCACGGCTCGGTCGACGAGTCGCTGATCGTCGTCGGGCCGGACGGGCGCGGCCAGAGCCGCGAGGGCAACGTCGGCGCGCCGACCGACGTGACCACGACGAGCCGGGTGGCCGAGTTCAACGATCTCGCGGCCCTCGAGCGCGAGCTGGCCCACGGCGACGTGGCCGCGGTGCTGATGGAGCCGGCGCTGACCAACATCGGCATCGTGCTGCCCGAGCCCGGCTACCTGGCCGGGGTGCGTGAGCTGACCCGCAGGTACGGCACGTATCTGATCAACGACGAGACCCACACGTTCTCGGCCGGGCCGGGCGGGGCCACCGCGTACTGGGAGCTGTCACCGGACGTCGTCACCATCGGCAAGGCCATCGGCGGCGGGATCCCCGTGGGGGCGTACGGCCTCTCGGAAGATCTCGCCACGGCCCTGACCGGCCGCACGGACCTCGACCTGGTCGACATGGGTGGCGTCGGTGGCACGCTGGCCGGCAACCCGGTCTCGATGGCCGCCACCCGCGCCTGCCTCGAGCAGGTCCTGACCGGCGCCGCCTTCGGCGGCATGATCGACACGGCCTCGGCCTTCGCCTCCGGCCTGCGCAAGATCATTGAGACGTACGCGCTGCCGTGGTCCGTGAGTCAGCTCGGCGCCCGCGTCGAGTACAGGTTCGCCGACCCCGCTCCCCGCAACGGCACCGAGTCGGCCGCCCACGCGGACGCCGAGCTCGAGGACTTCCTGCACGTCTACCTGGCCAACCGCGGGGTTCTTCTGACCCCGTTCCACAACATGGCGCTCATGTCACCCCAGACCACCGCCGAGGATGTCGAGCGGCACCACGCGCTCTTCAACGAGGCTTTGCACGAGTTAACGTCGTAAACCCCGGAAAAAGCGGCATTTCACTCCGTAGCCTGACTGTCATGGGTCTCTTCGGTAGCCGCCGCCCAGAGCTGGCGGAGCCCTCCGCCAAACGCACCCCGCCGCGCGACATCGAGGCGCTGGAAGAGCTGTCGAGGAATCTCGAAGCCGCCACCGGCGAGGGCAGCACCTGGCGCATCTACGCCTCCACCTACGTCGAGTTCTACGACATGGAGTACGGCGCCGTCTGGTGCGTCGAGAACGGCGCGCTGAAACTGGAGTTCGAGCTGGGCCGGCTCAAGGGCCAGCTGACCGGCCCGTCCAGCCTGGTCCAGCAGGCCATGCGCACCTCGAAGCCGGTCTACGCCAACTCCGACCAGCCGTCCACCGACGCCCGGTTCCAGACCGCCGTCCGCGCCGGCGCGCGGGCCGCCGTCATCGTGCCGTCCATGCGGGGCACCAAACTCGTCGCCCTGTTGGAGTTCTACGGCAGCAACCCGATCGCCATGGACGCCGCCCTGATCAGCAAGTGGGGCGCCATCGGCCGGCTCGCCGAGCAGATCCGGGTGGCCGCCCTCGCCGCGTACACCACCCGGCAGGTCGCCGACGACCGCCTCGCCGTCACCAGCGTCGTCACCGCCCTCGGGCGCACCGAGAACTCCGCGATCGCCCTCAAGGCGGCCCTCGACGCGGTCCGCACGGCCTTCCACTGGGCCTACGGCTCCTACTGGGAGGTCGACGATCAGGAGAACGTGCTCCGCTTCCAGGTCGAGTCGGGCAACGCGGGCGAGGAGTTCCGCAAGGTCACCCTGGCCGCCACCTTCGCCGAGGGCGTGGGCCTGTCGGGCCGGGCCTGGCGCCAGCGCGACCTGGTCTTCGTCCGCGACATCGGCGAGCTCACCGACTGCGTCCGGGCCCCCGCGGCCCAGCGCGCCGGCGTACGCTCCGGTGTCTGCTTCCCCATCGTCAGCGGCGACCGCATCGTCGGCACGATGGACTTCTTCACCACCGAGTTCGTCGAGCTGTCCGACTCCCGCGCCGACGCCCTGCGCAACGTGCAGCAACTCGTCTCCCAGCGCCTCGAGGTGGTCCGCGCCGCCGAGGCGGCCAAGGCCAACGCCCGGGCCCTGCTCGACACCGTCGACCGCCTGCGCAGCGCCACCGCCGACGCCACCCGGGTCGCCGACGAGGCGGTGAGCCGCGCCTCGGCCATGACCGGCGACGTCAACGCCCTCGGCAACGCCTCCGCCGCCATCGGCGACGTCATCCAGATCATCTCCTCCATCGCCGACCAGACCAACCTGCTCGCCCTCAACGCCACCATCGAAGCCGCCCGGGCCGGCGAGATCGGCAAGGGCTTCGCGGTGGTCGCCGGCGAGGTCAAGGAACTGGCCCGCGAAACCGCCGACGCCACCAAGAAGGTCTCGGAGCAGATCGCCGCCCTCCAGGAAAGCGCCGAGTCGGTGGCCGGCGGCATCCGCGACACCAGCGAGACCATCCATCAGCTGGACTCCGTCCAGACCCGCATCGGCGAGGTCCTGGAGGAACAGGCGACGATGGCCCACGCCCTGGAAACGTCTTGAACCCCCGGGGCGAAAGACCGATGCCCGCTTGGTTGGTGAGCGAAAGGCGTAACCTCTGGCTTCCTGTCGCCACGGCGGATCATCCTGTGCGCAAGCTGGCACTCGGAGCGATCAGCCGAGCCTGCGCAAGAAGTTACAAACTATCGCCGGCAGCAGAAGGTGAAGCCTTCAGATTCGACGGTTCATTTTGCCTTTCCCGACACTCGTAGGCTTGAGTGGCTCCAAGACTCGAAGAAGTTGGAACAACAGCTTCGATCTGATCCCCCCTCTGTTTTTGTCGATGTCATCAGAGACGAGAAAGCAACGATCCGTACTGCTCAAGTCAAGAGACGGGTGTGGGAGCTCGGCGTTGATCCGGCTGTGGTGGAAGATGCCTTCGCGTCCAACAGGGAAGCTCTGCGGAAGAATCCGCACATCGTCATCGAGGGATCGGCCCATACCTGGAGCGACGTTCCAGTGTTCGCGCTCGTCGACATGCCCGGCGCCTTTACAGCATCGCCTCACAGCCGCATGAGGACCTCGAGTGGTTGGCGAGTCGGTCGGGTGGTCGCGGAACTGACAATCTGGCCTAGTCGGCCTGTCCGTGTTGGCGCACCACATTGCTGCTCGATCGGGTGTCAAGACCTAGCGGGAGGACCACCAGGTGGCCGGGGTGGCGGCAGTGAAGCCCAGCGATTCGTACAGGGGCCGTCCCAGCTTCGAAGCGGTGAGAGTGACCGGCAGATGAGCGACCGGCGCCAGGGAGCCGAGCATGACGGCTCGGCCCACGCCGCGGGAGCGGTGGGCCGGTGGAGTGCCGACCCAGTAGTGGCTGGCGAGGCCGTCGGCGGTCACGGTGACGCAGGCCCCCGCGGGAGCACCGTCGATCAAGGCCAGGAAGATGGCCATGCCCGGCTGGTCCAGCAGGGCGCGGGGGAAGAGCTCACCCGGGCGGTACGGCTCGAAGCGTGACAGCTCGAAGCCGGCGATCACGGCGCGTTCGGCCGCGTGCAGGCCGGGCTCGTCGCGGACGCGGACGACCTCGAGGGCCGGAGTCTCGACGGGCCCGGGTGGGCGCAGCATCACCGGCATCTGCCAACTGCGGGCGAACAGGTGGCTCAGGTCGGTGGCGCTGAACGGGTCCTCGGCGT
This sequence comes from Actinoplanes sp. NPDC049598, assembly GCF_040675435.1. Taxonomy (NCBI): domain Bacteria; kingdom Bacillati; phylum Actinomycetota; class Actinomycetes; order Micromonosporales; family Micromonosporaceae; genus Actinoplanes; species Actinoplanes sp. NPDC049598. The sequence continues at coordinate 181,884 of NZ_JBFAOX010000013.1, read as the reverse complement.
CGACCGGGCCCGGGGCGCCGCGGATCAAGCCGGCGATCTCCGACAGCTCGCCGGCGGTCACGGCCGGCTCCTGGATGAGGATGCGCAGCCCGGCCCGCTCGTCGCCGGCGACGGCGAGGAAGCCGGGGCGGCGGATCAGCCGGTGGCCGCGGGCCCGGCCGGTCGCCGCCCAGAAGGCGGCGGAGTTGCGGGCCTGGAGCCGCGGCGCGTCGATGAGAAGCACACGACGACCATAGGACCCGAGGGTCTACAGCGACGACCGGCCGGACAGGTTGGTCTCCGCCTCGAGCAGGGCGGTGATGCGGTCGGCCTCGGGGGAGCGGAGCACGATCCACAAAGCGCGCGCCTCGTAGAAGTGCCGCCGGGCGGTGTCGTGGTCGCCGAGGACCCACAGGCAGTCCCCGAGCCCGGTCAGGGCGCGGGCGTGCTGCTGCCGGTCGGCGGCGGCGACGGCGGCCGCGTGGGCGGCGGTGTGGGCCGCCACGGCCGCCGGGAGGTCGCCGGTGGCCTGGTGGTCCTCGCCCAGGCCGTTGTGGGCCCAGGCCTGGCCGTCGACGTCGGCGGTCTGCTCGAAGATGTCCAGGGCGGCGCGGTGGCAGGCCGTCGCCTCGGCCAGGTCGCCGCCGCCGCGGTGGGCGGTGCCCAGGCTGTCCAGGGCCCATGCCTCCAGGCTGCGGTTGCCGAGGCGGCGGGAGATGGACAGGGCCTCGCCGACGTGGGCGACCGCGTCCGCGTGGCGGCCCAGCCGGACCTCGACCTCGCCCAGGTTGGACAGGGCGCCGCAGGCGCCGAGCTCGTCGCCGGTGGCCTTGTAGAGGGCGAGCGCCGCCGAGTACTGCCCGGCCGCGCCCGCGTCGTCGCCGGTGCGCGACGACAGATTGCCCAGGTTGACCAGGGCGCGGGCCTGCCCGGTGCGGTCGCCGGCCTGCTCGTAGAGGGACAGCGCCTCGTGGTGGCGGCCGGCCGCGCGCTCGTACCGGCCGAGCCTGGTCTCGGCGACGCCGAGGTTGTTCAGGGTGCGGGCCTGGTCGACGCCGTCACCGGCGTGGCGGAACAGCTGCAGGGACTGCTCGAGGTGGGCCGCCGCGTCCTCGTGCCGGCCGAGCTGGACCTCGGCCACGGCCAGGTGGGCCAGGGCACGGGCGTGGCCGTGGGCGTCGCCCGAGGCGCGGGCGGCGTCGCGGGCGTGACCGTGCACGGCCAGCGCCTCGGTGTGGAAGCCGCCCATCAGGTAGCGGAACAGCACCGCGGCGAGCCGGGTGGTGTGCGTCGGCCAGCCGTCGGCCGCGGTGTAGGCGGTGACGGCGATCAGATTGGCCCGCTCGGCCGCGAGCCAGCGCAGCGGGTCGGTGACGTCCGGCAGCGGGGTGGCCGGGGCGTCGACCGACGGGCGGCGGTGGGCCTCGACCGGGTCGAGGCGGTTCATGGCGGCCGCGGCCGAGGCCAGGTAGAGGTCGAACATGCGGGTCAGGGCGGCCCGGCGGTCGGCCCGGCGGTCCTCGTCGGCCGCCCGGCCCGACGCGTAGGCGCGGACCAGGTCGTGCAGGGTGTACCGGTCGTCGCCGGCCGGCTGGATCAGGTGGTGGGCGGCCAGCTCGCGCAGGTGGGCGGCGGCGCCGGGGGCCGAGGTGGCGGCCAGCGCGGCCGCCGCGTACACGTCGAAGTCCTGCCCGGGGTGCTGGGCCACCAGCCGCAGCAGGTCGCGCCCGGCCGGCGGCAGGTTGCGGTAGGAGACGTCGAGGGCGAACTGCACGCCGGAGTCGAGCCGCCCGGACCGGTGCCGTTCGTCGAGCCAGTCGGCGTGGTCGGTCAGCGTCCAGCCCGGCTTGGCCCGCATGTGCCCGGCGACCAGGGCGAGCGCCAGCGGCAGGTGGCCGCAGCGGGCGGCGATGCGCTCGGCCGCGCGGGGGTCGGTGCCGGTGGGCACGCCCGGCACGTCCCGGGCGAGGAAGGCCAGCGCCTCGGCCTCGGAGAAGACGCCGACGTCGACCGTGGTCAGGCCGGGGAAGCGGCGGCGGCTGGTGACCAGCGCCACGCAGCCCTCCGCGGAGGGCAGCAGCGGCCGGATCTGTTCCTCCGACGCCGCGTCGTCCAGGACCACCAGGGTGCGGGTCCCGGAGAGCTTCCTGCGGTACGCGGCGGAGCGCGCCCCGAGATCATGGGGCAACTGCTGACCGGGCACGCCGAGCAGGCGCAGGAACCCGTCGAGGACCGCGGACGGGTCGGCCGGCGGCTGCGCCTCGTCGGGGTGGAAGCCGCGCAGGTTGACGAAGAGCACGTGGTCGAAGGCGCCGAGGCGGTGGGCCACGTGCACGGCCAGCCGGGTCTTGCCGACCCCGGCCATCCCGGCCAGGAGCACCGCCGAGCCGTCGCGGACCGCCGCCACCAGGCGGTCGGCCTCGGCCGTACGCCCGGTGAAGCCGCCCAGGTCGTCGGGCAGCGCGTCCTGCACGCGGACCTGGGCCGCGGCCCGGGACTCGCCGCTGATCACCCGCAGCGCGTGCCGCCACTGGGTGACGTAGCCCAGATCGGAGTGCAGGGCCTCGACCACGGCCACGACCAGCTCGACGTCGAGCCGGCGCCGGCCGGAGCGGAAACAATCGACCACGGTGGTCTTGCCGACCGCCCGCGCGGCCGGCCGCCCCGCGTTGACCCGGCCGGTGATGGTCTCGTACGACGGGTTGCCGGCCCAGGCCTTCAGCCGCCGCAGACCGTCGGTGAACTCGTCCAGCGTCGTGGCCTGCCCGGGATCGGGCAGCCGGGCGAACCGATCGGCGGAGGGCAAGGCGCGGCTCCGAGGGGGAGTGGGGGCGGCGAATCATCGACGTTAGTCGCCGCCCGCCACCCGGATTGTCGGGCGGCGGACATTCGGATTCGTTCGGATTCCGCCCGGGCGGGCGGAATCTGCCGCAGAGTGAACGGGCGCGGCCGGATCGGTAACGGGGGGTCGTTCCCCTTCAAGGGGAGCGGCAGCGGCCCGGCCGCGCTCTGCCTCAACTGGCAGGCTCAGCCGCGGCGGCTCCGCGGAGGAAAGCGTCGACCAGGGACTCGGCGAAGCCCTCCTCGGGCACCTTGGGTGCCCAGCGGAGCATGCCGTGCATCATCGACGGCGCCGTCACCATCAGCACCGCCAGCTCGATGTCGAGGTCGGCCCGCAGCTCCCCGGTCTCGATGCCGCGGCGCAGCACCCCGCGGGTGACGTCGCGCCGGGGCTCCATGACCGCCTGCCACATGTCGAACAGGTTGTCGTCGCGCAGGAACTCCGGCAGCAGGCAGGCCGTGACCTTGCTGTAGCGCTGGGCCCGGCCCTTACGGTTGGCCTTGATCAGCATGATCAGGTCGTCGCGGACCGAGTGCCCGGCGGGCTCGGGCAGCGGGCCTTTCATCCCCCGGATCGCGTCCATCAGCAGCGCATCCTTGTTGGGCCAGCGCCGGTAGATGGTGGCCTTGCCGACCCCGGCCCGGGCGGCGACCGCCTCGATCGAGATGGCGGCGGCGCTGGAGCCCTCGGCCAGCAGGTCGAGGACGGCGTCGAGGATCGCCTCGTCCGCCTGCGCGTTGCGGGGCCGCCCAGGAGCCTTGCGCTCCTGGGCGGTCTCTGCCGTAGTCATGTCGTTCATTGTTACCGACGTGTCACGCTTCGACCAGTTCCACGCCCTGCTCCTCGGCCAGCCCCTCGGAGCTGGTCGGAGCGGGCGCGCCGGCCGGGCGCTGGCCGGGGATCCAGATCAGCGCGACCAGCGCGCCGAGCAGGGCGAACACCATCGAGCCGGCCGAGGCCCAGTGCATCGCGGTGACGAACGACTCGTTGGCGCTCGACAGCAGGTCGCCCGCCGCCGGACCGGCCTGGGCGGCCACGCCGTACGCCCCGGAGATGGACTCGCGGGCGGCGTCGGCGACCGGGCCGGGCAGGCCGTCGGTGGCCGAGCCGAGCTGGTCGCGGTAGACCGAGGACAGCACCGCACCGAGCGCGGCCACGCCGAGCGCGCCGCCGAGCTGGCGGATCGTGTTGCTGACAGCCGAGCCGACGCCGGCCTTCTCCCGGGGGAGCGCCGCCATGATCGACTCGGTGGCGGGCGGCATCACGTTGGCCATGCCGATGCCCATGATGAAGAACGCCGCACCGACGACCCAGATGGGCGTCGTCTCGCCGACGAACAGCCAGGCCGCGAGGCCGACGGCGACCAGGATCAAGCCGGTCGTGCTGACCGCCTTGGGGCCGAACCGCTTGACCATGGCGGCGCTGCGCGGGGCGAAGACCATCTGGGCCACGGCGAACGGGACGAACAGCGCGCCGGACGCGAGCGGGCCGTAGCCCCGCACCAGCTGCAGGTAGAACGCGCCGAAGAACATCGAGCCCATGGCGGCGAAGAAGATCAGGCCGATCACGCCGGTCGAGGCGGAGAACTGCCGGTTCTTGAACAGCCGGACGTCCAGCGACGGAAACTCGACCCGCAGCTCCCAGAAGATGAAGCCGGCCAGTACGACGGCCGCGCCGATCAGCGTGCCCCACGACTTCGGGTCGCCGAAGCCGGCGTCGCCGCCCTCGATCACACCGTAGGTGAGCAGGGTGAGGCCGATGATGGAGAGGATGACGCCGACGAAGTCGATGCGGTTGGGCCGCGGGTCGCGCGACTCGGGCACGAGCGCCAGCACGAGCACGACGCCGGCGGCCGCGATCGGCACGTTGATCAGGAAGACCGAGCCCCACCAGAAGTGCTCGAGCAGCAGGCCGCCCAGGATCGGGCCGATGGCCACGCCGAGGCCGACCGCGCCGGCCCACACGCCGATGGCGCGGCCGCGCTCACGCGGCTCGAAGACGTTGGCGATGATCGACAGGGTGGCCGGCATGACGGCCGCGGCGCCCAGGCCCATCAGGGCGCGGGCGGCGATGAGCTGGTTGGCCGAGTCGGCGTAGGTCGAGACCAGCGAGGCGATGGCAAAGATGGCCAGGCCGGTGACCAGGGTGATGCGGCGGCCGAGCCGGTCGGCCAGGATGCCCGCGGTGAACAGCAGGCCGGCGAAGACCAGCGTGTACGAGTTGATCGACCATTCGAGCTCGCTCTGCGTCGCGCCGAGACCGTGCACCGGGTCGGCGATCGTCCGCAAGGCGACGTTCAAGATGGTGTTGTCCAGCACGACCACCAGCAAGCTGATGACCAGGACACCGAGGATGGCCCAGCGCCGGGGGTGCCCGGCGGGAGCCTGCACGGTTGCGTCCATCTGGTGTTTCCCCCACGTTTCGATACGAGACTGTTCCGTATTCGTGGGTCAGCCTAAGCGAAACGAGACGTATCCGTATCGGAATGTGGGGCCGGTCACGATTGCAACCGTCGCGCACCCGGCCGGAAGCGTGACCGGCACCTCGGCGGGCCGATCTTCGGAGCATGCTGAACATCAGGAGCTGGCTTCCGGCCGGTGGGGGACTCCGCGACGAGGACTGGGCACGCCGTCACCGGCTGCTGACGCTCATCCTCGCCGGCTTCGTGGGTGGCCTCACCGTCTTCGGCGCTTGGCGGGACGAGCTCGGCAACCCGCTCGCCCTCGTGCTGCTCATGCTGACCCTGGCCGCCGTGGTCGCCGGCCGGCTGTGCCGCGGCCGGCGGCTGCCCTCGTCGTTCGTGTCGTTCGGCTTCACCGCCGGATGCGCGGACTTCGTGGTGATGTGCCACGGCCAGACCGAGGCCCACTTCACGTTCTTCGTCACGGTCGCGGCGCTGGCCCTCTACCGCGACTGGGCGCCGTTCGGCATGGTCCTGGTGACCACCGTGTTCCACCACGCCGCGTTCGGCATCTTCGACGCCGAGGCGACCTACGGCCACCACTCGGCCCAGCAGCACCCGCTGTTCTGGGCCGTGATCCACGGTGTCGCCGTGCTGTTCGCCGCCGCCTTCCAGGTGGTGGCGTGGCGCCTGACCGAGGCCGAGGAGGCCCGGGCCCAGGCCAGCCTGGACAAGAGCCAGGCCCAGCTGGGCGTGGCCTTCGACGAGACCCCGGTCCCGATGGCGATGATCTCGCCCGACGGTGTTCTGCTGCGCACCAACTCCGCCTACCGCAGCTGGCTGCGCCTGCCGGACGAGCTGCCGGCCGGCTTCCGGGTCAGCGACCTGCCGATCGTGTCGCTCGACCCCAAGGGCAGCGCGCTCGGCGAGCTGCTGGCCGCTCCCGACTCGGCCGTGCTGACCCGTCAGTACCAGCGGCGCGACGACGGCTCGATCATGTGGATCGAGGTGCACAGCACCGGCCTGCGCGACGCCGCGGGCAACCTCGAGATGGTCTTCGTGCACTGCCTGGACGTCACCGACAGCCGCCTGCACGAGGAGGAGCTGCGCCACCAGGTACGCCACGACGCGCTCACCGGCCTGCTGTCACGCCCGGGCTTCGAGGGCGACCTGACCGACCTGCTGGCCGAGCGCAGCGGCCCCGTCTCGGTGCTCTACCTCGACATCGACCGCTTCAAGTCGATCAACGACGGCCTCGGTCACGCGGCCGGCGACGAGCTGCTGCGCGCCCTGGCCACCCGCCTGGAGGCCACCGTGCCCACCGGCGCGCTGGTCGCCCGTCTCGGCGGCGACGAGTTCGTGGTGGCCCTGGCCGGGCCGGTCGACGCCGGCTGCAAGGTGGGCCGCGAGATCCTGGCCGCCTTCGCCGAGCCGCTCACCCTGAGCAGCGGTCACATCCAGATCTCGATCAGCGTCGGCATGGCTCTGGGCCGCGCGCCGGAGCAGGCCGAGGACACGATGCTGGCCGCCGACACCGCGATGTACGCGGCCAAGCGCGCCGGCGGCAACCGTCTGCAGGTCTTCAGCGACGAGATGCGGGTGGCGGTCAAGGAGCGGATCGCGGCCGAGGCCCGTCTGCGGGCCGCCCTGGCCGGCGACCGCGAGGCCTCGCTGCCGGTCTGGTTCCAGCCGATCGTGTCCACCGCCACCGGCCGCATCGTCGGCGCCGAGGCCCTGGTCCGCATGTTCACGCCCGAGGGCACCCTGCTCGGCCCGGGTCACTTCATCCCGGCCGCCGAGGAGACCGGCCTGATCGTCCCGCTCGGCGAGCACGTGCTGCGCCTGGCCGTGCGCCACCTGATGACCTGGCGCAACCAGCTGCCGTACATCTCGATCAATGTCAGCCCGCGCCAGCTGAACGAGCCGGACTTCGTGGCCACGGTGGCCGCGGTGCTGGCCGAGTACCCCGGTCTGGACCCGTCCCGGGTGGTCCTGGAGATCACCGAGACCGCCCTGCTGGGCTCCTCGGTCGACGTCCGGGAGCGGCTCGAGGCGCTCAAGGCGCTCGGCGTGCGGGTCGCGCTGGACGACTTCGGCACCGGGTACAGCTCGCTGACCTGGCTGCAGTCGGTGCCGGCGGACGTGGTCAAGCTCGACCGCTCGTTCGTGGCCGGCCTGGCCGCCGACCCGCGCAAGTCCTCGATCATCTCGGCCGTGCTGTGGCTGGCCCGGTCGCTGAACATGACCGTGGTGGCCGAGGGCGTCGAGGACCCCGAGGACTGGAAGGCGCTGCAGGCCGCCGAGTGCGAGTCGTGCCAGGGTTTCCTGTTCGGCCGGCCGCTGCCCGCCTCGGAGTTCGAGCTGATGCTCCCGTTCCCCGAGCCGGCCCGTACCCGGCAGCTGGCGAGCTGAACCGGCTCGATCAGCGCTCCAGGATCGCCACGACGCCCTGGCCGCCGGCGGCGCAGATGGAGATCAGGCCCCGGCCTGAACCCTTCTGCGCCAGCAGCTTGGCCAGGGTGGCCACGATCCGGCCGCCGGTCGCCGCGAAGGGGTGACCGGCGGCCAGGCTCGAGCCGTGCACGTTGAGCTTGGCCCGGTCGATCGAGCCGAGCGGGGCGTCCAGGCCCAGGCGCTCCTTGGCGAACTCGGGCGACTCCCAGGCGGCCAGGGTGGCCAGCACCTGCGAGGCGAACGCCTCGTGGATCTCGTAGTAGTCGAAGTCCTGCAGGGTCAGGCCGTTGCGGGCCAGCAGGCGGGGCACGGCGTAGGCCGGGGCCATCAGCAGGCCCTCGTCGCCGTGCACGTAGTCGACCGCCGCGACCTCGCTGTCGACCAGGTAGGCCTGCACCGGCAGGTGGTGCTCGTCGGCCCACTCCTCCGAGCTCAGCAGCACGGTCGAGGCGCCGTCGGTCAGCGGCGACGAGTTGCCCGCGGTCATCGTGCCGTTGGCCCCGCCGAAGACCGGCTTGAGCTTGCCCAGCTTCTCCAGGCTGGTGTCGGCCCGCAGGTTCTGGTCGCGGGTCAGCCCCAGGTAAGGCGTCACCAGATCATCGAAGAAGCCCTGGTCGTACGCGTGCGCGAGGCGCTGGTGGGAAGCGAGCGCCAACTCGTCCTGGGCCTGGCGGTCGACGTGCCAGCGCACGGCCGTGATGGCCGCGTGCTCGCCCATGGACAGGCCGGTGCGCGGCTCGGCGTTGCGGGGCACGTCGGGCTGGAACGCCTTGACCGGGTTCACCCTGGCGAGGACCTTGAGCCGCTCCCCGAGCGAACGGGCCCGGTTCAGCTCCAGCAGCGTACGGCGCAGGTCGTCGTTGACCTGAAGCGGCGCGTCGGAGGTGGTGTCGACGCCGCCGGCCACACCCGCCTCGATCTGACCCAGCGCGATCTTGTTGCCGACCAGGATCGCCGCCTCCAGACCGGTGCCGCAGGCCTGCTGCACGTCGTAGGCCGGGGTGGTCGCGTCGAGCCGCGAGCCGAGGACGACCTCACGCGTGAGGTTGAAGTCGCGCGAGTGCTTGAGCACCGCGCCCGCGACCACCTCGCCCAGCCGCGCGCCGGCCAGCCCGAAGCGGGCGACCAGGCCGTCGAGGGCGGCGGTGAGCATGTCCTGGTTCGACGCCCGGGCGTACCTGCCGTTCGAGCGGGCGAACGGGATCCGGTTGCCCCCGAGGATGGCGACCTTGCGTGGCACGACTGCCTCCAGTGGTCAATAGCTACCGATGAGTAGGCTACCAAGCGGGCCGCCGAGTAGGCTGCGGCCCATGGGTGACAGGTACGCGAGTTTCGCGAACTCCGCGCCGGGCCGGAACCTCGTCAAGCGCCTCGGGCTGCCCGATCCGCCGCGGCTGCGCCGATACCAGCCGGGCGATCCGGTGGCGGCGGGTCCGGTGCTGCTCGGCGCGGCGCCGGGTGGGCGGCTGGCAGATCACATTCGCAAGATCCTTGGCGGTACGGGTACTGAGGTGCTCGATGCGGCGGCGGACAGCCACGGGGCGCTGGTGTTCGACGCGACCGGGATCAAGGACGTCGAAGAGCTGCGCGCGCTGTACGACTTCTTCCACCCGGTGGCCCGGTCGCTGGTGCGGTCGGGGCGGGTGATCGTCTTCGGGGACGCGGCGGGCGGTGTCGCGCAGCGGGCGCTGGAAGGGCTGACGCGCAGCATCGGCAAGGAGTTCGGGCGCGGGATCACCAGTCAGCTCGTGTATGTGGCGCCGGGCGGAGAAGGGGCGATCGAGTCGACGCTGCGCTTCTTGCTGAGCGGTCGTTCGGCGTACGTCTCAGGTCAGGTCGTGGTCGTCGGCGCGGGGACGCCGCCGGCGCCGGCCGACTGGGATCGGCCCCTCGAAGGGAAGACGGCGCTGGTCACGGGGGCGGCGCGCGGGATCGGGGCGGCGATCGCCAAGGTGCTGGCGAGGGACGGGGCGGACGTGATCGCCCTGGACGTGCCGGCGGCCGGGGACGCGCTGGCCGGGGTGGCCAATGACGTACGCGGCCGGGCGCTGCAGCTGGATCTGACCGCGGACGGGGCGGGGGAAAGGCTGGCGGCCTACCTGAGTGGGCCGCTCGACATCCTGGTCCACAACGCGGGGATCACGCGGGATCGAACCATCGCCAAAATGGACGCCGCGGGGTGGGACAGCGTTCTCGGGGTCAATCTGGTCGCGCCTTCGCGGATCAATGCGGCGTTGCTGTCCCACGGCCTGCTTCGTGAAGGCGGGCGGATCGTCGGGGTGTCCTCGATCGCGGGCATCGCCGGGAACCGCGGGCAGACGAATTACGCCACCAGCAAGGCGGGGGTGATCGGGCTCGTGCAGTCGTCCGCGCCGTCCCTGCTGGAAAAGGGAATCACGATCAACGCGGTGGCGCCGGGCTTCATCGAAACGGCGATGACGGCGAAGATGCCGTTGGGGCTGCGCGAGGCCGGGCGGCGGATGAACAGCATGTCGCAAGGCGGGCTGCCGGTGGACGTGGCGGAGACGATCGCGTGGTTCGCCTCGCCGGGGTCGGGGACCATCACGGGCAATGTCGTACGCGTTTGCGGGCAGAGCCTGTTGGGGGCGTGATGGCCGTCGAGGACCTGTCGTCGGATCCGGGCGGGAACACGCTGCGGGCGGCGCTCGGGTTGATTCCACGCGCGCGACGGGATGATCTGCCGGCGGTGGAGCTGGTCCGGCGCGGAGTGGTGGTGGACCGTGATCATCTCGCGTCCTACGACCGGGTGTGCGGGTTCCGGCTCTCGGACGTATTGCCGGCGACCTATCCGCAGGTGCTGGCTTTCCCGACCGTCATGCGGCTCCTGACGGCGCCGGACTTCCCGTTGCCCGCCGTGGGGCTGGTCCACATCGCCAACCGCATCACCACAACCCGCCCGCTACTGGCGTCGGACCGGATGGACCTCTCGGTAACGGCCGCCGATCTAAGACCCCACCATCGGGGCCGGCAGGTGGACATCCACGTCTCCGCCTCGGTCGAGGGCGCTGAGGTGTGGTCAAGCGTGTCGACATATCTCTCCCGTTCCGGCCGCCCGCCGTCCTCCTCCGTGGCGCCATCCTCTTCCCCCGCGGCGGCGCCCTCACCTGCGCCGACCCCTTTGTCTGCGGTCCCGGCCTCGTCGACGGTGCCGCCCCCGCCTGGGCCGTCCCTTTCGCCGGCGCCTCCCCCCGCTTCCGCCCCCTCTTCGTTGGCGTCCCACACTTCCTCCTCCGCCCTTTCGCCGGCGCCGCGCCCCTCCTCCTCGATGCAGCCCCTCTCGTCATTGCCGGCGGCGTCGGCGGTGTGGCGGGTGCCGGTGAGCGTCGGTGGGGCCTATGCCGCGGCAAGCGGGGATCGGAATCCGATTCATACGTCGCGGGTCGGAGCGCGGCTGTTCGGGTTTCCGCGGCCGATCGCGCACGGGATGTGGACCCTGGCCCGGTGCCTGGCGTTCTTCGAGGGGCGACTGCCGCCGGCGTACATCGTGGACGTCGCCTTCAGGCAGCCGATTCTGCTGCCGGGGAAGGTCTCGTTCTGGGCCGACGACGCCGGGAATTTCGGCGTTTACGGCAAGCGTCCCCATCTTGCGGGCCAACTTACGCCTGCGTAAGGTTACCGGCGAGTAAACCCCCGTGGCTGGGAAGGTCTCGCATGGAGTTCTGGCTCGATCTGAACGAAGAGCAAAACGACCTGCGCGAATGGGTACACGGCTTCGCCGAGGGCGTGATCCGGCCCGCCGCCGCGGAATGGGACGAGCGCGAGGAAATGCCCTGGCCCGTCCTGCAAGAGGCGGCGAAGATCGGGCTGTACGGGTTCGAGTTCCTCGTCAACGCCTGGTCGGACATGGCCGGGCTGTCGTTGCCGATCGCCAACGAGGAACTGTTCTGGGGCGACGGCGGCATCGGAATGGCCATTTCCGGCACGTCCCTGGCGGTGGCGGCCATCTATGGCTCGGGCACGCCGGAACAACTGGTCGAATGGGTGCCGCAATGCTTCGGCGACCCGGCCGCACCGGCCGTCGCGGCGTTCTGCTCGACCGAGCCCGAGGCCGGCTCCGATGTGGGCGCCATGCGGACCCGGGCGGTTTATTCGGAAGCCACCGACGAATGGGTGTTGAGCGGCCAGAAGGCGTACGCCACGAACGGCGGCATCGCCGAGGTCCATGTGGTGACCGCCTCGGTCGACCCGTCCCTCGGCTCGCGCGGCCAGGCCGCGTTCATCGTCCCCCCGGGCACCCCGGGCCTGGCCGGCTCGAGGAAGCTCCGTAAACTCGGCCTGCGCGCCTCCCACACCGCCGACGTCTTCCTCGACGACGTCCGCGTCCCCGGCTCCTGCCTGCTGGGCGGCAAGGATGCTCTCGACGAGCGCCTCGCCCGCGCCCGCTCGAAGCAGGCTTCACGCTCGGCCGGCGCGGACGTCGCGGCTTCAGCGCAAGACGGCGCGGGTGTCACGGCTCCAGCCCCGGACGGCCTGGGTGGCCCGGCTTCAGCGCCGGCCGGCGCGCGGGCGGACGGTGGGTCGCGGGCGCCGCGGCAGGGGGACTCGGGACGGCAGGCGGCGATGCGGACGTTCGAATTGTCGCGGCCGGCGGTGGGCGCGCAGGCGATCGGGATCGCGCGGGCGGCATATGAATATGCGCTGTCGTACGCCCGGGAGCGGGTGCAGTTCGGGCGGCCGATCGTGGAGAACCAGGCGATCGCCTTCGCGCTGGCCGACATGAAGACCGAGATCGACGCCGCGCGGCTGCTGGTCTGGCGGGCGGCGTGGATGGGCCGCAACGACAAGCCGTTCGACGCCGGTGAGGGCTCCATGTCGAAGCTGAAGGCGGGCGAGGTCGCCGTGGCCGTGACCGAGAAGGCCGTGCAGATCCTCGGCGGCGCGGGCTACCTGCGCGACCACCCGGTGGAGCGCATGTACCGGGACGCGAAGATCTACACCATCTTCGAGGGCACCTCCGAGATCCAGCGGCTGGTGATCGCCCGAGCCATCACCGGCATGCAGATCCGCTGATGTTCGGCCTCCGCACGATGGCCCGCCGCGGTCTGCTGGCCCGCGGCAACCCCTCCGCCCGCCGCACGGTGGCCCGCCGCGGTCTGCTGACCCCTGGCAAATCATTCGTCCTGCGGACGATGGCGCGCCGCGGCCTGTTGACCCCCGGCAACCCCATCCGCATAACCCGGCAATTCGCCGCCCTGCACCGCTGGGGCTTCGGTCTGGCCGGCGAGCTCCGCCAGGCCGCCGCCCGAAGCCCCGGCCGGACTGCTGTCATCGACGAGACCGGCTCCACCACCTATGCCGAGCTGCTCGCCCGCTCCTCCCGGCTGGCCGCCGCCTTGCCGTTCACCCCCGGCGACCGCGTCGGCCTGCTCCGCCGCAACTCGACCTCGATGATCGAAACTCTCATCGCCCTCACTCAGCTGGGCGCCGACCCCGTCCTGATCAACACCGGTCTGTCCGCCGCCCAGCTGAGCGCCGTCATCGAGAACCAGCAGCTGAAGGCGCTGATCCACGACACGGAGTTCCTCAGCATCCTGCCAAAAGCGACAGCCGCGACGTTGTCCACAGGCAGCGAGCGGGATCTTGGCGATCCGCGGGAGGATGACTGTGCTGGCGGGGGCCCCCTTGGGGAGGGCGGGCCGGCGGGTGGGAACGGACCCGGGGGTGGCGGCGAGTTCGCGGGTCGCGGTGAGTCCGCCGGTGAGGACGGACCCGGGCGTGGCGGCGAGTTCGCGGCTGGGAACCGGCCCGCGGGTGGCGGCGAGTCAGCGGCTGGGGACGGGTCCCTTGGTGGGAACGGGCCGGCGGATGGTGACGGGTCCGCAGGTGGAGACGGGCCGGCGGGTGGCAACGGGACCGCGGGTGGGGGCGAGTCCCCGTATGGGGACGGGCCCGCAGCGGGGGCCGAGTGCGCTGGTGGGGGCGGGCCGTCAGGCGCGAAGTGTGTGCTGCTGGGGGAGGGTGACATTGAGAGGCTGATCGCGCGGTCGGGCGGGGGTGACCTGCGGCCTCCGGTCAGGGCGGGGCGGACGATCGTGTTGACGTCGGGGACCACGGGGACGCCCAAGGGGGCTCGGCGGCCTACGCCGGGTGGGTTTTCGCCGTTGTGTTCGATCATTGACCGGATTCCGTTGCGGGCCGGGGTTCGGATGCTGATCGCGGCGCCGTTGTTTCACGCGTGGGGGTTTGCGGCGTTGCAGATCGGGCTCGCGTTGCGGGCGACCATCGTGCTGCGGCGGCGGTTCGACGCGGCGGATGTCCTCGAAACGGTTCGCCGCGAGGATTGTTCGGCGCTTGTCGGCGTACCGGTCATGCTGCAGCAGCTCATGGAGCAGCCGGCGCGGGAGGTGCCGCTCAGGGTGACGGCCGTCAGTGGTTCGGCCCTGCCCGGTGGGCTGGCCACGCGGTTCATGGACCGGTACGGCGACATCCTCTACAACCTGTACGGGTCGACGGAGGCGTCCTGGGCGTCGATCGCCACCCCGGCCGATCTGCGCGCGGCGCCGGCGACGGCGGGGCGGCCGCCGCACGGGACGGTGGTGCGGGTGCTCGACGACGCGGGTGAGCCGGTGCCCGCCGGGACGCCGGGGCGGCTGTTCGTGGGCAACGAGATGTTGTTCGAGGGCTACACGAACGCGGCGGGCCGCGAGGTGCGCGACGGACTGCTGGCCATCGGCGACGTGGGTCACCTGGACGAGGCGGGCCGGGTGTTCATCGACGGCCGGGCCGACGACATGATCGTGTCGGGTGGCGAGAACGTCTTCCCGTCCGAGGTCGAGAACCTTCTGGCGGATCTTCCGCGGGTGCGTGAGGTCGCGGTGATCGGGGTTCCCGACGAGACGTACGGGCAGCGGCTGGCGGCCTATGTCGTCGCGCAGCCGGGCGCCGCCCTGGACGAGGACGAGATCCGGGCCCATGTGCGCGCGCACCGCGCCCGATTCTGCGTGCCGCGCGACGTGGTGTTCCTCGACGCCCTGCCCCGCAACGCCACCGGCAAGGTCATCACCCGCGACCTTCCTCGTCCGTGATCGCTATGGTGCATTGATGGAGCGCACTGCACTGGTCACCGGGGCCTCGTCGGGCATCGGGCGGGAGACGGCGTCGGCCCTGGTCGCGGCCGGCTACCGGGTTCTCGGGACGTCCCGCGACCCGTCGTCGGTCCCGTCGCCGCTGCCCGGGGTCGAATACCTGTCGCTGGACCTCACCGACCCCGAGTCGATCGAGGCGCTGGCCGGCCCGCTGGCCACCGTCGACGTGCTGGTGAACAACGCGGGCGAGAGCCAGTCGGGCCCCTTCGAGGAGCTGCCGGGCGACGCGCTGCGGCGGCTCTTCGAGATCAACGTCCACGGCCCGGTACGCCTGACCCAGCTCGCGCTGCCCGGCATGCGGGAACGCGGTTACGGCCGGGTGGTGATGGTCGGCTCCATGCTGGCGTCGTTCCCGCTGGCCTACCGCTCGTCGTACGTCGCCTCCAAGGCCGCCATCAAGGGCTTCAGCAACGGCGCCCGGCACGAGTTCTCGCCGTACGGCGTCTGGCTGACCACCGTCGAGCCCGGCTCGATCGCCACCGGCCTCAGCGAACGCCGCACCACGTACATCTCGCCGTCATCGCCGCACCGCAAGCGTTTCGAGGCCATGCTGGCCGCCCTGGACCGCAACGAACGCGCCGGCACGCCACCGGCCCGGGTCGCCCAGACCATTCTCACCGCCATCAAGGCCGCCCGCCCGCGCCAGCGCTACGCGGTCGGCAGTAATGCGCCGGTCGTCTTCGCCCTTCGCCGCGTGGCCCCGACCTTCCTCGCGGAACGCCTGACCCACCGCCGCCACGATTTGTCCATCTAGGACATGGGCGGCTGCTTGCCGGCTCGGGTAGCTTCAGCGGATGTCGCCGATCCGTCCGATCGCCCTCGCCACGCCACGCCGTGGTGAGGATCTGCTCGTCCTCGAGTACCACGATCCGCCCAGGGGCCAGACGTTCTACCGTCCCCTGGGCGGGGGCATCGAGTTCGGTGAGACGGCCGAGTCGGCCTTACGCCGCGAGCTGCTGGAGGAGCTGGCGGTCGAGCTTCTCGACGTGCGCCGGCTGGGTGTGCTCGCCCGCTCTACCCAGCCGGCCTGGCCGATCTCCTCAGCGGTCCATGAGCCGCCGACAGCGTTTCGGGCGCCCCGCCGGCCGGGCAGCGGCGGGGCAATGGTGAGGGAACAGGTGCTGGGAGGCGCTGTTGCGGGAGGACGAAGACATGGTGCCGAACGAGGAGGCCGTCCCGGTCGGCGAGGTTGTCGTGCTGGGTGAGTCGCGCATGTGGCCGGGTGTTCTGCTCCCGGCCGCTCTCACGATCGTGGTGGTCGTCTACTACGGGGCTTACCTCACCACCGTGCTCGGTCTCGTCGTCGCGGCCCTGATCGTCGCCCTGGTCCGCCGGCGCAACGCTGTCCTAGCCGACGACCAGGGGATCCTGATCCGGAATCGTCGGGGGCTGCGCCGCTCCTACGACTGGTCGCAGATCGAACGCATGGGCTGGGTCTCCGCCCCCGGTTGGGGAGCGACCCTGACCGTCTACCCGCGCGGTGGCCCCTACGACGTCCCGGGCCCGAACTCGCCGGCCGAGGTGGCCGGCATCTGGCCGAAACGCCGCTCGACGACGCCGGATCCGCTGCCCGGTCTGCGGGACCGGCACGGCATCGAGCCACTCTACGAAAAGTCACCGAGAGGGGCTCGATGACGGACGAACGATCGCCGTTCGGAATGCGGCTGTGGCGGCTGCTGGCGCATCGGCGGCCGACGGTGGCGACGACAGTGGAAGAGATGGTGTTGCGTACTGCCTCGGTGGCGGGAGTGGGAGAAGCGGAGCTGCAAGCGGTGGTCGACGGCGCGGTGCCGAGTGGGGAGCTGATGGAGCGGCTGGCGCCGGTGCTCAACATCCCGCTCGCCGACCTCTACGTCATCGCCGGGTTGCCGGTGCCCCTGGGCGAGGCGTCGGCGTGGCCGACCAAGCCGTGGGATGTCGGGTATCTGCTCCGGCAGGTCGCGCCGTTGAGCCGGGAACGGATCGCGGAGCTGGGCGAGCTGATCCGGGCGATGCCGGTGGAGCCGCGCACCGAGCCGGCGCCGGCCGACGGGTTTCCGGAGTCGCCCGGGGCGCTGCTGGTGCGCCTGGCCAAGAACCGCAACATCAAGCCGCACAACGCGTGGGTGATGCGCAAGATCGCCGGCGGCCCGTACGTCTCCGACTCGACGATCTGGTCGCTCGGGGCGGGCCGGGTGGTCGTGACGCCGCTTTACGTGACGGCTTTCGCGCACCTGCTCGGATATGACCCGGCGGACATGGTGGCGCTGGCCGGCGTGGGGCCGGTCGTCGAGAACGCCCGGCCGGTCCCGGAGCACGCTGCGCTGGCCGCGCTGGCCTGCGACGCCCGCCGGCTCACCGGCGACCAGATCCGGCAAGTGCTCGACGCGGCCGGAGTGCGGTGAAAGCCTTGCGCAGCAACGGATCGGCGACCGAGGCCCGCCACGCCTCCGAGCCGGCCGGGGTGGCCAGGTAGCGCAGCACCGCCGGAGCCGGGCCGTGCCGGAACGGCGCGTGGCCCGCGTGACCGCGCGTGAGATGGTGGTGCGGATGGGACGCCGGCTCGTCGTCGCCGCACATCACCACCTCGCCGGAGCGCACCAGGCCGAGCAGATCGGCCTCGAACGCCGAGAACGCCGTGCCCGGCGCGGGCCACCGCACGAGATGGCTGGCCGAGGACGTGACGGACGCGGCCCAGGCCGCGTAGACCTCCTCGACCAGCAAAGGCCGCGTCGCGCTGGTCACCGCCCGCAGGATGAAAGGGGCGTAACCGATGCGCTCGAACTCCACTGTGAACATGGCCAAATTCTCGCAGGGGGGTATGACATTTTTCAGGAGTCGACCCGGACCGGGGTCGCGTGCCAGATGCGGTCCAGATAATCGGCGACCGTGCGGTCGGAGGAGAAGAAGCCGGCGCGGGCCGTGTTCAGGATCGACATCGTGGTCCAGCGCTCCTGGTCGCGCCACGCGGCGTCCACCGCGGCCTGGGCGTCGACGTAGGCCCGGTAGTCGGCCAGCGTCAGGTATTCGTCGCGGTCGAGCAGGGAGGCGGCCACGTCCTGCCCCACCCCGCCGAAGGCGCCGGCCAGGATCGCGTCGAGGGCGCCGCGCAGCTCGCCGTCGGCGTGGTAGTAGTCGCGCGGGTGGTACGAGCCGGAGCGCAGGGCCAGCGCCTGCGCGGCGTCCAGGCCGAAGAGGAAGAAGTTGTCGGCCCCGACCCGGTCCCGGATCTCGATGTTGGCCCCGTCCAGGGTGCCGATGGTGAGCGCGCCGTTGAGCGTGAGCTTCATGTTGCCCGTACCGGAGGCCTCCTTGCCGGCCATGGAGATCTGCTCGCTGAGGTCGGCCGCCGGGATGATTCGCTCGGCCCGGGTGATGTTGTAGTTGGCCGGGAAGACCACGCGCAGCAGCCCGGAGGTGGCCGGGTCGGCGTTGACGACCGAGGCCACCGCGTTGATCAAATGGATGATGTTCTTGGCGGCGTGATAGGCGGGCGCCGCCTTGCCTCCGAAGAGCACAGTGCGCGGTACGCCGTCGTAGCCGCCGGCCAAGATGCGCTGATACAGCGTGATCACGTGCAGCAGCTTGAGTTGCTGACGCTTGTACTCATGGAACCGCTTGACCATGACGTCCATGAGCGCGTCCGGATCACCGAGCCCGAGCGCCGCTTTGTTGGCCCGCTTGACCTCCCGCCACTGCGCCCGAAATGCCCCGTCTGCCACCAGCGCTTCCAGGCCCGACAAAAGCGGCAAGTCCGAGATCCAGGAATCCGAACCGAGCCCCGAGGAAATCAAAGAAGAAAGCCGTGGGTCGGCCAACCGCACGAACCGCCGCGGGGAAACGCCATTGGTGACATTGGTGAACCGCGAAGGCCATAGATCCGAAAAGTCCCGCAGCACAGTCGACGTCAAAAGCTCCGTGTGCAGCTCGGCCACCCCGTTGGTCATCGACGTCCCGGTCACGGCCAGATTCGCCATCCGCACCAGGCGCGCCGGTTCCTCCTGGATCAGCGACATACGCCGTACGCGCTCGAGGTCATCCGGAAAGCGCGACCGGACCTCGTCGAGCAGCCCCGCGTTGATCCGATAGATGATCTCCAGGTGGCGCGGAAGCAGGTGGCCGAGCATGTCCACCGGCCACGTCTCCAGCGCCTCCGGCAGCAGGGTGTGGCACGTGTAGTTGAACGTGCGGCGCACCAGCGACCAGGCCTGATCCCAGTCGAGACCCTCCTCGTCGACCAGCAGCCGCATCAGCTCGGGGATGGCCAGCACCGGGTGGGTGTCGTTGAGCTGGATCGCCGTCTTGTCCGGGAACGACCGCCAGTCGGAGTTGCGCAGCCGGAACCGGCGGACGATGTCGCGCAGCGAGCAGGACACCAGGAAGTACTGCTGCTTGAGCCGCAGTTCGCGCCCCGAGGGCGTGCTGTCGTCCGGGTAGAGCACCTTGCTGATGTTCTCGGCCCGCACCGCGTTCTGCACGGCCTCCGCGTACTGACCGGCCGAGAAGCGCGTCAGGTCGAAGGACGCCTCGTGCGCGCGGGCGCGCCACAGCCGTACGATATTGACCGTCGTCGTGCCGTAGCCCGGCACCAGCAGATGACTCGGCTCGCCCAGCACGACCTCACCCGGCGCCCACACCGTACGGCCGTCCTGGTCGTAGACGTGACCGTAAAAGCCCACCGTCTGCACGTCGTCCGGCGCCGGGAACTCCCACGGGTCGCCCTGGAACGCCCAGTCGTCGGGCTGCTCGACCTGGCGCCCGTCCTGGAACTCCTGCTTGAAGATGCCCAGGTCGTAGCGGATGCCATAGCCCACGGCGGGGATGTCCATGGTGGCCAGCGAGTCGAGCAGGCAGGCCGCGAGCCGCCCCAGGCCGCCGTTGCCGAGCCCCGGCTCCACGTCGAGCGCCGCCACCTCGCCGGGGTCGAAACCGCACGCCTCCAGCGCCTGGCGCGCCGCCTCACCCGTTCCCGAATAGAGCAGATTCTGCTCCAGCTGCGGCCCCAGCAGATACTCCGCGCTCAGGTAATACACCCAGCGGGGATTGCTCGCATACTGCGCCGTCGCGGTCCGTGCCCTCCGTTCCGCCAGGCGGTCCCGCACGGTCAGGGCCAAGGTGTCGTACGCGTCCTGAGCACTCGCCGACTCCACGGTCGTCCCGCGCCGGTAATACAGATTACTCAGCAGATCGCGCCGGAATTCCTCGGGCGTGCTGCCCAGCGACCGCAGTTCCACCCCGTTACGAAGGTCCATGCCTGTACCTTGCCCCAACCAGGTTTCCGCAAGTTGTCGCCCGGCCGACACCTCGAGGGCGGTCAGGCCCCGGCCAGGGCCGCCCGCACCTCGCCGCGCAGCCAGACGTGGCCGGGGTCGGTGTCGTAGCGCTGGTGCCAGACGCTGACGATCGGCGGGTCGGGCAGGGAGAACGGCAGCGGGGTGGTCACCAGGCCGAAAGCCTCGATCAAGGGCCGGCTCATCGCGTGGGGCGTGGTCATCAGGCTGTCGGTGCGGCTGAGCACGGAAGCGGCCGCGGCGCCGGTGCCGAGGGCGGCCAGGACGCGGCGCCGCAGGCCGTGCGACGCGAGGATCTCGTCGACCGGGTCGGCGAGGCGGCCCCGGCGGGAGACGATCACGTGCGGCTGCGCCGCAAACTGCTCGAGGGTCAGACCCCGGGCGTACGGATGTGAGCCGCGCATCGCCACCACGAGCTGGTCGTGCGCGACGACCTCGGAACGGAACTCGGGCGCGGCCGGGACGTCGGCGCCGACCTCCAGATCGACTCGCCCGTGCCGCAAATCGTCGGTGTCGACCGCCGTCTCGGCCAGGAACCTCACCCGTACCTGCGGGGCCTGACTCTCCACCACCCGCAGCAGAGCCGGAGCGAGCGCCGCCGCCAGGGTGTCGTGACAGCGCAGCGTGAACGTGCGCTCGAGGGTGGCCAGATCGAGCTCGCGGCTCGGGGTCAGCACCTCGTTCGCCTGCCGGACCAGGTCGCGGACCTGGTCGCGGATCGACAGGGCGTACGGCGTGGGGGTCATCGTCCGGCCGGTGCGCACCAGGATGTCGTCCCCGGTGTGCCGGCGGATCCGCCCCAGCGTGCGGCTGAGCGCGGGCGGCGACAGCCGCAGCCGATCGGCGGCGCCGGTGACGCTGCCCTCCTCGAGCAGCGCGTCCAGCGCGGTGAGAAGGTTCAGATCCAGTTGCATGGCGGTAAATCGTAGCCTAACAAGAGTGCATTGGACTTAATCGTCCGTCGCGACGAGGCTTCCATGCATGACGAACGAACTGCTTCCCGTAGTGACCGCGGCCGTCCGGCAGGCCGGTGCCCGCCTGCTCAGCCGCTACTCCACCGAGGCCCGGCCCTCGACCTTCGACGAGCTGGTCGCCGCCGTCCAAGCCAACGACGCCGCGGTGGCCGACCTGTTGCGGCCCGCGTTGACCGCAGCGCTGCCCGGCTCCCGCTGGGAGGAGGACGAGCACGCCACCGGCCCGATGCCCGCGGGTGACTGGTGGGTCGTCGACCCGGTGGGCGGCAACGTCAACGCCGTGCACGGCATGACCGACTGGAACATCGGCGTGGCCCTGGTCCGGGACGGCAGC
This sequence comes from Actinoplanes sp. NPDC049598, assembly GCF_040675435.1. Taxonomy (NCBI): domain Bacteria; kingdom Bacillati; phylum Actinomycetota; class Actinomycetes; order Micromonosporales; family Micromonosporaceae; genus Actinoplanes; species Actinoplanes sp. NPDC049598. The sequence continues at coordinate 160,524 of NZ_JBFAOX010000013.1, read as the reverse complement.
CCAGCGCTGGCCGTGCTCTACATGCCGCTAACCGACGAGATGTTCACGGCTGCGGCCGGCGAAGGGGCGCTGCTCAACGGCGTACCGCTCAAGGTATCGAAAAAGACCGACCTGACCGCCGCCCTGGCCGGCACCGGCCAGGCCCGGCCGACCCGCGACCCCGCCGCGGCCGCCGGGGCCGGCGCCGCCATCGCCGCGATGATGCGCTCGGCCCTGTACGTCCGCGCCTCCGTCCCGGTCACCCACGAGCTGGCCCAGCTGGCCGCCGGCCGCATGGACGTGCTGTGGCAGTTCGACAACGTCCGCTCCCACATCGGCCCCTTGCTGCTGGCCCGCGAGGCCGGGGCCACGATCACCCACCTCGACGGCACCTCCTGGCAGATTGCTGGAGGCCCCTACCTGGCCGCGGCTCCGGGTCTGCACGCTGCGGCCCTGGCCGCCCTGCGCGCAATGCCGTCCACCCCGGACTGGCGGTCAACAGCCGAGTCGGCCCTGGGTGAGGCGGCCCTGGGCGAGTCGGGCCTGGGTGAGGCGGGTTTGGGTGAGTCGGGCCTGGGTGAGGCGGGTTTGGGTGAGTCGGGCCTGGGTGAGGCGGGGCGGGGTGAGGCGGCGTCGAAGGTCGAGGGTCCGGTGTCGGTGAAGGAGGCGGTGCATGTGGACGCCGTGGTCAATGAGGCGACGGGCGAGCGTGCCGCATCCGACGAGGGGCCCCTCGCGGCGCGGAAGGTGGCGTGAGCATGCGGATCGCGGTGCTCGGAGCGACCGGAGCTGTCGGATCGCTACTGGTGACGGAGGCGCTGGGGCGAGGCATGGAGGTCACGGCGCTCGCCCGTGATCCCGGGCGCGTGCCGGAGCGGGCCGGGCTGGCGGTGGTGGCGGCCGACGTGAACGACCCGGCGTCGATCAGCCGGGCCGTCGAGGGCGCCGACGTGCTGGTCTCCGCCCTCGGCGTGGCGAAGGGCGAGCCGCCGGGGACTCTGACCGCCGGTGCCAAGGCCGTCGTGGCCTCCGGGGTGGGCCGGATCGTGTGGCTCGGGGCTTACGGCACCGGCCCTTCGGCCCCGTCGGCCGGCCCTGTCACCCGCACGCTGCTCGGCTTGTTGATGCGGGCCGAACTCCCCGACAAGGTAGCCGCGGACGCCGCCGTCCTGGCCGCCGGCGGAACCGTCTTCCACGTCGGCCCTCTGGCCGACGGCCCGGCCGGGCATCGCACGCTGCCGCTCGAAGCCGCCCCGCACCGGTTGTTCCCGGCCCGGGTGAGCCGCGCCGCGGTGGCCGCCGCCATGATCGACGAAGCGACCCAGCCCGAATTCCCCGCCCGCCTCGTCATAGCGGTCAACAGGTGACGCCCAGCCTCCTGTTGACGTCGAGCGGTCATGTTGACGTCGAGCGGTCATGTTGACGTCGAGCGGTCATGTTGACGTCGAGCGGTCATGTTGACGCCCGGCCGTCATGTTGACGGCGGGGCCGGCGTCGATGGGTTCGCGACGAGTTGGGTCAGACGGGGACGGGGGTCGGGGTGGCGATGGTGACGCGGTCGCGGCCGGCGTTTTTCGAGGCGTACAGGGCGCGGTCGGCGGCCAGGACCATCTCCTCGGCGATCTGGGGGCCGGCTACGCCTACCGAGACGGTGACCTGGTGGTGGTGGTCGCTGTCGACCTCGATGGGGGTGGCGGCGATGGCCCGGCGCAGGCGGTCGGCGATGTCGGCGGCCTCGGCGGGGCCGGCGCCCGGCAGCAGGACGGCGAACTCCTCGCCGCCGTAGCGGGCCACCAGGTCGCCGGGGCGGACCGCGGCGTGCAGGCGGTCGGCGACCTCGGTTAGGACGCGGTCGCCGCCGGCGTGGCCGTACGTGTCGTTGACGGTCTTGAAGTGGTCGATGTCGAGCAGCAGCATGCTCAGGTCGGCGTCGTGGCGGGCGGCGCGGGACGACTCCGAGCGCAGGGCCTGCTCGAAGAAGCGCCGGCTGCGCAGGCCGGTCAGGGCGTCGGTGATGGCGGCGTGCCGCTGGGCCCGGACCAGGCCGGCCATGCGGCCGACGACCAGCAGGAAGATCAGGTTGCAGACGAGGCCGGCCACGATGATGTGCGGCGGGGCGCCGCGCAGACTCTGCACGATCATCACGGTGGGGGCCATCGTCGCGGCCACGGCCAGCACGGCCAGGCGGCGCGGGGTGGCGTCGGCGGTCACCGTGGCGTTGCGGACGAGCAGCTTCGGCGCGCCGGGGTGGGCCACGCCGGCGGCCAGGATGAAGCCGGCGCTCATCCACAGCAGGTCCAGGAAGTTGCCCGCCCGGTAGCTGCCGTCGAGGGTCTGCACGGTGTAGAACGTGTCGCTGAACAGTGTCAGCGCCAGATAGCCGCCGATCATCAGCAGCGGCGCGGTGCGGGCGCCGCCGATCATCAGGCGGGCGCCGACCACGATGAGCAGCACGTCGCCGACCGGGTAGGCGACCGAGACGAGGGTGGTGATGTTGGCCGAGCTGACCGCCACCGTCGGCAGGACGGTGAACTCGAGGACCAGGTAGGCGGCGCTGACCGCGACGATCGCGGCGTCGACGGCGCTGGCGAAGTCGCGGCCCGGGGTGCGCCTGCGCACGATCAGCAGCAGGCCGCTGGCCATCAGCGGGTAGGCCGCCAGATAGCCGAGGTCGGCGATGCTGGGGTACGCGACCTCGCCGCCGACCAGCGCGAGGAAGTAGAAGACGATGTCACCGAAGATCGACGTGAGCGCCGAGGCGGCGAACAACAGCATGATCGGCCGTAGCTCGCGGCGGCGCCACGCGGTGACCAGGCAGCTGACCGCGAGGGTGCCGTTGGCGCTGGCGTAGAGCGCCACCTGGATCCCGCCGAAGCCGGGTCCCAGGTGCAGGAACCAGTAGTAGAGGGCGATCGTGGGGGCGCCGAGGGCAAGGATCAGCTGCCATCCCGCCCATCGGCGGAGCGGCGTGTTCGTCGAAGCCATCGGCACCCCTGAAGCCTGCGCCGCCCGGGGCGTTTCCCCGGTGCGGCCCGGGTGCAAGCCGGTTGCAGCCGGACCACGGATCCAACGGGTCCCGCCCGGCGGCGCGACCATCGAGGCGGGGCCGGCAGGGCGGGCTGAGGTCCAGGTCACCCAGGGGTGACACCAGGGTCTTCCACGGGCTCGGCCGGGGGGCACGACACCGCAGGCTGTACGCATGTCGACCATCCGCATGCACGAGACCACCACCCTCACCCCCGAGCAGTTCGTCGCCGGGCTCACCGACTTCGGGCCGGGCCGGCAGAAGCTGTTCGCCAACAGCTCCGACGCCGGCCTGACGGTGCACGAGCTGGGGGACACCCACGCCGACGTCACCGAGGGCTCGGGCGGGATCTGGGAACGCCTCGCCTACGACTGGTCCGATCCCACCCGTGTCACCATGCGGACGATCGATTCCAACATCTGGGGCGGGGCCTCGGGCCACACCTACACGCTGACCCGCCAGGCCGACGGCACCACCACCCTCGACGCGGTGGTGGTGCGCGACGGCAAGAACCTCAAAGGCAAGCTCACCGGGCTGCTGCTCGGCAGCGTCGGCAAGGGCGTGCTGGCCAAGGCCCTGCACAACACCGTCAAGGCGATCGAGGCCCGTCAGGCCGCCCTCAGCTGAGCACGATCCGGGAGCGGACCTGACGGAAACCGGTCCGCTCCAGCGCCGCCAGCACCTCCACCCGGTAGGAGTCGACGTCGGCCACCACCTCCCGGGCCCCGCCCTCGGCCAGCACCCGGACCGCCTCGGCGATCAGCTCCTCCCGCGCGCCCGGCTCGACCAGACCCAGATAGCCGATCAGCGGATAGCAATGGTCCCCGGCGGCGGCGACAACCCCGGCGCCTTCGGCGACCAGCCAACTGGCCGTACGCAACCAGGGCAGCGGATCGGTGGCCAGATCGAGCTCCGCCACGGCGAGCGCAGTCTCGGCGCCCGTGACGACATCCGGCCGCGCGACCCGGGCGACCATGGCCGTGATCTCGTCGTCGCCGGTGGCCGGGCGGAAGGCGTACCGGCCGTTGGTGGCCGGCAGGGGAGCACCGGCCCAGGTCAGCCGCAACCGCTCGCCGCGTTCCACGAGACCGGCCTGCTGCGCGGCGGCCAGGCGTACCGCCAGAACGCTCTTGACCTCGGGGTTGTGCCGCCAATGGGCGGGGGCGGCGGCGTAATAGGGCAACGGGCCGCCGAGGGCCTCGTGGGCCTCCCGCAGGAGCGCGGCGCCGATCGCGGGATCGGTCGTGTCGAAACGCTCGAGCCAGGGACGGCCGGTCGCCCCGGGCGGCAACACCCAGGCCGCCCGGGCGACCAGCTTGTCGTCGCGCAGTGCCACCCACGCCCGCGACGGGTGGAAACCGCCCGAGGCGAGACCGTCGGCGTACGACGCCTGGCGCAGCTCGGGCAGCGGATCGGGCAGGGACTCGAACAGGTCTTCCTCACCCGCGACGAGCGGGCGGAACGTCACAGCGGTCATGCTGGGGCCTCCGGGAAGGAGCGCGCCCGCCTAGAGCCGCGGGGACGCCGGGCCGCGGAAGGGGCGCAGAACATCGGACATTGTTCTGACCTCCCTTCGGCTGCTCGTCGGCGTGCCCGGCCACGATATCAGGAACCATCCATCTCGGGTGAAGCGTGCGCCGGGCCGCTTGATGAGGCTCGACGGCATGACCGGTATCAACGAACCACGCCCGGCGGTCAACGCCGGCAAGCTCTGGTCCGGCGGCGCGGCCACCGCCGTGGTCGCCGCCCTGATCGCGGTGGCCGGGATCCTGTTCGGGCGCGGCCTGTTCGACATCGACGTGCTCGCCCCCAAGGGCGAGGGCACGTGGGGCGACGCGTCGACCGGCTGGTACGCCTTCGGGGCGGCGCTGGCCGCGCTCGTCGCCACCGGGCTCGTGCACATGCTGCTGCTGACCACGCCCCGGCCGATGCGCTTTTTCGGCTGGGTGATCGGCCTGGCCACCGTCGTGGCCATGCTGGGCCCGTTCGTCACCGACGCGAGCCTGGGCGCCCGCATCTACACGGCCGGCCTGAACATGGTGCTCGGCATCGCCATCGGCTCCCTCGTGGCCGGCGTCGCCAAGTCCGCGGTCATCCGCGTCGCCCCGCCCCCGTCGCCCCGCCCCTACCCGCGCACGTACAGCTGACGCCCCGGCCGACCCTGGACCCGCGGCTCAGAGCGATGCCACGGGCCACGGGCGGGCCGGGGACGGCCGGTGGCCGCTGCATGCTGACGTCGGCAAACCCGTCGGCCAGCGCGTTGGCGAGCGCGAGGTCACCCCGGCCTGATCACAGGGGAAAGCGCGGGCCGCCCCGGCCATCCGGCCGGGCCGGCCCGCGCCGTCGCCGGGATCAGCCGAGGATGCGGGCTTTCTGGGCGGCGAACTCGGCGTCGGTGAGCACGCCCTGGGCTTTGAGGTCGGCCAGCTGCTTGAGCTGGTCGATCTTCGCCGACATGTCAGGGGCGGGGGCGGCCGGTGGGGTGGCGTACACCGGCTGCTGCTGGGGCGGCGGGGCGTACACCGGCTGCTGCTGCTGTTGCAGCATGTCGTTCTCGGCTTCCTGACGGGCCCAGCGGCCGTCCTGGCGGTGGCGGACGCGGCCGGCCACGGAGGAGGCGGTGCCGGCTACGACGGCGGTGCGGGCGATTCCGCGGAGCAGTCCGGGCATGGTTACCGTCCTCCGGTTGCGTACTGCGGTTCGGATTCGTCCAGGGCGGCGAGGATGGCCTGCACCGGGATGCGGCCGGTGGCCAGCAACTGGGCGCCGACCTGGCGGAGCTGGCGGGCCAGCGGGGCGGCCCAGGTGTTCTCGTAGATCAGGATCACGGCCGCGGCGCCGGGGGCCAGCAGCTCGCCGGCCTCGTGCAGGTCCTCGCCGCCGAGCACGCCGGAGGCGGCGCCGTGGAAGGTCTCGAGGCCGTGGTTGTCGAACTCGGACTCCTCGAGGACGGTGACCTTGCCGTCGGGGCTCTTGCGGACGAGCGCGATGTCCAGGATGTGGATGACGTGCCGGTTCACCAGGTCTTCGACCATGGAGAAGGCGGTGCCGTCCATGCTCCCGGCCGGGAACTCGACGGCCAGGTAATCGATGGGGCCCATGTCGTCGACGTCGGGCATGGTGGTCCTTTCACGAGGGGCGAGGGGCGCCCGGGATGTGGGTGAGGGCGACGATCCGGCCGCGGGCGGCGGCGACCCGGCCGGCCAGGTCGCCGAGCCAGCGGTGCTCCAGGAGCACGGCGAGCACGTCGGTGGCGTCGTCGGTGAGAAGCGCGACGTCGTGGATGTCGGTCTCGGTGATCAGGCCGGTGGCCAGGGCGGCCAGCACGGCCGGGTCGCCGCGGATGCCGGGCAGGTCACTGAGCTCGACGGCGAAGGCGCCGCCGGTGGGGTCGGCCCGGACCACGAGCGCGTCGACCACGCGCATCTGCCCGGTGTGGTCGAGGCGGTCCAGCGTCGCCCGTACGCCGTCGTTGAGATCCGCCGCGGGAAAGGACAAGACCATGAGTTCCAGCGGGCCCAATGCCATGGGTCTCAGGGTGCGCCGCGGGGGTGGGGCGGGATTCATCCGGCAGGGATGAATCGGCCGGTCCCGCCGATCGGTGACGGTCGGAGCATGACGAGCAGCGTCCCCACGGCAGCCGAAACGCCCGGCGTGCCGAGCGTCCAAGAGCACGAGGAGCTGGAGAGGTTGCGCGCCGAGGTCGCCGGCCTCCGCCAGGAGTTGCAGACCCGCGAGCGCCGGCGCCGCGGCCCGAGCGGGCGGCAGGTGCGCGGCGTGATCGCCGCGATCGTCGCCGCCGTGGCCGCGTTCGCGCTGGTGCTCAGCGTGGTCGGGCTGTGGGCGGCGCGGACCTCGCTGAGCACGGACCGCTGGGTGAGCACGGTGGCCCCGCTGCCGCAGGACCCGCAGATCTCGGCCGCTGTGGCCGAGTACGCGACGGCGCAGACCTTCACCGTGATCGACGTCGAGGGGCGTCTGCGTGAGGTGCTGCCGCCGCAGGCCGCGTTCGCCGCCGGCCCGGTCGCCGGTCAGCTGCGCACCCAGATCCGCAATGTGGTGACCAACGTGCTGCGCAGCGACGGCTTCCAGACCGTGTGGATCGAGGTCAACCGCCGGGTCCACAACCGTCTGATGGCCGTCGTCGAGGGCGACAGCACCGTGATCAACGCGCAGAGCGACCACATCGACATCGACCTGCTACCGCTGATCAACCAGGCCCTGCGCGAGATCAGCGCCCAGTTGCCGACCCTGTTCGGCAGGACGGTCACGCTGCCCGACCTGAGCTCCGGGGCGATTCCCGGCAACCTGCGGGTACGCGTGCAGGACGCGCTGGGCGTCACTCTCCCGGCCAACTTCGCGCAGTTCACGGTCTACGACGGTGGTCAGCTGAAGGCGTTGCAGGACACCGTGGCCGCCTCGAAGCGGTACCTGGCCCTGTTCGTCGCCGCGACCGTCGTGCTGGTGCTGGCCGCGTTCGCCATCTCGCCGCGGCGGCGCCGCACCGCCGTACAGCTGGGAATCTGGCTTGTGGTGGCCGCCCTGACGGTCACCGTGATCGTGCGGGCGGTCCGCCGCCAGGCCGTCGAGCAGGTGCCCGAGGGGGTCTACCGTGACGGCGTGAACGCGGCCGTGGACAGCGTCTTCGCGGTGCTGCGCGAGCGCGGCACGCAGCTCATCTGGGTCGGCGCGGTGCTGGCCGTGATCGCCTACCTGGCCGGGCCGGGCCGCTTCGCGGTCTGGCTGCGCCGGAGCGTGGTGAGCGGGACTCGCTGGGCGGTCCGCAGGAGTCGCACCGCTTACAAGCCGGGCTTCGTCGCGCGTCATCTCGACCCGATCCGGATCGGAGGGCTGGTCGTAGCGGGTGTAGCGGTCCTCATCGGGACGTCCTGGACCAGCCTGCTCGTGACAGTGGTGCTGCTGGCCGCGTACGAGGTCGCCGTGACCCTGATAGCCAAGCGTGAGCAAAGAGGTCAGGAGCTGAAGGCGGCGTGATCGCGCTCGGTCCGGTCGGCGTAGTCCTCGGCGAACCGGACCAGCGCCCGGTCCATGGCGTCGCTGTTGCCGAGATAGGCCGCGATGGCGATGCGGTCGCCGGCCCGGGCGTGGGCCCGGGCCAGCGTCCACCCGCAGATCTCGCCGTAGATGCGCAGCCCTTCCGGCTTGAACTGGGCCGACTCCATCGAGCCCTTCCAGTCACGCAGCTGGCGCACGTAGAAGTCGCGGCCGCTGTAGCTCTGCCAGCCCAGGAAGATGTCGCTGTGGGCCTGCATGAGCCGTTGCCCGGCCACCACCCGGCGGCCCTGGTTGTCCCACTCCGGCTCGGCCTTGACGTAGTCGGCCAGCACCGACGGCCCGCTCTCCTTGACCTGCAGCAGCAGCGGGTCCCGGTCGTCGCGGCCGGTGAGCAGGATGATCCAGCAGCGGGTGCCGACGCTGCCGACGCCGACCACCTTGCGGGCCATGTCGACGAAGGTGAATCCGTCGAAGAGCCGCCGGCGGTCCTCGGGCAGGGTGTCGCGGTAGCCGGCGAGCAGCTCGCGGATCTCGTCCTCGAGCCCGGGCCCGCCGTCGACCAGGTCGCGGACCGGCACCAGCAGCGGTGGGTCGGCCACGATACGCCGCCGGCCGCCGGCGAGCTCGGTGAGTTTGCGGAACGCTTGCAGGCTCGTCCGCTCGCGGGCCTTCGCCCCGGCTGCGGCGACCTTCTTGCTGCGCGTCTTGTCGAGCTGCAGCCGTAACTGGTCGACGTCGGCGTGGGCGTACCAGAGGTCGAGGTGGCCCATCGCGGCGAACGACGTCATCGCCTCGCGGTAGGCGCGGGCGGCTCCGCCGGTGATCACCGCGCGTTCCTTGCGTTTGAGGGCGTTGGCCCGCCCGGCCAGGGCCAGGCTGGCGATCAGGCGCTTGAGGTCCCACTCGAACGGGCCGGGGTGGGTCTCGTCGAAGTCGTTGAGGTCGAAGACGAGGCGGCGCTCGGGCGAGGCGAACATGCCGAAGTTGGCCAGATGGGCGTCGCCGCAGAGCTGGGTGAGGAGCCCGGAGTGCGGCATGGCGGCCAGGTCGGCCGCCATGACCGCGGCGCTCGCGCGGTAGAAGGCGAACGGGTCGGTGCTCATCCGGTCGTGCCGGATCGGCAGCAGCTCGGGCACGCGGTCGCGCTCCTGCGCGGCCAGCAGCGCCACCGGGTCGCGGCCGCCGGCCGGCGACACCACCTCGGCGTGCGCCGGGAGCGGGAGCTGCTTGCGCGCTGCCCGCCCCGCCCCGGCCCGTTCCTCCGGTGTCACTGTTTCGCGTCGCTGAAGGTCTCGAGCAGGATGTCCCGCTCGCCCTCGGTCAGGTTGGTGGCGATCAGCCGGCTGTGCTCGCCGTGGAAGCGCTCGCCGAGCCGGTCCAGGTTGCCGCTGTCGGTGACCAGGAACAGCGCCGACGTGCCCTCGGTGACCTCGGTCCGGATCTTCTCGAGCTCGTCCTGGGAGATGCCGGTACCCTCGGTGGCCTTGGCCAGCGCGCCGACCCCGGCGCCGACCACGCCGCCGACGATGGGCACCAGGAACAGTCCGCCGACGACGATGCCCCAGAACGCGCCCCAGCCGACGCCGCGCCGGGCGCTGTCGTGGTGATGGTGGATCTCGGGCTTCTCCGCGCCCTCGGGCCAGCTGACGATCGCGTGGTCGACGACGTGGATCAGGTGATCGCCGGCCGCGTCCTTGATGACCCCGAAGACGCTCTCGGCGCGCTTCGGGTCGTCGAACTTCCACACCGTGAAGGTGGTCATGGCGTGCTCCTAGCGGATCGGGGACGCCGCCATCGTCCGTTCCGGGCCGGTGGCGTCGCATCATCCGCGGGAGGCGATTCCGCGGGCGGCGACGGCGCCGACAGCAGCGTGTTGATCCAGCGCGTGCTCGGGTCGATGTCGATCAGCAGCCCCTTGGCGAGCAGGGTGAGCGGGATGGCCAGCAGCGCGCCGAGCCCGCCCAGCACCCAGGCCCAGAAGATGAGGGCCAGGAACGACACCGTGGCCGAGAGCCCGACCGCGTCTCCGACCACCTTGGGCTGGATCACCGACTGGATCACGAAGTTGACCGCGCAGTACATGACGATGACCGCGGCCATCAGGCCGGGGCCGCCCTCGAGCAGCGCGAGCAGCGCCGGCGGGATGAGCCCGATCACGAAGCCGATGTTCGGGATGTAGTTGGTGATGAACGAGAGCAGACCCCACAGCAACGGCAGCGGCACGCCGAGCGCCCACAGCAGCACGGTGTCGATGGTCGCCACGATCAGCCCGAACACCGTCGAGACCAGCAGGTAGCGGCGGGTGCCCTGGGCGAAGGAGCGCAGCGCGCCGACCACCTCGGGCCGCTGGCCGGCCGTGGAGCGCAGCCGGCGCGGGAAGTCGACCGTGTCCAGGCACATGAACAGCAGCACGGCGAGCAGGAACACGGTGTCCGACAGCGCGCCGGCCAGACCGCCGAGCAGGCTCTCGACCACGTGCAGCACGGTGCCCGCGTCGACGCCGGCCAGCGCCGCCGCCAGCTGGTCGCTGCTGATGCCCAGGCCGGCGAGCTGGCCCGCCAGGTCCGCGCGTAGCTCGGCGAACTGGGCCTGGTACTGCGGGATCAGGTCGAGCAGCCGGGCCGCCGACACGTAGAGGGCGCCGCCCAGCGCGAACAGCAGCACGTTGACCACCACGATGGTGGCGAGCCCGGCCAGCCAGACCGGTGTCCCGCGGCGGCGCAGCCACTCGGTGAGCGGGCTGACCGTGACCGCCAGCATCAGCGCCAGCATGACCGGCGCGACCAGGCCGGAGATGCCCTTGATGCCGGCCACGACCACGACCAGGCAGGCCGTGCCCAGCAGGACGACCACACCGCGGGGCAGACCGGGGTTCAGCGCGGGACCCGGCTCAGGCACAGCACCTCCACCCCGGACCGGTCGAGCCGATCGATCAGGCGCTCGAGGTCCTTCTCGGACAACCGGCCTTCGATGACGCTCTGCCGCGGCACCGCCCGGTAGCGCAGGCCACCGAGCGCGATGCGCAACACCGGGCCGAGGAAGCCCCGGATCCGGAACTCGTACTGCTCCATACCTGCTGACAGTCGTCCACGGGCGCCGCCGGCGCCCTCCTCCGACGGGGATGAACACGCGCCGGTTTCATCCCCGAGAGGTGAAGAGCCGGCCGCCGGGCCGTGGCTGACTGGGTCCGACGCCGCCACGGCGGCACCGACGAAGGGAATGTCAATCATGGCAACTCTGGTCGCCATCGGATACCCCGACGAGACCACGGCGACAGCGGCGTCGCTGGAAGCGAACCGGCTGGCCAAGGACCTGATCATCCAGCCCGACGCGATCGCGGTGATCATCCGCGACAAGGAGGGCAAGTACCACGTCACCACCAACCACCAGCCGGTCGGCGCCGGGGCGACGTGGGGCATGTTCTGGGGCCTGCTGTTCGGCGTGCTGTTCTTCATCCCGATCCTCGGCATGGCCATCGGGGCCGGTCTGGGCGCGCTCACCGGCAAGCTCACCAAGAACGCGATCAGCAAGGACTTCCAGGACCGGATCCGCGACGAACTGCAGCCCGGCACGTCGGCGCTGTTCCTGGTCGTCGAGGCGGTCACCCCGGACAAGGCCGTCGAGTCGCTGAGCAAGTTCGGCGGCACGGTGATCAAGTCCTCGCTGTCCAAAGAGGCCGAGGCCGACCTGCAGGACGCGCTGCACGGCGGCGGCCAGCAGGCGGCGAACCTGCAGTAACCTCGTCCCACCATGACCTCGACACCGCCGGACGCCGCCCGCACCACCGGGCGGCGTCCGCGCTTCGAGTGGATCCCCGGCCTGACCGCGGCGGCCACCTACAAGCCCGCCTATCTGCCACGCGACCTGGTCGCCGGCATCGTGCTGACCACGCTGCTGGTGCCGCAGGGCATGGCGTACGCCGAGCTGGCCGGCCTGCCCGCGATCACCGGCCTGTACACCTCGATCCTGTGCCTGCTCGCGTACGCGGTCTTCGGCCCCTCGAAGGTCCTGGTCCTGGGGCCCGACTCCTCGCTCGGGCCGATGATCGCCGCGGTGGTGATCCCGATGGTCGCCTCGGGCGGCGACCCGCAGAAGGCGGTCGCCCTCGCCTCGGTGATGGCGCTGCTGGTCGGGGCGTTCATGACGATCGCGGCGGTGGCCAAGCTCGGCTTCGTGGCCGACCTGCTGTCGCATCCGACCCAGCTCGGCTACATGAACGGCCTGGCCCTGACCATCCTGATCGGCCAGCTGCCCAAGCTGTTCGGGTTCTCGGTCGACGCCGACGGCCTGTTCGCCGAGGCCGGCGCCTTCGTGGCGGGGGTGGCCGGCGGCCGGACGGTGCCGGCCGCGCTCCTGGTCGGCGTGGGCGGCCTGGTCGTCATCGCCGGGTTGCGCCGCTGGCTGCCCAAGGTGCCCGGCATCCTGATCGCGGTCGTGCTGGCGATCCTCGCCGTCGCTGTGTTCGGCCTGGAGGAGCGCGGCGTCGACCTGGTCGGCCCGCTGCCGCAGGGCTTCCCGCCGTTCACCATCCCCTCGGTCAGCTGGTCCGAGCTGGGCCTGCTGGCCGCCGGGGCGCTCGGCATCACGCTGGTCTCGGTCACCGACACCATCTCCACCGCCTCGGCCTTCGCCGCCCGCAGCGGCCAGGAGGTCCGCGGCAACCAGGAGATGGCCGGCATCGGCGCGGCCAACCTGGCGGCCGGGCTCTTCCAGGGATTTCCGGTCAGCACGAGCGGTTCCCGCACGGCCGTCGCGTTTCAGGCCGGGGCCCGTACACAGATGACGGGGCTGGTCGGCGCGGCGGCCATCACGCTGATGCTCGTGCTGGTCCCCGGGCTGCTGCGCGACCTGCCCCAGCCAATGCTGGCGGCGGTGGTCATCGCCGCCTCGCTGTCGCTGGCCGACGTTCCCGGGATGGTCCGGTTGTGGCGTCAGCGGCGGGTCGAGTTCTCCCTCGCGGTCGCCGCGTTCCTCGGCGTGGCGATCCTCGGCGTGCTGCCCGGCATCGCCTTCGCGGTCGCCCTCAGCGTGCTCAACGTCTTCCGCCGCACCTGGTGGCCCTACCGGACGACGCTGGGCCGGGCCGAGGGGATCAACGGCTTCCACGACGTCCGGGAGCACCCGGAGGCCGAGTTGCTGCCGGGTCTCGTGCTGTTCCGGTTCGACGCGCCGCTGATCTTCGCCAACTCCCGCTCGTTCCGGCAGGAGATCCGGCACCTCGCCAACGCCGACCCGGCCCCGACGTGGATCGTGGTCGCAGCCGAGCCGATCACCGACGTCGACACCACCGCCGCCGACATGCTGCAGGAGCTCGACGCCGAGCTCGACGCTGAGGGCGTGTCCCTGGTGTTCGCCGAGATGAAGAGCCCGGTGCGCGAGAAGCTCGACCGCTACAAGCTGACCGGCAAGATCGAGGCGGCGCACTTCTTCCCGACCATCGACGACGCCGTGGCCGCCTACCGGCACCGCACCGGCACGGACTGGAGTCATCCTCCTCGGGTGTTGTGACGCTGCGTGATCAAGCCGACGCTGAGGCGCATGGCCAACTCTTCCGGCGCCGAGTCACGGCGCCTGCACGACGCCGACATCAACGCCGCCGCCTGGCGGCGATGGGGGCCGTACCTCAGCGACCGTCAATGGGGTGGGGTCCGTGAGGACTACAGCGCGGACGGTGACGCCTGGTCCTCCCTCACCCACGATCACGCGCGGTCCCGGGCGTACCGCTGGGGTGAGGACGGCATCGCCGGCTTCAGCGACGACAAGCAGCGGGTCTGCCTGGCCCTGGCGATGTGGAACGGCAACGACCCGATCCTCAAGGAACGCTACTTCGGGCTGACCAACGGCGAGGGCAACCACGGCGAGGACGTCAAGGAGTACTGGTTCCACGTCGACGGCACGCCGACCCATTCGTACATGAAGATGGTCTACAAGTATCCGCAGCGCGAGTTCCCGTACCACGACCTGGTGGCCACGAACGGCGCGCGGGACCGGCAGGCCTTCGAGTACGAGCTGCTGGACACCGGGATCTTCGACGAGGACCGGTACTTCGACGTGATCGTCGAGTACGCCAAGGACGGTCCGGAGGACGTGCTGGGCCGGGTCACCGTGGCCAATCGCGGGCCCGGCCCGGCCATGCTGCGGCTGTTGCCGACCGTGTGGTTCCGCAACACCTGGTCCTGGCACGCGGGCGCGGCCCGGCCGCTGCTGCGCGAGCAGGACGGCGCGGTGCGGATCGAGCATCCGGAGCTGGGGGAGCGGTGGTGGTCGGTCGTCGGTGACCATCCGCTGATCTTCACCGAGAACGAGACGAACAACGAGCGCGTGTTCGGCGGCGCCAATCGATCGCCGTACGTCAAGGACGCCTTTGATCGCTATGTCGTGCACGGCGAGAAGGAAGCGGTGAATCCCGGGAAGTCGGGCACGAAGGCGGCGGCGGACATCGCGCTGGAGGTGCCGGCGGGCGGCGAGACGATCATCCGCTTCCAGCTCAGCGAGCGGGACGCCCGGCCGGATTCGGCCGCCTTCGATGCCGTCTTCGAGGCGCGCCGGGCCGAGGCCGACCAGTTCTACGCCGAGCTCCTGCACCCGGAGCTGGGCGAGGCCGAGCGCAAGGTGAGCCGCCAGGCGCTCGCCGGGCTGCTCTGGAGCAAGCAGTACTACGAGTACGACGTCGAGCGCTGGCTGGCCGAGCACGGCCAGGACACCCTGGGCGGGTCCACCATCCGCAACGGCGACTGGTACCACCTCTCCGCCTCGGACGTGTTCTCCATGCCTGACACCTGGGAGTACCCCTGGTTCGCGGCCTGGGACCTGGCCTTTCAGTCGGTGGCCATCGCCGGTGTCGACCTCGGCTTCGCCAAGCAGCAGATCGACCTGCTGCTCAGCCGCTGCTACCTGCATCCCAACGGCCAGATCCCGGCCTACGAGTGGAACTTCAGCGACGTCAACCCGCCGGTGCACGCCTGGGCCGCCTACCTGGTCTACGAGGTCGACAAGGCCCGCAACGGCCGCGCCGACCACGATTGGCTGGAGCGCACCTTCCACCAGCTCGGCAAGAACTTCATGTGGTGGGTCAATCGCAAGGACGTCGACGGGCGCAACATCTTCCAGGGCGGCTTCCTCGGGCTGGACAACATCGGCGTGTTCGACCGCAGCGCCCCGCTGCCCACCGGCGGGCACCTCGACCAGGCCGACGGCACCGCGTGGATGGCGCTCTACGCGCAGACCATGCTCCAGATCGCGCTCGAGCTGTCGACCACCGACCCGGTCTACCTCGAGCAGGCGCAGACCTACTTCGAGCACTTCGCGTGGATCTCGGTCGCGGTCAACCAGGCGGCCGCCGGTGAGGGCATGTGGGACGAGGAGGACGGCTTCTTCTACGACTTGCTGCGCCGGCCCGACGGCTCCGCCCAGCGGCTCAAGGTGCGCTCCATGGTCGGGCTGCTGCCGCTGGCCGCGGCCACGGTCTACCACCCGCGCCTGATCGAGCACCGGCCCGCCCTGGTGCGGGGCGTGCTGGAGTTCGCCGAGCGGCATCCCGCGGTCCACGCGCTGCTCGCGCCCGGCCTGGCGCCCGGCCCGAACGGCGAACGGCTGCTCGCGCTCTTCGAGCAGAACCGGCTGCGGCGGATCCTGGCCCGCCTGCTCGACGAGGACGAGTTCCTCAGCCCCTACGGCCTGCGGTCGTTGTCCAAGCACCACGCCGGGCACCCCTTCGAGTTGCGGGTCGGCGACCGGGCGTACGGCGTCTCCTATCAGCCGGCCGAGTCGGACAGCGGCATGTTCGGCGGCAACTCCAACTGGCGCGGCCCGGTATGGTTCCCGGTCAACGCGCTGATGATCCGGGCCCTGCTCAACCTGTACGTGGCCTATGGCGACGACTTCACGGTGCAGTGCCCGGCCGGCTCCGGCCGCGAGATGACGTTGTTCGAGGTGGCCCGGGAGATCTCCGGGCGGCTCACCCGGATCTTCGTGCCGGACGAGCGCGGCAACCGGCCCTGCTACGGGGGCCAGCCGATCTTCGCGAGCGAGCACTGGAAGGATCTGGTCCTGTACGCCGAGTACTTCCACGGCGACAACGGGGCCGGTCTGGGGGCCTCGCACCAGACCGGCTGGACCGGCCTGGTGGCGCTGTTCCCGAACCTGTTCGCCGGGGTCACCGGCCGGCAACTGCTGGAGAACGGCATGACGGGCGTGCTGCGGGTAGCGCCGGAGGAGGAGTCGTGAGGGCGGTCTACGAGATCTTCACCTGGCCCTGGCTGACCGGGCTGGCGCAGCGCCTCGGCCGGCCGGTCACCCTCGGCGACATGCCGGGGGAGGTCTGGGACGAGGTGGCCGCCTCCGGGCTGGACGCGGTCTGGCTGATGGGCGTCTGGGAGCGCAGCCCGGCCGGCCTCGAGGTCGCGACCGGCAACGAGGGGCTGCAGCGGGCGTTCCGCGAGGCGCTGCCCGACTACACCCCGGCCGATCTGGTGGGTTCGCCCTACTGTGTGCGGCGGTATCGCGCCGATGAGCGCCTGGGCGGGCCGGCCGGCCTGGCCGCGGCCCGCGCCGAGCTCAGCGCGCGGGGACTGAAGCTGATCCTCGACTACGTGCCCAACCATGTGGCGCCCGACCACCCGGCGGTCTTCGCCCATCCGGGCTGGTTCGTCCAGGGCACGCGGGAGGACCTCGAGGCCGACCCGGCCGGCTGGTTCGCGGCCGATGGCAAGGTCATCGCGCACGGCAAGGACCCGTACTTCCCGGCCTGGCCGGACGTGGCCCAGGTGAACGCGTTCACGCCGGGCCTGCGCGGCGCGACGGCCGAGGCGCTGATCGACATCGGCGACCAGTGCGACGGGATCCGCTGCGACATGGCCATGCTGCTCACCAACGAGATCTTCGCCCGCACCTGGGGCCGGCAGGTGGGCCCGGCCCCGGCCGGGGAGTTCTGGCCGGCCGTGCTGGGCCGGGTCCGGCAGCGGCACCCGGATCTCGTGCTGATCGCCGAGGTCTACTGGGACATGGAGTGGACGCTGCAGCAGCAGGGCTTCGACCTGTGCTACGACAAGCGGCTGTACGACCGGCTCGTGCACGAGGACGCCGGGTCGGTCCGCAAGCACCTGGTCGCCGGGCTCGACTACCAGGAGAGGCTGCTGCGCTTCATCGAGAACCACGACGAGCCGCGGGCCGCGGCCGCGCTGCCCGGCGGGCGGGGACGGGCGGCCGCGGTGGCCGTCGCGACCTTGCCCGGCACGACGCTGTGGCACGACGGCCAGTTCGACGGAGCGCGGGTCCGCCTGCCGGTCTTCCTCGGCCGGTCCCCGGAAGCATCGCCCGACCCGCAGCTGCATTCGTTCTACTCGCGGCTGATCGAAGCGGCATCGCGGGTGCGGCGTGGCCAGTGGACCCTGCTGGAGCCCGGCGGCTGGCCGGACAACCCCACCCATCAGGACGTCCTGGCCTGGTCGTGGCGCGACGGGCCGGGCCGCCACGTGGTCGCGGTGAACTTCGCGGACCACGACTCGCAGGCCCGGATCGCCCTGCCCTGGGACGACCTGGGCGCGCGGGAGTGGCGGCTGACCGACCTGATCGATGGCCGCGTCTTCGACCGTGACGGCCGTGACCTGGCCGACAGCGGCCTCTTCGTCGCCCTGCCGCCGTGGGGACACCACGTCTTCAGCTTCACGTAGCCGTTCCGGCACTCAAGGTCACGTCTATCCGAATCGGACGATGTGCGAGCGACCAGGCCGGGCAAGGGTGGGAGTCGTGCTCGAGACTTTCGCGGACAACGCGATCCTGGCCAGCAAGTTCGCCGTGCCGGCGGCTCCGCCTTTCATGGTGGAGCGGCCGGTGCTGCGCGACCGGCTCACCGAGGGTGTGCACGGGCCGGTCACCCTGGTCACCGGCGTCGCCGGCGGCGGCAAGACCCAGCTGCTCGCCTCGTGGGTGCGCAGCCGGGCAGTGGACTGGCCGACCGCCTGGATCACCGTGGAGAGCGATGACGCGTTCTGGACGTACCTGGTCGAGGGCCTGCGCCGGGCCGGGGTGCCGGTGCCCGCGCTGGTCCCCTCGGCACCCGGCGTGGGCACCAGCCGCGCCCTGCTGACCCGGCTCGCCGGCGTGCTGGCCGCGCAGCCCACGCCGGTCGTCCTGATCCTGGACGGCGCCTCCCAGCTGCCCGGCGACCGCTGGGCGGCCGGCCTGGAGTTCCTCCTCGAGCACACCGGCAACCTGCGGGTCGTGCTGGCCGGGCGGTGGGACCCGCCGCTGCCGCTGCACCGCTACCGGCTGGCCGGGGAGCTGCACGAGATCCGTACGGCCGATCTGGCCTTCACCGACGGGGAGACGGCCCGCCTCCTCGAGCTGCACGGCGTGCCGCTGGCCGCGCCGCACCGCCGCACCCTGCTGGCGCACACCGAGGGCTGGGCGGCCGGCATCCGGCTGTGCGCCTGCGCCCTGCAGGTCAGCGAGGACGCGGAGCGCCTGGTCGCGACCTTCTCGGGCGACGACTCGACGGTCGCCGAGTACTTCACGGCCGAGGTGCTGCGGGCCCAGGCGCCCGAGGTGCGCCGGTTCCTGCTCGAGACCAGCGTGCTCGACACCTTCACGCCCGGCCTGGCCACCGCGGTGACCAGCCGTTTTGACGCCTCGCGGCTGCTGGCCGAGCTGACCCGGGAGAACGCGTTCATCCAGCCCGTCGGCGAGGGGGTGCCCGTCTACCGCTACCACCGGCTGTTCGCCGAGCTGCTGCAGGCCCAGCTGGCCTGGGCCGAGCCCGACCTGGTGGGCCGGCTGCACCAGCGCGCGGCCGGCTGGCTGGCCGAGCACGGGCGGCTGGAGGAGGCGGTGGACCACGCGGTCCGGGCCGGGGACTGGAGCACGGCGGCCAAAATGGTCATCGAGGACTACGCGGTGGGCCGGCTCGTCATCGACGGCAGCGCCGGCCGGCTGGGCCGTCTCTTCGCCCGCCTGCCCGAGCACCTCGCGGACGCCGAGACGGTCCTCGTCCGGGCCGCCATCGCCTACGGCGACGGTGACCACCTGCGCGCGGCCGAGCAGTTGCGATACGCCGGCACCCTGCTCAGCCTGCACGGCAGCACCTGCGGGGACGGGCTCACCCTGGCCTGCTTCCTGATGCGGATCCTGCTCGTGCGGGGCGCCGAGCCGCACCGGGTGGACGAGCTCGTGCCGGTGGCCCGGACGTTCCTGTCGGTCGCCCCGGCCGACCGCCTGGCCCGCCACCCCGAGTTGCCGGCGCTGCTGCGGGCGGCCGAAGGGCTGGCCCACGGCGACGCCGGCGCGGTCGACCGGGCCGTGGAGGCGCTGACCGAGGCGGCCGCCATGACCCCGGTCGGCAGCGAGTCGCTCAAGGTGGACTGCCTGCGCCGCCTCGCCCTGCTCGAGGCCCACCGGGGCCGGCTGGGCCGGGCCGAGACCTACGCCCAGCAGGCCCTGGACCTGGCCGTCCAGTGCGGGCTGACCGGCCCCCGGGCGCCCGGCGCGGCCGAGGTCGCCCTGGCCTGGGTGGCGCTGGAGCGCTACGACGTCGAGGCGGCCGACCGGCACCTGCGCGCGGCCCAGCCGCTGTGCGGGACGGGCGCCGACGCGCTCTCCACCGCCTCCTTCACCCTGATCAAGGCGCGCCGCCTGCAGACCCGGGGTGAGCAGCGCAGCGCGCTGACCACACTGACGGCCGGCGCCGCGCCGGAGGCGCCCGCGTGGCTGCGCTCGGCGATCGTGTTGGCCCATTGCCGCCTGCTGATCGCCGCCGGCCACGTGAGCGAGGCGGCGGCGATCCTCGGTCCCTACCCGTCGCCGCGGCCGGCCGAGGTGGCCGTCGTGGACGCCGCCCTGTTCCACGCGCGCGGCGACGTCGTCCGGGCTCACGAGGTGGCCCGGACCGTGGCCGACGCGGCCCGGGTCCCGGTGCCGGTGGCGATCGAGGCCTGGCTGCTGCTGGCCGTGCTCGCGGCCGACGCCGACGACGCCGGGGCCGCCCGCGAGGCGCTGCGCCGGGCCATGCGGGTCGCCGCCCCGGACGGCCACCGCCGGCCCCTGCACCAGGTGAAATCCAAGCTGCGCAAGGTGCTGCGGGCCGAGGACCAGTTCCGCTGGCTCGGCGCCGAGCCGCCGGCCGAGGGCCCGGCCGCGGCCCCGCCGGTGCTGATCGAGCCGTTGAGCCGCCGCGAGCTGGACGTGCTGCGGGGGATGGCCGAGATGCTGCCGACCGAGGAGATCGCGGCCCGCATGTACGTCTCGGTCAACACCGTGAAGACGCATGTGCGCAGCATCCTGCGCAAGCTCTCGGCGGCCCGGCGCAACGAGGCGGTCCGCCGGGCCCGCCAGCTCAACCTGCTCTGACGTCGCGCCCGTGCGCGCACAGCGCGTAGATGATCGCGATGTCCATCGCGATCAGCAGGGTGCACCACACCGGCGCCGCCGGCAGGAACGTGGCGTGCACCAGCGTGGCGAAGAAGACGATGGCCACCCCGGCGATCCGGGCCCAGAGCAGGCCGGCGAGGACGCCGAGGCCGGCCGCGATCGCCAGCAGGCCCAGCGAGAGGTGGACCCAGCCCCAGGCGGTGTAGCTCAGCTCGACCAGCAGGTCCTGCGGCACGACCAGCAGCACCTCGTCGCGGAACAAGGCGGTGAACCCCTCCAGCGCCTGCAGACCGCCGGAGACGATCAGCATGATGCCGCCGAAGACGACGATGCCGATCCACCCGGTGGTGGCCGGGGCCGGGGCGGCGTCCGAGGGACGTTCGGTGGCGTAGCTCGACATGCCGGACAGCATGGGCCCAGGGCCGCTCCGGCGCCTCATGCGCTCGGGGTGAAGGCCGGAGATTTCTTCCCCACCTGCGAATACCGGGGGTTGTTGCTTGTCTGCCCGGTGTGTTTCGGTGACGGAGGTGACCGGCCGCCGCACCCACCTGGAGGCGACATGGGCGATTCCGTGGTGCGCGGCCGCGCCGTGCCCGCGCCCGGGGCCCGGCCGTCCGGTCCGCGGCTGCCGCCGGCGCTGCTGTGGCGCGGCCGGCTGGCCGAGCGGCTCGACGAGGGCGTCCGGCGGCCGGTGACGCTCATTCGCGGCGGGCCCGGCTGGGGCAAGACCTCGCTGGCCGGTTCGTGGGCGGCCGCCCGCTCGACCGCCGGCCCGATCGCCTGGCTCACCTGCGAGCCCCAGCACAACCAGCCGTACGCGTTCTGGTCCGACCTGATCCTCGCCCTGCGCACGTCCGGGGCCGTCCCGCCCGGGCACCCGCTGCCCGGGACCGGCCCACCGCCGGCCGAGGACGACCTGGAGTTCGCCTCCCGGGTCGCGGCGGCCGTGGCCACGCTGCCGTCCACCACCGTGCTGGTCCTGGACGACCTGGACAAGTTGACCGGCGAGCGGTCCCTGGCCGGGCTGGCCACGCTGGTCGCCCGCTCCGGCGGCCGGCTGCGCCTCGTGCTGGCCACCCGCGGCGAGCCCGGCCTGCCGCTGCACCGCGAGCGCGCCGCGGGGGAGCTCACCGAGATCCGTCAGGCCGATCTGGCCTTCCGCGGGGCCGAGGTGGCCGAGCTGTCGGCCCAGTCCGGGCGGCGGTTGCCGGCCGAGCGGCTGGCCGAGCTGTTGCGCCGGACCGAGGGCTGGGCGGCCGGCCTGCGCCTGGCCCTGGACGCGCCCGAGGGCTTCAGCCCGGCCGCCGCGGCCCAGGACTATCTCATGCGCGAGGTGCTCGCCGGGCAGCCCGCCCCTCTCCAACTCTTCCTGCTGCGCACCAGCGTCGGCGACCGGATCTGCGGCGAACTGGCCGACGCCCTCACCGGTCAGCAGCACAGCCACCAGATCCTGGAGCAGCTGGCGGCGGCCGGCCTGTTCGTGGAGCGGACCGGCTCGGGGCCCTGGTTCCGCTACCACCCGCTGTTCCGGGCCGCGCTGCGTCACCGGTCCACCCTGGACAATCCGGGCGAGGTGCCCCGGCTGCACCTGCTGGCCGCCCAGTGGCACAACGGGCAGGGCCATGGGCTCACCGCGCTGCGGCACGCCGCCGCGGCCGGCGACTGGGGCCTGGTCGGGCGCCTGTTCGCCGGCCGTGGACTGCCGCTGGTGGCCTCGGCCGACCACGCCGACGTGATCGCGGTGCTGCGCCGCATCCCGCCCGGCCGGCTCTCCGACACCCCGGAGCTCGTGCTCTGCTCGGCGATCCTGCGCTACGCGGACGGCGACCTGGCCGCCCTGCCCGAGCGGCTGGCCCGGGCCCGGGCCATGCTCGAGACGTACGCGCCCGGCTACCGCGGCCAGGTCGAGCTGGCCGTCGCCGTGCTCGAGTCGGGCGCGGTCACCCGGCGCCGGGGCGACATGCCGGCCGTGATCGAGAACGCCACGACCCTGCTGGGCGAGCTGACCCGGCTCGACGCCGAGAACCTGCCGTCCCTGCTGCCGTACCGGGCCATGGTGCTCAACAACAAGGGCGCGGCCCTGTTCTGGACCGGCCGGCTCGACCACGCCGACCGCTACCTGTGGGCGGCGGCGTCAGCGGCCCGGGTCACCGGCACCCCGCTCATCGAGATCAACGCGCTCGGCCACGTGGCCCTGCTCGTCCAGTGGCAGGGTTCGCCGTCCGAGGCAGCCGGCCACGCGAGCGCGGCCATCGAGGCCGCCCGTCGCATCGACGCGCTCGCCCACACGGCACTGGTGCCGGCCTATCTCGCGCAGGCGCTCGTAGAGCTCGACCGGGGCGCCGACGCCGAGGCCGAGGCGGCGTTGCGCCGCGCGCTCAAGGCGCTCGGCGAGCTCCCCGAGACGGTCATGGCCGGGCTGGCCGCGGTGGTCCGGGCCCGCATGCTGCTCGACCGGGGCGAGCCTGCGCCCGCCCGCTCGGTGCTGGCCAAGGCGGCCGCCGAGGCCGGCCCGTGGCTGGCCGCGCCGGTCCTGGACCGCTCCCTCGACCTGACCGGGGCCGAGATCGACCTCGCGCTCGGCGAGCCGGCTGCGGTCGTGAAGCGGTACTCGGCCGGCCCGCTGTCCGCGGCCGAGCAGCTCTGCCTCGCCCGCGGCCACCTCGCCCTCGGTGACTTCCACGCGGCCGACCAGCTGCTCGCGCTCGCCCGTGAGGGCCCGGACCGGGTGGCGGTGGTCTCGGCCTGGGTGCTGACCGCGCTCGCGGCCGACGCGCACGGGCGCAGCGGCCGCGCCTCCGACGCCCTCCGGCAGGCGCTCGCGGCGGCCGAGCCGGACCGGATCCGCCGGCCGTTCCGCCGGCTCGACCCCGAACGGGTGCTGGTGCTCGCCGGCCGGCAGCAATGGCTGACGGAGCCGCGCCGGCCGGCCGGCGACGGCGTGCTGGCCGAGATCACCGGCGAGATCCCGCTGCTGACCGGGCTGCCCTCGGCCGACCCGCTCAGCGAGCGCGAGGTCGACGTGCTGCAATATCTGCCGACCGTGCTGACCGCGGCCGAGATCGCGGAAAGTCTGGGCATCTCGGTTAACACGGTCAAGGCCCACATGCGATCGATCTATCGCAAGCTCGGCGCCGGCCGCCGCCGGGAAGCGGTCGTCCAGGCCCGGCAGGCGGGGCTTCTCTGATCCGGACCGCCGCCTGGTCCCTCGTGGCTCGCCCGCCGCCGGTCGTCGGTGCTTGCTCACTCGCCCGGGATGAGGACCCCGGGGCGGGCGGGGCCGAGGCTGAGCCCATGACCGAGGCAACGATCAGAACCCGGCCGCAGGATCTGCTGGCCGACGCGCGGTCCCAGCCGTTCCCGTGGTGGGCGATGCTCGTCACGGGCGTGCTCGGCACGGCGTTCGGCGTCGCCGTGCTCGCCTGGCCCGACATCAGCCTGCGGATCATGGCGCTGATGGTCGGCATCTGGCTGTTCATGAGCGGCGCGGCCTGGACCGTCGGCGCGTTCGTGCCCGGCCGCGGCAAGAGCGCCGGCGAGCACGTGCTGACCGGCATCGTCGGCATCGTGGTGCTCGTCGGCGGGCTGCTCTGCCTGCGCGACCTGGTCACCCGCCTGACCGTGCTGGCCCTGATCTTCGCGGTGACCTGGATCCTGAGCGGCCTGGCCGAGATCATCGCCGGTTACCGGGCGACCGGGGTGCGCCGGGCCGGCCTGCTCGGCGTCGGCCTGCTGTCCATCGTGGCCGGCCTGATCCTGCTCTTCGCCCCCGGCCTGTCGCTGACCGCGCTGGTGCTGCTGACCGGCATCAGCAGCATCGTGGTCGGCCTGGGCGAGATCGTCCTGGCGTTCTCCCTGCGCCGCGCGGCGCCCTGAGCGATGGGCGCCGCCGCCCGCACGGTGGCCGTCGTCGTGCTCGGCTGGGCGGCCACCGCCATCACCGTCGCCGTCCTGCCCGGGATCAGTGCCCGCAGCGGCTGGGACCTGCTCGCCGTCGCCGTCACGGTCGGCCTGCTCGGCGCCGTCCTGCGCCCGGCGCTGGCCGCGCTGTTCGCCTGGATCGGCTGGGCCGGCGTCGTGGTCGGCTGGCTGGTCACCCAGGCGCTGATTGTCTACCTCGCGCTGGAGCTGTCGCCCGGCATCCACGTCGACGGGTACTGGCCGGCGTTCTGGGCCGCCTGGCTCGGCGCCGCGCTGATGAGCCTGGGCCTGTGGGTGGTCACCGCGGGCCAGCCGGGCGTCGTGACCCGCCACCTGATCCGGGCCCACCGGCGCCTGCGCGGCGACGTCACCCGCACCGAGGACCCCGGCGTGGTGTTCATCCAGATCGACGGGCTGTCGGCGCCGCTGGCCCGCTGGGCGGCCGAGGCCGGCAACCTGCCCACGCTGAGCCGCTGGCTGCGGACCGGGCACACGCTGACCGAGTGGCACGCCCGGCTGCCGGCGACCACGCCGGCCAGTCAGGCCGGCCTCCTGCACGGGGCCAGCGATCAGGTGCCGGCCTTCCGGTGGTACGAGAAGGGGGCCGGCCGCCTCGTCGTGACGAACCGGCCCGCCGACGCCGCCCTGGTCGAACAGCGCTGCGGCGGCGGCCTGCTCACGGACGGCGGGGTGAGCGTCAGCAACGTCTTCTCCGGCGGCGCGCCCACCTCGCTGCTGACCATGAGCACGGTCCGCGGCCGGCGCGGCCCCGACCGCTACGTCAGCGCCTACCTGCTCGACCCGTTCGGGCTGACCCGCTCGCTCGTGCTGACCGTGGGGGAGATCGTCAAGGAGCTCTACCAGGCCCGCCGCCGGCGGCTGCGCCGGGTCGAGCCGCGGATCGGCCGCGACTGGGGCTACGTCCTGCTGCGCGGCGCCACCAACGTGCTGCTGCGCCACCTCAACCTCGCGCTGGTGGCCGAGCACGTCATGCGCGGGGCGCCCGCCGTCTACTGCGACTTCGTCGACTACGACGAGATCGCCCACCACGCCGGCCCGTTCCGGCCCGAGGCGCTGGCCTCCCTCGAGGGCATCGACGCCGTGCTGGCCACCCTGGAGGAGGTCGCGCGGGCCGCGCCCCGGCCGTACCGCTTCGTCATCCTCTCCGACCACGGCCAGAGCCAGGGAGCGACCTTCGCCCAGCGCTACGGCCTGCGCTTCGAGGACCTGGTCGCCCAGCTCACGCAACCCAGCGCGCCGGCCGTCCCCCGCCGGCCGCCCGCCCCTCATGGTGACCAGGCGCCACATGGTGACGTCGTGTCGGGCGTGGACCCTGCGAACGCGACTGTCCTCGCGCCGGCGGACGACGAGCAGGAGGGCCGTGCCCGCGTGCTCCGGGCCGGGTTGACGGCGAACCCTCCACCGGAGGAAGAACAGATCGGCCGTCCCGAGATCGTTGTGGCCGCCTCGGGAAACCTGGCCCTGATCTATCTGGCCCGGGTGCCGGGGCGGGCCACTCTCGAGCAGATCGAAGAGCGGCACCCCAAGCTGATCGACGGACTGGTCACCCACCCCGGCGTCGGCTGGGTGATGGCCCGCTCGGCCCGGGACGGGCCTGTCGTGCTCGGCCGCGGCGGTCGCCGGCTGCTCGGCGGTGGCGGGACGGGCGGCGGAGGCGAGGGTGATCGCGTTGAGGGTGTCGACCCGCTCGGTGGGTTCGGGCCGTATGCCGCGGACGATCTGCGGCGGCACGACGGGCTCGCGCACACCGGCGATCTGCTGGTCAACAGCTTGTTCGACGCGGACGTGCAGGAGGTCGCCGCGCTCGAGGAGCTGATCGGCTGCCACGGCGGCCTGGGCGGCTGGCAGGACCGGCCGCTGCTGATTCATCCGCGGGAGTGGGCCGCGCCGCCCGATCTGCTCGGCGCGGACGCCGTACATCTCCTGCTCCGTTCCTGGCTCGATGATGAAAGGGATCCGTCATGTGCCGCTGGCTCGCCTATTCCGGAACACCCGTCCGCCTCGACGAGCTCCTCGTCAAACCCGAGTACTCCCTGATCGATCAGAGCATGCACGCCAAGCTGGGGGTGGAGACGACCAACGGCGACGGGTTCGGCGTCGGCTGGTACCCGATGGACGGCCCGGCGGAACCGGCCCTGTTCCGCGGCGCCGGCCCGGCCTGGAGCGACGCCAACCTGCGCGAGCTGGCCCACGCCACGGTCTCGCCGCTGTTCCTGGCGCACATCCGGGCCAGCACCGGCACGGCCGTGCAGCAGACCAACTGCCACCCGTTCCGGCACGAGAACTGGCTGTGGGTGCACAACGGCTCGATCCGCGACTTCGCCAAGCTCAAGCGGGACCTCGTGCTCGCCATCGACCCCGACCTCTACCCGTCGCTGGCCGGGTCGACCGACTCCGAGGTGATGTTCCACCTGGCCCTGACGTACGGCCTGCGGGACCGGCCGATCGCCGCTGTGGAGCGGATGGCCGGCCTGGTCGAGTCGGTGGCGCGGGCCCACGGCGTGCCGGATCCGCTGCAGATGACCGTCGCCACCACCGACGGCGACCGGATCTGGGCCTTCCGCTACTCCAGCGAGGGGCACAGCCGGTCGCTGTTCTACAGCTCCGACATCAGCGCGCTGCACCAGCTCTACCCGGACGACAAGCGGCTGCGCGGGCTCTCCGACGAGACCCGGCTGGTCGTCTCGGAGCCGCTGGGCGACCTCAAGGGCGCGTGGCAGCCGGTGCCCGAGTCGAGCTGGGGCGTGATCCAGAAGGGTGAGGACGAGATGGGCCGCTTCGAGCCGGCCATCCCTTGACCCTGCTCGTGGCGCACGTGTCCGATCTGCATTTCGGCGCCCACGACGACGGGGCCGCGGCCGCGCTGGTGGCCGATGTGGTGGCGGCCCGGCCGGCGCTGACCGTGGTCACCGGGGACCACACGATGCGGGCCCGCACGCGCGAGTTCCGGGCGGCGCGGGCCCTGCTCGGCCGGCTGCCCCGGCCGCTGCTGGTGGTGGCCGGCAACCACGATCTGCCGCTGGTCAGCTGGCGGCGCGGGCTTCATCCGTACGGCCGGTATCGCAGCTGGATCACCGACGAGCTGGACCCGGTCCGCCGGATCCCGGGCCTGACCGCCCTGGGTCTGCAGTCGATGCCGCGGTGGCGGTGGAAGAACGGGCGGCTGACCCGCCGCCAGGCCGGGCTGGCGGCGCGGGTGCTGGGGGAGGCCCCGGCCGGTGACGTACGGCTGCTGGCCCTGCACCACCCGCCGTTCGCCGGCCGGCTGCCGGGCTGGCGTCGCGTCCGCCGGGCCGGCCGGCCCGACCTGGTGCTGGCCGGGCACACGCACGTGCCCCGGGTGTTGCCGATGGACGGGACCGTCGTCGTGGTGGCCGGGACCGCGACCAGCCACCGGATGCGCGGCGTGGCCCGCTCGTGGAGCCTGATCGCGGTCGCGCCGCACGCCTTCGGGATCACCGAGCGCTACCTGGACGGCGGTGGCTGGTACACCGGCCGGGTGGTCGAGGTGCCCCGGTTCAGTGCAGCAGGGTCTTGAGGACGATCAGGCCCGCGCCGAACGCCCCGGCGACCACCGTGGAGAGCAGGCGCTCGTTGAGGGTGAGCCGGCCGCCGGCGCCGATCCGCCAGCCCGCCATGCACAGCAGCACGGTGGTGGTGGCCAGCGAGGCGAGCTCCGCGCTGATCAGCGTCGCCCCGGTCACCTTCACCGCGAGCAGCACCAGCAGCGGCAGCAGCGACGCCGTCACCAGCTCCCACCCGCTGGTCAGCTGGGCGCGCACGGTGCTCCAGGCCGGCCGGTGGCCCTGATGGATGCGCTCGGCCACGATCCGGGCGTACCGTTCGGCCGCCCAGTAGATGACCAGCGTGACCACCACCGCCACCACGACCGCCCGGGCGGTCGAGGCGTGCCCGGCGACCAGCACGGCGGCGCCGACGATCAGCCCGTAGATGCCGGACGCGGTCGCCTCCTCGGTGTCGCCCCGGAGCGGAATCCATGTGCGAGCCATGCCGTCGAGCCTGGCCGAGGGCAACACGACCGGACTCATCCGGCCGGGGTGAACCCTCTCGCGGCCCGGCCCGGGGATGCTGGGAGGCGTGCGAAACGAGCTGCGCCGGACCACCGACCGGGTGGAGAGCCTGATGGTCTTCAGCCTGGTCATGGCGTTCCTGTTCACCGCGCCGCTGCTGGGCTGGTGGGCCGGGCAGCAGGCGTACCGCACCGACCTGGCCGCCCAGCGCTGGGAGCAGGGGCACGTCTTCGAGACCCAGGCCGTGCTGCGCGGCAACCCGGTGGCCTCGGTCGGCGGGCGGACCGGGGCGACGCTGACCGCCCAGGCCACCTGGACCGGGCCGGACGGCAAACCCCGCGAGGGCGCCGTGCCGGTCACGCCCAACGACATGGCCGGCAGCAGCGTGATGATCTGGGTCGACGACCGCGGCGTGCCCCGGCCCGCGCCGCCGCAACGGCAGCCCCGCTCGCAGGGCACGATGGTCGGGGTGGCCGTCGTGCTGTGCGCCGCCGCGGCCACCGCCGGGCTGCACCGGATCGGCCGGTCGGTGCTCGACCGCCGCCGTTACCGGGCCTGGGAGCGCGAGTGGCTCGAGGTCGGCCCGCGCTGGAGCCGCGACCGGCGCTGAGTCATGCGTTGCGGACGATGCCGGGCCCGGCCCGCGGCGCGAGGCTCTGGGGCATGGCCGTGCGTTTCTCCGCCGACTTACGTCGGGCTCTGATCCCGTTCGCGCTGGCGCAGTTCATCTGCAGCTACGCCGGCTCCAACATGAACGTCATGATCAACGACATCAGCGAGGACCTGAACACCACGGTCTCCGGCGTGCAGGTCACCATCACCGTCTTCCTGCTCGTGATGGCCGCGCTGATGATCCCGGGCGGCAAGCTCACCGACCGGTACGGGCGCAAGCCCTGTCTCACGGCGGGCCTGCTCATCTACGCGGTGGGGGCGATCCTCAGCGCGTTCGCCCCCGGCCTGTGGGTGCTGGTGCTCGGCAACTCGATCCTCGAGGGTGTCGGCACCGCGCTGCTGATCCCGCCGGTCTACATCCTCACCACGCTGCTGTTCACCGACGTCACCTCGCGCGCGCGGGCGTTCGGCGCGATCAGCGCGATGGGCGGCATCGGCGCCGCCACCGGCCCGCTGATCGGCGGCTTCATCACCTCGTTCTTCAGCTGGCGGGTGGCGTTCGTGTTCCAGGCGGCCATCGTCATCCTGATCGCCGTGCTCAGCCGGCGCTGGGTCACCGACCCGCTGCCACCCGACCCGGCCATGCCGTTCGACGTGCGCGGCTCCATCACCTCCGCGGCCGGCCTGGTGCTCGTGGTCAGCGGCATCCTGGCCGCCGACGACAACCTCGCGCTCTGCCTCGGCCTGATCGCCGCCGGCATCCTCATGCTGGCCTGGTTCTTCATCTCGGTCCGGCGCCGCGAACGGGCCGGCCGGCCGGTGCTGCTCTCGACCAGCCTGTTCCGGAACCGCGTCTCCAACCTCGGCATGGTCACCCAGAACCTGCAGTGGCTGATGCTGATGGGCACGTCCTTCGTCGTCTCGGCCTACCTGCAGGTCGTGCGTGGCTACAACGCCGTCGAGACCGGCGTCATCTTCACCGCGACCACGGCCGGGCTGCTGCTGTCCTCGCTCGGCGCCGAGCGCTTCGCCCGCCGGCGCACCCAGCGGACCCTGATCGTGGCCGGCTTCGCCGTCACCATCGTGGGGGTGGCGATCCTGGTGCCGATGGTCAGCGCCGCCGACTCGCCGTGGGCCTTCGTGCCGGGGCTGTTCGTCATCGGCTTCGGGCTCGGCGGCATGCTCACCCCGTCGGTCAACGTGGTCCAGTCGGCCTTCGGCGAACAGCTGCAGGGCGAGATCTCCGGGCTGTCGCGCAGCGTGTCCAACCTCGGCTCGTCGCTGGGCGGCGCGATCGCCGGCACCATCCTGGTGGCCGGCATCGCGGCCACCCCGGGCCGCTCCTACGCCCTGGCCATGGTCGCGGTGGGGGCGGCCGGGCTCATCGGCCTGGTGGCGGCCCTGGGTCTTCCCCGGGGCCGTACGGCCGGGTGACCACCCGGTCGCCGGGCAGGCGCTCCTGCTCCCGGGCGAGCAGCAGCAGCGCCCGCTCGTCGGCCGGCGCCGGGCGGGCCGGGTCGAGAGCTCGCGGCCACAGCCGCGCGTAGCGGACCGCGGCGGCCTCGGCCGCGTACACCAGGGCGTTGCTCAGCAGGTAGAGCAGGGTGAACACGGCGGCGACGGTGGCGAAGCCGCCGTAGACCGGCCCGGCCCGCCGGACCAGGCCTGGCAGCACGCTCGTGCCCAGAGCGAGGACCAGGGCGATCGCGGCGCCCCCGGCCAGCGCCGCCGGCCACAGCGCCCGCAACGGCGCCGGCCGGGCCAGCAGGATCTTCGCCACGGCGACCAGGGTCGCGGCGGCCACGAGGGCGCCGGCCGGCGCCGGCGCCAGCGCGGCGGCGGCCAGCCCGGCCAGGGTGATCAGAAGGGCGGCCAGCACCCGCGACAACCACGACAGCACCCCGTGGCGGGCCCGGAACGGCACCGCGGCCACGTGGTTGAGCGTGCGGTAGGCCGAGAAGACCACCCCGGCCCCCGTGTACAGCAACGTGCCGAGGCCGACCGCGAGCGGCGCCACCGAGGTCGGCAGCTCGGCGACGGCCGCGTCCACGCCGGACCGCAGCGACGGCGGGACGATCGCGCCGATCAGTTCGGCCCGCAGCTCCGGGCGCCCGGCCAGCACCTGGGTCAGCACGGCCACGCCGAGCAGCAGCAGGGGGAACAGGCTGAGGAAGCCGTAGTAGGTGATCAAGGCGGCCTCGCGGGCGCCGCCGTCGTCCAGGTACTTGCGGACGACGGCGTACGGAAAGCCCAGCACGGCGTGCCGGCGCTGCAGCTCGTCGAGGCGCCGGAGGATCAGCAGGTCCCGGCCAGCGCGTCGCGCATCTGCCGGGCGCTCGCCCGTAGACCGCCGACCGTGGCCCGCACGGCCGTGAGCGAGGCCGCCCCCGGATCGGCCTGTGCGCCCTGCAGAGCGGCGCCGACCTGCTCGACCGACGAGCGCAGGGCGTCGGCCTGGGCCGAGAACTGCGCCTGCGCGTCCGTGATGAGCCGGCCGAGCTCGTCGCGCAATTGCGTCAGCAGCGGCCGCAACTGCTGCAGACCGTTCGCCGACACGTTGGTCTGGCGGATGTGGTTGACCGTGTTCTGCACGGCGGCAGCGCTGTCACACACCGCGGGCGTGCCATTGGCGGAGGCCTCGCTGTCGCCACAACCGGCGAGCAGGCCGAGGAGCAGGACCAGGATCGCAGAACGCCTCATGGCGGCAACGATCCGCCGCCGCGGCCGGGCGGCGCCTCATCCCGCGCGGGCGATCGGCTCGCCGCCCCGCCTCGTTCCGCGCGGGCGATCGGCTCGCCGCCGAAGGCCAGCTGCCGGAGCCGGGCCCAGTCCAGGTCCGGGCGGGCCCGGGGCACGCCCGGCCGGCGCCGGGGCACCCGCACGCGCAGCGCGCCCGGGCGGATCGTGCAGCGCACCGGCGTCGCCAGCACCAGCGCCTCGCCGTCGACGCCGACCGGCAGCTCGGCCGCGTCGGCGTCGATCACCGCCTCGGGCGCCTCGCGGACGCTCACCGCGCGGGCCCGGCCGCCCGCGCTGACCAGGCCGGCCGCGTCGAGCGCGCCGCGCACGGTCACCGCGAGCACGCCCAGCACGCCCCGGTCGAGACGGGTGCGCCGGCCGGTGCCGCTCGCGTACGGGTTGTTGCTCACCAGCACCGCCTGCGGGCCGGTGAGCGTGCCGTCGCCGGTGGTCAGGCGCAGCGGGCGCTCCTCGGTCAGCACGGCCGGCAGCATCTCCAGAGCCGTTCCGATCTTGTTGTCCCGGTAGGCCGCGCTCTGCACGATCTCGGCGTACGCCCCGAACGAGGCGTTGTTGACGAACGTACGGCCACTGATCACACCGAGGTCGATCCGCACCTCGACGCCGTCGGAGAGCGCGTCCAGGCATGTGGCCGGGTCCTCACGGTCGAGGCCGAGGTCGAGGGCGAAATGGTTGCGGGTGCCGGCCGAGACGACCACGAACGGCAGGCCGTGCTCGGCTGCGATCCCGGCCACCAGGGCCTGGGTGCCGTCGCCGCCGGCCACGCCGAGCAGGTCGCAGCCGTCGCGGACGGCCCGCCGCGCGACCTCGGCCACGTCCACCGCCGCGCCGTCCAGCAGGTAGACCTCGGCCCCCAGGTCGCGGGCCCGCTCGGCCAGGCGGAAACGTTCGACCTTGCCGCCCCCGGAGCGCGGATTCATGATGAAGTACGGCCGTCGCGGCGGCGCCGACTCGTACTCCTCGGGCTCCTTCTCGGCCGAGGTCAGGGCCCGCCGGCCGGCCGCGACCGCGCCCGCCCAGAGCAGTCCGAACAGGACCATCACCCAGATCAGCGCGGCCCGCGCGAACAGCACGGCCACGACCAGCGGGGCGATCACCACGACGGCGCCGGCCAGCCAGCGCACGACGCCGTGGTGGGTGAGGAACCACCAGGCCGCGACCAGGCCGGCCACCACCCCGGCCACCCCGGTGATCAGCAGCGCGAGGCTGCCCCGGATCCCCGCCGCGGCGAGGACGAGCACTCCGGCGGCCGCGATCGTGACGAAGGCGAGCCGCGCCAGCCACCGTTCCGTCATGGCACCAGCCTCGGGTGTCGCCCGCCGCCGTACCTCATACCGGCAGGATGAGGTGCGGCCGGTCATGCCGGGGGAGCGTCGTGGTCATTCACCGGAAGAAGGGACCCCGCCGTGCCGAACCCACGTCTGCGGCACCCCGCCGAGATCCCCATGTTCGTGTTCATGGTGGTCCTCAACGTGATCATCATCTGGGCGATCCTGCAAGCGGCGTTCACCCTGCCGTTCCTGCCCGACCGGATCCGCGAGTCCGGCTGGGGCACGACCGTACGCTCCGCCTTCGTCGCGCTGCTGCTGTTCGTACCGGCCCTGGTGGTCATCCGCGAGACCCAGCGGGCCGCCATCCGCGGCGGCGCGGTCGAGCTCAGCCCGCGGCAGTACCCCGAGCTCTACCGGATCGTCGACGAGTTCGCGCACAAGCTGCAGCTGCCCCGGCGGCCCAGCATCTACCTGGCCAACGGCAACGGCACCCTCAACGCCTTCGCCGCCCAGGCCACCGGGCACGACTACGTGGTGATCGCCAACGAGCTCTTCGTCAACCTGCGCGGCGAGAACCGGGACGGGCTGCGCTTCATCCTCGGGCACGAGGTCGGGCACATCAAACTGCACCACGTCTCGCTGTGGTACCAGCTGGCCGTCGCGTACTCCGAGCGCATCCCGATCCTCGGGCCCACGCTGTCGCGCCTGCGGGAGTACTCGTGCGACCGGCACGGCGCATACCTGTGCCCGCACGGCGCGACCGGTCTGGTGCTGCTGGCCGGTGGCCGCTACACCGAGCACACCGTGGACATCCCCGAGCTCGTCCAGCAGGGCAAGCGGCTGCACGGGTTCTGGGTCGGGCTGGCCCAGCTGCCGATGTCCCACCCGTACGTGGTGCGGCGCCTGGAGAGGCTGTTCACCCTCGGGCTGCTGCGGTCATCCGCGAAGGATGACGTGCGTACCGCCCACCCGGTAACAGGCTGATCGGCATGGACCACGCCGACGCGTACGACAAAGCCGCCCGCAAGTTGAGCGCCGAGCGTGCGCTGCGGCCCTGGCAGGTCGAGCTGCTCAAGCTGCAGAAGCACCTCGAGATCCAGAACCTGCGCATGATCGTGCTGTTCGAGGGGCGCGACGCGGCCGGCAAGGGCGGGGCGATCCGCCGGGTGACCCGTTTCATGAACGCCAAGCGGTACCGCGTGGTCGCCCTCGGCCATCCCACCGAGGAGCAACGCTCGCAGTGGTACTACCAGCGCTACGTCGCGCACTTCCCGGCCGGCGGGGAGATGGTCCTGTTCGACCGCAGCTGGTACAACCGCGCGATGGTCGAGCAGGTCTTCGGATTCTGCACCCCCACCGAGTACACGAACTTCCTCGACGGGGTCACCGGCTTCGAGAAGGACCTCGTCCGCGCCGGGACGATCCTGGTCAAGCTCTACTTCAGCGTGACCCGCGAGGAACAGGCCCGCCGCTTCGAACGCCGCCGCACCGACCCGCTGCGGCAGTGGAAGCTCAGCGAGATCGACCTGCAGGCCCAGGACCGCTGGGACGACTTCACCAACCGCAAGTACGACATGCTGCGGCGCACCGGCACGACGGTCGCGCCCTGGGTGATCGTGCGCTCCAACGACAAACAACAGGCCCGGCTGAACACCATGAAGGTCATCCTCAACGCCGCCGACTACAAAGGACGCACCCCCGATCTCGACTTCACGCCGGATCCCCGGGTCGTGGTGCCGGGCGACGAGGAGATCGCCCTCATGGAGGGGGGCACGTGGTCATGACCGACGCGACCTACCAGGTCCGGGTGTCCGGGGTGCTTCCCGAGGAGCTGCTGGCCGAGCTGCGCGACCTGACGGTCAGCGTCGAGCCGCCGGAGACGGTGCTGCACGGCTCGATGCCCGACCAGTCGGCCGTCATCGGGCTCATCTCCCGCATCCACGGCCTCGGGCTGCGGCTCATCGAGGTACGCCGCCTCCCACCTTCCGAACTCTGATTGGGGACTGGACATGTCCGAGACACAGGCGAGGTCCGACTACGCGGCCGACGAGACGTACACCCCGCCCCGCCGCCGGGCCGCGGAGCCCACCGCCTGGGTGGGTGTCGTCATCTTCGCCGCGGTGATGCTCATGCTGATGGGCGGCTTCCAGGTCATGGAGGGCATCGTCGCGATCGTCCGCGACGACTACTACCTGACCACCAGCAGCGGCCTGATCCTCACCCTCGACTACACCGCGTGGGGCTGGACCCACCTGATCATCGGCCTGATCGCGGTCGGCGTCGGCATCGGCATCTTCGCCGGCCAGACCTGGGCCCGCGTGGCCGGCATCGTCATCGCCTGCCTGAGCGCCCTGGCCAATGCGGCGTTCCTGCCGGCCTACCCGCTCTGGTGCGCCATCATCATCGCCATCGACGTCCTGATCATCTACGCGCTCGCGGTGCACGGCCGCGAGGTCAAGTGAGCCAGGCCGTGTCCCGCCCACTCAACTGGCTCCGGCTGACCGCGGGGATCCTGGCCATCGTGGTCGGGATCGTCGCGTACGCCTGGCCCGGCGCCACCCTGCGGGTCGTGGCCTTCCTGTTCGGCCTCAACCTGCTGATCGCCGGCATCGTCCGCACGGTCACGCTGCTGATGAGCCCCGGCTACCCGGTCCTGAACCGGGTGCTAGGGATCATCTTCGGCGTGCTGACCGCCCTGCTCGGCATCCTGTGCCTGCGCAACGTGGTCGCCTCCCTGGCCATCCTGCTGCTGGTCGTCGCGATCGGCTGGATGCTCGACGGCCTCGCCGAGATCTTCTCCACCGTCGGCAGCGGCGAGTCCGGCGGCAGCTGGCGCATCGGCCTGGGCCTGCTCGCCGTCCTGGCCGGCGTCGCCCTGCTGGTCTGGCCCCAGATCGGCCTGAAAGCCTTCCTCTTCTTCGGCGCGACCGTCCTGGTCTTCGTCGGCCTCGGCCTGGTCTTCGTCGCCGTCGCCCGGCTGCGCTCCCCAGGCCCCAGCCTCGCCTCGAACACCGACCCAGGCCTGGCCTCCAGCGCCTGAAGCCGGTACGGCCCACCGCCCTTGGCGGTCCCTCAGCCCGGCTGAGATGCGGTTCGAAGCGTCTGCCCGGGCCCTGCGCCCTGGCCAGGAACGATGAACCTGACTGGGGAGCGCAGGGCCTGGGCCGATCGCGCGACTTGCTGCCCCTGCGAAACCTGCCGCCAAGAGCGCGAGCTGAGCGACCGATGCTGCTTACTCTCATGGAATCGCTACCTTTGGCCAATCACATCCCGGCGCGGGGGCGCCCGGCCTCCGGGGTTGCAGGCCGGGCGCTGGCCGGAGCGGACGCTACTTGCGGTAGGACTGCAGGAACAGGGCCTCGGCGTGGGCCACGCGGGCGATCTCGGTGGGGTCGACGCTTTCGTTGGGGGCGTGGATGAGTGCCTGGGGTTCCTCGACGCCCATCAGGATGATCTCGGCGTCGGGGTAGGTGTCGGCGAAGACGTTGCACAAGGGGATCGAGCCGCCCTGGCCCAGGGTGGTCATCTCGCGGCCGTAGGCCTGCTGCATGGCGGTGGCCATGGCCCGGTAGGCGGGGCCGCCGGTCCGGGCCTCGAAGGGCTGGCCGAGTGCTTCCTTCTCGACCTCGACCTGTACGCCCCACGGGGCGGCCGCGTGCAGCTGGGCGATCAGGGCGTTCTGGGCTTTGACGGCGTCGGTGCCGGGCGGCACGCGCAGGTTGAGCCGGGCCCGGGCGTGCGGCTGGATGGCCGCGGCCGAGCCGACGACCGGGGGGCAGTCGATGCCGAGCACGGTCACCGCCGGGCGGGCCCAGATCATGTCGGAGACGGTGCCGTCGCCGAGCAGGCCCACGCCGGGCAGGAGGCCGGAATCGGCGCGGAACTGGTCGGTGGGGTAGGGCGCACCGGTCCAGGTTTGATCACCCGACAGGCCGGCGATCGTGGTGTTGCCCGATGTGTCGCGCAAGGACGACAGGATCGTGATCAGAGCGGCCAGGGCGTCCGGCGCGGCGCCGCCGAACATCCCGGAATGGAGCTCGCCGGCCAGGGCGGACACCGTCACGACCACGTTGACCAGGCCGCGCAGGGTCACCGTCGCGGCGGGGACGCCGACCGCCGCATTGCCCGTGTCGCAGACCAGGATGGCGTCGGCGGCGAGCAGCGCGGGGTTGCGGACGACGAAGTCCTCGAGCCCGCCCGTGCCCTGCTCCTCGGAACCTTCGACGATCAGCTTGAGGTTGACCGGCAGGTCGGCGCCGAGGGCGCGCAACGCCGTCAGGTGCATGACGATGTTGCCCTTGCAGTCGGCCGTCCCGCGGCCGTACCACCGGCCACCCGATTCGGTGAGCTCGAACGGCGGTGTCCGCCACGCCGCCTCGTCCAGCGGCGGCTGCACGTCGTAGTGCGCGTACAGCAACACCGTCGGGGCGTCCGGCACGCTCGACGGGCGTAGGCCATGGACCGCGCGGCTCCCGTCACTCGTCTCCTTGAGCGACAGGTCGGTGAAGCCGATCCGGGCGAAGTTCTCCACCACCCATTGCGCGGCCTTCGCGCACTCCTCCGGCGGGTACTGCCGGGGGTCGGCCACCGAGCGGATGGCCACCAGCTCGGCCAGATCGGCCCGGGCCCGGTCCATCAGGCCGTCGATCCGGTCACGCATCACATCGCCGCCACATCGTCGAATTTGAGATCGTCGATGACCTTCTGGAAGTCGTCGGCGTAGTGCGGGCAGTACACCTTGATGATCATCAGCTGGCCCTGGACGACCCGGCTGTCGGCGATGACCGGCCGCTGCCCGGGACCGGCGGCGCCGTTGGTGAGCTGGCCGTAGAGGGTGGCGCGGCGCAGCGCGTCGCCGGGGTCGTCGCAGATCGGGCCGCCGTCGTCACCGAGGACCCGGACGATCTGATCAGTCGAGGGAACCCGCATGCCGGCCGCGGAGAGCTGCGACTGCAGCTCCTGGGCCTTCTCCTCGGCCTGGCGGGACTCGTGGGCGCTGCTGAAGGCGAACAGCGCCGTGCCGAGGATGACCAGGAAGACGATGCCGAGCACGATGTAGGTGACGGTGTTGCTCTTGCGCTGGACCGAGACGCTCATGCGACTACCTCCTCTTGCGTCGATGTGGGCTCGGTCTTCCAGGACGGTTTGCGCGACCGGTAGAACAGCCACGGCACGAGCAGGCCGAGCCCGAGCGCGCCGCCGGCCACGATCGCCAGGTAGGCGCCGACGTTGCCGTCGCCGAACTGCGACGAGGGGACGAAGCCGATGAGCAGGGCCGCCAGCGAGGCCGCGAAACCGATGCCGCACAGGCCGGTCAGCATGGGCGCACGGTAGCCGCGCGGGTGGTCGGGGTTGTTGCGGCGCAGCCGGACCGCGGCCACGAACATCAACAGGTACATGATCAGGTAGACCTGAGTGGTGATCACCGAGAAGATCCAGTACACACTGGACACGTCGGGGATGAGCGCGTACGCCAGCGCGATGACCGTGGTCACCAGCCCCTGGGTGACCAGGATATTCTGCTGCACGCCGTGCCGGTTGAGCTTCTGCAGGAACGGCGGCAGGTAACCCTCCTGGCGCGAGATGAGCAGCAGACCCTTGGACGGGCCGGCCAGCCAGGTCAGCATGCCGCCGAGCGAGGCCGCGACCAGCATGACGCCGAGGATCGGGGTCAGCCACTGCGAGTTGAATTCGGCGAAGACCGCGTCGAAGGCCTGCATGACGCCGGCCGTCAGGGACAGCTGGTCGGCCGGGACGATCCAGCTGATCGCCAGCGCGGGCAGGATGAAGATGAGCAGCACGAGACCCATGGCCAAAAACATCGCCCGCGGGAACTCGCGGCCCGGCTTGCGCAGTGAGGAGACGTGCACCGCGTTCATCTCCATGCCCGAGTAGGACAGGAAGTTGTTGACGATGAGCACCAGGCTGGACAGGCCGGCCCACGCCGGAAGCAGGTTGTCCGAGGTCATCGGGGCGGCCGACTCGTTGCCCTGGCCGAGGAAGGCGATGCCGAGCACGACCAGCACGACCCCCGGGATCAGTGTGCCGATGACCAGGCCGGCACTGGCCAGACCGGCCACGCCCGAGGTGCCGCGCGAGGAGACCCAGACGCCGGTCCAGTAGCAGACCATGATGACGATCGCGGTCCAGACGCCGCTGGAGGCCAGGTCGGGATTGATGACGTAGGCCAGGGTGCTGGCCACGAAACCCAGCAGGCTCGGGTAGTAGAAGATGGTCATCGCGAACTGACACCAGACGGCCAGGAAGCCCATCGGCTTCGAGATGCCCTCACTGACCCACTTGAAGACGCCGCCGTTCCAGCCCGAGGCGAGCTCCGCCGAGACCAGAGCGGTCGGTAGCAGGAAGACCAGGGCGGGTAACAGGTAGAGGAAGATGCTCGCCAGTCCGTAGACCGCCATGGTCGGCGCGGGCCGCAGGCTCGCCACCGAACTCGTCGTCATCAGGGCCAGCGCCACCCACGAGATGTAGTTGACCGCTCTTGTGGCGGGCTTCGTGTCCGTCGCGCTCATGGCCAGATCATCGGCAATGCTGGACGCCCGGCACTTCACCCCCGGCGAGTGAGCGCGGCCCCGACGAGCATCCCGACCGCGATGGCGATCAGCAGGCCCACCATGTCGGTCACGCCGCCGACGCCCTCGATCGGATGGCCGCCGATCCAGCTCTCCAGGCCGCGCAGCCCGTGCGAGCCCGGGGTCAGGACATAAAAGGCGCCAAGATAGAGGACGTACGCCGGGGGAAGCGCAGGCTTCCGTCCGAGGCGCAACGCCACCGTTGTCATCAATACCGCCCCGGTGAACGTCCCGAACGGGTCGCCCAGCGCCCGGGTGGCCAGCTCGGCCGCGGCGGCGGTGAGCAGGATCAGGCCGAGCGCCCACGGGAAGTCGCGCGGGGCCATCTGGAAGACGAACATCACCCCGAGCCCGAACAGCACCCAGCCCGCCCACACCTCGAACGGGCCGAGGTTGCCGGGCACGCTCACGTCGAACAGCACGCTCGGGGGCAGCTGCAGCAAGACCGTGGCGACCAGGGCGCCGAACGCCAGCACGAGCAGCACGATGATGCTGTAGACGAGGCGGGCGGCGCCGGCGGTCATCCGGTTCAGGGCCAGCTCGAGGGCGGCCGCGCTGATCGCGTCGCCGGGGATGAAATAGAACAGCGCGGGGACGATGAGCTGGATCGGGCCGCCGTCCAGCCACCCGTGCTCGTACAGCAGGAGCACGACCACCGAGACCAGGACCGAGGCGACGAAGGGCTCGATGAGCCGGCCCCGGCCCGAGATGACGAGCAGGCCCACGACGAGACCGGTGAGCGCCGAGACGCCCACCTGTTGCCACGTGGCCTGCACCGAGATGCCGAAGCCGACGGTGAACAGAACCAGCCCGGCCAGTTGCCAGGCCTTGTTCCAGCGGGGCGGCATGGCCGCGATCTCGCTCAAGCGGGCCGCGGCCTGCGTTTCCGTCAGGTGCGACATATCGGACAGCAGGCGTTTCATCGCGGTGACCTGGTTCAGAGGCGGAACACCAGGCTCCCGGGCGTACGAATACGCGCGTCCGTCCACAGTGAGCAGTGCCGAGTCTGCGAGGAACGTGACCTCCACCCGATGGCCGTAGCGGGCCGCCACGTCGCGTACCACCCGCTCGGAGCGCATCGTCCCCTCGAAGCTGCCCCGCAGCAGCCATTCCACCAGCGGCCCGAGCAGCTCCATGCGGCCGAAGTCAACCAGGATCACCCGCGGGCCGATTCATCCGGAACGAAGGATCCCGGCGGCCGAACGCGGCAGCGACGCTGTCGGCATGACGGTGACAACGAGCCGGGCCGCGGGCACCGGCGTGCTGCTGGCCGCGTGTGTCTCGGCGCTGGTGGTCAACGCCAACACGTCCGCCGTGACCATCCTGCTGCCCGCGATCAGCCAGGACGTCGGCGCCTCGCTGGACGTGCTGCAGTGGGCGGTGACCGGCTACATGCTGGTCGGCGCGGCGGTCATCGTCACCGCGGGCGCGCTCGGCGACGTCTTCGGCCGCCGCAAGATCTTCCTGGGTGGCCTGGTGCTGTTCGTGGCGTCGTGCGCGCTGATCGCCCTGTCGCAGAACGCGGCCGGCATCATCGCCGGCCGCATGATCCAGGGCGCGGCCGGCTCGACCATCCTGGCCTGCGGGATGAGCCTGCTGTCGGTCGCCTCGTCCGGCGCGGCCCAGATGAAGGCGATCACGCTCTGGGGCGCCGCCTCGGCCGTCGGCGCCGCCGTCGGGCCGCTCGTCGGCGGGGTCCTGGTCGATTCGACCGGCTGGCAGGGCCTGTTCTGGATCGACGCCGCGATCGCCGCGGTCTGCGTGCCGGTCACGCTGTCGGCGGTACGCGAGTCACGCGACGAGCACCGCACGAAGTCGATCGACGTTCTCGGCACGGTGCTCGTGGCCGTGCTGCTCGTTCCGCTGGTTCTGGCCCTGAGCCAGGGCGGCGACTGGGGCTGGTTCTCGGTGCCGACCGTCGGCTGCCTGGTCGTGGCGGTCCTCGGCGGCTTCGGTTTCGTGGCCGTGGAGAAACGCTCGGCGGCGCCGCTGGTCGACCTGAAGCTGCTGCGCAACCCGGTGCTGGTCGGCGCGACCATCGCCATCCTGCTGGTGGCCGGCATCATCAACGCGCTGATGTACCTGCTAAGCCTGTACTTCCAGGACCCGGCCGGATTCGGGCTGAGCGCCCTCGAGGCCGGTCTCGCCACGCTGCCCGCCGCGGCCGCGATGATCGCCGTCACGCCGCTCATCACGCCGCTCGCGGTCAAGCTGGGCGGTGGGGTGGCCGTGGCCGGGGGCTTCCTGCTGGCCACGATCGGCGTGGGGGTCCTGATGTTCGTGACGGCCGACTGGACGTACGGCGCCTTTGTCCTGCCCTTGATCGTCCTGTCGGTCGGACTCGGCTTCGCCAACGGGCCCGCCTCCTCCGCCTCGACCTCGGCCGTCGACGCGGACCAGGTCGGCCAGGCGTCCGGCATCTCCAACATGGCCCGGTACGTGGGCGGGTCGCTCGCGGTCGCGGCGGCGGCCACCGTCTCGACCGCGGCCACGGACAACCATCAAGGCGAACCGGCCGCGGACGCGCTCGCGGCGGGTCTCAGCGCGGCCTCC
This sequence comes from Actinoplanes sp. NPDC049598, assembly GCF_040675435.1. Taxonomy (NCBI): domain Bacteria; kingdom Bacillati; phylum Actinomycetota; class Actinomycetes; order Micromonosporales; family Micromonosporaceae; genus Actinoplanes; species Actinoplanes sp. NPDC049598. The sequence continues at coordinate 118,382 of NZ_JBFAOX010000013.1, read as the reverse complement.
CTCCTTCTTGCGATCATGTCGGCGGCCGGTGTCGCCCTCGTCGTCCTGATGCGCCGGCACCGCCAGGCCCACGCCTCGGCCGTGCACCTCGCGGCCGCGGCCGCCGCCGCCAGCCACACGATCCCGACCCGGCCCGTACCGGAAGGTGCCCCGACATGACAGCCAAGGACTACGCCCGCCGCATGGAGAACGCGGTGGCCCAGGCGGCCGCCGAAGGATTGACCGGACTCCTGGTCACACCCGGCCCCGACCTGACCTACTTCACCGGCTACAAGCCGACCGCCACCACCGAGCGGCTCACCCTGCTGATCCTCGACGGCGACCATGACCCGCACCTGATCGTGCCGACCCTCGAACGGCCGGACGCGGCCGAGGCGCCCGGCTACTCGGTGGTGGAGACGACCGACTGGGCCGACGGCACCGATCCGTACGGCCCGGTCTCGCGCCTGCTGGATCCGGCGGGCCACTACGCCATCTCGGACTCGGCGTGGGCCATGCACCTGCTCGGGTTGCAGGCGGCGCTGCCACAGACGCGCTACACGTCGATGACTTCCTCGCTGCCCATGCTGCGCGCGGTCAAGACCCCCGACGAGGTGGCCCGGCTGGAGGCGGCGGGGGCGGCGGCGGACGCCGCCTACGAGCAGATCAAAGCGGTACGTTTCGAAGGGCGCACCGAGACCGACATCGGCCGGGATCTCGCGCGGCTACTGATCTCCGCCGGGCACTCGCAGGTCGACTTCACCGTCGTCGGGTCGGGGCCGAACGGGGCCAACCCGCACCACGAGATGGGCGATCGCGTCATCCAGGCCGGTGACATGGTGGTGCTGGACTTCGGTGGGCTCAAGGACGGGTACGGGTCGGACACCACCCGGACCGTCCATGTAGGACCGCCGACGCCGCTCGAACGGGACGTGTTCGACATCGTGCGGGCGGCCCAGCAGGCCGGTTTCGAGGCGGTGCAGCCGGGCGGGCCGTGCCAGGAGGTCGACCGGGCGGCCCGGAAGGTCATCACGGACGCGGGCTACGGCGAATACTTCATCCACCGGACCGGGCACGGGATCGGGCTGACGACCCACGAACCGCCGTACATGGTGGAGGGTGAGACACGGCCGATGGTGCCCGGGATGTGCTTCTCGATCGAGCCCGGCATCTACCTGCCGGACCGCTTCGGCGTCCGCCTCGAGGACATCGTCACGGTCACCGAGAGCGGCGGCCGCCGCCTCAACAACACCAGCCACGACCTGCACGTCGTCGCCTGACATGGGGCGCCCGGGGCGGGTCCTCACTCTCGCCGTCGCCTCCGTCCTGGCGGTGGCGGCCTGCGGCGACGGCGACAGCGGGGTGGCCCTGCCGTCCACGCGGCCGTCGGTCACCCTCGACCGCACGGCCGAGGCCACGCGAACCGCCGAGGCCGAGCCGACCCGCACCCTGCCGCCGCGCGCCACCGGTCCGGTCGAGACCACCGATCCGGAGCCCACGTCGACCCGGACCACCACCGTCCAGCCGGAGCCGACCCGCACCACCGAGCCTGTCCGCACGACCGAGCCGACCCGCACCACCGAGCCTGTCCGCACGACCGAGCCGGCCCGCACGACGGCACCGACCAGGGCGAATCAGGCGACCACTGAGGCGACCGCCCAGACCGCGACCGCCGCCGCTCAGACTCCTACCGCGACCCGGACCAGCGAATCCGCGGCGGCCGTGCCCGCCTCGGACGACAGCGACAGCGGCAACCTCCTCGCCTGGTTCCTGCTCTTCCTGGTGGTGGGCGGGGTCATCGCCGCCGTCCTGATCACCCGCGCCCGCAAGAAGGGCACCTGGGACACGGAGTCGACCGCCCTGACCGCCGACACCCGGGCCCTCCTGGACCGCGGCCTCCCGCGGGTCCTGGCCACCACCACCTTCGCCGACCGTCGCCTGGCCTGGCCCCCGGTCCGCGACGACCTGATCGCCCTCATCACCCGCTGGGAGTCCCTGGCCGCCCGCGCCGGCGACGGCCCCCGTCAGGCCGCCTCCGGCCAGATCGCCCTCCTGCTCCACGACCTGATAGCCACCATCGACGACGAGTCCGCCGCCCAGTCCGCCGCCCGCGACTGGCGCCTGCTCCGTCCCCAGGTCCAGGCCGTCCTGGACGCCCTCAACGCCGAACTGGCCCCCACCCCACCCGACCCGAACGCCGCCCCCGGAGCACCCCCGCCCGGCACAACTCCCGACGGGCAGCCGGGCCCGGATCCCGCAACAACTGCGCCACCGCCGGGCTCCGGGTCCAGGCCCGGTCCGCCGGAGGAACCGCCCCCACCCGGCCGGCCCGGTTCGGAGCCTTGATCCGGCTGAGCGGATCAGGCCCGAGCCCGGCTGCCGGACCGGCGCACCCGGCAGGAACGGCCGGAGCTCACGGCACCACGACCAGCCGGCGGCCGCGCAGATCGGTGCGCGGCCAGGCGGCCTCGATGTCGGCCAGGGCGACCCGCTCGACGTCGAAAGTGAGCTCACCGGACTGCGCCCACGCGACGATCTGGCCGTACACCTCCTGCATGGTCTGGGGGCCGAGGCCCTTGGCCGCCCCGTAGATCTCCACCCCGGAGGTACGCAGGCTTTCCGCCGCCAGGGTGAGCTCGCCGCCCGCCGACTCACCGATCTGGATCAGCCGGGTCGGCTTCGGGAAGGCGAACGCCCGCGGAACCAGCGATCGCAGCAGGATCTCCGTGGGCCGGCCCCAGAGATAGTCGAGCACCACGTCGTACCCCTCGCCCTTGGCTTCGAGGTAGGCCTGCGCTAGCGCCTCGTCCGGCACCGCCGTGTTGATCACCGCATCGGCCCCCAGGGCCCGCACCTCCCGCAACTGGCCGTACTCGCGGCCGGTCGCGACGATCCGGCCGGCGCCGAGCAGCCGGGCCACCTTCACCGCGAGCCGCCCCGCGACCCCGGTGGCGCCCTGCACGAGCACCGTCTCGCCGGGCGCGAAGCCGGCGGCGGTCCGGACCGACATGGCGGTGATCGCGGTGGCCAGAACGGTCGCGATCACCGGATCGACGCCGTCCGGGATCGGGGCGTACGCGCCCTTGGGCACCACGGTCTTCTCGGCGAGCGCGCCATAGGGCGGGCGCGGGTTGCCGAATCCCACGAGGGTGCCGTCGGGCAGCGCGCCGACGCCGTCGAAAGCGGGAATCGCCGGTAGCTGGGCGGTGTACTGCCGGCTCGCGTAGTGCGTGCCGTCCGCGATGCGTTTGTCGACGTTCTCGACCGCGACCGCCTTCACTTCGATGACGACTTCGTCGTCGCCGGCCACGGGATCCGGGAAGTCCTCGTAGCGCGGGACACCGCCGATCTCGTGCAGCACTGCTGCCTTCATCGCGGTGCCCGCTCGACGAACGCGGCGATCCGCCGCTGCCACGCGGGCAGGAACCGGGGCGGCCGAGCGGGCGAGTGGTTTCTCCGCTGGTGAGGGTGGGCCGCGGGGCCCTGGTGCCCGGCCAACCGCTCGGCGTGCGCGGGAACTCCGGGGACGAGGTGACTAAGGCGGTGCAGAACCATGCGAATCGACATGACGGTCTCCGTCGCTCTATCAGTGATAGGGAGAATCTAGCACTGATAGAGTGACGGTGGAGGTGGCAATTGTGGCGCTGGACCGGCAGAGGATCGTCGACGAGGCCGTCGCCCTGCTGGATGCCGAGGGCCTCGACGGGGTGACGACACGCAAGCTGGCCGCGCGGCTGGGCGTGCAGTCGCCGACGCTCTACTGGCACATGCCGAACAAGGCGGCCCTGGTCACCGCGATCGCCGACGCGATCCTCGACCAGGAGTTCGGCCACCTGGCCCCGCCCGCGGCGGATCAGGCCTGGCCGGAGTGGTTGAGCGGTCTCGCCGGGCGGTTGCGCCGCGCCCTGCTCGCCCACCCGGACGGCGCCCGGGTGATCTCCGCGGCCCAGCTGTCCCGGACCATGGCGGCGATCTCCGAGCTGGCCATGAGCACCCTGGTAACGCGGGGCGTCCCGCTGCGGCGGGCCCGCGTGATCGTCCTGACGGTCGAGCGCTTCACGGTCGGGCACGTGCTCGAGGAGCAGGCTCCCCGCCCGGACGCCAAGGCGCTGGAGGGATTCGACCTGCCGGCCTTCACCGAGAAGCACCCGACCATGGTCACCGCGATCACCGAGTACTTCCAGCCCGGGCGCACCGTGGACGACTTGTTCCAGGAGTGTCTGGAGGTCGTCGTCGAGGGCGCCGCGGCGCGGGCTCAGCAGTAGGAGCCGAGGGGTTGACGTTGTCGGTCACGGCGATCAGCTGGCGCTTGGCGGTGGTCCAGGAGCCGGCGCCGGAGCGCCGGGCTTCGGCCAAGGGGAAGACGTGGTCGATGTCGACGTCGGCGGCGGCGATCGAGAAGCCGAGGAGCAGGGCGAGACGGTGCTTCAGCACAGCTGCCACGGGGCACGGGATAGATGAAGATCAGTCTCGATGGTCGGCGGGAACGGGTGGAGATCCCGTTCGCGGCCTACGGCCGAAACAATAGTTTCGGATCAGGAGGCCGAGGCGGCCGGGGTCGGTGGCGATCACCTGGCCGGCCGCGGCCGTGATCAGGTAGGCGAACGACAACACGTACAGCCAGCCGATGTAGGTGAAAGCCACGCCGATGGTCCCGAAGCGGGCCGCGCTCACGTCCAGCGCGTGCGGCAGGTAGAGCGAGCCGGCCGGCCGCAGCACCAGCATCGCGACGGCGAACAGCAGCGCGCCGGGCAGGAGCAGCCGGGCCGGGATCCGGCGGGCGGTCAGGATCCACGGCAAGAACAGCGCGCCGCCCAGGTCGGCCAGCATGGTCACCAGGGCCACCGTCACGTACGGGGCGGGCGCCTCCATGGCGGCCCGGACCAGCAACTGGATGGCGACCACGCTGAAGGCCAGCACCAGCACGGCGACCAGCCACCGCCAGGCGTGCCGCGGGGTGCTGCGCGGCCGGGGCAGGCCCCAGATCGTGGCGTAGGCCCGGGTGAAGGCCCGGGCCAGGCTGGTCGTGGAGACGAGCACAATCAGGGTGCCGACCACGCCGAAGGCGCCGACGCTGCTGCCGCTGATCGCCTCGTTGAGCAGCCGCGCCACCTCGTCGGGCAGCTTCACGACCGTGGCCAGCTTCTCGTCGAAGGTCCGCCCGAGCAGCACCGCCAGCATGATCAGCAGTGGGAAGACGGACGTGAACAGCTGCGCGGCCAGGGTCATGGCCCGGTCGAAGATCTCCAGGCGCACGATCGCGGCCAGCGTGCCCAGCCCGATCCGGCCCGGCCAGCGGGTGGACGCCCACTCCCAGACGGCGCCCACCCAGCGCGGCGCCCCCGGCAGCGGCCGGGTCGTCACCTCACTGTGGACAGCGGCGCCGCCTCGGTCTGCGGGGTCTCGGCCGGCTTCGACCGGTTCTTGCGGCGGCCGATCACCACGGCGGCCGCGCCGGCCAGGGCGAGACCGGCCGCGGCGACGGCGGCCGGGCGGCGGTTCTTCGAGGCCTTGCTCTTCTTGCGGGAAGTCATGACGATCCTCCAGTCAGGGGCGCCGGTCGTCGTAGTCGGGCCGGATCTCGGTGCCGTGCGCGGTGATCGCGTAGATCGTGACCATGTTGAACCCGATGATCAGCACGGCGTAGACCGGGAACGCGGCCAGGAAGGCCAGGTTGGACAGCGAGCTGAGGAAGGCCAGCACCACCGCGAAGACCCGGCCCCAGCTCTGCCCGGCCAGCAGGGCGAGCCCGACCACGATCTGGACGGCCCCGATGATCAGGTGGGTCCAGCCCCACGCAGTCCAGCTGGTGGCCACAAGCAGCCGGGACTCGTCGATCGCGAACAGCTCGTGCCGGGTCAGGGCCAGGACGCCGAGGGCGACCTGCAGGATCCCGACGATGCCGAGCAGCACCCCGGCGAAGACGACCCAGGCCGCCCACGGGGTGACCTCGGTCGGCCGATTCTGAACGGACATGGCCCGAGCCTGACCCGCCGGGCCGCGCCGGGCCTCACCCGGGAGGAATGAGCCGCGTCATTCAAGGAGCCCACGCTCGCGGCCCTGGACCACCGCGGCGGCCCGGGTCGTCGCGCTGAGCTTGCGATAGACGGCGGCGACCTGGGTCTTGACCGTGTTGCGGGACAGCTGGAGCTCACCCGCGATCTGGTTGAGGGTGAGATGGGTCGGCAGCAGCCGCAGCACCCGCTGCTCGGCCGCGGTCAGCCCGGCCGTGTCGGTGATGCCCTCCGGCGCCGGCTGCGGCCCCAGATCGGCCACCAGCGCCCGGTACCGCTCGGCCAGCACGCCCGTGGTGGTCAGGTGGTCCAGGGCGAGCCGGGCCCGGACCGCCGCCTTCGAGGCCTCGGGCTTGTCCCCGGCGTCGAGCATGATCCGGGCGAGCCGGATCGACGCCGACGCGACCAGCCACGGGAACGGCCGGGCGTGCTCCATCGCCTCGGCCCCCTCGCCCAGCAGCACCCGGAACGCCTTGGTGTCCCCGACCTCCAGCGCCACCCGGGCCCGGACCAGATGGGTCAACACCGACCAGCCGTACGAGCGCAGGCCCGGCCCGAGCAGCGCCGCCGACTCCTCCGCGTAGGCGGCCGAGGCGGCACAGTCGTGCTGGTCGGCCGCGTGCCAGGCCAACCCGGCCAGAGCGAGCGCGGACGGCGCCGGATGCTCGCCGCCGGCCCGGGCGGCCCGGGCGAAACGGGCCGTGGCCAGCACGGTGTTGCCGGTCAGCTCCTCGGCCACGCCGAGCAGGGTCATCGTCGTGGCGTACCAGTCGGAGCCGGGCCGCTCGGACCGGGCGGCCCGGCGGGCGTTGCCGAGCATCCCGTCCACGCCGCCGGGGGCCAGGGCGGCCCGCAGCCGGTCGAACGCGGCCGCCGTCCGCGCGTCGGGCGCGGTCCCGGTGTCCGCGTTCAGGCAGGCCGTGGCCTGGACCGGGCGGCCCGCGAAGGCGTACGTCCAGCCGGCCCGCGCGGCCAGCCGCGGATCCTGCTCCACCGCGCCCCGGCCGAGCGTGTCGAGGGCGGCCGCGACCTGCGGGGCGCGCCCCTCGTCGATCAGCTCACGCCCGTGGCGCAGCACCAGCCGTGCAGTGGCCTTCAGATCCCCGGCCGCCGCGGCGTGCCGCACCGCCGCTTCCGCCTGCTGGCGCCGCTCGTACCAGGTGACCGCGCGCCGGTGCAGGGTCGCCTCGGTGGCCGGTTCCCGGCGGCGCAGCTCGGCCACCAGCATGTCGCGGAACGCGGGGTGGAACCGGTACGTGCGGGCGGCCGGGTGGATCGGCGCCACGAACACGTTGCGTACGGCCAGCCCGGCCAGCAGCTGCCCGGAGCCGTGCCGGCGCAGCACGGCGTCGCACAAGCTGCCGGAGAGACTGTCCAGAGTGGCCACGCGCAGCAGGAACCGGACCGTGTCGGCCGGCTCCGGGGCCAGCACCACGTCGCGGAAGTACTCGCTGAGATAGGCGTCGGCCCCGGTGACCTGCTCGGCGGCGGTGGCCGCGTCGGGCCGGCCGCGCAGGCTCAGCGCGGCCAGGTAGACCCCGGCCGGCCAGCCCTCGAACCGCCGGTTGAGGGCCAGGGCCTGCTCGGCCGGCAGGACGGTGCCGGTGGCCCGGATCAGGTGCAGCGCCTCGGCCCGGGACAGCCGCAGGTCGGACGGGCCGAACTCGGCGCACCGGCCCTCGCTGCGCAGGCCGCCCACGTGCAGGCCGAGGCGGCTGCGGGCGCCGATCGCCAGGTGGCACCCGGCCGGCATCCGCTCGGCCAGGGCCAGCACGAGCTGATGGCCTGGCGTGCCGCGCAGCCGGTGGACGTCGTCGATGACCAGCACCGGTGGGGCCGCCGCGGCCAGCCGGGGCACGGCCTCGGTGACCAGCTGCTCCGCGGGCGCCGAGAGCGCGCGCCAGGTGGCCGGCTCGACCGGGCGGATCTCGGCGACGGCCCGGGCTATCCGGCGCAGCAGCCGGTGCGGGTCGGCGTCGGCCTCCTCGGCGGTGACCCAGGCGAAGGGGCGCTGGTCGCGGGCGGCCCACTGGCGCAGCGCGATGGACTTGCCGTAGCCGGGCGGGGCGACGACGAGGATCAGGGGCACGTCGTCGCGCACCGCGGCCAGATCGGTGATCAGCCGGCGGCGGGGCACGAGCTCCCCACGAGTCATCGGCGCAGTGACCCCCCGTTCGCGAGTTCGAGTAATCGTGCCCTCGCACACTGTGCAGTCATCGCACCTTGTCGTCGCACAAGTTTCAACCCCCTCGGCGCTTGTGACCTGGTATCTGTCCGGCTTCGACATCCGCTTTCGGAATCACCCAGGTCGGGTGATGTGACTGTTGATGATCGGGAGAAAACTCTCCGTAGACGACGGAGTCACCTGGTCGCGGCCGCGACGCGCCGGGGACGGTCGCATTGGGGGATCCGCATGCGCCATGAGATCGCAACCGAGCAGACGGCATCCGACGGTGAACCGATCATGACGATCAAGCTGGAGCCGCCCGGCCTTCCACCGTGGTGGGTGGTTCGCGAGCGCCTGCGGGAACGGCTCGACACCGGGCCGGCGCGCCGGCTGACCGTGGTGACCGGCCCGGCTGGTTCGGGCAAGAGCAGCCTGGTGGCCGACTGGACGGCCAGCGGTCACGCCGGCGGCCGGGTGGCCTGGCTGACCCTGGAGCCGGGTGACGACGAGCCCGGGATCTTCTGGTCGTACCTGACGGCCGCGCTCTTGCGGGCCGGCGTCGAGCCGGGCGGCCGGTGGCGGCCCGAGGCCGAGCGGTCCTTCCTGGTCCGGCTCGTGGTCGGGCTGGCCGCGCGGGCCGAGCCGGTCGTGCTGGTGCTGGACAACGTGCACGCGCTGACCAAAGCCGCCATCCTCGACGGCCTGCACTTCCTGGTCGAGCACTCCGGCCCGCAGTTGCGCTGCGTGCTCGTGGGCCGCACCGACCCGCCGCTGCCGCTGCACCGCTACCGGCTGGCCGGCACGATCACCGAGATCCGTCACGACGATCTCGCGTTCACCCCGGCCGAGGCGGACGCGCTGCTGACCGCGCACGGCGCCCGGCTCGGGCCGAACGCCGTGGCCGAGCTGACCGAGCAGACCCACGGCTGGGCGGCCGCGCTGCGCCTGGAGGCGCGGGCCCTGCCCGTGCCGGGTGACAAGAAGGACGAGCTGGCCGACTACATCCGCAACGAACTGCTCGGCGAGCAGTCCACCGCCACCCGTGACCTGCTGCTGCGCACCTGCGTGGCCGAGCGGCTGCCGGCCGGGCTGTCGGTCGAGCTCAGCAGCCGGCGCGACGCCGCCCAGGTCCTCGACCGCCTGGCCCGGCAGGGCCTCTTCGTGACCGCCGGCACCGGCGGCGAGCGCGTCTACGTCCACCATCCGCAGGTGCGCGAGGTGCTGCTGGCCGCGCTGGCCGAGGGACCGGTCGACCGGGCCACCGGGCTGCACCGCCGGGCCGCCCACTGGTACGCCGGCTTCGACCGTTACGCCGAGGCGCTGCCGCACGCGCTGCTGGCGCACGAGTGGGCGCTGGCCGCCACCGCGGTGGTGCGCAGCCTCGCTGTCGCCGAGGTGCTGGACGGCCGGCGGGCGGCCGCCTTCGCCGCGATGCCGGCCGATCTCGACCGGCCCGAGGCCGCGGTCGTCGCCGCCGCCGTGGCCCACTATCTCGACGACCCTGAGGCGTGCGCCAAGCATCTGCTGCGGGCCGGCGAGATGACCGGCGGCCATGACATCACGCTGCCGCTGAGCCTGGCCGCCGTCGACGTGGCCCGGGCCCGGCGCCACGGGCGTGCCGACGACCTGGCGGCCGCGGCCGAGATCGCCTGGCGGCTGCTCGACGACGCCCTCGTGGCCGGCGTCGCGGTGCCGCCCGACCTCGCCTCGCTGATCCGCCTGGCCCGGGCCGACACGCTGCTCTGGCGGCACGACCTGACCGGCGCCTGCGCGGCCCTGCAACCGTCCGAGCACGACGGGCCCGAGGTCCTCGGCCGGCTCGCCCTGGCCGAGGCGCTCTGCGGGCGGCTGCGCCGCGCCGGGGAGCACGCCCGCCGCGCCCTCGACCGCACAGGGGACGGCGAAGGGCCGGGCGACGCGGCGGCCGACGTCGCCCTGGCCTGGGTGCAGACCGACGAGTACGATCTGGCCGCCGCCCGGGTGCACGCCGAGCAGGCCGCGGCCCGCCTCGAGGAGCGGCCCGACGCCCTGCTGGCCGGGCTGCTGGCGCTGGTCCGGGCCCGCGTCCACCGCGGCGCCGGGGACATCGCGGACGCGGCCGAGGTGGTCACGGCCGTACCGCCCGGTCCGCGACCGCCGTGGCTGACCGAGCTGCTCGGGCTGACCCGCGACGCGTTGCTCGCCCCGGGCCGGCCCCCGGCCGAAGCCGGCGCCACCCCGCAGCACGCCGTCGCCGAGGCGATGGCCGCGGTCTTCGCCGGGGACACCGTACGGGCCCGCGCCCTCGTGGCCGCGCTGGGCGAACGGCCCGGTCTCGCCCTCGACACCCGGGTCGACGGGTGGCTGATCACGGCGGTGGCCGACCTCGGCGACGGGCGCCGCGACCGGGCCCGCCGGGCGCTGCAGCGGGCCCTGGCACTGGCCGAGACCGAACGGCTGCGGCGGCCACTGCTGGAGGCCCCGGCCCCGGTCCGCCGGTTCCTGCGCGAGGATCACGACCTCGCCGTACGGCACGAATGGCTCGGGGTGACCCCGCGGCCGGCCCATGTGCCATCCGCCGCCCTGCCGTCGTCGCCGGCGGTCCCGGCCGCCCCGGTGATGGTGGAACCGCTGACCGCCAAGGAGACCGAGGTGCTGGGCTACCTGGCCCAGTTGTTCTCCACCGAGGAGATCGCCCGGACCATGTACGTCTCGGTCAACACCGTCAAGACCCACGTCCGCGGCGTGCTGCGCAAACTCGCCGCGACCCGGCGCAACGAGGCCGTCCGCCGGGCCCGCGACCTGGGCCTGCTGTAGGGCTCTCATCCTCGAGGGGTGACGACCGTGGTGGGCGCTGTGGCGATGCTCGTCGGCATGACCGACGTCACCGATCTGCCGTCGTGGCGCGACACCGCGGCCCGGCAGAGGATCGTCGAGTTCGTCGCGGTCGCGGTCGCGGGCATCCCGCCCGAGGAGCGCATCGCGGTCTTCGACAACGACGGCACCCTGTGGTGCGAGAAACCGCTGCCGGTGCAGGCCGACTTCCTCCTGCGCCGCATCGGCGAGCTGGCCGGGCGGCCTCCGGAGGTGCTCGGCCGGCAGCTGCTCGGCGGCGGCGACGCCGAGCTGCGCGGGATGGCGGCGGGTCTCCTTCAGGCGTACGAGGGCACGACGGTGGACGAATTCGCCGAGCTGGCCCGCTCGTTCCTCGTCAAGGGCCGACACCCGACCCTGGCCCGGCCGTACGTGGACACGGCGTACCAGCCGATGCGGGAGCTCATCGACTACCTCGGCGGCAACGGGTTCGCCTGCTACATAGCCACCGGCGGCGGGCGGGACTTCCTGCGCACGGTCAGCGCGGAGGTCTACGGCATCCCGGCCGACCGGGTGATCGGCAGCTCGGTGGCGCTCGAGTACCGCGACGGGCGGATCGTGCACACGGCCCGGCTGGACGTCTTCGACGACGGGCCGGCCAAACCGGTGCGGATCTGGAGCCGCGTCGGCCGCCATCCGATCCTGGTCGCCGGCAACGCCAACGGCGACCTGCCGATGCTGCGCGCGGCCGGGGGCGGGCGCCGCGATCCCCTGCGCCTGCTGGTCGTGCACGACGACGCGGAGCGCGAGTTCGCGTACACCACCGGCGCGACCGAGGCCATCGCCGCCGCCGAGACGGAGAACTGGGTGGCCGTGAGCATGGCCGGAGACTGGTCACGAGTCTTCGGCCCTCGTTGAAGGGGGGAAACCGAGGGTGCGCGGGGAGGGCGATCCCCGCGCACCCGAGGTTAGTGTTCTGATCCATGAAGCTCCTCCTGCCGGACAGCATCGCCCTCGACCTGTCCCTGCCCTCGGGCGTGACCACCTCGCTCTACGCGGTGAATCAGCCCCTCGCTGAAGATCAACTCGATGCGGCCGCCATGGTGGTGTGGGGCAATCCGGGCGATCAGCTGCGCGACGCGGCGTCCCGTCTGCGGTCGCTGCGCTGGGTGCAGACGCTGGCCGCGGGTCCCGACGCGGTGCTGGCGGCCGGCTTCGATCCCTCGGTGGTGATCACCTCGGGCACCGGGCTCCACGACCTGACGGTCGCGGAGCACACCCTGGCCCTCACGCTGGGTGCGGCCCGGCGTCTCAACCTGCTCGTACGGGCCCAGATCGGCCACCGGTGGGCGCAGGAGCTGGGCGGCAACCAGCCGGTCCACGACCCGCACGCCTTCCGAACCCTGCGCGGCGCCCAGGTCGTGATCTGGGGTTTCGGCAGCATCGCGGCCACCCTGGCGCCGTACCTGAAGGCCCTCGGCGCCTCGGTCACCGGCGTGGCCCGCACCGCCGGCCAGCGGCACGGTTTCGACGTCGTGACCGCCGACGAGTTCCCGTCCCTGCTGCCCCACACCGACGTGCTGATCTCCATCCTGCCCGCCTCCGACGCCACCACCCACGCCCTGGACGCGCGGGTCCTGGCCCTGCTGCCACCCCGGGCCTGGGTCATCAACGTCGGCCGCGGCGCCACCCTCGACGAGGCAGCGTTGCTCAACGCTCTGCGCTCGGGCCGCCTGGCCGGCGGCGCCCTGGACGTCTTCGAGACCGAGCCCCTCCCACAGGACTCACCGTTGTGGGACGAGCCCAACCTCATCATCACCCCGCACGCCGCCGGCGGCCGTCCGGTCGGCGCCGCCGACCTGGTCACCGAGAACTTGACCGCGTTCCTGGAGGGCCGGCCACTGAAGAACGTGGTTTCGAGCTAATTCCGGCACGCTTCGAACGGGCTCTTCAGAAACTTGTTCTCGCGGATCGATCGCAGCGCCACCCCGGCCCCGGCTTTGATCCCCTCCTCGTCAGGCGTGCTCAATTCCACCGATCGCGAAGTCTTTGAGAACCGCGTAGACCCGGCCCCGCACGAAGTAGTAGCTCGCCTGGCGACTATTGAGCTCGATGGCAATGCTGATCGAACCCAGCGCGGACCCGGAGGCCCGGCCGGAGGGGCATTTGCAAATCGCCGCCGCGTAGCTGCTCACCGCCCGGTCCAGTTCCTTGGCGGCTGCCTGGTCCTTGCCGTTCTCGATCAGGGCCGAGGAGTCGGCGCACCTGATGGCGTGCACCGATCGGTGGGCGGCCCACACCGCCCCGCCGGCCAGCGAGGGGAGAAGGATCGCGCCGGCGATGGTGGCAAGCAGCGGGACCGGTCGTAATTTGATCCACAAATACCAGATCGTCACGCACAAAGCTGCCGCGCAGGCTAGGGCCACCAACACCCATACGGACGCCAGGCGCAAGGAGCCCACCGAGGTGGCCAGGGCGACCAGGATGGCCACCCCGCCCAGGGCCGCCGCCGCGGCGCCGAAAGCCGGTGTGGATGCCGTCTGTTTGCTGGAAGTCCGCTGATTGGGCCTTCGCGGCATTCTGCTCATCGGCTCCTCCAGCCTTTCCGGCCAGTTCGTTCCTTTCCTCCCCTCGCCATCACCTAACGTCAGAAGCCGGACACCCGGCGGGCCTTGCCGCCGCGAAGGTGCCCGCTGCGCCGGCTGAGTGTGCTCATTGCCCTGGGCGACTTTCAGGGCTACGCGGCGTCGCCGCATTGGCACTTATCCGTGATTTGCCGGGGCCGGAGCGAGACGATGCTGACTCCTGACGCGCGTCGTGTCGGATGAATCCACGGGGGAAGGAACACTCTGATGCATCGTCTCGCCCACACTCTCGGCGCTGGCACTCTGGTTGCCTTCGTTGCCGCTTGCAGCGGCAACGCGGCCGGATCCGCCCCGGCCGCCAGTTCCGCGGCGGCGCCGGCCACCTCCCTGACCGCGCCGGCCACGTCCGCGCCCACCACCTCCGTGCCTGCTCCCGTCACCTCTTCCGCGGCGAGTCAGGGGGCGCCTACCGACGCGGCTGACCCGGCCATTCAGCCCGACCACATCGGACCGCTGCGGATCGGCATGAGCCTCAAGGCGGCCAAGGCGACCGGGTTGATCGTCGTCAACAGCGGGCAGGACGACTCGGTTTTCGACAACTGCGTGTCGGCGCACTGGAAAGGGCAGTCGGACGAGGAGTGGATGGTGTTCAACGGCAAGTACGGGCTGCGGGCGCTCGACTCGTTCGGGCGGCAGGAGACGCCGGAGGGGATCAGGGCGGGCAGTCCGCTGAGCGCGGTGCGGCGGGCCTACCCGCAGCTCACGTGGCGTATCGACGGCGATGAGATCCCTGACGCGAAGCGGACGGGTGGGGACGCGCTGGTCGACACGGTGAAGGGCGACGGCGCGCACTATCGGATCAGCATCGAGAAGAGCAAGGTGGTCGACGTGCAGCTGGAGAGCGATCGCACCGGCTGCTACGAGTGAGCTTCAGAGCGGCTCGACGCGGGCGGCGCCGCCTGAGGTGACGAGGTGCCAGCCTGCGGGCCATTTGTCGGCGCGGTCGGTGCGGGGGGTCACGGTCAGATCGTCCAGGGCGGCCGGGTAGGTCAGGGTGGCCGAGGCCAGGTCGATGTCGCCGATCAGGGTGGCGCCGTCGAAGCGTACGCCGCCGTTGAAGACCGCGTTGTTGAAGTCGGCGTGGCCGCCGAAGCGGGCCCGGCGGTAGGCCGCGACGCGGGCGAAGCGGGCCTGGCGGAAGTCGGCGTCGCGCTCGAAGGAAGCCTCGCGGAAGAAGGCCGCGTGGCGGAAGGTGCAGCCGGTGAAGTCCGCGTCGGCGGCGAAGGTCGTACGGTCGAAGCGGGCCGTCTGCTCGAAGGAGGCCAGCTTGAAGCGGGTGGGCTGAGCGAAGACGGTGTCGTTGAACGACAGCAGCCGGGCGGTCATGGCGTCGAACTGGGTGTTGCTCTCGAAGCGGCATTCCTCGAAGTTGGCGCTGACGGCGAAGGTCGCCCGCTCCAGCCGCGCAGGGCCGAGAAACTCACAACCGGGGAAGTGGGCGGCGCCCTCGAAGGTCACACCGCGGAACACGGCGGCGCCGCCGAACCGGGATCGGTCGAACCGGACGACCCTGCCGAACTTCGCACCCTGGAAGAGGGCCAGCTGGCCGAACTCGGCGTTCGAGAACGAGGTGACACCCTCGAACGAGACGCCGCGAAACCGTGCGTCGCCGCCGAAGAGCGTGCCCTCGAACGTCGCCCCGCCGCCGAATTTCGCCGAGCTGAAGGTGGCGCCCAGGCGGAACCTCGTCGCGGTGAAATCGGCGTTCTCCACGAACGTGGCGCCGGCGAAAGACGCATGTCCTATCCGGCCGTTCCGGAGCCTCCACCGGACCAGGACCGCGCCGGTGAGGTCCAGGTCGATGTCGCGCCAGAACCGGGGAGAATCGGGTTCGGCGACGGCCACGTGCGAGGTGATCATACGTTGGGCGGCCAGTCGCACCTGTAGCTCTTCGTAGGACTCGCGCCATCGCTCCTCGGCCCGGGCCGGCCCGGGGAGGGTGAAGGGCATGCGGAGATAGGCGCACAGGACGTTGGCCACCGTCTGCTGCTGCTCCGGGCTGTTCTCGGCCACGCGCTCCAAGGCGTACAGCCCACCCAGCCGCACAGCCGGAACGGTCGATCCCAGCTGTTCCACCGCCTTGGTGTAGAGGTCGGTCAGCTGGCGTTCCGCCGCGTCGTTCTCGGAATGGAACTGGCGGCGCAGATCGAGGTTGTGCGCGTCCTCGGTGACCTGCTGCCGCCGGATGGCGAGCAGGAGCGCCGCCGCCGCGCCGGCCGCCGCGAAGAAGCCGAGCCCGAACTTGATGGCGTCGATCTGCAGCTTGGCCCGCTCGGACGCCGTGGCGCCGGCCGCGATGAGGAACATCGCCAACAGAGAGACGATCCCGAGGACGCCCACCGACACCGCCACCGTGAGCACGCCGGAGTTCGACAGCAGCCACGGCCACTGCCGCGACTCAGGGGTCCCGCCGGGTCGACTGTCCACGACGACATAGTGACTCTTCGATGCCAAGAGAGAAAGTCGAGGACGCCGCTGGCGGGGCGGTAGCCGAGGGCGGTCCGGGCGGCGGTGGAGTCGTACACGCGGTCGATCTGCCGGGGGAGGGGCCAGCCCCGATCGTGGAAGGCGGCGGCGAGAAGGGCGGCCGCGGCGACGTCGGGCAGGGCCACGGCCCGGTGGAGCAGGCGGGTGGCCAGCAGGGGCAGCGGCTCGGGGAAGCAGCGGGCGATGCGCAGGGTGACGGACGGGACCGCGCCGGCGGCGACCAGGCGTTCGGCGGCCAGTTTGGTCTCGTCGTAGATGTCGCGGGGGCGGGGCTCGAGGTCGGGCACGACGGTCACGTGCGGGGCGTGCCGGGCGGCGGCGTGGACGACGACGTCGGTGGCCGGCAGGGCGGCCCGCCGCACCGTCGCGTCCCGGAGGTCGCCGACGATGGTCGTCCGGCGGCCGGGCGTGCGGTCGACGCCGCGGACCGTCCAGCCGGCGGCGGTGAGAGCGTCCGCCACGGCGGCGCCGACCCGGCCCGAGGTTCCCGTCACCACCGCGGTTCCGTTGCGCACACGTCATTGTGGACGACGGGCCGGGTCAGGCCAGCCAGCGCTCCAGCGATGCGGCCCGGGCCTCGGTCTGCTCGGTGATCGCGGCCATCGCCTTGGCGGTGATCTCGTCGAGTTGGGCCGGTGAGTACTCGACCAGGCGGAGGGTTCGGTGGATCAGCGCCCGGGCCGCGTGGTCGGCGGCGAGGCCGGAGCCGCTGACCACGGCGCCGAGGGCGAACGAGGCCAGCTCGGGCTTCAGGGCCGGGGCGAAGCGGGCCCGGACCCGGTCGAGGGCCGAGGAGAAGAAGTCCTGGGGAACGGGGAGCGAGGCGAAGGAGGGCGGCACGCTGAGTTCGGTGAAGCGCTCGGCCTGGCTCACGCGTTCGAGGAGGTGGTCCATCTGGTCGGTGAACAGGTCGGGCAGGGTCAGATCGAGGCGCACCCGCAGATCATGGAGGCCGTGCCGGCGGCAGATCCGTTCGAGGCGCATGGACAGGTAGTAGTCGAGTGAGCCGGCCAGGGCGCGCGTGGCCTCGTACACCCCGAACTTGACGTGGTTGGCCATGGTGGCGGCGGAGCCGCGGGCCTCCAGCATCTGGGCGGCCACCTTGGTCTTCATGGTCTCGAGGGCCACCACCGCCTCGGCCCGGACCTGTTCCGCCGTCTCCGGCGTCTGCACCAGGGCGGCGACGTCACGCCGGAAACGGTCGACGGCGGCCCGATGCCGGCCGTTGCTGACCAGGCCCCGGACGACGGCGAACGCCGGGTCCTCGTCCTGCTCGACGGTGGCGGTGGGGAAGACCTCCCGGCACAACCGGCCGGCGAAGGGCATGCGCGAGCCGCCTCCGGTGAGGACCACAAGGTGCGGCGTACGCTCGCCGAGCAGCCCGGCCACTTCGGTGAGCACCGCGCGGAAGTCGTCGGCCCAGCCGCCCGGCGCGGTCAGCATCTGCGGGATCTCCAGGTCGAGCAGCCAGGTCCACGCGGTGGCGACGATGGGGCGGAAGCGTTCATGGCAGGACTCGCGCAGGTTCATGAGCCGGCGCGACACGCCCGAGAACTGCGCCTCCTTGGCCCACCGGCAGGCGAGCAGCAGGAAGGCCGCCCCGCCGTCGCCGTCCAGGGCCTCGGCCAGCGCGCTGTCGTGGTCCAGGGCGGCCCGGACCTGGGCGGCGAGATGCTCGTCGATCTGCCGGCAGCCCAGCGTCGCCCCGGCCGGCAGGTTCCTCGGTTCCAGATTCTCGACGATGGTGAAGTCCGTGGTGGACGAGCCGATGTCGACGATCAGGACCCGTTCGAGCTGCTTGTCGTCGCGACCCCGGTCGCGGACGTGCAGGAGGGCGGACTGCGACTCCGGCATCAGCCGTACGGGGCGGCCCAGCCCCTCGAGGCGCCGGCGGTAGGCGGCGACGGCCTCGGGTGGCCAGCCGGCCGGGTGGCCGACGACCAGGACACTGTCCTCGAAGACTTCCGGATGATGCTGCGGAACTCGGTCAGCAGGGTCTGCGCGAAGACGGCGGCGTCGGGTGTCCCGGGGCTCTTGAAGTTGACGCCGAAGTGGGTCGCCCCGGGGCTGACGACGGCCTCGTCGCCGATGAGCCGGCCGGACGGCGACTGCGCCATCGCGGTCACGATGCTGCGTTCACCGGATCGCGGCCGCGTGTAGATCCGCGTCGGCTCGGAGCGGTCGGCCGGGGCCCAGCCGAGGCAGCTTTCGCCGTCGCCGATGTCCAGCCCGATGACGAAGCGGGTCATGACGGGTCTCCCGATCCGCCCGTCACCGTCAGGACCTGGGTGACGACCTCGATCTGCGCCTTCGTCGGCAGGGGCGGGAACGAACAGCCGTCGCGGTCGCCCGGCGTGATGGCCAGCAGCAGGTCGGGCAGCGCGGGCTCGGCCGTGGCCAGCTCGATCTCGTCCTGGCGGAGCCCGGCGTTGTTCTGGGTGCGCGCGGCCTCGTCCAGCCGCACCCAGACCGCGGGATTGGCCTGCACCCGCCGGAAGAAATCGGGAAAACGCATCCGGAGCGCCAGCAGGATCGCCGCCTGCATCAGCCGGTCCCGGCTGGGTCGCGAATGCAGCCGCAGCGTGGCCGCGGTGAGGTTCAGAGCCGAGACGAACCGGCGAATGCGCCGCGGGTTGTCACCGAACGCCTTCTCGGCGAGCTGCCACAGCGCCGGATCGCCGCTCAGCTCCGACACCACCGAATCCTGCAATTGCCGGAACACCGCCTCGAACCGTACCTCCGGCAGGTGGTACGGAAAATGAATCAGCTTCTCGAGATATTGGCGTCCACGGGCGTCGTCACCGTCGACGCGTTTGGCGGCCGCGGCCGCGATGACGTCGAGATCCATGGCCAGGACGAAGACGCAGGAGGCCTCGCCGAGGAAGAGCTTGAGGGCGTCGAGCACGGCGATGGCGGTGTCGCCGTGACACCGGTCCAGATCGTCGACGAACACCACCAGCCGCCCCCGGTCACCGACGAAGGCCTGCACCACCTCGGCGAAGTCCGCCTCGAAGTGGTTGATGTGCCGGTAGTTCTCGACGCCGCTGGTCTGCCAGGCGTCCCGGGCCGCGGTCACGTCCCCGCCGCCGAGCAGACCGCCGGTCAGCGGCCCGGCCGTGTGGCGCAGCAGCAGCCAGGTGGCGGTGCTGCTCAGGCGCCGGGCCTTGGCCACCAGATCGTGCCGCCGTCCCTCCGGCTGCTCGGCGATCTCGATGAGGATCGTCTGGATCAGCGCGTGCCAGATCGCCTCCTTGTCGTCGTACTTCCAGGGATTGAAGGCGATCGCGGGAATGCCGCGCTGCTCCAGCATCTCCCGGCAGATGTTGAGAAAGCTCGACTTGCCCGTGCCCCACGGCCCGAAGACCCCGACGGTCAGCGGCAGATGGACGGCGGCCTGAATGGCGTCGCACAGCACGCGGCCGTGCGTGCCGAAACCGAATTGATCGTCGTCCTGCCCGGCGACCGGATTGTCGGTCAGGAGCAGCGGCGAACCATGGAGAACATTCATGAGGCGCTCCCAAGACGTGCGTACGCCTGAGATTACGATCGCCGCCGGGTGATTTATGCCTATTGGTTGGTATGTCCGATGGCCGACAGTGGCGGGTGATCAGGCCACGCGACCGCGTACTCCGGGTCGGCCCCGGCAGTCAGGCGGGCGAAGCGCAGGAGCTCGCGGATGATGCCGGCGTTGCCCATGGCCCAGCCGGGCTCGGGAGCCAGGGCGCTCGGGGTGGCGCGGTGTTCGTGGTTCGACCAGCGGGCCCCGGCGGCGTCGACCGTGGCCCGGCGGGTGAGGTCGTCGACCAGCACGGTCGCGAAGTCGAGCGGCTCCGAGCGCTCGACGTGGCGGTCGCAGGCCAGGGCCAGGACGCCGGCGGTGCCGCAGCAGCGGCCGCTGTTGTCCCAGAAGCCCGGGCGCAGGCGCGCGGGCAGGCCGCTGGTGGTGACGGTGTGCCAGCAGCGGTCGGCCAGCGCAGGCCAGGCGGCTTCGCCGGTGAGCCGGCCCAGCCGGCGGAAGACCTGGGCGTCCCCGGCCGGTCCGTTGCACCAGCCGAAGCTGTAGCGCTCGATCAGCTCCGGCCGGTGCGGCGGATCGGAGTGGGGGACCAGGAAGCCGTCCGGCCCGGCCTCGTTGCGGGAAACCACGTCGGCCGCGCCGGCCCGGGCCAGCTCGATCAGGTCGGGCCGCCCGGCGGCGGCGCCGACGGCGGCCAGGGCGTGCACGATGCCGAGGGTGCCGTGCGCGATGTGGTGCGAGCGGGGCGGGCTCGGGCGTACGGCCCAGTTGACGCCGCCGGGAGTCGGGTCGGCAGTTCGGCGGTACGGATCGACGGCCACGACGGCCAGCTCGAGGTCGCCGGCGTGCAAGGCCCCCAGTGCGATCCCGGCGTTGCCGAAGAGCAGCTCGAACATCTCGCCCCAGCGCTCACCGTCGAAACGCTCCCGCACAAGCCTCAGCGCCTGGTCCGCAGCCCGGCCCACCGCCTCGTCGCCGAGTCGCTCGTGGACGGCCCGCAGCGCCACAGCCGTACCGGTCAGGCCGAAGTAGAGCGAGGAGTCGTCACCCGTCAGATCCAGCGCGGCCGCCCGCCGCACCGCCTCGTCGCCGTAGTAGTCGTCACCGAAATGCCGCTGGGCCTCCAGCAGCGCCATCACGACACCGGCGCCGCCGCTGTACAGGGTGGGATCGTCGGCCGGGGCCGCTCCGATCATCCAGCGCAGAGCCTCCGCGGCCAGTGCTTCCGCCCCGCTCCCGGCTCCCATGGCCCCATCCCACCAGACCGGACAGTTCATGGACAGATCCGTCGCCGTCCCCGTTGGGCCACGCGAACAATGACGCCGAGGAGGCCGGAAATGAATCCCTATGAATGCGGCAGCTGCGCCGGTCGCACCGGTACACCGCCGCCGAACGCGTACAACGCGTCCCGTCGCGGATATGCGCACGGCATTCCCCGACAGCCGTTCACGATCGACGGGGAGCCGGGTGATCCCGTTCGGCTGGCCGCTTTGCGGAATCAGCCCTTGCACACGGTCGTGGGCCTGGAGGCCGGCGAGCGCGGCTCGTCCGCCGTGGCCATCTACACCGACGAGGACGCCGCCACCGAGACCCTGCGCCGCGCCTCGAACCCGGAGGGCGAGCCCTCGGCGCCGAATGCCCGGGCCCGGCTAGGGCTCACCCTTGACCTGACGATGTGGGAACACATCGAGCTCTCGGGCTGTGCCTGGGAGTTCGACACGAACACCGACATCTCCGTGCTCACCAACTTCGACCTGGCCTGGTCATGCGGCTTCCTCTTCTGGGGCTGGCGGCAGCTGGGCACCAACGCGTCCTCGTTCATGGTCGCCATCGCCTGGCCCTACTTCGGTTTCCGCGACCGGGCCGGCAACAGCATCGCCTGGATCCTCAACCCACCCTCCGGCGCGTCCACGCTATGGAGCGGCGTCGTCCGCGACCTTGTCCCGCTCGGCTGGAACGACCGCGCCATCAGCATCACCCTGCCCGGCGCCACCTACCCCTGACCGGATCGGAGAAGGAAGTGGATCTGGAACAACATCTACGGCAATCGAGGCCGGACCACGCCGAGGTCCTGGCCACGCTGCCCGCCGACCCCCGGCTGCGGGCCGCCGCGCTGGCCACGGTGCTGGGGCTGGACGCCCTCAAGGCCATGCGAGGCGACGTCCCGACCGACCAACTGCTCGCCGAGCGCGATGAGAGGGAGAACGCGACCCGGGCCGCCGACGATCTCTTCCGCGCTCAAGGAGCGCCGATCTGGCCGAAGGGATAGACAGATGGCCAACTGCGGAATCTCGGTTTACCCGACCGTGCCCAAGTACGTCGACGGCGGCCCGTTCACCAGCTTCTCCGAGACCATCTATGTGGTCCGTGCCTACTGGTACGCCGTCCTGCAGATGGAGGTGCTCACCGGCTACGACGCGCTCGCCTCGTCGGCGGCGGTGCTGGTCAACAACACGAAGATCGGCGTGATCGAGCCGCGGCCGACATCGCGGTATCAAGACCCGCAGGCCTGTTCGATCGTGTTCTCCACGGGCACGTTCAACCCGCCCTACCCCTACACGGGGAACAACAGCCTGAGGGTGCAGCCGGTGAGCCAGGTCGACTGGGTGGTCATCGGGAACTGGTGGGTCACCTACTACGCGCAGTGAAAGACGAAGCCCTCCCCACCTGGCGGGGTGGGGAGGGCTTCGGCGTGGTGCCGGGTGGGGCTACAGGGCCGAGGCGGCCAGTTTGTCGGGGTTGCCGAAGCGGTGGGCGGTGATGCTGACGGCCTGCTCGTGCAGGAACGGGAGCATCTCGAGGCGGCCGGCCTCGGTGACCGGGCCGGACCAGACCGCGAGGTCGGGGCGGCCTCCGGTGGCGGCCGCGACCTGAGCCAGGGAGCCTCCGATCAGCCGTACGCGGGTGACGCCGTCCAGGCTTCGGGCCCAGGTGGCGTCGTCCTCGACGGTCACCTCGACCGGCAGGGACGCCGGCACCGGGACGGCCGACGACACTCGGAGCGGCGCTCCGGCCCGCAGGCCCGCGGCGATCACGCGCAGCAGGGACGGGGCCGGCGCGCCCTCGGCGAGGCGGATCGAGACCGGGACGGGCAGGTAGCGGAGCACGTTGCGCTCGGCCCACAGACCGGACACGTCGGCCAGCTTTCCGAACTCGTCGGCCCAGGCCGCGGCGTCGCTGTGCGCGGCGCGGGTCAGGTAGTCGTCCCCGGCGACGAGCTGACGGACCACCGGGTGGTCGATCGGCGCGGTCGCGGTCGAGGGGGCGGGCTGCCAGGACGAGAGGCCGGCCAGGTAGTTCGGGCCGCCGGCCTTGGTGCCGGCGCCGACCGCGGACTTCTTCCAGCCGCCGAAGGGCTGGCGGCGGACGATGGCGCCGGTGATGCCCCGGTTGACGTACAGGTTGCCGGCCTGGACGCGGTCGAGCCAGGTCGCCAGCTCTTGCGGGTCGAGCGTGTGCAGGCCCGAGGTGAGGCCGTAGTCGACCTCGTTGACCAGGTCGATCGCCTCGTCCAGGGTGGCCGCGGTCATGATGCCGAGGATCGGGCCGAAGTACTCCGTCTTGTGGTATTCCGAGCCGCGGCGCACGCCGTCGCGGACGCCGGGGCTCCACAGCCGGCCGGAGTCGTCGAGGCGCTTGGGCTCGAGCAGCCAGCTCTCGCCGGGGCCGAGCTTGGTCAGGCCGTCGAGCAGCTTGCCGGCGGCCGGTTCGATGACCGGGCCGACCTGGCTCTCCGGGTCGGCCGGCCAGCCCACGGTCAGCGACTCGACCGCGTCGATCAGCTGGTGGCGGAACCGCTGCGAGCGGGCCACCGAGCCGACCAGCACGACCAGCGACGCGGCCGAGCACTTCTGGCCGGCGTGGCCGAAGGCGGAGGCGACGACGTCCTTGACGGCCAGGTCGAGGTCGGCGCTGGGGGTGACGATGATGGCGTTCTTGCCGCTCGTCTCGGCCAGCAGGGGCAGGTCGGGGCGGAAGGAGCGGAACAGCTGCGCGGTCTCGTACGCCCCGGTCAGCACGACCCGGTCGACGAGGGCGTGCCCGATGAGCTGGCGGCCCAGCGTCTGCTCCTCGACCTGGACGAGGGTGAGCAGGTCGGCGTCGGGCAGCACGGGCTTGATGATCTCGGCCAGCAGCGCGCCGCAGCGCTCGGCCGGACCGGCCGGCTTGAGCGCGACCGCGGAGCCGGCGGCCAGCGCGGCCAGCACCGAGCCGGCCGGGATGGCGACCGGGAAGTTCCACGGGGGGGTCACCAGCGTCAGCTTCTCCGGCACGTGGGTCGCGCCGTCGACATGGTCGAGGCCGGCGGCCCGCTCGCCGTAGTAGTGGGCGAAGTCGATCGCCTCGGAGACTTCGGGGTCGGCCTGGTCGGCCGTCTTGCCGGTCTCGGACGCCATCACCTCGATGAGGTCGGCCCGCCGGGCTTCGAGGGCTTCGCCGACGCGATGCAGGATCTCGCCCCGAGCCGCACCCGAAAGCCCACCCCAGGCCGAAGCGGCCGCGACAGCGCCGTTGAGGACGGCGTCGAGCCGGCTCTCGTCCCGCACGCGAGCCGCTTCGATGGTCGCGACGCCGAGGGAGGAGGAGGGCACCCGAGCCAGGACGTCCCGGATGAGGGAACGGTTGGATTCGACGGACGGGTCGGTGTCCGGCGTGTTCTCGAAGTGGCCCGGCTGAGACGGCGCGACGGCGGCGAACCGGTCGGCCACGCGATGCGGCGGCGGCACGGCGTCGTCCAGAGCCGCGAGGGACGCCAGGAAGCGGTCGCGCTCCCGGTTGAACAGGGCCTCGTTCTTGTCCAGCTCGAACACCGCCGACATGAAGTTGTCGCTGCTCGCGCCCTCCTCGAGGCGGCGGATCAGGTACGCGATGGCCACGTCGAACTGCTCCGGGCGTACCACCGGGGTGTAGAGCAACAACCCGCCCACCTCGCGCCGGACCACCTCGGCCTGGCCCTCGGCCATGCCGAGCAGCATCTCGAACTCCACGCCGGCGCGGACGTCCCGGCGACCGGCGAGGAGCCAGGCGTACGCGACGTCGAACAGGTTGTGGCCGGCGACCCCCAGACGCACGTTGCCGATCCGGTCGGGGTGCAAGGCGTAGTCGAGGACGCGCTTGTAGTTGGTGTCGCTGTCCTGCTTGCTGTGCCAGGTGGCCAGCGGCCAGCCGTGCACGTTCGCCTCGACCTGCTCCATCGGCAGGTTCGCGCCCTTGACCAGGCGGACCTTGATCCCGGCGCCGCCGTCGGCCCGGCGCGCGGCCGACCACTCCTGCAGGCGCATCATGGCCGAGAGGGCGTCCGGGAGGTACGCCTGCAGCACGATGCCCGCTTCGAGGTCGTGCAGCTCGGGCTTCTCGAGCAGGCGGGTGAAGACCGCGATGGTGAGGTCGAGGTCCTTGTACTCCTCCATGTCGAGGTTGACGAACTTGCGCGTGCGGGCGGTCGCGGCCCGGGTGAACAGCGGGGTCAGCTGCTCGACGATGTGGCCCACGGCCTCGTCGAAGGCCCACGGGTTGTGCGGGGCGACGGTGGCCGACACCTTGATCGACACGTAGTCGACGTCGTCGCGGGCGAGCAGGCGCTCGGTCTCGCGCAGGCGGCGGGTGGCCTCGCCGCGGCCGAGGACGGCCTCGCCGAGCAGGTTCACGTTCAGCCGTACGTCACGCTTCTTGATCCTGGTGATGGCCCGGCCGAGCTTGGCGTCGGTGGCGTCGACGATCAGGTGGCCGACCATGCGGCGCAGCACGCGGCGGGCGATCGGCACGACCACGCCCGGCATGACCGGGGCGAGGGCGCCGCCGAGGCGGACCGCGGCCCGCAGCGGGGCCGGCAGGAAGCGTGGCACGTCCGGCGCGAGGGTGTGCAGGGCGCGGGCGCTGACCTTGAGATCCTCGGGGCGGACGACGCCGTCGACGAACCCGACGGTGAAGGCGAGACCCTTGGGGTCCTTCAGGACGCCCGCGAGCTGTGCGGCCGAGCCGCCCACCGGGATCGACGCGGCCTCGTGGAGCCAGCGGCGGACCAGGGCGACCGCCTCGGTGGCGAGATCATTGTCCGCGGCCGGAGTGCTGGCCGGGGAGTGGGCGACGTCAGTCATGCCGACAGTGTCCTTCCGGGTTCCGTTCAGGAAAAGCGACGGTTCATGACGAGTACTCTTCACTTCTGCTTACGCTTTCCGGGGGTCGACCATGCTTGAGATCCGGCGTCTCGTTCTACTGCGCGAGCTGGCCATCAAGGGCACGATCGCGGCCGTCGCCGAGGCCCTCAACTTCTCCCCGTCGGCCGTGTCGCAGCAGCTCAGCCAGCTGGAGAAGGAGGCCGGCATGCCGCTGCTGCGCAAGGCCGGCCGGGGCGTGCAGCTCACCCCGCAGGCCGAGGTGCTGGTCGAGTCGGTCAGCGAGGTCCTCGACACCCTGGAACGGGCCGAGGCCCGCCTGCAGGCCTCGGTGACGCGGGTGAGCGGCCGCGTCCGCGTCGCGGTCTTCCAGTCCGCGGCGCTCGCGCTGATGCCGGCGACGTTGCTCGCCATGGCCACCCGCTTCCCCGACGTCCGGGTCGAGATGGTGCAGCGCGAACCGGAGGAGGCGCTGCGCGAGACCTGGGCCCGCGACTTCGACATGGTGATCGCCGAGCAATACCCGGCCCACGCCGCGCCACACCATCCCGGCCTCGACCGCCGCCCGCTGACCACCGACCCGATCCGGCTCGCCCTGCCGGCGGTGGAGGTGGCGCTGCGGCCGGTGGCGTCGCTGGAGGAGGCCCGGCAGATGCCGTGGGTGATGGAGCCGCGCGGCGCCGCCTCGCGGCATTTCGCCGAGCAGCTCTGCCGTTCCACAGGCTTCGAGCCGGACGTACGCTACGAGACCGCCGACCTGCAGGCCCACATCCGCCTCGTCGAGTCCGGCAACGCGGTCGCGCTCATCCCCGACCTGGTCTGGGCCGGCCGGCAGACCTCGTGCCGCCTGCTCGACCTGCCCGCCCTCCCGCGCCGGACCATCTTCACCGCCCAGCGTCTGGCCGGCTCGGCGTCACCGGCGGCGCGGGCGTTCCGGACGACGCTGGAGGAGACGGCGCGGTCCGGCGCCACAGTTTCGGATGCCACGCCTCCACCACCTTCGCCACCGCGGTGATGAGGAAGAGCTGGCCGACGAGGGCCTCCAGGACGGCCAGGGTCTGCCCGGGGTTGCCAGCCGGCACCACGTTGCCGTACCCCGTGGTGGTCAGGGTGACGAAGCTGAAGAACAGCGAATCGGCCAGCGTGCCGTCGCCGGTCTGCGGGCCGAAGAACGGGCCGGCCTGCAGCGTCGCGATGCACCGGTAGGCGAAGCCGAAGGCCATGCCCAGCATCAGGTACGCCGAGAGCGCGCCCAGCATGAGCTCCCGATCCGCCTCCGGGCGCCGGGCCACGTCCCGCACGATCGCCACCGGCGCGATCACATAGAGGGCGCTGCCGCTGACGAACGTGGCCGCGAGCAGCAGCCTCTCGGCGTCGGCGACCGCGTTCCAGGCCGCGGTCACCAGCGAGAGAAGAAGGACGACAGAGGCCACGGCCCGTACGCTGCGGCGGGCGACCGACACGCGCAGGGCGTACCAGACCGTCGCGGCCTGCACGAGCAGCACCACCGAGATCGACCAGTACCCGCTGAGCGAGGTGGCGAGCACGTACGTGGCGGCGATCAGGACGATCACCGGCAGGTACGAGCGTTTCGCGATCATCCCGGGCTCGGGCGCAGCACCGCGGTCCGGGCCACCTTGTCGTGGATCGCCTGGTGCCGCCGGTCGACGAGCATCCAGGCCGCCCCGATCGGGAAGTAGGCGAGCAGCACCCCGCGGACCAGCGCCGGGAACCAGCGCACCGGACGGCCCCGGGCCGTGACCACCCGCAGGCCGAGCAGCGCCATCCCCGGGGTGCGGCCGGCCAGCAGCCAGAACAGCGCGCAGTAGACCGCGAAGACGGCCGGCAGCAGAAGCGCGTAGGCCCCGGTGAGGAAGGCTTCGAGGTCGCGGGCGACCACGCCGGCCACCTCGCCGACCAGGGCCAGCACCGCGATCGCGCCGGTGCCGAAACCGGTGACCAGCAGCGCGTCGACCAGGTAGGCGACCAGCCGGCTGACCGGGCCGGCGTAGGTCAGCGCCGGCCGTCTCGCCGAGTGTCCGTTCGAGCTGGCCGGGGCCCGCGCGGGGTCATCTGCCGCGCGCCTCCGCGCGGGGTCATCTGCCGCGCGCCTCTGCGCGGGGTCGGGGGCCGCGCGGATCGGCGCGGCCGAGGCGCTCAGAGGCGGCCGGGGCTCGTTCACCGTGGGTCGGCCGGTGGCACCGGGACCGGCTCCCCGCCGCGCCGCAGCATCCGGGTTGTGACCCGGTCGACCGCGCTGTCCCCGGCTGCGGCGCCATTGCGGATCCGCCCGACCAGCTCGTCCACCATCGTGTCGCGCTGACCGCGCACGAGCGGCTGGATCCGTTCCGGCTCCTCGGCCAGCAGGGCCAGCACGTCGTCCAGGATGGTCCGGACCAGCGGCCGCAGCACCCGCTCGAGCTGCGCGTCGACCACCCGGTCGGCCAGCTCGGAGGTCGCCACCGCCATCACGGCCGCGTCGAAGGCCGCCCGGGCCCGCTGGGCGCGGCCGAGGACTTCGGCTGTGGCATTCTCCCGCTCGGCGGCGCCCCGCGCGGCCATGCCGCCGAACCGCTCCAGCACACCGGACCGGGCCGCTTCGAGCCGTCCGGCCGCACCGGACCGGGCCGCGTCGACCCGTCCGGCCGCACCGGACCGGGCCGCGTCGATCCGTCCGGCCGCGCCGGCGCCCACGCTTCGCGCCCGGCCGGCCCCGGCGTCGCGTACCTCGACGAAGACCCGAATCGTGGCGTCCTGCGCCTGGAAGACCGCGCCCAGCGCCGCGTCGCGCCACCTGCCGAGACCGTCCGCCATCGCGCTCACCCCATCCGGTCGCGGGCCGTCGGCTCATCGTGCCGCCCGGCCGAACCGCCCTGCCTCATCTTGCGGGGATGAGAGCATCTCGCGGGGATGAGAGCGCCTTCCCCTATCTCCTATCGGTTAGATAGGCTCATGGGCATGCGTCGATCATTTGCGCTCCTCGCCACCGCGACCCTGGCCGCCGCCCTGGCTCTCACCGGGTGCGGCAAGGGCGACTCCACCGGCTCCTCCGCCGACGAGGCCGGCCTGCGTGTCGGCTACCAGCGGTTCGGCGGCCTGAGCCTGGTCAAGGCCCGCGGCGACGCCCCCGGCGTCACCTGGTCGCTGTTCGAGAGCGGCCCCGCCCTCACCGAGGCCCTCAAGGCCGGGGCCATCGACATCGGCCAGACCGGCGAGGCCCCGCCCATCTTCGCCGCCGCCGCGAAGACCCAGTTCGTCATCGCCGGCGTCGGCGCTCCCTCCCCGAAAAGCGAGGCCGTGCTGGTCAAGGCCGCCCGCGGCTACAAGTCATTCGCCGACCTCAAGGGCAAGACGGTCGCCCTCAACAAGGGCTCCAACGTCCACTGGCTGCTGCTCAAGCTGCTGGAGGCCAACCACATGACGCTGGCCGACATCAACGTCAAATACCTCAAGCCGGCCGAGGGGCGCCCCGCCTTCGACAACGACCAGGTCGACGCCTGGATCATCTGGGACCCGTACTTCGCCCTGGCCGAGCAGCCCGGCGTCCAGATCCTGGCCGACGCCACCGGTGTCGCCAACAACCGCGAATACCTGCTGGTCGGCAAGGACGCCGCCGACGCCAAGACCGAGCAGATCAAGACCTTCCTCCAGACGTACGAAAAAACGACCGCCTGGGGCCTCGGCCACCCCGACGAGCGCGCGGCCGTCCTGGCCCCCGAACTGAAGATCGACGAGCCCACCACCAAGCGCGCCCTGGCCCGCGCGGCCCAGCCGGTCGACCCGCTCACCGCCGAGATCGGCGCCGAGCTCCAGGCCATCGCGGACGGCTTCGCCACCCTGAAGCTCATCCCGGCCCGGGTCGACATGAAGTCGCTCGTCGACTCCCGCTTCGCCGGAACCGCCCCATGACCCGCCCCGCCCCCACCTCGGCCCATCGCGCCGCCGCGCCCGTCCCCATCTCGGGGCGCCGCGCCGTGGGGCCGGTTCTTGGTGGGGTGGCGTCGTGACGCTAGTGAGCACGCCCGACACCGAGGTGGCCGACGACGTCGCCCAGGTGGCGACGCCGGCGCGGCGGCGGCGACCGCGCTGGCAGCGGCTGGTCAGCCCACTGGTGATCCTGGCCGGCTGGGAGGCGGCGTCGCGGGCCGGGCTGATCGGCGAGGACAAGCTGCCGGCCCCGAGCGCCGTGCTGCGCACCGGCTGGCGGCTGGCGGCCGACGGCACGCTCGGGGCGCACCTGCTCGACTCGCTCACCCGGGCCGCGATCGGCCTGGCCATCGGCGGCGTGCTCGCCCTCGTGCTCGGCTCGGCGGCCGGGCTGCTGCGGGTGGCCGACGACGTCCTCGACCCGCCGATCCAGATGGGCCGGATGCTGCCGCACCTGGCCCTGGTCCCGCTGCTGATCATCTGGGTCGGCATCGGCGAGTCCATGAAGATCACCCTGGTCGCCCTGGGCGCGTTCTTCCCGCTCTACTTCAACACGTACGCCGGGATCCGCGACATCGATCAGCGCCTCGTCGAAGCCGCCCGCACGTGCGGCCTCAACACCTGGCAACGCCTCCGTCACGTCGTACTGCCGGGGTCCCTGCCCTCGATCTTCCTGGGTCTACGGCTGTCGATCGGGGCGGCCTGGCTGAGTTTGGTGGTGGGGGAGCAGACCAACACGCAGAACGGCATCGGCTTCCTGATGATGGAGGCCCGCGAGTTCAGCCAGACCGACGTGGTCGTGCTCGGCCTGTTCGTGTACGCCTTGCTGGGCCTGCTCTCCGACGTCCTGATCCGCACCCTGGAGAGGAGGACCCTCGGATGGCGTCAAGGGCTCAAGGCCACCTAGGTTCCGATGTCGCTTCGGACGCCGGCGAGGTGGTGGTCCGGGCCCTCGGTGTGCGGCGATCGTTCGGCCCGGCCACGGTGCTGGCGGGCGTCGACCTCTCGATCGGCGCCGGCGAGGTCGTCGCCCTGCTCGGCGGCAGCGGCTCCGGCAAGAGCACCCTGCTGCGCGTCCTGGCCGGCCTCGACCCCGACGCCACCGGCGAGTTCGCTGTGCCGGCCCGGCACGCCGTCGTCTTCCAGGAACATCGCCTCCTCCCGTGGAAGCGTGTCCTCGACAACGTCGCGCTCGGCGTGACCGACCGCGCCGCCTGCACCGCCGCCCTGGCCGAAGTCGGCCTGGACACCCGCGCCCGGGCCTGGCCGGCCGAACTCTCCGGCGGCCAGGCCCAGCGTGTCGCCTTCGCCCGCGCCCTGGCCCGCTCACCCGAGGTCCTGCTGCTCGACGAGCCGTTCGGCGCCCTGGACGCCCTGACCCGCCTGCGCATGCAAGAACTCTTCCAGCGCCTGCGCTCCCACCACGGCTTCGCCGCCCTGCTGGTCACCCACGACGTCGACGAGGCCCTGCTGCTGGCCGACCGGGCCCTCGTCCTGGACCGCGGCGTGATCGCCGCCGACCTCCCGGTCGACCTGAGCCACCCGCGCGCCCCCGACGCTCCCGGCTTCGGCCGCCTCCGCCGCCGCCTGCTGGGTCTGCTCGGAGTCCCGGTGCCGTCGGCGTCCTGACCCTCGACCCGATCAGCCGACCAGCGCGCACCAGAGGACGCCGCCGCTGAAGGTCCACGGATTGGGCGCGGCCTTCCACTCCGCCGGCGTCGGCAGGCGGCGCTTCCAGATCACCTTGGCCAGGCGGCCGGGGCCGGTGAACGTGCTCTTCACGCCGTTCACCACGCACTTGCCGACCGGCTGGCCCATCGCCACGGCCGCGCCGATGTCGCCGTCCGGCTCCACGTTCTGCACGGTCGCGCCCTGCTGGGTGTCCCCGCGGTCGTCCATCAGGAGGAAGGTCGTCGGCAGGTACTGCGCGCACGAGAACCGCCGTTCCTCCGGCAACGCCATGATCATCTGATCGCCGGTGGCCTGCCCGACGATGCCGTCCGCGAGCAAGCGCCGCTCCACCTGCCAATTGCGCACCGCGGCGTAGGTGGCGTCGCCGAACTGGCCGTCCGTCTCCTGCCCGACCACCTCCTGCACGCAGCGCACCCCCTCGGGCGGGTTGGCGTAGCGGGCCGACGGCCCGATCCAGCGGATCCCGGGGTTGGCCGATGCCACCCCGGCGTTCACCAGCACCCCGCTCGCCACGACCGCCAGGGTGAGGCCGGAGTTCAGCAGGAACTTTCTGATGCGCATGACGTCTCCCCGTCTGAGCTGCTGGAACACGGGGTGAACGTAACGTGCGGCCGGGCGGGCGGGAGCCACTTGTCGCCCGCCCGGATGATAATCAGCCGCCCACGGGGCCTGAAGACCCTTCAGGCGGCCGTACGGCGGGGGACCTGGCCGGCCCGGAACACATCGGCCGGGTCGTAGCGCTCGGCCACCTCGGTCAAGCGGGCCAGGGTGGCCGGGTCGTAGGAGCGGGCCAGGCGGTCCGCCCCCACCCCCGCGCCGAGGTTGGGCAGGGCGCCGCCGGTGGTCCAGGGGGCCAGGGCGGCGCGGATCTGCTCGGCGTGGGCGGGGACGGCAGCCGCGACGGGTGGGGCCAGGACGCCGATGGTGACCAGGCTGAAGGCGGCGTCGCGGTGACAGAGGGCGCTCGGGTGTTCCGGTGTCGCGGCGAGGGCGCCGCCCAGGTGGCGGAGCTCGACGATGACCTGCGGGGAGCCGGCGGTGGGGCCGGCGACGGCGAGCAGGGCGTCGGCGGCCGGCGCGGGCAGGGCGGGCAGCAGGTCGGTGGCCTCGTGGACGGGCATCGGGTCGGCCGGGTCGGCGTGGATCATGCCGAGGGCGGCGTACGGAATGGTCTGCACGGCGTCGATCAGCGGGGTGGCCGCGGCCCGCATGGGGGCCAGCACGGCCGCGCCGCCGTCCGGGGCGCCGGTCCAGGCGAAGCGGACGGCCACGGTGAACCGGCCGGCCAGCGGCGGCTGGACGCCCGGCAGCGGGGGCAGCTGCAGGAACGCCAGGGAGGTGGTGGCTTCGAGCGGCAGCGACGGGGTCCAGCAGCGCCAGCCGTGCAGCACGGCGGCCGCGTCGGCGCCGTCGAAGTACAACGCGCCGGCGTAGAGCGAAGCCTGGGGGACCAGGTCGAACTCGAGGGCGGTGATGATGCCGAGCGCGCCCTTGCCGCCCCGGATGCCCCAGAACAGGTCGGGGTGCTCGGTGGCGGTCACCCGGCGGAGCTCGCCGTCGCCGGTGACGATCTCCGCGGCCCGTACCCGGTCGGAGGCCCAGCCGTAGGTGCGCGCGACCGGGCCGAGTCCGCCGCCGGTGGTGTAGCCGACCACGCCGACGCCGGGGGCCGAGCCGCAGAGCGGGGCCAGCCCGTGCGGGGCGGCGGCGTCGAGGACCTGCTGCCAGCGGACACCGGCGCCGACCCGGGCCCAGCCGTCGGGGTGGACGACGCACTCGTCGAGGCGGCCGGTGTGCACGAGGATCGCGTCGTCCAGGGTGTCGGCCAGGCCGTGGCCGGTGGCCTGCACGGCGACGGCGTGGCCGGTGGAGGCGGCGAAGCGGACCGCGGCGACGACGTCCTGCGGGTCGCGGGCCTCGACGACGGCGGCCGGCTTGGCGACGATGGCGGCGTTGAAGCCGGCGGTGAGCTCGTTGTAGCGGGGCTCGCCGGGCCGGGCCAGATCGTTCATGGTGGTTCCTCTCAGGGCTTACCGGTTCGTCGCCCTGACTGTGCCGAGTGTCGCTTGCGATCCGCTTAACAACGACCTTGCGGGCCCCTTGCGGGGACGGGGTCCGGCACCGATTCCGGAACCGGTACCGGGGCCGTTCGCCCGGGCTTGTTGACCGTTCGGGCAACGTCGTTCCGAAACCACGGCGAGATGTCCGATCACGGGTGGATTCACGCATGGGCATCCCTTGACATGGCGCGGCGTCTATTGCTTCCTGTGATCCAGTTTGTTGCCTCCCCGTTAACGGAAGGACCCCACCGCATGCGCCTTCGGCGTCTACTCGCCGTCGGGCTGACCGTGGTCATCGCGGCCTCGCTCACCGGCACATCCGCTTCAGCAGCACCGTCACACGTGGATAAGAGCGCACCGTCGCTCGGCGCCAACGTTACGATTTTCGATCCCAGCACCCCGATCGCCGAGATCCAGGCCAAGCTCGACGCCGCGCACGCGCAGCAGGTCGACAACGAGATGGGCACCCAGCGGTACGCCTTCTTGTTCAAGCCGGGCACGTACGGCACCGACGAGCACCCGCTGCAGATCAAGGTCGGCTACTACACCGAGGTCTCCGGCCTCGGCGCGTCCCCCAACGACGTGGTCATCAACGGCAAGGTGGAGGTCTACAACCGCTGCCTGGCCGACGGTGGCACCAGCAACTGCCTGGCGCTGGTCAACTTCTGGCGTACGCTGTCCAACCTGTCCATCAAGGTCAACGGGGCCGGTCAGGAGGGGTGCCGGGCCGGCGCCAACTTCTGGGCCGTCTCGCAGGCCGTGTCGCTGCGCCGGCTCAACGTCGACGGCGGCTTCACGCTGATGGACTACTGCACCGCCGGCCCGCAGTACGCCAGCGGCGGCTTCATCGCCGACTCGAAGTTCGGGGCGGTCACCAACGGCTCGCAGCAGCAGTGGCTGACCCGCAACAGCACCGTCGGTGAGTGGTCGAACGGCGTCTGGAACCAGGTCTTCTCGGGTGTGCAGGGCGCGCCCGACGACTCGGCGTTCCCGAACCCGCCGTACACCACGGTCGAGCAGACCCCGCTGAGCCGGGAGAAGCCCTACCTGTTCGTCGACGCCAAGGGCAAGTACAACGTCCGCGTTCCGTCGGCGCACCGCAACACCAGCGGCGCGTCGTGGACCGAGGATCAGACCGCCGGCCGGACGATCCCGCTGAGCGACTTCTTCGTCGCGAAGCCGTCCGACCCCGAGTGGCTGATCAACGCCCAGCTCCTGCTGGGCAAGAACCTGCTGTTCACGCCGGGTGTCTACAACATCAAGCAGAGCATCCAGGTGCTGCGGCCGAACCAGGTCGTGCTCGGCATCGGCCACGCCACGCTGACCGCGGTCAACGGGGCCACGCCGCTGAAGGTGGCCGACGTGCCCGGCGTGATCGTCGCCGGGGTCACCATCGACGCCGGGCTCAAGGAGTCCAAGACGCTGCTGCAGGTCGGCAACAAGAACGGCCTGAAGATCAGCTCGCCGGCCAACCCGACGACGCTGAGCGACGTCTACTTCCGCGTCGGCGGCCCGCACGTGGGCAAGACCGACACCGCGCTCGAGGTCAACAGCGACAACGTGCTCATCGACCACACCTGGGTGTGGCGCGCAGACCACGGCGTCGAGGGCTTCACCGGTGGTGACACCGAGCGCTGGAAGACCAACACCGGCCGCTACGGCGCCGTGATCAACGGCAACAACGTGGTCGCGACGGGCCTGTTCGTCGAGCACTTCCAGAAGTACAACACCGTCTGGAACGGCGAGAAGGGCACGACGATCCTCTACCAGAACGAGCTTCCGTACGACCCGCCGACGCAGGCGGACTGGATGAACGGCAAGGTCGAGGGTTACGCGGGTTACAAGGTCGGCGACAAGGTGCGCAACCACACGCTGTACGGCGGTGGCGTCTACGTCTTCAACCAGAACAACCCGTCGATCCACACCGAGAACGGCTTCGAGGTGCCGAGGAGTCCCGGTGTCAAGCTGCACCACATCATGACGGTCAACCTGGCCGCCGGCACCATCGACCACGTCGTCAACGGCGTGGGCGAGGCGGCGGACACGACCAAGATCGGCGTGCCGGTCTACGTCGACGAGTACCCGGCTTCCTAGCCGCTGCGGGAAATGGGCCCGGAGATCTCCGGGCCCATTTTCGTGGATGCCTCCTGGCGGGGAAAGGCACCCACCCCTTCTGTCATTCTGCCTTGATCAACGGCGTCCGCCACCGGACTATCGGCCAGAACCGCTTGTGTCCAACATCTGCCACCTAGTGGATGATGGCGCCGATGGCGCGCATGCCCTCCAGGACCTCGGCGGTCCGGTCGCCCTCGGCGGGATTCCAGTTGGCCAGTACGGCGTACGTCTGCTCTTTTCTGTAGCCGACATCGCCGCGGATGCCGTCGTCCGTCCCGGTCTTGTTGCCGAACTCCTTCGGGTGCCAGAGCGGGTCGGCGTACCAGGCGCTCGCCACCATCGACAGGTCGGTGTTGGTGCCGAGCCAGGCCCGCATCTGAGGTCCCAGGTTCCGCATCATCGCGGCCAGCTCGCCGGCCGTGCCGGTGGACAGGGTCGGCGGGTGGTGCGGCTCGCGTTTGGTGCGGACGAAGTCGAGCAGGGCCGTGTCCCCGTACCGGGGGATGTTGTCCAGGCCGATGCGCTGCAGCAGGACGTTCGTCGCGTAGTTGTCGCTGACCGCGGCGATCAGCGCCGCCACGTCCCGGACCGGCAGCGTGTCCACGGCCAGCAGATGCCACAGCCCCGAGTCGGCCACGGCCAGTCTCTCGTCGCGCCGCAGCGGCTCGGCCGGGTCGAGCTCACCGGTCTCGAAGCGGCGGGCCGTCTCGATCAGCAGGAGCAGCTTGCCGATGCTGGCTGTGCGCAGCTTGCGCGTGGGGGAGTGCTCGGCCCGGCCGGGCACCGAGATCGACCACCGGACGGCCGGGGTGCCGGCCACGACCTCGTCGACGTCGTCCTGCGCATCCATGATCGAAGTCTAGGGGGGTGGCAGCATGCCCTCGCCGCGGCAGGTGGTGCACTCGTGGAACACCGGCGTGCCCAGATAGCCGGTCGGCGTCGAGAACTTGCCCGACCCGTCACAGAGCGGGCACGGCGACCAGCCGCGCTCGATCAGCCGCCGGAACCGGCCCTGCTCCCGCCGCTCCCGGCGCCGGCGCCGGGCCCGGCCCGCCACGGTCATCAGCAGCCCGGCGACGACCATCGCGACCCCGGCCCCGGCCTGCCGCCACGTCCCCGACAGCACCACCGACGCGGCGGCCAGCAAAGCCCCCACGACGATCAGCGCCGACCGGAACAGGCCCATGCCGCACGGTAGCGGTTCGCCCCGCCTTCCGTGGCCCCTCGCCGACCGTTTAATGACGCTTTCACATGAGCGTGGACAGTTTTCGCCATCGACACAGCCAGTCATCGGCCCCGACATGCCGTCCTTTCACCCTGGACGCCATGAAGCCGATCGACCGCTCCCGCGCGGCGCACTGGGCCGCCGACCTGATCGAAGTGGCGGCCGTGTTCTTCGCGGTCGGCGCCGCCCACCTGTTCGTCACCCTGCTCGGCGAACGCGCCCACGGCGAGGCCATGCTCGTCGCCAGCGCCGGCATCCTGATCGCCGGCGCCCTGCTCCGTCAGCGCTGGACGCGCCGCCGACCGGCCGTCCACCGCCACACCGCGATGCCGGACCTGCTGGCCATCCCCGCCGCCGGCCGCGAACTGATGCGGCTGCGCACCACCCTGCCCGACCGCCCCGGCACACTGGCCGCCCTCAGCGGTGGCCTGGCCGCCCTCGGCGTCAACATCCTGGCCATCCAGATCCACCCGGCCGAACACGGCGCCGTCGACGAACTCCTGATCGCCGTCCCGCGCGGCCTGACCCCGGCCACCCTGACCACAACCGTCGAGGCGGCCGGCGGCGAACTGACCGAGGTCACCCCGGCCGACGTCCACGACCTGGTCGACCCGGCCACGAGGGCGCTCACGGTCGCCCACCGCGCGCCCACGGCCGAGGACGCTGTCCGCAGCCTCCTCTCGGCCGACCTGACCACCACCCCGCCGCCGTCGCCGTTCCCCAGCGCGGCCCTGCACGACGCGGCCGGCCACCCCCGCTACCTCACCCGCCACTCGCCGGCTTTCACCGCCACCGAGGTCTCCCGGGCCCAGGCCCTGATCAACCTCTGCGAGGGGCTGTCCCGCACCCGCCGGGAAACCTGACGCCCAGGTCGTGTCGGTGCCAGTCGCCGCCGGTGGTCTCGTGGCGGCGGCCGTCGCCTGCCTCGCCGTCGTTCTGTTCGCGATCGCCTTCGTGGTGGGAGGCGTTGGTTGCCTCATCCGCGCCGCGCAACTGGCCCCCCACGGAAACTTGTGGCCCGCGACGCATCGCTGGCTCCGGGCAATGACCCGGGCTCCCGACGGAGAGCCGGGCGAGGGACCGCGCCGCATGCCCTTCGGCTCCGCTGGTCGGCGGTGGGCCGAGGGCGGCATCTCGGGTCAAGCGACGGAGAGTCCGCCGGCGATAGCCCGGCTGTTGAAGATGTATCGCACCTGCCGGGAGACCAGACCGGCTCAACTACGGCGCCACCGCGCCGGGGTCGTCCGGTGCTCGCTCCGGAAGCGGCGGATGAAGTAGCCGGCGTCGGGGAAGCCGACGCGGTGGGCGATGGCCGCCACGGTCAGGTCGGTGCCGGCCAGCAGGCGACGGGCCTCCTGCATGCGACGCTCGGTCAGCCACTGCTGCACGGTACGGCCGGTCCGGCGGCGGACCGAGGTGGTCAGGTGGCCCGGGGTCAGGGACAGCTCGGCCGCCACGTCGGCCAGGGAGATGGGCTCGGCGAAGCGCCGCTCGATCACGTCGAAGACGGCGGCCAGCAGCGGCTCGTCGGCCGCGTGCAACTGGCCGGCCACATCGCCGGCCAGGCGGGTCACCGCGACCAGCAGCAGCATCAGGTGAGCGAGTGACGCCTCGGACCAGCCGGTACGCCGGACCCGCAACTCGCCGTCGAGCGCGCCGATGCGCTCCAGCCAGCCCGGCCGCTGCTCCGGTGGGACCCGCAGCCGCTGCGCCCGGTCGGCGCCGTGGGCGAACGGGAACAGCAACGGATGCGATCGCCACGACGAGGCCCCGTCACGGACCACGTCGGCCGGGAAGAACACCACCCAGCCCTCCTCGACGATCCGGTCGGCCGGCTCGGGGAACGACAGCACCTGCCCGGGCGCGATCACGAACAGGTCGCCGTCGGCCGCGGTCCACCTCCGGTCGTCGATCAGGAAGCTGCCGCCGGCGCGATGGGCGTACAGCAGGACCAGGAAGTCGTGGGTGTGCGTCTGCGGCCCGGGCAGCGGCTGCGGGGTCAGCGGGTGGTCCGGCAGCCGGCTCACCGCCACCGGTGTGACGCCGGGCCGCTGGTCGAACGCCGCGACCGGCACGCCGCCGGTGGTCCGGCGGGCCATCCGGGTCGGCCGCGCGTGCGGCGGGGGATCCGAAGAATGTCCCATCCCCGCCACGGATCCGGCGATGCCTCCGCTCGGCTGGCGCACGAGGCTCAGAGTACGACCGAATTTCGTCCGATCACCAGCTCGGGAGCCTGCCATGACCGAAACCGTGCGGCCGTACATCCCTGCCATGGGGCGGCACTGGATGTTGTTCCTCTACGACCCGTTCACCCGGCTCGCCGGCCTCTCCCACGTGCACGGCGAGTTGCTCGACCGGGCCGGCGTGCGGCCCGGCCACCGGGTGCTGGAGATCGGCTGCGGCCCGGGTGATCTGCTGGTGCGGCTCGGCCGCCGCGTGCCGGAGGCCGACCTGACCGGGATCGATCCCGACCCGGCCGCCCTGCGCCGGGCCCGCCGCAAGGCCGCCCGCCGTGGCGCACCGGTGCGGTTCACGCTCGCCTACGCCGACGAGCTGCCGCTGCCGGACGACAGCGTCGACCGGGTGCTGTCCTCGTACATGCTCCACCACCTCGACGAGGAGCCGCAGGTGGCGGCGATGCGCGAGGTCCGCCGGGTGTTGCGCCCCGGTGGCGAGCTGCATCTGGTCGACGCGGACGGGACGAGACGCCCGGGTACGCGCGGACACCAGCACCCGCGCCTGGCCGGGCACACGCCGGAACGGATCCAGGCGGTCATGCGCCGGGGCGGCTTGACCGAGGTGACGGAGACCGGGCGCGGCCACCGCCGTATCACCGGCCACTACTCGTTCTTCCGGGCCGTCGCGTGAGAACGCGCGGACCCGGGTAGATCACTGTCCATGACGGACAACCAGGCCTCAGCCCGCCGGCGACCGGCCTACCTGGAGGCGCTGGGCGCCCAGCCGGGCCCGTTCGCGGTGTCGTCGATCGTTCTCGGGCTGCTGTGGTTCCCGTTCCGGTTGTGGGTCGACCACGGTGATCCGGTCGCGCACATCGCCGTCCTCAGCGGTCTTTACGGCTCGGTCTGGTCCCTCATCATCCCTGGTGGGGAATGGCTGCAGCAGCGGCGAGGCCGGGCCGAGGCCTCCCCGGCCCCGCCGGCCGATCGGCGCCGGGGCGCCCTCGTCGGGCTCGCGGTTGGAGTGCCCTTTCAGGCCGTGCTGATCGCGGTCGGGCTGGCCACGGGCGTGCAGCTGGGAACGGTCGTCCTGTGCGCCATCATCCTGGCCGGGATAGTTGCCGTTTCCGTCGTCAGGCTCCGGTCTGCCTAACGGCCCCGCATCTCGAGGACCACGCCGAGAACGGCTGCGGCCGCCATCGCCGCCAGGAGGCCGCCGAGGATCTTGCTCGCCGCCGGATGGCCGAAGTTCAGGGTCAGCCCGAGACCGGAGGGGCGGGGCACGAACAGCCGCGGGTCCCGTGGATCCGAATAGAGCATGCCTTCAGTATCGCGCGGACGGCGTCGGTGACGAGACCCGCGCGAACGTTCAGCGGAGCCGCGGGCACCTCGATGAGGCGGAAGCCCAGTTCGCCGTACGTCTCCTCGTGGATCCGCTCGAACCTCAGCGAGTCCTCGAAGCTGATCCGGCGGGCGGCGGTGGCCTCGACGAATCCCTGATTCCGCACGAAGAAGACCGCCGGGTCGTAGAAACGGATCCGGTCGAGCTCGGCGAGCAGAGCGGCCGAGGGCATGAAACCGGCGTACCGGCTCAGGGCCAGCGTGCAGACGGGTGAGCGGTCGAAGAAGGTGACCGCCGCGGTGGCCGACCGCCGGCGCCGGCGCTGGAGGTTCACGATGTCGTCGATGAAGGCGGGGGAGCGCCACGGTTCCGGGTCGCCCAGAGCCTGTCCCAGGGCGATCACGTCGGTCGCGGCCTCCTCGACCACGGCGTACCCGTCGAGCTCGAGCCGGCGCAGCAGCGCCGTCTTTCCCGAGCCGGGCGTGCCGGTGAGGATGAAGCGGCGCACCGGGCGCCTACGCGGCGAGGGCGAGCGCCGCGCGCCGCAGGAAGTCGCGGTTGGAGCCCGTGGCGCGCAGCTGGTCGAGCAGCTGCTTCATCGCGTCGCGGCGGTCGGCGCCGGAGAGGGCGCGGCGGACCTGGGTGACGACGGCGCGCTCCTGGGGGGTGAGCAGGGTTTCGTCGTGGCGGGTGCCCGAGGCGAAGACGTCGATGGCCGGGAACTGCCGGGCCTCGGCCAGCGAGCGGTCGAGCTTGAGCTCGGCGTTGCCGGTGCTCTTGAACTCCTCGAAGATGAGCGTGTCCATGGCCGAGCCGTTCTCCACCAGCGCCGTGGCGATGATGGTGAGCGAGCCGCCGCCCTCGATGTTGCGGGCCGCGCCGAGGAAACGCTTCGGCGGGTAGAGCGCGGTCGAGTCGAGGCCGCCGCTGAGCGTACGGCCGCCGCCGCGGGCCATCAGGTTGTAGGCGCGGCCGAGCCGGGTGATGGAGTCGAGCAGCACGACCACGTCCTCGCCCTGCTCGGCCAGGCGCTTGGCCCGCTCGATGGCCAGCTCGGCCACGGCGGCGTGCTCCTGCGGCGGACGGTCGAAGGTGGCCGCGGCGACCTCGCCCTTGACGGTCCGCCGCATGTCGGTGACCTCCTCGGGCCGCTCGTCGACGAGCACGACGATGAGGTGCACCTCGGGGTTGTTGGTGGTGATGGCGGTGGCGATCTGCTGCAGGACGATCGTCTTGCCGGCCTTGGGCGGGGCCACGATCAGCGCCCGCTGCCCCTTGCCGATCGGCATGACCAGGTCGATGACCCGGGTGGTGAGAACATCCGGGTCGGTCTCGAGGCGCAGCCGCTCCTGCGGGTGCAGCGAGGTCAGCTCGTAGAAGTCGGGGCGCCGGGGCACCGGGTCCATCTGCAGGGTGGCCGGTTTGGGCCCGATCCGCTTGGCGGTGGCGACGACCCGGTCGCCCCGGCGCAGGCCGAGACGGCGTACGTCATGGATGTTGACCGGAAGGTCCTTGGGTCCTGGCAGATAGCCGTCGGCGCGCAGCCAGGCGCGGTCGTCGACGATGTCGAGCAGGGCGTCGACACGCGTGATTTCGGGTTCGGTCATGGAGACACTCCTGAAAAAGCCACAAGCGTGGCTGGGTGAGAGGAAAAGCTTGGCCGGGAGACTCACGGCCGGGGGCTTCCGGCGGCTGCGATTTTCAAGAACGCAACGCCTGCAGCGGAACCCAACTGGCGGTAACGGTAGCACTGTCATTCGCGCCGGGACAGCACCGGCCGCCGGCAAGTCACCGGCTGTTTGCCGTCCGGACGCCTGGACGGTGTGTAATGCGGCGTGCACCACGCCAACCACTACTACGGTCACTCGGCCGTCCTGGCCCGGTACTGCGGCCTCGACGACGCCGAAGCCCCCCGGATCCAGGGCTACCTGCAGCACGGCTGGAACATCGGCGACGGTCTCGCCCCCGATCACGAGTTCGTGCCCGGCGTGGCCAAGTTCGTCTGGTCC
Organism: Actinoplanes sp. NPDC049598; assembly: GCF_040675435.1. Lineage (NCBI taxonomy): Bacteria > Bacillati > Actinomycetota > Actinomycetes > Micromonosporales > Micromonosporaceae > Actinoplanes > Actinoplanes sp. NPDC049598. Next base: position 76,117 of record NZ_JBFAOX010000013.1, on the reverse strand, counting down.
GAGCGGGTCCGCCGCCGCGCCTGGTCCCTCGGGCGCCGCGACGTGTACGTAGTCGGCGCTCCCTGGGCGTACCTCCTGGCCCTGGAACCTTCCGAAGCGCCCGAGCGCGAGGGGACGATCTGGTACCCGTTCCACGGCTGGGAGGGCCAGCACATCCTCGGCAGCCACGCGGGCCTGATCGCGGAGATCAAGGACACCGAGCCCGGCCCCGTGACGGTCTGCCTGTACTGGCAGGAATACCGGGACAGAAGCGTGCGGGCGACGTACGAGAACGCGGGCTTCCGGGTGATCTGCCATGGTTACCGCGGCGGCTGGTGGAAGGACCTCGACCCCGGTTTCCTCTACCGCCAACTCGCCGAGCTGCGTAAACATTCCCGGGTGGCCTCGAACCGGCTGTGCAGCGCCGTCTTCTACGGCACGCTGGCCGGCTGCGAACCGGCGGTCTACGGCGACCCGATGCAGCTCGAGAACGAGAAGTCCGCCTTCGGTGGCCAGGCCCGCATCCTGCGCGAGTGGTCCTCCATGATCGGCGTCTCCCCGGATGTGGCGACCGCCCGTCGCATCGCCGCCGCCGAGCTGGGCGCCGACCGGCTCCTCCCACCCGCCGAGCTGCGCCGCCTGTTCGGCTGGCCGGCCCCGCGCAGCACCGACAACCTCGAACTCACCGGAGTGGTACGCAGATGACCGTGACCCTGCTCGGCGGCGAGATGCTCCAGTGGTCGGACCTCGACGGCACGCACGGCCCGGCTCCGGTCGGCTCACCGGGCGCCGCCTCGGGGCCGGGACCGGCCCTGCGACCGCTGCTGGGCGCCGTGACCGGCCGTACGCTCGTCGCCGGCCCGCACGCTCCCGAGCTGATCGAGGCGCTGACCACAGGCGCGGTCACGGTCCTCGCTCGAGGCCTGGCCGATGCCGAGGCGCTGGACGCGAAACTCGACGTCACCGTCTGGGCCGGCAGCCTGGAGAAAGTCGCGGCGACCCCCACCTTCGACACGATCGTCGCCCTGGACGGTCTCGACCGCCTCTGCTCTGTCGAGGCCGAGACGCTGGACGGCTGGGACCAGCGCCTCACCCACCTGCTGGCCCTGCTGCGCCCCGGTGGCCGTTTGCTGCTCGGTCTGGAGAACCTGTTCGGCCTGCACCGCCTGCTGGCCCTACCCGGCGCCCTGGGCGACGACGACTGGCTGGTCCCCGACGACCGTGACCCTCGCCGTCCGGCCACCCTGGCCGCCCTCCGCGACCGCCTGGCCGCCGCCGGCCTGTCCACCGAGCGCTCCTACGCCGCCTACAACGGCGTCCTGCTCAGCCCCGAGCTGCTCGCCAACCGCGACCTGAACGGGTTCCTGTCCGCCACCCTCGCCACCGCCACCGCAGATTTCTCCGGTGAGCACCTTGCTGACCCGGCCACCCTGGCCGCCCAGGCCCTGCGCCACGGCCTGGCCACCGACCTGGCCCCTTCCTGGATCGTGGTCACCGACCGCGGCGCCGCCACCTCCCACACCCCCGAAGCCGTGATCGGCGGCCGCCCGGTGACCGCCACCGACCTGCCCCGCGGCCGCACCCTGGAGGACCTGCTCTTCGCGGCCGCCCAGCAGCGCGACCTCCCCACCATGCGCACCCTGCTGTCGACGTGGCAGAACAGCCCCGCCGCCGGCGTACCCGCCGCCCAGATCGTCATCGACCCCAGCGGCGCCCTCACCGCCCTGGCCCCCGCCGGCGACCCGCTGGTCGCCCTGCGCCGCTTCGCCGCCTCCGCCATCGAAGCCGGCCTCGCCCACGTCTGGCCCGCCCCCGCCGACGAGCTCGAGCTGACCACCATCATCGCCGGCATGACCGGCCGCGAACTGGACCCGGCCGACGTGCCCCCACTCCCACCCCGCCCCACCCCCGGCGCCGTCCGCGAGCTGACCGCCACCCGCGACCGCCTCGCCCGAGAATTGGCCGAGGCCAGAGCCAAACATGCTTTCTACGAGCAGCAGATCCGCTCCCGCGACGCCGAGCTGAAACGAGTCCGCCAGATCAACGCCGTCCTGACCGCCACCACCCCCGGCAAGGCCGTGATCGGCAGCCTGAAGGCCGGCCGCCGAGCCGTCCGCGCCGTCGTCAAGCGAGGTCGCAGCTGACGCCCGTTCCACGCAAAGTCGGTTCGCCTCAAGATCTACGTTGTTCTCTACCTAGCCCTTGGTAGAGTACGACCATGACCAGCGCCCAGCCGCGGATGACCATCGCCACGAAGCTGGTCCTGCACGCTCTATTGCTCGATCCGTCGCAAGAGCTCTACGGATTGGAAATTTGTCAAGCGGCCGGCCTGCCGAGTGGCACCATTCATCCGATTCTCTCACGACTCGAACGAATCCGCTGGCTTGAATCACGGTGGGAGAAGGTGGATCCGCAGATCGAAGGCCGGCCCCGGCGTCGGTACTACAAACTGACCGCCCTGGGCGTCGAGTTGGCGCGGGGAGCCCTGGCGTCGAGTAACTCCTCGATAGGCGGTCTTCCGCGCCCTCTCCCGGCGTTGGTCGAGGATGATGCTTAATGCAGCGGAGAGCGGGGTGGCCGTTGAGATGGTTATGGCGCCGGCGGCCGCGATCAGGGGCGTCAGACACCACGCAATTGTCCTATGACCTGCGACGCTTGGACAGGTCGCTCAAAAGTCCTTCCTCTGTCAATTACCTAGGATGGCAAGCGGCCGTGCTGCAGGCCTACGACGAACGGTTGCGCCTGGCCTGTAGCGACGTCGGAGTCTCCGAGAATCTGGCCCCGCTTGTTGGTTTGGACCGCGATCTTGAGCGACTCCGTGTGGAATACATCGTCTCAAACATCGACAGCTCTGAGTCGGGGTCGGCTACCGCAACCGAGCGGCCGACGTCACCATCCGCTCGGACACCGATAGGCGACGGCTCACTCTTCCGGCCGGCCGCACCTAGTCACCTGGCCGTGATCTTGGTCAAGATGGCGATTAATCTTCTGTCTGTTTCTGATCGTCCCCGATACTTGGAAGAATTCCTCGGTGAGTTGTTCGAGCTCGCGGCGACCGGGTCGCAGCCTGGTGAACAACTGTCTTACGCCGTCCGGCTGTTGCGGCGAATGCCGGCGCTCAGGAAAGAATTGGGATCATCAGACGATGATGCCGACTGAAGCAGGATAAGCGACCATCGAATCCACTCATTTCGATGAAGGGCAGATCGTGGCTCCAGAACAATCGCATCGCGCCGATGACGCAACGAATGCCCGACGATCAAACCGGGCAATCTGGATATCCATTATCCTGCTTGCCGCGACGATGGTGGGTTTCATTGTCGGTTTCGTGGCATCCGCCGGAGGCGCGAACGTCGCGGCAGCGATTCTCGCCGGTGGTGGAGCCTTCAGCACAGCGACCCTCGTGCTCCTTGCTCTCGCGCACTTCGCCGAGGGGCGATAGCGGCGACTGGCGCACGTCGGTCGAGACTTTCTACAGGAGCGAGTCGTAGAGGTCCTCCAGTCGGCGGGACTGGGTGGCCACGTCGAAGTTCGCCACCGCGTGGGCTCGGGCACGCTCGCCCATGGAGGCGCGGAGGGCGTCGTCGTCCAGCAGCTTGCGGAGGTTGGCGGTCAAGGCCTCGCGGTCGCGCTCCGGGCCCAGCAAGCCGGTTTCGCCGTCCAGGACGGCTTCGGGGATGCCGCTGTGGTGGGTGGCGACGACGGGGAGGCCCAGGGCGGCGGCCTCGACAATCGTGGTGGGTAGGCCCTCGGTGTCGCCGTTGGTGGCCGTCTTCGACGGGGCGGCCAGTAGGCGGGACTCCGACAGGAGGCGGTAGACCTCGGTGGCGGGCTGGGCGCCGGTGAAGGTCACGTCGGCGCCCAGCGCAGCGGCGTAGGCGCGCATCTCGGCGAGCAGGGGGCCGTCGCCGATGAAGACGGCCTTGGCGGGGCCCAGGGCGGCGATCAAATCGTCAGCGCCCTTCTTTTCGACGAAGCGGCCCACGAACGCGACGTCCCAGCGCTTCTCGGCGGCCGGCATCGGCGGAGGGACCGGGACGCCGGTGTGGTGGACGCGGACCTTGGCCGGGTCGGCGCCCCAGCTGATGGCCTTGTCGCGGATCACCTTCGAGACGGCGATGAGCAGGTCGGCGCGCTGGAAGACCGAGCGCAGGTTGCGGCGGTAGCGCAGGCCGTGGGCGCCGGGGCTCTGCGGCTGACGGGTCACGTCGTGGCCGTGCAGGGTCACCACCAGCGGTACGCCCAGGCGCTGGGCCGAGCCGGAGACGAGCCAGCCGTCGCCGCCGAAGTGGGCGTGGACCAGGTCGGGGCGGGCGCCGGCCAGCAGCAGGCGCAGGCGGGGGGAGCTGCCGGTCAGGCGCAGGCGCAGGAAGGGGCGGCGGTCGGCCGGCGCCGGGTAGGCGATCAGGTCGGTGTCGCGGGCCAGGACCGAGTCGATTTTGGTGGCGCCGACGTAGACGGGCTGCCAGCGGGTCAGGTGGTCGGCCTGGTTGCGGATGAACGTCTCGGAGGCGGGGAGCATCGCGCTGCGCCAGACGGCGACGCGACGGGTGGGCTCAGGCATCGGCGGTCTTGCGGCCCAGCACGGCGTCGCGCAGGCGGTGGCGTACGGCCGGGGGCAGCGCCCAGATCTGCAGGTACGTCACGTAGTCGATGGCACCCGGCCGGCCGTGCGCGCGGGCCTCGGTGAGGATTTCGCGGAAGACCTTCGTGCTGCGGGTCGGTGCGGCCATGGAGCTCAGGACGCTCATGGTGAAGGCAGCGTACGCCCGGGGGGTGAACAGCGACCGGTTGGCCCGCAGCCAGGCCAGTTGTTCTTCCCACGGGTTCTGCAGGCTGATCCGGTCCCGGTTCTCGTCCTGGTGCCACAGCACGAGCGCCTCGGGGGAGTAGAGCAGCTCGACGTCCTCGTGCTGTAGGGCGCGCAGTGTCCAGTCGAGCTCCTGCTGGCGGCGCAGGCCGACGGTGAAGGGCACCCGCCGCAGAAGAGAAGTGGGTGCCATGATGGTCGAGGTCTGGATGAAACCGTCGCCGTAGAACAGGCCGCGCCGTACGGTCAGGTACTCGCTGAGCGGCTCGCCGTCGGAGGGGAGACGCCTCGGCATGACCGAGTCGGCCCGGGGCGTACGGCTGATCATGCGCGTGGCGACGATGGGCGAGGCCAGCGAGGACGTCGCCGCCAGCTCGAGCTGCACCGCCAGCTTCGACGGGAGCCACTCGTCGTCGTCGTCGAGCAGCGCGACCCATTTGCCGTTCGCGTTGTGCACACCCTGGTTGCGGGCGTTCGGCGCCTTGCCGGAGGTGGGCAGGACGATGACCCGGAGCCGATCGTCGGCAACAGCTTCGAGGGCGGCCGACGTCGCCGGGTCGGGGCCGTCGATGACCACGATGACCTCGAGGTTGCGGTGTGTCTGCCCGAGCGCGCTCTCGACGGCGCGGACGGCGAGCTCCGGTCGGTTGCGGGTCGGGATGACGACGCTGACGTCCGGCGGTGAGGACATGTCGACCTGCTAACGGGCGCTGAAGTGGGCGGAAACCGGACAGTAGGAAGCCTCGGTTAATGCCCGGGGTGATCTCAGCAACCCGGCAGCGAACTCTCATGGACCTTTGATGAGCCCGAGGGAGGCTGGATCGTGCGGAAGAAGAGGAGCCCCCGCTGGGCCCGGATCTGTGTCGCGTTCGGCGCCCTGCTCGCGGTTGTCGGCGGCGGGTCGGTGGTGGCGATCCAGGCCACGGTCAGCGCGGCCACGAGATCGATCAAGCAGCAGGACCTGCTCGGCTCGTCGACCACGGTCGGGACCGAGAAGCACGCGACGGTCACCGGCGCCAAGAACATCCTGCTCGTCGGGATCGACCAGCGGGCGTCGGCCAAGCCCGGCGATCCCACCCGCTCCGACTCGATCATCCTGATGCACATCGGCGCCGATCACCGAAGCGCGTACCTCATCTCCCTGCCCCGGGACAGTTACGTGTCGATCCCGGCCTACGACAACGGCGCCCAGAAATACGCCGGCGGCAAGAACAAAATCAACGCCGCGTTCGCGTACGGCAGTAGGGGGTTGACCGGGAATGCCGCCCTCTCCCACGGTTTCGAGCTGTTGTCCCTGACGATCAAGAAGCTGACCGGGATCACCCCCGACGCCGGCGCCATCATCGATTTCGAGGGGTTCCAGCAGATCGTCAATGTGCTGGGCAAGGTCTGTATGTATGTCGACGAGGACACGACATCGATTCACATCGGTCATACCGCGGACGGCAAGCAGGCCGCCCCGTACGTCATCAACCCGGACGGCACCCTCAACCGCAAGATCAAGGGAGTCACCCCGAACTTCTACGCCCAGGGCAACCACTGCTTCACCCCGACCGAGGCGCTCGATTTCGTCCGCCAGCGCGACCTGCTGGCCGACAACGACTTCGACTACGGGCGGCAGCGGCATCAGCAACAGTTCCTCAAGGCGGTCGTGCAGCAGACGGTCAAGGACGGCCTGAATTCGCCGACCAAGCTGCCCGGCCTGCTCAGCGCGATCGGCCAGGCGGTCACGGTCGACTCGGGCGGCATCTCGCTGGAGGACTGGGTCTTCGCGATGCGCGGCGTCAACCCGAACGATCTGGTCACGTTGAAGACCAATGGCGGCAAATTCAACAGCGAGAACATTCCCGGCGTGGGCAGCGTCCAATTGCTCAGCGACGACAGCCTGAAGTTGCTTCAGGCGGCCAAGAACGACCAGGTCGCGCAATTCGCCGCGGCGCATCCGACCTGGGTGGCCGCCACTTAAACCACTTCGGCCGCGATTCACCCGTGTGGGTAACATATTGCCAACGTTTCATGGCGTACGGTGAACGGCACTTCGCGGCGAGGGGGCGGCGCGACCGGAAGGAGTGTGCCGTGGGCGGGCTGGGTGTTCTCGATCAGCTCGAACTAGGCGACCACGTCTGCTGGACCGTCGACGACGATGAGGTCCGGCTGGACGCGATCGCCGACGTTCTGCAGACCGGCCTGCGCTCACGCCAGAAGGTCTGCTACCTCGGCGACCAGCCCGCGGCCGTGCTGGCCCGGCTCAGCGCGCGCGGCGTGACCACCCGCAACGCATTGGCCACGGGCCAGCTGATCGCCGACACGGCCGAGGGCAGCTATCTGGCCGGCGGTTCGTTCGAGCCCGAGGCGACCATCGAGCAGTTCCTGGCCGAGAAGGCGAGGACCCGCCAGCAGGGCTACCTGGGTCTGCGGGTGGTGGGGGACATGTCGTGGGCGGCCCGCGGCGTGCCCGGCTCGGACCGGCTCGACTGGTACGAGGCGCGCATCAACGAGATCTTCGTCGACGGATTCGTGACCGGCGTGTGCGCGTACGACCGCAGGCTCTTCGATCTTCTGACCCTGCGCCGGCTGACCCTGGCCCATCCCGGCGCGGCGGGGCCGCTGCTGCCGTTCGACCCGGCGTCGTCGCTGCGCTGCGGGCGCACGACCGGCCCGTTCGGGATCCGGCTGACCGGCGAGGCCGACATGTCGAACCGGCTCGCGCTGCAGTCGGTGCTCGAGGCCATGCTCCGAGATCTGCCGCGCGAGGGCGCCCCGGCCATCGTCGACGTCACCGGCCTGACCTTCGCCGACACGGCGGCCGCGCGCATCATCATCCAGGCGGTCGCCGACAGTCAAGGTCAAGTGCAAGTTCTGGGCTGTACGCCCGTGGTGGCCCGGCTGCTGCGCTTCCACGGACTGTGTGATCAGTCCCAGAACCCCTCGTGAACCGCGGTGGCGCTCGGCAGCGGCGCCGGGCCGTCGACCACGATGTCACGACCGCCGCGCGCGAACACCTCCCGGCAGGGCAGCCGTAGCGGCGGAAAGCCGTCCTCCTCCTCGACCATCCCGGCCAGATCGGCCTCGGAAAGCGCGAAGACGACCCGGCCGATCCCGGACCAGTAGATCGCCCCCGAGCACATCGCGCACGGCTCGGTGCTGGTGTAGAGGACGCTCTCCGACCGCTCCTCGAACGACAGCTCGGCGGCCAGGCGGACCAGGTTGGTCTCGGCGTGCCCGGTCGGATCGTTGCCGGTGACCACGCTGTTGCGGGCCTCCAGCACCGTGCCGCCGGCGGTGACCAGCAGGGCGCCGAAGGGATGGTCGCCGCGTCTGCGGGCCTCCCAGGCGAGCTCGATCGCCCGTTCGAGATAGCCGTGATCCGTGTTCATGATCATCAGGGTACGACGCCGGCTGGACGACCACGGTGAGACCTGCGACTACGACGCGGCGATGGATCCGACGCTGTCCGCCACCTACGCCTTCAGGCCGACGTCGCCGTAGTCCGGTTCTAGGATGGCGGGGTCATGGAGATCCCCACGGACGAGCAGATCCGCGCCCTGCACGAGCGGTTCGCGCCCACCCGGCAGGCGTTCGACCTGGTCCACACGCACTGCCGCATCGTCTGCGAGGTGGCGTCGCAGCTGCTGCACAACCGGGAGAGCGAGTTCGACGTCGCGCTTGTGCGGGCGGGCGCGCTGCTGCACGACATCGGCGTCTACCGCCTCGCGCCGGGCGAGAGCTACCTGCGGCACGGCGTGCTCGGGCACGAGCTGCTGCGCTCGGTGGGCTGGCCCGAGCATTTGCAACGCTTCTGCTCCTGCCACACCGGCGTAGGCATAACCCGGGAGGACATCGAACGGCAGTCCCTACCGCTGCCCCCGGCCGACTACGTCCCGGTCACCCCCGAGGAGACCCTCGTGATGTACGCCGACAAGTTCCACAGCAAAACCACCCCACCGGTCTTCGTGTCCGCCTCCACCTACCGCGCCAGCCTCACCCGCTTCGGCCCCACCAAGCCCACCCAATTCGACACCCTGACCGCCGAGTTCGGCCTCCCTGACCTGACCGCCCTCGCCACCCAGTACGGCCACGCCATCACCTGAGCCGACGCACCACCGCGCCGACTCGCCGCAGACGGTTCCGGCGCCGGCTGCGTCCCTTCGGCCTGCCCCGCACCGGCCCCGGCCCGCCCCGCCTGCCCCGGCGCCGGCCGCCCGGGCCCGCAGCTACATCCGCGCGTAACCTTTCGTGATGGCCGAGCCAGACGTTTTGGACCTTTCACATCTGTCCGCAGGGCTCTTCGTCGAGTACCTCGGTCCGACGGAGGGCGGCCCCGACGTCACGACGGTCGGTGCGGGAGATGCCGAGCCTCTGTGCGATCGGCTCTGGCACGGGCACCCCGGTGTGGTCTCGGAGCCGGCGCAACAGCACGTCCTTGTCACCTGGGTCGGGCTTGAAGACACGGTCGCCAGTTTCGCGGTGGGTTTCAGTTGCGACGAGCAGGGGTCCTACGCAGGTCTTGGCATCCTCTCGGCCGAAGAGTACGAACGGCGGCGCGCTCGGATACTGGACGGCAAGTCACCGACGGAGTAACGACTTCTTTCGGTGACCCCTCCTGCGCACCCGCGCCGTCCTCGGCCTGGCCGGGCGCCTCGCCGATCGTCTCCGCGGCCTCCGCAAGCAGCGCGGTCCTCGGCCGGTGCCGAGGCGATGGGCACACCAGGCCCGGGCGCCGGTGGGAGACTGGGCGAGTGAGTGACTACACAGTGGACACGAGCGTGCCGCATTCGGCGCGGGTCTGGAACTACTGGCTTGGGGGCAAGGACAACTTCGCGGTCGATCGTCGGGTGGGGGATCAGGTGCGCGCCGTCTTCCCCGAGATCGTTGACGCGGCTCGAGAGACGCGGGCGTTTCTGCGGCGGGCGGTCGGGTTTCTCGGGGACGGCGGGGTGCGGCAGTTTCTTGATGTCGGCAGCGGGCTGCCGGCGGCGGGGAACACGCACGAGCTGGTGCCGGCTGGCAGCCGGACGGTCTACGTCGACAACGATCCGCTGGTGCTGGCCCACGCGCGGGAGCTGCTGCACACCGGCGACGTCCATTACGTCGCGGCCGATCTGCGGGACACCGATGCGGTCCTCGCGACCGCGGCCGAGACGCTCGACCTGCGGCAGCCGGTGGCCCTGATGCTCCTCGGCGTGCTGGGGCACGTCGAGGATCCGGGTGAGGCGCGGGCGATCACGCGGGCGCTGGTCGACGGGCTGCCGGGTGGCAGCTACCTGGTCGTGTCGGACGGGACGGCGACCAGCGAGCGGGTTATCGAGTCGCACCGGCAGTACAACGAGAGCGGCGCCGTCCCGTACCACCTGCGCGAGGTCGCCGACTTCGCCGCGTTCTTCGACGGGCTGGAGCTGGTCGCGCCTGGTGTTGTCCCGCTCACCCACTGGCGGCCCGCGGGTGGCTCGGGCCTGGAGGTCGACGGCTATGCCGGGGTGGCGATCAAGACCTTGGGGCGGGCGTAGACCGTCAGCTCGGTGGTGCACAGGTCCACCGGGTCAAAAGCTTCGAAATCCGGATGTACGGGGAAAGCGCCGTCCACCGCCGCGCGGGAGGCCGGGTCGACCACGCGGTCGCAGCGTTCCAGGCCGAAGCCGGCGTCGGTGAACATCCGGATGAGCTGGGGCGCGCGGAGGCGGTTGCAGTACGCGTACTCGTTGCCGGCGATCCGTAGCCACTCGCGGGCGGAGTAGCGGAGGAAGTTGATCCGGGTGATGCCGGGGTCCTGATGGGCGAAGTGATCGCTGGGGTCGATGAGGTGCGCGGCCAGGCCGTCGCGGCCGAGGAGCCGGTGCGACTCGGCCAGGATGGCCCGCAGCGCGCGGGGGGTCACGTGTTCGAGCACGGTCATCGAGAAGCTGAGGTCGAAGCTGCCGTCCGGTTCGGGCATCCGCGACGCGTCGCCGGGGGCCAGGTAGCGCACGCCGATCCGGCGGAACAGCTCGCGGGGGCGGTCGGCCAGGTCGGCGATCACGCGCAGGCGGGCCCGCAGCGTCAGGGGCGCGACCGTGCCCTCGTACAGCCGGAGCAGTTGATCCTCCGAATCGACGAGTTTGTGCAGCATGGCGCGGGTCAGGTCGGGCTGCAGGCGGCGGTGCAGGTCGACGGTGACGACCTCGCGGGCGCCGCACAGGTACATGGCGATGGGGGCGACCGGGAGGTGGCCGGTGCCGATCTCGAGGCAGCGCAGGCCGTCGAGGGTGAGGCCGAGGCCGGTCAGGCGGCGCATCATCTCGGCGTGCTGCGGCAGGCGGCGGAACGGGTCGGGGGCGAGCCGGCCGAGGCGGCGCTGGATCTGGCGGTACGCGACGTCGCCGCCCGGGGCCGCGGCGCAGATCCGCTGAATACGGGCCTTGGTCGTCCACCGCATGCGTCCCACCCTAGGCGGAGAACCGCCCGCATTACGCAAAACGCCCGGATCATCGGCGCATTCGATACCACGAAAGCCCCTGGAAATGAGGCCCCCGAGACCCACCTGTTATCGATAACAAAGTTTCGGCCTCATGTCGGCAACGTTGCTTTGAACGGTTGACATGCCCCTATGTGAGCGTTCACACTCGACCGCACCCCCGCCCTCAGAGCGGATTTTTCCGACTAAGGAGTTCCCCCGCATGAGACTGTCCAGGATGGGTGCTGTGGTTTCCGCCGCCGTGCTGGCCACAGCCCTGACCGCGTGCGGTTCGAGCGAGAAGACCGTCGATAAAGAGGCCGGCGCCGGCGGCGACAACGCGGGCGCGCTGATCGGTGTCACCATGCCGACGCGGACCTCGGAGCGCTGGATCAGCGACGGCGACAACGTCAAGAAGCAGCTCGAGGGCCTCGGCTACAAGGTCGACCTCCAGTACGCCGGCGACGACATCCCGACGCAGACGCAGCAGCTCGACAACCAGATCACCAAGGGCGCCAAGCTGCTGATCATCGCCTCGATCGACGGCACCGCGATCACCACCCAGCTGGAGAACGCGAAGGCCAACAAGATCCCGGTCATCGCGTACGACCGCCTGATCCGTAACAGCCCGAACGTGGACTACTACGCCACGTTCGACAACGAGAAGGTCGGCGTGCAGCAGGCCACCTCGCTGCTGACCGGGCTCAAGGTGCTCAACGCCGACGGCTCTAAGGGCTCGGCCAAGGGCCCGTTCAACGTCGAGCTGTTCGCCGGCTCGCCCGACGACAACAACGCCACGTTCTTCTTCAACGGCGCGATGAAGGTGCTCAAGCCGTTCCTCGACGACGGCACGATCGTCGTCAAGAGCAAGCAGACCGACTTCAAGACCGTCGCGATCCTGCGCTGGCAGCCCAAGGTGGCCCAGGAGCGCATGGAGAACCTGCTGACCTCGACGTACAAGGACGGCGCGAAGGTCGACGGCGTGCTCTCGCCCTACGACGGCCTCTCGATCGGCATCCTGTCTGCCCTTAAGAGCAACGGCTACGGTACGGCCGCGCAGAAGTACCCGATCGTCACCGGTCAGGACGCCGAGGCCGCCTCGGTGAAGTCGATCATCGCGAACGAGCAGTACTCGACGATCTACAAGGACACCCGCCAGCTGGCCAAGACGACCGTCGAGATGGCCGACGCGGTGCTCAAGGGCAACAAGCCGACGACCAACAACGACAAGGACTACAACAACGGCGTCAAGGTCGTCCCGGCGCAGCTGCTCGACTCGGTCATCGTCGACAAGAGCAACTACAAGAAGGAGCTCGTCGACACCGGCTACTACACCGAGGCCCAGCTCGGGTCATGAGTGACACCATCCTGCAGATGCGGGGCATCACCAAGACGTTCCCGGGTGTTCGCGCGCTCGACGACGTCAACCTGGAGGTGCTCCGCGGCGAGATCCATGCGATCTGCGGGGAGAACGGCGCCGGAAAGTCCACCCTGATGAAGGTGCTTTCCGGCGTCTACCCCCACGGTGAGTACGACGGTGAGATCGAGTTCGACGGTGAGCCCGGCCGGTTCGCCGGCATCCGGGACAGCGAGCACCGCGGCATCGTCATCATCCACCAGGAGCTGGCGCTCGCCTCGAACCTCTCGATCGCCGAGAACATCTTCCTCGGCAACGAGCTCGCCACCCGCGGCATGATCGACTGGAACCGTACCAACGCCGCGGCGGCCGAGCTGCTGCGGCGCGTCGGGCTGGCCGAGAACCCGACCACCCCGGTGCTCGACCTCGGCGTCGGCAAGCAGCAGCTGGTCGAGATCGCCAAGGCGCTGTCCAAGAAGGTGCGGCTGCTGATCCTCGACGAGCCCACCGCGGCGCTCAACGACGACGACTCGGCTCACCTGCTCGGGCTGCTCCGCGGGCTGCGCGAGGAGGGGATCACCTGTGTGATCATCTCGCACAAGCTCAACGAGGTCCTCGACATCGCCGACCGCGTGACCATCCTGCGCGACGGTCACACGATCACCACGCTGCCGTCGGAGGGCCTGACCGAGGACCGGATCATCTCCGGCATGGTCGGGCGCGACCTCGACAACCGCTTCCCGCCCCACGAGCCGACCATCGGCGACGAGGTCCTGCGGGTCGAGGACTGGACCGTGCACAGCCCCACCCAGCACGGCCGGGTCCTTGTCCGCGGGGCCAACCTGTCGCTGCGCCGGGGCGAGATCGTCGGGCTGGCCGGGCTGATGGGCGCCGGGCGCACCGAGCTCGCCATGAGCATCTTCGGCCGTTCCTACGGAACGAACATCTCCGGACGTCTGATCAAGGACGGCAAGGAGATCACGTTGCGGTCCGTCGGCGAGGCCATCGAGCACGGCCTGGCGTACGCCACGGAGGACCGCAAGCGGTACGGCCTGAACCTGATCGAGGACATCAAGCGCAACGTCTCCGCCGCGGGCCTGGGCAAGCTGGCCAAGGGCGGCTGGGTCGACGACAACGAGGAATACAAGGTCGCCGAGGGCTACCGCAAGAGCCTGAACATCAAGGCGCCCAGCGTCGCGAGCGTCACGGGCAAGCTCTCCGGCGGCAACCAGCAGAAGGTCGTCCTGGCGAAGTGGATCTTCACCGACCCGGACGTGCTGATCCTCGACGAGCCGACCCGCGGCATCGACGTCGGCGCCAAGTACGAGATCTACACGATCATCAACGAGCTCGCCGACGCCGGCAAGGCCGTGCTCGTCATCTCGTCCGAGCTGCCTGAGCTGCTCGGGCTCTGCGACCGCATCTACACGCTCTCGGCGGGGCGGATCACCGGCGAGGTGCCCCGCGCCGAGGCCACCCAGGAGGGCCTCATGACCCTGATGACCGCCGGGCAGGAGGCTTCCTCGTGAGCAGCCTGGCACCGACCAACGCCGACCTGTCGATGGACCCGCCGCCGCCGGTACCCGACCGCAAGGGCCGGCCCGGTCTCTCGATCAACCTGCGCCAGAGCGGGATCTACTTCGCGTTCGCGGCGATCATCTTGCTGTTCACGATTCTGACCGGCGGCGACCTGCTCGCCCCGCAGAACATCAGCAACATCGTCGTCCAGAACTCGTACATCCTGATCCTCGCCATCGGCATGATCCTGATCATCATCGCCGGGCACATCGACCTGTCGGTGGGCTCGATCGTGGCCGCCTGTGGCGCGGTCGCGGCGGTGCTGATGGTCGAGCACAGCGTGCCGTGGCCGCTGGCCATCCTGATCACGCTGGTGGTCGGTGGCCTGATCGGCGCCTGGCAGGGCTACTGGGTGGCGTACTTCGGGATCCCGGCCTTCATCGTCACGCTGGCCGGCATGCTGCTGTTCCGCGCGGTCACCCTGATGATCCTGGGCAACCGAGGTATCGGCCCGTTCCCGGACGAGGTCCGTACGCTGTCCAACGGCTTCATCGACGGCTACCTGGGCAACGTCGGCCTCGGCGGGCTGGGCGGGGCCGACCTGCTCACGCTGCTCGTCGGCGTGGCCGCGGTGGCCGGCATCGTGCTCGTGCAGTGGCGCGCCCGCAAGGGCCGGCAGAAGTACGCCCAGGCCGTCGAGCCGTTCGCGCTGTTCGTCACGAAGATCGTGGTGGCGGCAATCCTGGTTATGTTCCTGGTGGTCCAGCTGGCCCGCTTCCGCAACCTGCCGTGGGTGCTCGTGCTGCTGGCCGCGCTCGTGATCGGCTACTCGGTGCTGACCAACCGGGCCGTCTTCGGCCGGCAGATCTACGCGATCGGCGGCAACCTGCAGGCCGCGACGCTCTCCGGCGTCAAGGTCAAGTCGGTCGTCTTCTGGATCTTCGTCAACATGGGCGTGTTGTCCGCGCTGGCCGGCATCATCTTCGCCGGCCGCCTGAACCAGGCCAACCCGACCGCCGGCAACTCGTTCGAGCTGGACGCCATCGCGGCCGCCTTCATCGGCGGCGCCGCCGTCCAGGGCGGCGTCGGCAAGGTCGTCGGCGCCATCACCGGCGGCCTCATCATGGGCGTCATCAACAACGGCATGTCCCTCATCGGCGCCGAGTCGGAGCAGGTCATGCTGGTCAAGGGCGCGGTCCTGCTCGCGGCGGTTGCCTTCGACATCTGGACCAAACGACGTGCGGGGGCGTCTCGCTGAGGTTCGTCGTTTCACCGGCCCCATCCTCCTCGCCGTAGTTGCGGCACGGGGGGTGGGGCTTTTTGCGGCGCCCCGCAGGACGCCGGCCACCGCCCGGAAGTGCCCCGAATTCAGTGGTCGGCACCGGGGGGATGCGGTAGGCACGTCGCATGACTACATCGAAGCCGGCGTTGGTGACAGTGGTGCCGCCGGGCGGCGGAAAAGTGGGCGAACTCGGCGACATCGGCGTGCACTTCAAGCTGTGGGGTGAGGACACCGGGGGTGCGCTGGCAATCGTC
Source organism: Actinoplanes sp. NPDC049598 (assembly GCF_040675435.1). NCBI lineage: Bacteria > Bacillati > Actinomycetota > Actinomycetes > Micromonosporales > Micromonosporaceae > Actinoplanes > Actinoplanes sp. NPDC049598. The sequence goes on along the minus strand of NZ_JBFAOX010000013.1, from coordinate 60,487 downwards.
GAACATCCGTTTCCAGTGGGCGCGCTCGTGGCGCCGCATTTGCACACCCGCGAGGACGAGTACTCGATCGTGCTCGAGGGGGAGATCGGCTTCCGGTCGGGAGACCGGGAGGCGGTGCTCGGTACCGGTGGGTACATCGCCAAGCCCCGCGGGGAGCTGCACGCGATGTGGAACGCCGGCGCGGTGCCGGCCCGGATGATCGAGATCATCAGCCCAGCCGGCTTCGAGCACTTCTTCCGCGAGGTAGCGGAGCTGATCGCGGCCGGCCCGGCGGCGGCCGGTGAAGGCGGCGACCTCGCAGAACGCTACGGCTTGCAATTCGGCCAGCCGGAGTGGCTGCCGGAAATCGTCGAACGGTTCGGCCTGACCACATAACCGCACGGGACGCTGGAAGGTGCGACACCACCGTTCTCGCGCGGCGGCCCTTGAAGCTGCTCGGAGCGGAGCAACCGGCCCTGGTCCGGGCGTTGGATCGGCTGTTCGGCGGCATACTCGTCTCGGCCGAGGCGGTGGCCCTGCCGACCGGCGACGCCGTGCTGACCCAGGCCTGGGGCTGGCTCGACCAGAGGGGTGAGCTGCTCAAGCTGCTCGGCAAGGGGACGTCGTGGATCCAGGAGCGGCTCGGCTCGGCGGCCGGCTACGACCGGGCCAGGTTGATCGCCGCGGCGCACACCGCCCTCGTCGGCGAGGCGATGTTCCACAGTCTTCAGACCCATTTGGGCCCGGCCTATCGCGTACTGCAACTCAATGACCAGGAGAAGCGGTTCCTCCTCGCCGAACCGGATGTCGCGCAGGAGTACCTGACCTCGGTGGATGCGCTGCTCGGCGCTCGTATCGAGGTTCCGTGGGCCGGCAGTTCCTTCGACCAGAATCTCGAGCTTCACGTCGCTCCGGAGCTGCGTGCTGGTCTTTCCCGGTGTTTTGCCTCCTTCACGAAGATCGCCGTGTGGCGGCGGGCCTGGAACGATCTCGGCTACGAGCCTCTCCTCGGTCAACTGCTGGACGATGCTGTCGAGCGGTACGAGGAGAACTACTTCAACCTGGCGTCGGACGTACCGGAGTTCCTGGTCTGGGCGATGCTCGGCGGCCAGCGAGCGACTGACCGGGCGATCAAGGCGGCCGGCCGCGACATCCTGGGTGCGCTGCGCGACCAGGATCTCGCGCTGCGCCGGGTCGAGACCGTGCTCTCGCTGCTTTCGCGTCCGCGGGAACCGCAGGCCGACCGGGTCGCGCTGGAGAAGGCGAACCGTGCCATTCTCACTCAGCCGCTCATCAGGATCGGTGAGATGGAAGGCACCACCGCTGTGTCCATTCCGTCGATCGAAGACGGCTATATCGTTCCCCGGTTCCGGTTCGCGGTCATCGACGGCAAGTCGCAACCCTCGAGTGAGGACTGGTGGGCCGGCTTTCCGGTGCGGTCGGACCTGAACGAGTTCCTGATCGGCTACCTCGCGTCCGTGCGGAGCACACAGCAGCCGCTTGTCGTCCTCGGACACCCGGGTGCGGGCAAGTCGTTGCTGATGCGGGTGTTGACGGCCAGGCTCTCGTCGACGTCGTTCCCCGCGTTTCTGGTTCCGCTTCGACAGGTCCAAGCCCCCAGCGCGCCGATTTTCCAGCAGATACAGGACGTGCTCGACCGGTCGACGCACGCGCGTGCCCGGTGGGCGGCGATCGCGGACGCGACATCACCGGATCAGGGAATCGGCGGTGGCGCCACGCGTGTCGTGCTCCTCGACGGTCTGGACGAGCTGATGCAGGCCACCGGCACCACCGAGTCCGGCTATCTCAGCCGGGTGCAGGAGTTCCAGCGGGTCGAGACCGGCCAGGACGCACCGGTGGCGGTGATCGTGACTTCCCGTCAGGTGGTCGCGGACCTCGCCGCCATCCCGCACGGATGCGCGGTGCTGCGTCTCGAGGACTTCACCGACAGCCAGGTCGAGAAGTGGATCGCGACCTGGAACAAGACCAACGTGAGCGCCTTGACCGGCCGGGTAGGCGGCTTGTCCCTCCCGTCTGTGCTGGCCGTCGGTGCCATCGCCCGGCAACCCCTGCTGCTGTTGATGATCGCCATTCAGACGACCGCCTCAGGCGGGCACGCGGTCGCCGCCAGCGAGGCGGCCGTCTATCAGCAGCTGCTGGTCGAATTCACGCGCCGGGAACTACGCAAGTCCGACCGGGACAATCGCACCGTCGAGGCGCCGCCGGAGCCGATGGTGAACGCCGAACTCTGGCGGCTGGGTATCGCCGCGTACGGGATGTTCAACCGTGGCCGACAGTTCGTCACCGATGTCCAGCTTCAGAAGGATCTGGAAACGCTCGATCCCGAAGGGCTCGCGACGCAGGATGACCGGCCCGGTCTTCTGCAGCCGCTCAGTGAGGCGCGGCGCACCATCGGCCGGTTCTTCTTCATTCACACGTCGGAGACCGGCGAGCCGGACCGGGCCCGGAGAACGTACGAATTCCTGCACGCCACCTTCAGCGAATATCTGATCGCCCATCACGCCGTCGACCGGACCGGAGAACTGATCGACCTGTACGAGGACTACATCCACGGCAGGCTGCGTCCCGGTGTCGCGTGGGACAAGGATGAGGTCCTCTACGCCCTGCTGTCGCATCGCCCCATCGCCGATGGCGCCATTGTGCACTTCCTCCGCCAGATCATCGACAAAATGGATCCGCAAGTTCGCACGTCGGGCGGCAAGGTGCTGGAAATGCTGCTGAGCAAGCTTGACCGGCATCGGATTCTCGGCAAGGAGACCGGCTACAACCCGCACTCCCGGACCACGGTCCAGCGGCTGGCGGCGTACGTCATCAATCTTGTCCTGCTCCGCCTCCTGCTGGAGCCCGACCGATTCATCACCTTGACCGATCTCGCGCCAGCGGGACAGGAGCCGCTGACCTGGTGGCGATCGGTCGTCCGGCTGATGCAGGCAGGACTGGAGGAGGCGGCGTGGCTCGGCGTTCTGCATGCCATCGAGCCGGTTGTCCATGACGGCGCCTTCTGCCTGCGGCTTCGCCGCGACAGCTTCAGGAACGACATGCGCGAGGTGTACGAGGCGCACATGCTGTTCGATCGCGGCGCCGCCGAGGTGGCCCACGTCGGTGTCGCCCTCTGGCGAGGCACGCCGGTACCGGCGGCGGCCAGCCCGGTTCAGCTGTACTCCGATGTTCTCGCGCGCCGCCTCTTCGCCGCCCCTTCGACGGCCAGCGCGCCGCTACTGCTGACGGCGATAGGGCAGATCGGCCACCTTCGGCCACCCGTTTCGTTCGCCGTGGTGGAGTACTTGCTGATCCACTGCGGCCGCCTTTCGGCGGACGACACAACCCATCTCGTGGCGGCCGCCGTGACGTCCACGGCGGAGGCCGTCCGCGCGGTACCGGTCATCATCGCCAGGCCGCAGCTGCTCAAAGTGCTGCCGCACATCGGCGATTGGTATGGCCAGCGATACCCGTCCACCGCTGATTTCGCCCGGGTGGCGGGCGCCTTCGCATTGCTCAACCTGATCGGTTCGGCGGAGGAGAAGGACCTGGGATGGCCGGTCTACAAGCTTCTTATGCGCACCAACGCGGAAATGGCATCGATGGTGAAATCCGACTTGATCAAAAAGTATGCTTCGGTGGCCGCAGTCGCCGGTGACACGCGTCCGTCGCTGTTGCCGGCGATCGTCGACGCGCTGGCGTACGAGCTGACCGACGGCGACGCCGCCCGAGCCACGGTGCCGCTCCGGGCGGTGGGCAGATCGAGGGCCTCGTGAGCGGCCCACCGCAAACGGTCCACGAGAAATTCTTCGAACGCGAGCAACCTTTTCGTCCCCGTCGACCACTTGGTCATGTCTGAATGATCGAGAGGATGACGCATGAAGCACGCACAGGCCTCGGGCCGCCGGAAGCGGGGCGCCCTGATCGGCGGGGTCGCCGTGGTGGCGGTCGCGGCCGCCGGGCTGACCGCGACGGCGTTCGCGGCGGGTACGCCGTCGCTCGGGGACACCTTCGAGGACGGTGACACCGGTGGCTGGTCGAAGTCGGGCGGGTCGTGGTCGGTGGTGACCGACGGCAGCAAGGCGCTGCGGCAGGCGGACAACGGCAGCGAGCTGGCCCGGTTCTTCGCGGGCGACACGAGCTGGACCGACTACTCGGTGCAGGCCTCGGTGCGGCCGCTGACCCTGGCGTCCGCCGGGGCGTCGGCCGGCATCGCGGCCCGGGCCAGTGGGTCCCACGAGTTCGAGCGGCTGGTGCTGGTGTCCGGCGCGGCCCGGCTCGAGGAGGTCAAGGGCTCGACGGTGACCGTGCTCAGCTCGCTGACCCTGGCCGGGGCGGGCAGCGGCTGGCACAAGCTGCGCCTGGACGTCTCGGGTAAGCGGGTGACCGGCTACGTCGACGGCAAGGTGGTCGGCGACGTGTCGACGGCCAAGCTCACCAGGGGCCGGATCGGCCTGCTCACCGTCAACGCCTCGGCCTCGTTCGACGACGTCACGGTCAGCGCGCCGGGCGCCGCGCCGGCAACGACCGCGCCGACGGCCACGACGACCAGCAAGCCGCCGACCGCGACCCCGACGACGACCAGCAAGCCGCCGACCGCGACCCCGACGGCGACCAGCAAGCCGCCGACCGCGACCCCGACGGCGACCAGCAAGCCGACGACGCCGGCTCCGACGGTTACTGCGCAGCCGGTGGCGGCCACGTGGCCGACGCCGGCCGGCACGACCACGCTGACCGCCACCCGGAAGATCACCGGCTCGGTCGACGGCGGCAACGTCCGCTTCGTCGGCGGCGGTGACCTGGGCGGCGACGGGCAGGACGAGGGCCAGGACCCGCTGTTCCAGCTGGCCGACGGGGCCACCCTGTCCAACGTCATCATCGGCAGTCCGGCCGCCGACGGCGTCCACTGCCTGGGCACCTGCACGCTGCGTAACGTCTGGTGGCAGGACGTGGGTGAGGACGCCGCCACCTTCAAGGGCACCTCGGCGAGCCAGACCATGACGGTCGTCGGCGGCGGCGCCATGCACGCCTCGGACAAGACGTTCCAGCACAACGGCCCGGGCACCTTCGTCATCAAGGACTTCCAGGCGAGCGACATCGGCAAGCTTTACCGCTCCTGCGGCAACTGCTCCAAGCAGTTCGCCCGCAAGGTGCAGGTCTCCAACGTCACTGTGACCACGCCGCTCAAGGCTCTGGTCGGCGTCAACTCCAATCTGGGGGACGTGGCCACCGTGGACAACGTGACCGTGGTCGGCGGCTCCAGCAAGACCGTCATCTGCGCCCTCTTCAAGGGTGTGACCAGCGGCGAGCCGACCCAGATCGGCTCGGTCCCGGACGGCAAGTCCTGCACCGCCACCAACATCACCCTCAAGTAGAACCGCCCATGACAGGTACGGGGGCGCGCAGCCCCGCCCCCGTACCGCCGGTCGTGGGTCAGTCGAGGCGCAGCAGCGTCTCCTCGATCTCCGCCCCCCGCCCGTTGGCGTAGCCCGTGTCGGTGCCGGTGACGACGAACCCCGCCCGCTGCAGCACGCGCAGCGAGGCCACGTTGTCGCTGGCGGCGCTGGCGAACAGCGGCCGCGCCGGCACCTCCTCGAGCAGCAGGCCCAGCGCCCGCCCGGCGACGCCCCGCCCCCAGAACGACCGCTCGATCCAGTAGGTGACCTCGGTCCTCCCGTCCATCACGAAGCTCGCGACGCTCCCCGCGAACTGCCCGTCCACGGTGACGATGCGGTTCGTGACGTCGGGTCTGGCCCGGATCGTCGCCATGTGGGCGTCGAAGGCGGCGCGGTCATCGGGATCGCGGGCCGTGAACGCGGCCATCCGCACCGCCTCGGGATCACGCATCTGCTCGAACAACGCATCCAGATCGGAGTCCTCGACCGGTCGCAGCGCTATCTCAGCCATGGCGGAAAGCTAGCAGCGGGGTCCGACAAGAATTCGCCGTCAGGCGTCCGCCTCGGCATCGAGGGCCGCGCGCAGGATGTCGATCACGGCGTCGGCGTCCAGGCTGCGCTCCGGGCCGGGCAACGACAGCGCCGCCGCGCCGTCCGGGCGGAGGGCCAGGATCTGCGCGGTCCAGCGGAGTCGCCCGTCCGGAGTGCGCCGGCAGATCAGCATCGCATGTGCGGAGCGGTTGCCCGTGGGGCCGGGCCGGGGCTCCTCGCCGGCCGCGGCGGTGAAGGCCATGGCGTTCAGGACGGCTGAGCCTCCGGCGCCGGAGAGCACGATCGGCTCGTACGTCTCGAACCGGACCCGGAGGCCGCCGAGGGTCACTTCGCCCGCCCGCGCGTCCAGCCGGGCGTCCGGAAGCGCCTCCGCGACGTCGTCGAAGGCGTCCTCGAGGATCGCCGTCAGGTCCGCCACCGCCTGGCGGCGCTCCTGCTTCACCCGCTCCAGGTCCGCCGCGGTGTTGTCGGCGGCCATCCGCTCCTCGCGGCGGCGTTCCTCGTTGTGCAGGGCTGCCTCGACCAGCGCATCCTGCTGCGGCGTGAGCTTGCGCTGCAGATTCACGACGGCTTCGACGACCTGCCGAGCGTCGTGCGGCCGGTCGGCCGGCGCCTTCTCCACCAGCCGTGCGAGGAGCCGCGCGAGCCGCGGGGGCAACTCCGGAGTGCTTGGTGGGGCCGACGTCAGGTGCTGACGCTCGAAGTCGTCTTCCCAGGGGCCCGTGAAGGGCCGGGCTCCGGTGAAGACCTCGTACGCGAGGATGCCGAGCGCGTACAGGTCCGACTTGGCCGTCCCGCGGCGGCCGGTCCACACTTCCGGTGCCATGTACGGTGGGCTGCCGCCGCCGGCTGTCGTGTGCGTGCCGGTGGCCTCGGTCAGGATGCGGGACAGGCCGAAATCGCTGATCTTCCAGGTGTCGCCGAAGCGCAGCACGTTGGCCGGCTTGAGGTCGCGGTGGACGATCGAGAGGGCGGCCAGCTCGACCAGCCCCTCGGCCACCTGCCGCACCACCGCCAGCCCGTCCTCGAGGGTGAGCGCGCCCTCCTCCAGCACGTCGGCGAGGGATCCGTCGGCCCGCGGCATCACGATCAGCAGGTCACTGCCGAAGAAGGCGATGTCGAGCGGCAGCACGAGGTGTTCCGTGGTGTCACCGGACCGGGTGGCCTCGGTGAGCCGGTCACCGACCTCGATCTCGCGTTCGCGGATCCGCTCGGCCCGCGTGGTGGCCCAGCGCAGCCGCACCTGCTTGACCGCGGCCGCCCGCCCGTCGACCAGGGACTTCCCCGGGAAGACGGTGCCCATCCCGCCCTCGTCGGAGTGGTACAGGTCGTCGTACTCCCACTGGCCGCCGTCGCGGCCGGTGAACTGTGGCATGGCGCCGAGCGTACTCAGAGGCGCAGCGCGCCCGGCGCCTCCGGCGGCACGGCCGGCCTGCTCGGCGGCATCGGCGCGATCCGGGCGTACGCCGACCCGAGCGCCGGCCGCGGGTCACTGTCGCCTTTGTTCGGCCACAGTGACAGGGCCCGCTCGGCCATCGCGGTGATGGTCAGCGACGGGTTGACACCCAGGTTGGCCGCCACGGCCGAGCCGTCGATGACGTGCAGGCCCGGGTGGCCGAAGAGGCGATGGTACGGATCGATGACGCCCGTCCCCGGTGCCGTGCCGATCGCGCAGCCGCCGAGGAAGTGGCCGGTCACCGGGCGGCCGACGAGCTCGGTCAAGGCGCCCAGCGGCACACCGTCGATCTCGGCCGCCACCGCGCGGGCGACCTGGTGGGCCGACGGCACCCATTCCGGATTGGGGGAGCCGATGCCCTGTCTGGTGCGCAGCCGGCCGCGCCGGCGGTAGACGGTGATGGAGTTGTCGAGGGCCTGCATGGCCAGCAGCACGACGGTCTCGGTCGACCAGCGCCGGGGCGAGGTCAGCAGCCGCAGGTCGCGCCGCTGGCGGACGAGCTGGCGCAGGCCCGCTAGCAGACGCGAGCGGCCGCCGGCGTCGTCGACCAGCGTGGTCGCGAGCAGCGCGAGGAGGTTGCTGCCGCGGCCGTAGCGGACCGGCTCGACGTGGGTCGAGGCGTCCGGGTGGATGGAGGACGTGATGGCCACCCCGCGGCTGTAGTCGGCGTCGCGCCGGCGGGTGCGCGCGCCCAGGATCGACTCGGAGTTGGTGCGGCTCAGCTCGCCCAGCCGGGGGGAGAGGTGCGGCAGCGAGCCGCGGTCGCGCAGGCGGTGCAGCAGACGCTGCGTACCGAGGGCGCCGGCCGCGAAGATGACCTGGGAGGCGGTGAAGCGGCGGCGGCGCACCCCGCCCGTACGGTGGGTGTTGATCTCGTAGCCGCCGGCCGCGAGGGGGCGTACATCCGTGACTGTCGTCAGTGGAAAGACGGCCGCACCCAGCGCCTCGGCCAGGTAGAGGTAGTTCTTGACCAGGGTGTTCTTGGCGCCGACGCGGCAGCCGGTCATGCAGGCGCCGCAATAGGTGCAGGCCGCGCGGGCCGGCCCGGCGCCGCCGAAGAACGGGTCGGCGACGGGCGCGTCCGGGTTCCCGAAGAAGACACCCACGGGGGTACGGCGATACGTGTGCCCGACGCCGAGATCGTCGGCCACCGCGCGCAGGGCCCGGTCGGACGTCGTCTCCATCGGGTTCAGGGTCACGCCGAGCATGCGCTTGGCCTGGTCGTACGGGTTCTGCAGCTCGGCCTTCCAGTCGGTGATCGACGCCCAGCGGGGATCGGCGAAGAACGCGTCCGGCGGCTCGTACAGCGTGTTGGCGTACCCCAGGGAGCCGCCGCCGACCCCCGCGCCGGACATGATCAGGACGTTGTCGAGCAGGGTCAGGCGCAGAATGCCGAAGCAGCGCGCTGCCGGGGCGTACACATAGCGGCGCAGCCGCCAGGAGGTCTGTGGCAGTTGATCGTCGGTGAACCGGCGGCCCGCCTCGAGCACCGCCACCCGGTAGCCCTTCTCGGTCAGCCGCAACGCGCTGACGCTGCCGCCGAAGCCGGATCCGACGACGAGGACGTCATAGTCGTACGCCATGGCGTACGGTGGCACCGTTGTTGGCAAGCTGTCAACAAGGAGGAGCCGTGAATCATCACCGGCAGGGCCGCGGAAGTCCCCTCGTGCTCATCCACGGCATCGGCAGCCGCTGGCAGGTCTGGCAACCGATCCTGGGCACGGTCGGGCTGCATCACGATGTGATCGCGCTCGACCTGCCCGGCTTCGGCGCCTCCAAAGGGGACGGCGGGCCGGGCGACGTGCCGCATCTGGCCGACCGGGTCACCGGGTTCCTCGCCGGGCTCGGCGTCACCCGGCCGGCCGTGGCCGGCAGTTCGCTCGGCGGGGCGGTCGCGCTCGAGCTGGGCCGGCGCGGGGTGGCCCGGTCGGTGGTCGCGTTCTCGCCGGCCGGGTTCTTCGGCGCGGCCGGGGCGCGGTGGTGCCGGGGTGTGGTCAGCATCGCGCGGGACGGGGGAGCGGCGCTGGGGCCGGCGATGCCCTGGCTCATGCGGACCAGGCCGGGGCGAACGGTGCTCTGCGGCATCTTCTACGGCAAGCCGGGGCGGCTCGATCCTTCGGACTGTGTGGCCGATGCGCGAGCGCTGATCACGGCTTCCGGATTCGACGCGGCGCGCCGGCGGCTGGGGGAGTGGCGCTACGAGAAGGGCATGGCCGACGGGCTGCCGGTGACGATCGCCTGGGGTACGCGGGATCTCGTGCTGCCCTGTCGGCAGGCGGCCCGGGCGCGGGTTCTGCTGCCGCGGGCGCGGCACGTGCGGCTACCCGGGTGCGGTCATCTGCCGTTCGCGGACGACCCGGGCACCTGCGCGCGGCTGGTGCTCGAGACGAGCTGAATCGGGCTATTGGCACTGTGCCAATAAGCTGCTAACTTCACGGCCATGAATCCGCGCGTGGTCGTCATCGGGGCCGGCTTCGGGGGCATCGCCGCCGCCGCGGCGCTGCTGCGCGCCGGATACTCCGATGTGGTGCTGCTCGAGCGGGCCTCCGAGATCGGCGGGGTGTGGCGGGACAACACCTATCCGGGGTGTGCCTGTGATGTGCCGGCGCCGTTGTATTCGTACTCCTTCGCGCCCAATCCATCGTGGAGCCGGCGTTTCCCGCCGCACAGCGAGATCTTGTCCTACTTGCGCCGCGTGGCGGACGAGCTGGGCATTTCCGGTCGGGTTCGGCTGAACGTCGACGTGCTGGAAGCTCGCTGGACCGATGGGCGCTGGGTGATCGATGTCGCGGGCGGCGAGCAGATCGAGGCGGACGTGCTCGTGCCGGCGGTCGGCCAGCTGACGAAGCCGGTGGTGCCGCTCCTGCCCGGCGCTTCCCGCTTTGCCGGGCCGGCTGTGCACACCGCGCGCTGGCGCGCCGATCTGCCTCTGGGCGGCCGCCGGGTCGCGGTGATCGGGACCGGGGCGAGCGCGATCCAACTCGTGCCCGCCATCGCCGGCCGAGCCGCTCACGTGACCGTCTTCCAGCGCACGGCTCCGTGGACGCTGCCGCGGCCTGATCGCCGCTACGGCGCGGTTCGGCGCTTCGCGTACGGCAAGTGGCCGCCGCTGATGCGCCTGCCCCGCGCCGGCGTCTGGGCCATGACCATCGTGACCGGCCGGGCCCTGCTCGGCCGGCGCGCGTCCGGTTTCCTGCTCCGCGCGGCGTCCGGCCTGCAGCGCCGCTGGCAGATCCGCGACCCGTCGCTGCGCGCCGCCGCCACCCCCGACGAGCCGATGGGCTGCAAGCGCGTCCTGTTCACCAACGCCTGGCTGCCCGCCCTGTCCCGCCCCGACGTCAGCCTGGTCACCGAGAAGATCGTCGAAGTCACCGCCGACGGCGTCCGCACCGCCGACGGTGCCCACCACCCGTGCGACCTGCTGGTCTACGCGACCGGCTTCGCCGCCTCCGACCTGGTCACCCCGCTGCGCATCATCGGCCTCACCGGAAGCCTCGACGACGAGTGGCGCGACGGCGCCTACGCCCACCTCGGCATGACGGTCCCCGGGTTCCCCAACCTCTTCCTCATGTACGGCCCCAACACCAACACCGGCAACACCTCGGTCCTCTACTTCCACGAGTGCCAGGCCCGCTACCTGGTCCAGGCCGTCCGCCACCTGACGTCGACGGCCAGACCCTTGGCGGTACGCCGTGACGTGGCGGCCGCCTACGACGCCGAGATCCAGAGCCGCCTGTCCGGCTCGGTGTGGACCGCCTGTCAGAGCTGGTACCGCAACGCCTCCGGCCGCATCGTCACCAACTGGCCCGGCCTCGCCTCCGAGTACCGCCGCCGGACCGCCCGCCTCGATCCGGCCGACTATGAGTGAGTTTCGGCGGCTTACGCGCGCGTCAATAGGACGACCGTGTCGAGCAGGCGGTGCCAGTCGAGGTCGGTCGGCGGGCGCGGCGCCAGTGAGGCCATGGCCGCCATCGCGGTGAGAAGGCGGGCACCGACGTCGGCGGCCGGGGCGTGGTTCGCCGCGGCCAGGTGCGTGACCTCGGCCCGGAATCGGGGCTCGCGCGAGAAGCGCACCAGGGAGTCGGGCAGCGGCTCGGCCGGCCCCGCGCCGCCCTCGGTCAAACTCACGGTGAGCTGCGCGCCGAGCGCGGCGGCCAGACTGCTCACCGCGGACAGCGTCGGATTGCCCCGCCCGTTCTCCAGATTGGCGATGTAGGGAACCGACAATCCGGCGTCAGCCGCCACCGACGCGATCGTCCGCCCCGCCGCCGCCCGCCGTCGCCGCAGCTCCGAACCCAGCTCCGCTATCTCCACAGAACACATATTGCCACGCGCTCTTCCATGAGGATAGCGTGCCGGGTATGTGGGGCTTGCTGATTCGTAACTGGACGTTCCGCCGGCTGTGGATCGCCGCCACCATCGACGCCTGCGGCACTTGGCTGCTGGTCATGGCCGTCCCCACCCACATCTACGCAGTGACGGGATCGGCGGTCTCGACCGCTCTCGCCCTAGCTGTGGAGGCGTTGCCTGCGGTAGTGCTGGGCCCATGGGCCGGGACCGCCGCCGACCGCTGGCCACCCCGCGCCGTCCTCGCGACGGGCAACCTCGTCGCCGCGCTCGGGGTGTGCCTCCTGCTCATCGGCCCCACCACCATCTACCTCGCCCTGCTGGTGGAGAGCATCGCCGTGTGCTTCCTCCGCCCGGCCCTGCAGGCCACCATCCCCGCCTTGACCGCCACCACCAGCGACCGCGCCACCGCGAACGCCCTGCTGGCCCTGTCCCACAGCGCCTTGCGTATCGGCGCCCCCTTGGCCGGCGCCGCCCTGACCGCAGCCGGCTGGTTCCCCGCTGTCGTCATAGCCGACGCGCTCAGCTACCTCGCCGCCGCCACCCTCCTCGCCCGCCTGACCCTCCCGCCCGCAGCCGACCCCGCCGCGCGTTCGTCGGCAGCCGACCCCGCCGCGCGTCCGTCGGTGGCCGACGCCGCCGCGCGTTCGTCGGTGGTCGACTCCGCCGCGCGTTCGTCGGTGGTCGACTCCGCCGCGCGTTCGTCGGCAGCCGACCCCGCCGCGCGTCGCCCGGCAGCTGACCCGGCTGCCCGTCGGTCGGTGGCCGACCCGGCCGCCCGTCGGCTGGTGGCTGACTCCACTACCCGTCGGTCGGTGGCCGACCCCATCAACCGTCGGCCGGCAGCCGACACCACTGTTTGGGCGTCGCGGGTGCGGATGCGTTTGTGGCGGTTCGTTGCGCGCGCACTGCCGGGGCGGGCGTGCGAGGGCCGGTCAGTTGGGCGGGCGTCGGGGGAGCTCGTGCGGGGGTGGCGGCTCGTGTCGCGGAGCCGGGTGCTGGTTGGGCTGCTGGTGGGCAGTTGGCTCTACTGGACGGCGAACGCGGGGCTGACCGCGTTACTCGTGCCGTTCGTGGTCCAGCGGTTGCACAGCTCCGGCGCGGCGGTCGGTTACCTGATCACCGGGCTCGGGGTCGGCTACCTGGCGGGGGCGCTGGTCAGCCGGGCGGTGTTGCTCCGCTGGCCGGCCCGGCGCCAGCTCGGGGTTTCGTACGCGCTGGTCGCCCTCTGCTTCCTGGTGATGTTCACGGCGGGGAGCCTGCCGGTCGCGGTGGCCGCCGTGACCGTGGCCGGCGTGCCCGGCGCCGTGGCCAACGTTGCCACCGGCCATCACGTGCAGAGCTTCGCCCCGCCCGCGGCGCTGGGCCGGGTGGCGGCGGTCTTCATGACCAGCGACGCCGTCGCCGCCGTAGCCGGAGCGCTCGCGGCGTTGGTCTTCGTTGTCGTCACCGGGCTGTTAGTGACACTAACGATTCTCAGCGGCATGGTGATGCTGGCCGCACTCGTAGCGGCTGTCCTGCTGCCGACAGGCCGAACAGATCCTGCCGTCAGCGTCGCGGCGTCGGGCTGACGCTCTCCTGGACAACCAGCCGAGCGAGGTGCGGGTAGAGCGGAGCAGGCGGACCGAGGAGCCAGAGCGGGCGGGGTGGTTGGGCCGAGCGGGGCAGGCGGACCGAGGAGCCAGAGCGGGCGGGGTGGTTGGGCCGAGCGGGGCAGGCGGACCGAGGAGCCAGACCGGGCGGGGTGGTTGGGCCAGGCGGGTCGGCGGAGTCCTGGGGCCTCGGGGCGCGGCGAGGATTCGGTGTCGCGCTGGCCTGGCCGAGCGAGCCGGGGGAGGGGCGAGCCGTCTGGCGGGGCGGGCTCGGGCTGCTCGTGGATGGATGGCCCGCGGGGAGGCGGGCCGGGGTCAGCGGCGGGGCGGGGGCGGGGCGGTGCTGTCCCGGGCGACCAGGCGGGTGGGGACCAGGGTGCGGCCCGGGGGTGAGGCCTGGCCGCGGATCTGGTGCAGGAGGCGGTCGACGCAGCGGCGGCCCATTTCGGCGAAGTCCTGGTGGATGGTGGTCAGTGGGGGCAGGTAGGAGACGGCGTCGGGGATGTCGTCGAAGCCGACCACGCTGACGTCCTCGGGGACGCGGCGGCCCTGCTCGTGCAGGGCGCGCAGGACGCCCAGGGCCATCTGGTCGTTGGCGGTGAAGACGGCCGTGCAGGACGGGTCGCGGGCGATCTCCAGGCCGGCCCGGTAGCCGGACTCGGCCGACCAGTCGCCCTGCAGCATCGGCGGCACCGGGCGGCCGGCCGAGACCAGCACGTCGCGCCAGGCCTGAGCCCGGCGGCTGGCGGAGAAGGAGTCGGCCGGGCCGCTGACGTGGCGTACCGTCTCGTGGCCCAGCGCCAGGAGGTGGCTGACCGCCTGGCGGGCGCCGTCGGCCTGGTCGGTGTCGACGACCGGGTAGCGGTCGCCGGCGTCGGAGTCGACCACCACCACCTGGGCGCCGGGGGGCAGTTCGAGGTCGACCGCGTCGAGCAGGTGGACCTCCATGATCACGATGACGCCGTCGACGGCGAGCTCGCCGAGGCGGGTGAAGGCGCCGAGCACGCCGTCCTGGGTCGGGCTGGCCACCGGGATCAGCGTTATCGCGTACCCCTGCTCCGCCGCGTGGTTGGCTATGGCTTCCACCGTCCGGCTGTTACCGGTGGTGGCCAGGGTGAACAGGATGACGCCGATGGTGCGGAACGAGCCGCGTTTGAGCGCGCGGGCCGCGCTGTTGGGCCGGTAGCCCAGCTCCTTCATGGCATCGAGGACTTGTTGCCGCGTGGTCTCGATGACACCGGGGTGCCCGTTCGACACGCGCGACACCGTCTGGGAGGAGACTCCGGCGAGCCGGGCGACATCCGCCATGGAAACTCGCCGAACACTGCTTGACGACGAACGCACGCGGTGACACTATCGCACTCACGATGTTTACGTAAACATCGAACATTGGAAAACAAGAAGAAACATCGAACGACATCGGTGCATGATGTTTACGTAAACATCGTGACACTACTGAGAGGGTGACCATGGCGGTCCTCCAGCCGGCGGTGGGTCGCCGGCGCCGCTCCTGGCGAGGCTGGCAGTTCGTCGGCCCGTTCATGCTGATCTTCGCGCTGGTCTTCCTGGCGCCGATCGTTTACTCGATCTACCTGAGCCTGTACCGCAATCAGCTTATCGGCGGCAACTCGTTCGTGGGCCTGGACAACTACACCCGGCTGTTCCAGGACAGCCAGTTCTGGGAGTCCTTCGGCCGGGTCGCGATCTTCCTGGTCATCCAGGTGCCCATCATGCTGATCCTGGCCCTGCTGGTGGCGCTGGCCATCGACAGCGGCCGGCTGTACGGCAAGGCGTTCTTCCGGGTCTCGATCTTCCTGCCGTACGCGGTGCCGGCGGTGGTCGCGACGCTGATGTGGGGCTTCATCTACGGCGATCAGTTCGGCCTCGTCGGCAACATCAACGACGCGTTCGACATCTCGTTGCCGAACCCGCTGTCTCCCCATCTCGCGCTCGCGTCCATCGGCAACATCGTGACGTGGGAGTTCATCGGCTACAACATGCTGATCTTCTACTCGGCGCTGCGGGTCATCCCGGGCTCGCTGTACGAGTCGGCCGCGCTCGACGGCGCCGGGCAGTTCCGGATCATCACGGCGATCAAGCTGCCGGCCATCCGGGGCGCGCTCTCCATCGCGACGATCTTCTCGATCATCGGCAGCTTCCAGCTGTTCACCGAGCCGGTCATCCTGCAGCCGCTGGCGCCGAACGCGATCACCACCTACTTCACCCCGAACCTGTACGCCTATCAGCTGTCCTTCTCGGGTCAGCAGTACAACTACGCCGCCACGGTCGCGATCATCATGGGCATCATCACCATGGTCATCGCGTACGTCGTGCAGCTGCGCGGAAACCGGGAGAGCTGATGACGACCTCGGTGGAAACGCGCTCGTCCGGCAAGAAGCAGCTGACGGTCACGCAGTCGGCCCGCAAGAAGCGGCGTACGGGCAGTGTGACCTTGACTGTCCTGACCGCCCTGATGGCCCTCTACAGCCTGGTCCCGCTGGGCTGGCTGCTGATCAACTCGACCAAGACCCAGGGCGGCCTGTTCACCTCGTTCGGTCTGTGGTTCGACGGCGGCCACTTCGCGCTCTGGGACAACATCCGCGACACCTTCACCTACAACGACGGCATCTTCCTGCGGTGGTTCGGCAACACCCTGCTGTACGTCGTCGTGGGCGCCGGTGGCGCGACCCTGCTGGCCGCCCTCGCGGGGTACGGCCTGGCCAAGTTCAAGTTCGTCGGCAAGCGCGCGGTCTTCGCGATCGTGCTCGGCGCGGTCGCCGTGCCCGGCACGGCCCTGGCCGTGCCCACGTTCCTCATGTTCAGCAAGATGGGCCTGACCAACACCCCGTGGGCCGTGATCATCCCGTCCCTGATCACCCCGTTCGGCCTGTACCTCATGTGGACCTTCGCCCAGCAGGCGATCCCGGACGAGATGCTCGAGGCGGCCCGGATGGACGGCGCGGGCGAGTTCCGCACGTTCTTCAAGATCTGCGTCCCGCTGCTCGCTCCCGGCATCGTCACCGTGGCCCTGTTCAGCATCGTCGCGACCTGGAACAACTACTTCCTGCCGCTGATCATGCTGAAGGACCCGGACTGGTACCCGCTGACCGTCGGCCTCAACGCCTGGAACGCCCAGTCCACCACCGCCGGTGGCGAGGCCGTCTACAACCTCGTCATCACCGGCTCGCTCCTGACCATCGTGCCGCTGCTCGCGGCATTCCTCCTGCTTCAGCGCTACTGGCAATCCGGCCTCGCCGCCGGCAGCGTAAAAGAGTGAAAGGTCCTCGAATGTCGAAACTGTTCAAGATCGGGGCGGCGACCACCGCGGCCCTGCTCTCCCTGGGCCTCGCCGCGTGCGGCGGGGGCGACGACGACTCGTCCGGCTCGTCGGGCTCGTCGGCCACCGTCTCCGACGCCGACGTCACCGCGGCGCTGGAGAAGGGCGGCAACCTGACGGTGTGGGCCTGGGAGCCCACCCTGAAGAACGTCGTCTCCGAGTTCCAGAAGAAGTACCCGAACGTCAAGGTCGACCTGGTCAACGCCGGCACCGGCAACGACCAGTACACCGCCCTGCAGAACGCCGTCGCCGCCGGCAAGGGCATCCCGGACGTGGCGCAGATCGAGTACTACGCGCTGCCGCAGTTCGCGCTCGGCAAGTCGCTGACCGACCTGTCCGGCTTCGGCGCCGAGAACCTCAAGGCCGACTTCGCGACCGGCCCGTTCAACTCGGTGCACGCCGGCGGCAAGGCGTACGGCCTGCCGATGGACTCCGGCCCCATGGCGCTCTACTACAACAAGACGGTCTTCGACAAGTACGGCCTCAAGGTCCCGACCACCTGGGACGAGTACCTCGACGCCGCTCGTAAGCTGCACAAGGCCGACCCGAAGGCCTACATCACCAACGACACCGGTGACGCGGGCTTCACCACCTCGATGATCTGGCAGGCCGGCGGCAAGCCCTACACCGTCGACGGCACCAACGTCACGATCAACTTCTCCGACGAGGGCTCGAAGAAGTTCGAGCAGGTCTGGCAGACGCTGATCAGCGAGAAGCTGCTGGCCCCGATCTCCAGCTGGTCCGACCAGTGGTTCCAGGGCATGCAGAACGACACCATCGCCACCATCGCCACCGGCGCCTGGATGCCGGCCAACTTCGTCTCCAGCGCCCCCGCCGCCTCCGGCAAGTGGCGCGCCGCGGACATGCCGCAGTGGACCGCCGGCGCCAACGCCTCGGCCGAGAACGGCGGCTCCGCCCTCTCGCTGATGAACAAGGGCCTCAACAACAACCAGGCCCTGGCGTACGGGTTCGTGAAGTACGCGAACGACGGTGACGGTGTCCAGCTGCGCGTCGACGGTGGCGCCTTCCCGGCCACCACCAAGCAGCTCACCGACCAGAAGTGGCTCGACACCGAGTTCAAGTACTTCGGCGGCCAGAAGGCCAACGCCATCTTCGCCAAGTCGTCGCAGAACGTCGTCACCGGCTGGACCTACCTGCCGTTCCAGGTGTACTCGAACAGCATCTTCAACGACACCGCCGGCAAGGCCTACGTCTCCGGCACCACGCTGGCCGACGGCCTCAAGGCGTGGCAGGACCAGTCCGCCAAGTACGGCTCCGAGCAGGGCTTCACCGTCAAGTGAGTGAGCTCAACCAGCACCGGTGGCTCCGCGTCGACTCTCGTCTCGAGTTCGGCGCGGACTACAACCCGGAGCAGTGGCCGAGGGAGGTGTGGGACGACGACGTGCGCGCCATGCGCGAAGCCGGCGTCACCATCGTCTCCCTCGCCATCTTCTCGTGGGCCCGGATCGAGCCGGCCGACGGCCGGTACGACTTCGCCTGGCTCGACGAGGTCATGGACCTGCTCCACGCCAACGGCATCTCCGTGGACCTGGCCACGGCGACGGCATCCCCGCCACCGTGGCTGACCACCGCGCACCCGGAGATCCTGCCCGTCAACCACGAGGGGCAGATCCTCTGGCAGGGCGGCCGCCAGCACTGGCGGCCGACCTCGCCGGTCTTCCGGAAGTACGCGCTCCGCCTGGTCAAGGCCATGGCCGAGCGGTACGCCGACCACCCCGCCCTGGTCGCCTGGCACGTCTCGAACGAGCTGGGCTGCCACAACATCTACGACTACTCCGACGACGCGGCCCGGGCCTTCCGGGACTGGCTGCGCACCCGGTACGGAACGGTCGAGGCGCTGAACGAGGCGTGGGGGACGGCCTTCTGGGCGCAGCGCTACGGCGAGTGGGACGAGATCCTGCCGCCGCGGCTCGCCGCCTCCTACCCGAACCCGACCCAGCAGTTCGACTTCAAGCGGTTCTCCAGCGACGTCCTCAAGGACTACCTGCGGGCCGAGAAGGCGATCCTGCGCGAGCTCACCCCGGACGTCCCGGTCACCACCAACTTCATGGTGATGGGCGAGACCAAGGGCATGAACTACGCCGACTGGGCGGCCGAGGTCGACTTCGTCGCGAACGACCACTACCGCCTGCCCGGCCCGCAGAGCCTGGACGAGCTGTCGTTCTCGGCCAACCTGACCGGCAACCTGGCCGGCGGCCGGCCGTGGTTCCTGATGGAGCACTCGACCAGCGCGGTCAACTGGCAGCCGGTCAACCTGGCCAAGCGGCCGGGGGAGCTGTCCCGCGACGCGCTGACCCACGTGGCCCACGGCGCCGACGCGGTCTGCTACTTCCAGTGGCGGCAGTCCAAGGCCGGGGCCGAGAAGTACCACTCCGGGATGGTCCCGCACGCCGGCACGGACAGCACGCTGTTCCGCGACGTCGTGGCCCTGGGTGAGCGGCTGCGCGAGCTGTCGTACGTGCAGGGCACCTCACGGACCCCGGCCCGGGCCGCGATCCTGTTCGACTGGGAGTCCTGGTGGGCCGTCGAGCAGGACTCGCACCCGACCGAGCTGCTGCGCTACCGGCAGGAGGCGCTCGACTGGTACACGACCTTCCTCGACCTGGGGGTACGGGTCGACGTGCTGCCGGCCTCGGCTTCCCTGGACGGCTACGACCTGGTCGTGGCGCCGATCCTGCACGTGGTGCCCGCCGCTCGGGCGGAGAGTCTGACCTCGTACGTCGAATCGGGTGGCCACCTCGTGACCACGTACTTCTCCGGCATCGTCGACGAGAACGACCACGTCTGGCTCGGCGGCTACCCGGGACCGCTGCGTGACCTGCTCGGCCTGCGGATCGAGGAGTTCGCGCCGCTGCTGGCGGGTGACACGGTCGCGCTGTCGGACGGGCTCGAGGGCACCGTCTGGAGCGACCGGATCGACCTGACCGACCCGGCGACCGAGGTGCTGGCCACGTACAAGACCGGTGACTACGCCGGCCGCCCGGCGGTCACCCGTCGCGCGGTGGGCGCCGGCTCGGCCTCGTACATCTCGACCAAGCTCGGCCCGAACGGCCTGGCGCCGCTGCTCAAGGATCTCGCCGGTCGCGCCGGTGTGGTCAGCGAGCTGCCGTCGGAGCTGCGCGGGCGGGTGGAGCTGGCCGTGCGCGACGGGATCCGCTTCGTCGTCAACCGCACCGACGAGCAGCTGGACATCAGCTCGCTCGGCGGCCCGGAGGCGACGCTCGCCGCCCGGGGAGTCGCGGTCCTGCGGGGCTGACAACGAGATACCGGGCTCCCGTGCGGGGGGCCCGGTATCTTTTGGCGCATGCTTCCCGCCGAGGCCGTCGCGATCCAGGAGGCCCTGCGCCCGCGGCTGGTCTTCCCGCCGCCGGGCCTGGCCGTTCCGGCCACGGTGGTCGGGCTCGACGTGACGTACGCGGACTCGTTCGGCGTCGCGGCGGCCGTGGTCATCGACGTGGCGACGCTGGCGGTGGTGGAGGCCGCCACGGCGGCCGGGCCGGTCTCTTTTCCGTACGTGCCCGGGCTGTTGGCCTTTCGTGAATTGCCCTTGCTGCAGGAGGCCATCGGCCGCCTGTCCGCCGCGCCCTCGCTGGTCATCTGCGACGGGTACGGGCTTGCCCATCCACGGCGGTTCGGCTTGGCCTGTCATCTTGGCGTTCTGCTCGACATCCCCGCTTTCGGCGTGGCCAAGACGCCGTACGTCGGTGCCTATTCCTCCGTGCCCGAAGCGCGCGGCTCGTCGTCGGACATGGTGGACGACGGCGAGGTGGTGGGCCGGGCGGTCCGCACCCGCGACTCGGTGAAGCCGGTCTTCGTCTCGGCCGGGCACCGGATCCACCTGGACGACTGTGTCGCGCTCGCGCTCCGGCTGAGCGGCCGCTACCGCATCCCGGAGCCGACCCGCCAGGCCGACATCCTGTCGCGGAAGCGTCTCGCAGAACACATGCCGATCGGCGCGGGCGAGTGGCAGCATGGCGGCCATGAAGCGGGTGGATCTCGGTGAGGTGCCGTACGACGAGGGCCTCCGGCTCATGGCCGGGTGGGTGGAGGAGCGGCGCGAGGAACGGGCGCCGGATCGGTTGTTCCTGCTGACCCACCCGCCGGTGATCACGTACGGCCGGCACACGCCGGTCTCGGATCTGCCGGTCGACCCCGGCTTCCCGGTGGTGCCGGTCGACCGCGGCGGGCACGCGACCTATCACGGGCCCGGGCAGCTGGTCGGCTACCTCGTGATGAACCTGCGCGGTGGCGGCCCGGCCGACGTGGTCCGCTGGCTGGAGACGTCACTCATCGAGGCGCTGGCCTCGCTCGGCTTCGAGACGATCCGCCGCGACACCCCGAAGGGCTCGACCAGCCTGGTCGGCGTCTGGACCCCGGCCCACGCCAAGCTCGCCTCGATCGGCATGCGCATCCGCGGCGGCATCACCAGCCACGGCTTCGCCCTCAACATCGACCCCGACCTGACGGTCTTCGACCGCTTCACCGCCTGCCGCCTCGACGACGTCGAAATGACCTCCCTACGCCGCCTGGCCGGCACAGCCCCACCCGAGCCGGTCGTCCGCGACGCAATCGCCAAACACCTTGGGGCGGTCGCCTGATCCTGGCGCCTGCCTGCGTGAGCGGCTTGCCGCGCTCGCCTATCGTGGCAGCTCGTGAAGGTCGCCGAGATCCGCCGCTATCCCGTCAAATCGATGCTCGGCGAGGTCCTGCCCGCCGCCGGCATCGGCCCGCGAGGCCTCGACGGCGACCGGCTGTGGGCGGTCCGCGACCCCGACGGCAAGTTCGGCAGCGGCAAGAACACCCGCCGGTTCCGGCGCATGGAGGGCCTGTTCCGCTTCCGGGCGTACGCAGCCACGCCCGCCCCGCTCGTCGAACTGCCGGACGGCCGCCGCTTCCCCGCCGACGACCCCGCCGGCCACCAGGCGCTCAGCACCCTCCTCGGCCGTGACGTGACCCTCACCCCCGAGACCGACATCAAGCATCACGACGAGGGCCCGGTCAGCCTCCTCACCACCGCCGCGCTGCGCACCCTCTCGTCCTGGACCGCCACCTCAACCGAGGCCACCCCGCCCGGGTCCGGCGGTCCGGCCGAGGCCTTGCGGTTTCGCGCGAACCTGCTGATCGACGCCGACTCCCTGCAGGACGACTGGCCCGGCCGCGACCTGCGGGTGGGCCCCACGACCGTGCTGCGGGTGATCCGCCCCCTCACCCGCTGCGTAATGATCGACATGGCCCAGGAATCCGCCCCCGCCCGCAATGACCTCCTCAAAACCCTGGCAACCCACCACAACCTGACCCTGGGCGTCGTCGCCTCGGTCGTCACCCCCGGCCCGGTCGCCCTCGGCGACACCTGCGCATGGATCTGACCCTGGCCCGCGCCGAGTTCGAATACGACGCCGTCAAGAAGGATCCGCGAGTCGCCTACGCCCTGTGGTGCCTCACCGGCCTCTTCGGCGGCCACCGCTTCTACCTCGGTGACACCGCCCGCTCCATAGCCATGCTCTTCACGCTGGGCGGCCTGGGCTTATGGACCCTCATCGACGTCTTCTTCATCGCCCACCGGGTGCAAACGATCAACCGCTCCCGCCGGGCCACCATCCTGGCCCGCCACGGCCTGGTGGAACCTTGAGGCGACCCAGCCCAGGCCGCTGGAGTGGCCGGCGGCGGCGATGAGCCGGAGCCGCGGAGGGATGAGGTGAGCGCGGCGGCAGCCCTCGCCCTGCTCCTGGACCGGTCGATTGCCCGGATCGCGGAAAGCGCCGCCGATGCTGCCTTGTTCGACCGGCAGGAGATCGTCCGTCAGGCCGGCATCTGGGACAACAACGCGCTGCCTTTGATCGGAGTGATGCTGTCCCGGCCCGCCTTCGTCCGGGAGCGGCGGGCGGCGGCTGCGCTGCGGTGGATGGCTGCGGCCGGGCCGGGCCGCCGGGCCTGGATGAGCGAGCAGGCTGGTTCATCGCTGGTGGGAGTTCTCGGGCCTCCGCCGAAGGCCGTGCTGCATTTCCGTGACTACCGAGGACACGTGCAGTCGGGCGCGGTGCCGCTGAGCTTGCCGGTCGTCGAGGACTACGACCTGACCGGGGCCGAGGTCGTCGCCGTCCGGGTGGAACGCGCGGGGTCCTCGCTGCAGGCGCAGATCTCGTTCATTGCCGCGCGCCGGTTCGCCGTGCCGTCGGGGCATGCCGAGGCCGTGCTTACGCTGACATTGGCGGATGTGTGGGTGGTTGAGCTCGACAACCGTTCGCTCACCGGCCTCTCCGTCGCTGTCAGCGATTCCGGGGTGGAGATTGGTGTCGGTGACCGCGGCCGTTTGAGGGCCGCGTCCGGAACGGTCCGGGTCGAGGACGACGCGTGGCATCTTTCCCAGGCGGGTCGGGCGGCCGACGCGGTCACTCCCCAGCGGGTCTTGCAGCATGAGGAGCCGAAAGCCCTACGGCCGCAGCGTTTCAGCGCCGGATGGGAGGCCGGCCTCATCCTGCGCGAGGCGATGCTGGAGATCCGCGGCCTCCGGTCCGCGGCCAATGTGGGCCGTCTGCCGGTCGCCGAGCTCCAGACCGCCCTCGCCGGCGCCGGCACAGGCCTCTGTCTCGTCGCCGCTCAACCCAGGCGCGTCAGGGACCGGGCGTTCCGCGAGTTGGCCGAGAGCTGGTTCGCCGAGTGCCCAATCCTCCGGCACCGCACCGCCCGGCACCTCCCGCCGGATCACTGGCTCCACTGGCCGGCCGAGGCGAGTGCAGCCGGCCGCAGGGTGATGGACCGAAGTGCGGCCGGGCAGAGTGCGGCCAACCGGAGTGCGGCCAGCCGGAGTGCGGCCAGCCGGAGTGCGGCCGAGCGGAGTGTTGCCGAACTGGGTCCGGCCGGCTGTCTGCCGAGGCGGGCTCGGTTGACGCTGGCCCGCTACTCAGTGAATGGCGGCCGCCGAGGTTCCGCTGTCGTCAACTTTGTCGACAGCGAGAATGGCGCTCTACGGGCCATGGAAGCCGATGCGGTGGGGCGTTTCGTGCTGAACGCAGGGGCCTTTGCCGGGCCGCATCCCGTGCTCGGCGTGGTAGGGAAGTCGATCTCACTCGGTGACGTGCTGGTGGTTGGATAAGACCTCGATGACCGTTCCGACGGCTACCGCGGGGCGGCCCTCGAACATGGTGATGGGCTGGCCGGGGCGGACGTGGTGCCAGTCGGGCGGGTTCAACGGGGCCAGCCGTACGGTGGCGGTCTCGCCGGTGGCGAGCGTCGCCAGGTTTTCGATCCAGAGGCGGGCGATGCGCTGGTCGGGGCGGCCGATGTCCCACAGGGGGCGGAGAATGCCCCGGGCCGGCAGGGGCGCGCGGTGGCCGATGACGGTGAGGGTGGCGCGGATGGTGCCGTGCCGGCTCTCCCATCGCGCCCACCGGCACCACGCGGCCTGGTCGGCGAGCCACATCAGGTCGGCCGCCTCGATCAGCAGGTCCCACCAGTGCGGGGTGGGGTGCCAGCCGCGCTGCAGGTGGGCGAGGATCTCGAGGGCGATCTCCCACTCGTTGATGCCGAGGTAGTCGAGGGCGTCGACAACCATCAAACCGTTGGGGGTGACGGCGTGGTGGGGTACGGCGCGGGCGGCCCGGGTGAGCAGGTCGACGACGTCGGCCGGGCGATCAGGCATGCGTTATCTTCGCAGCCGTGCTCTACCACCAGGGCGGCTGGATCTGCTCGGCGGCGCCGGCGGCTCTGCCGTTCCTGCTCGATCTGGCCGAGGGGCGGGCGGTGCATCACCGGGCCGCGGTGGTGGAGCTGATCGCGCGTCTGGTGCACGAAGCCGGCACGGTGGAGGACCGGTTCATCGACGAGGCGTGGCCAGCGGCGTTCGAGGCGGCCGTTCCGCGGATGCTGGCGCTGCTGGCCGACCACGACCCGCAGGTGCGGCGGGAGGCGCTCCATCTGGTCAGCGCCCGCGGGCTGCCGGCGGGCGCGGTGGCAGCAGCGCTGTGGGAGCGGGAGGCGGTCGAGGACGACCGCGTGGCCCGGCGGGATCTCGTGCTGGCGTTCGGGGAGGTGGGCGGCCACGAGGCGTACGTGCGGGAGGTGCTGGACGATCCGGCCGATCCGCAGCGGGCCCTGGCCGCCCTGCTCGCCCTCGGGTCGAGCGTCGCGCCCGCCCGGCTGACGCAGGCGGTGGCCGCGCTGCGCGACCCGGCGGCGGCCGATTGGAGTCAGTCGGCCTGGTACGGCGGTGGCCACGGGGCCCGGCCGGTCATCCACGCCGTCGGTCAGCTGAGGCGCGACGATCCGGCGGCGGCCGCCTTCACTCTGGCGTTGGCCGACAACGGGAGCCGCGACGAGCGGGTGGCCGGCCTGGATCAGGCGGCGGCTCTGCTGGCCCGCTGGCGATCGGTCGGTCCGGACCTGACGTCGTACCTCGTCGGGGGTCTGTCCGATGAGGACGCCGAGGTCCGCCTCCGGCCGTCGTCACCCAGCTGGACGACCCGGGTCCGCTGCACGGCATCTGCCGGCTGCTGGGGGCCTGGGGTGAGCAGTCGGCCCCGCCGTGCCCCGGCTGATCGGGCTGCTCACCCACGGCGAGGTCGCCCCGATGGCGGCCAGGGCGCTGGGTGGCATCGGCCCGGCCGCCGCCGAGGCCGTCCCGGAGCTGCTCCGGCACGCCGAGAAGCCCGGCGCCGCGTGGGCTATCTGGCGGATCGCGGGCGATTCCGAGCCCGCCCTGACCGTCCTTTCCGCGACCGCCCCGCTCTGACGGGCCAGCGGATTCATCCGCGTCGTTGTAGCATCACCGCCTCAAGCAAGTGTCCACTCTGTAGTGTCGCGGCCACGGGGGCTCGCGTGACCATCTGGAGTGTCATATGAGCGGCGATGAATCGCGCCCGGAAGTACGCATTCTGGGCCTGGTCGAGGTCCTTCGGCCCGACAACGAAAAGGTCGAGCTGCAGCTGCAGTGCCGTAAGGTGCTGGCCCTGCTGATCACGGCGGCCGGGCGGCCGGTGTCGACCGGCCAGCTGGTGCGGTCGGTCTGGGGCGAGCACACCCGATCCCACGCCCCGCAGATGGTCCGCTCGCACATCCGGGTCCTGCGCGGGGCCCTGCGGGACGGGGCCGGGCGGATCCTGACGACCGGCCCGGCCGGTTACCGGATGCCGCCGGGCGGCTGCGCCGTGGACGCCGACCGGTTCCGGGAGCTACTGGGCGAGGCCCGCCGCCGGCTGCCGCGCGACGCGGCCGGCGCCACCCGGTCGGCCCGGGCGGCGCTCGAGATGTGGCGCGGCCCGGAGGCCATGCCGGACGTGGCTGACGTGCGGCCGCTGCGGGCCGAGGCGGCCTATCTCGAGGAGTTGCGCTGGCAGGCCGAGGAGACCGCGGTGCTGGGCGGCCTGCTCTCCGGGCGGGCCGAGCACGTCCTGCCGGCGGCCCGGCGGCTGACCGAGCTGCAGCCGGAACGGGAGCGGTTCTGGCTGCAACTGATGGTGGCCGAGGCGCTCAGCGGCCGCCTCGTCGAGGCCACCTCCATCACGTTCTGGCGGGCCCGGCGCCACCTGGTGGAGGAGACCGGCCTGTACGCGACCGGACTGGACACGCTGCAGCGGGAGCTACTGACCGGCGTCGTCCCGCCCGGACGGCTGCTCGGATTGATCACTCCGAGCGACCGCAGCATCGCTTGACGTGACTTATGCCGAGTTGACGTTCGGACCTACGCGCCCACCCGAGGCTCAATGCGCGGAGCCGGCCGGGTTCCGCACGGGAAAGGAGACAAGTTGCTGAGAAGCAGATGGTCGCGGGCGGTCGCGGCGGTCGCGTTGGGCTCCGGAGCCATGCTCTTCGCGACGTCGGCCCCGGCGTCGGCCAACACCAACTTCAACGAGAACTGTGAGAGCTCCGAGGCCTGCGTCTGGGACTGGGACTTCCACGAGGGACCGCTCTGGGACTACGAGGGCACCGACACCAACTTCTCGAACAACTACTACCCGAACGGCGGCCCGCGGCTGAACGACTCGGGTGAGGGCTTCGAGAACCTCGGAACCTCCTGCGTCGCCGTCTTCGGCCAGAACGCCGGCGGGGCCTCCGCCAGCGGCTGGAAGATGCGGCTGGCGGCCCGCGGCGGTCAGTACAGCAGCGCCGCCTGGGCCAACGCGGCCTCGTCGCTCTACTGGGATTGCTGAGAGAACCACCTGAACGGCAGGGGCGCGGCGGGCCGCGTCCCTGCCACCGACAGATGAGGCGGACCGGATGAAACGTGTCTACGTCACGGCGCTGGCGCTGGCCGGGGTGATGGCGGCGGCCGGCTGCGCGGGGAGCAAGGCGGAAACCCGGCCACCGGGCCCGGCCAAGGCTCCGCCGGCCGTCACCGCCTCGCCGACCGTGTCGAACCTGAACAACGCGAGCCTGCCGCTGGACCGCTACACCACCACAGTGGACGAGTACATCGAGCTCGACTACGCGTCGAAGCTGATGACCAGCGACTGCATGAAGCGCTTCGGCGTCGGCTGGAACGCGGGCAGCCGCCTGAAGCTGACCGCCTCGCGGGACCGGTCGAACCGGCTCGGCCTGGTCGACGAGAAGCAGGCGGCCCGCTTCGGCTACCACATGGACCCGGCCACCTACTCCACCCGCGACAAGTCGGACAACCCCAAGCTGACCGACGCCCAGGGCGCCATCATGTTCGGGGCCCGCGACGGCAAGCCGGCCCGCGACGGCATCCCCGAGGGCGGCTGTGCGGGCGAGGGCTACCGCAAGGTCGGCTGGAAGATCGACGACGACGCGTGGCTGCAGGAGCTCGACAACGACGCGGCGATGCGGACCTTCGCCGACCGCCGAGCCCTCGAGGTGCTGGCGAAGTGGAGCGCCTGCATGGCCGAGTCCGGCTACCGCTACGACAAGCCCGAGGCGGCGGCGGCCGACCAGCGCTGGTGGAAGGACGAGACCAGCCCGGCCACGCCGGCCGAGAAGAACACCGCGGTGGCCGACGTGCGCTGCAAAAAGAAGATCAACTATCTGGGCACGATGACCTCGATCCTGATCGCCTATCAGCAGCAGATCGTCGAGGGCAATCTGGAGCGGCTGGAGGCCGTCCGCAAGCAGGCGCAGGACGCCCTGGCCAACGCGGCGACGGTGCTGAATGGCCGCTGACCCGGCCGGCCGGCGCCGGTTCCTGCTCGGCCTGGTCATCGGCGCGGTGGTGATGGCCCTGGGCGGGCTCGGCGCCTCCACCCTGGTCAAGTCGCCGCAGCAGGTGGCGGCCGAGGCCGCGCCCCCGCCGCCGAGCCTGATCACGGCGACGGTCGAGCGCCGGGTCCTGCAGCAGGCGGTGGTGCTGCGGGGCACGGTCGAGCTGGACCGGGCGCTCGACGTCAAGCCGGTGCCCGGCGAGGGCCGCGCGGTCATCTCCCGCCGCACGGCCGAGGCCGGCGACGAGATCGAGCCGGGCGGGATCCTGGCCGAGATCTCGGGGCGCCCGCTGATCGCGCTGACCGGTCACGTGCCGCCCTACCGGGACCTGCACGTCGGCATGCGCGGCCCGGACGCCGAGCAGCTGCAGGCGGCGCTGCGCGAGCTCGGCTACCGGATCACCGACGAGGACGGCGTCTTCGGCCCTTCCACGGCCCGGGCGGTACGCCGGATGTACGTGGCCCGCGACTACGACGCACCGGCGGAGCAGGTGAAGCCGGCCGTGCCGGAACCGGCCGCATCCGTACCGCCGGCCTCGCCCGCGCCACCCCGCACCGAGGTCTACCTGCCGATGAGCGAGATCTACTTCGTCGCTTCGCTGCCGGCCCGGGTGGCCCGGGTCAAGCTCGGCCTCGGGGCCGAGGTCGGCGGCGCGGTGGTCACCCTCTCGGTCGGCAACCTGGTGGTACGGGGAACCCTGCCGCCGGCCGACCGGGAGCTGGTGGACAAGGGCATGCCGGTGGAGATCCTCGACGAAACGAGCAACCGCAAGGCCACCGGCAAGGTCGCCGCGATCGGTGACCTGAAACAGGGCGAGGGGCACCCGTTCACGGTCAGCGCCGGAAAGGCCCTGCCGGCCGAGCTCACCGGCCAGGACGTACGCCTGACGGTCAAGGCGGCCACCACCGGCGGCCAGGTCCTGGTCGTGCCGGTGTCGGCCATCTTCTCGGCCGCCGACGGCTCGACCCAGGTGCTGCGCGTCCTCGACGGCGACCAACGAGACCCGGCCACCGTACGCACCGGCGCCTCGGCCGGCGGCTTCGTGGAGGTCAGCGGCGACGGCCTGGCTGAAGGCGACCGGGTCGTCGTGGGGGAGCGCACGGCGGGCGGGACCGGATGACGGCCGAGCCGGTCGTCGAGTTCGCCGGGGTGACCCGCTCCTATCCCGGCCCACCGCCGGTGCTGGCGTTGCGCTCGGCCGATCTGGTGGTCGGCCGGGGCGAGTACGTGGCCGTGACCGGCCCGTCCGGCTCCGGCAAGTCGACCTTCCTCAACGTGGTGGGGTTGCTCGACCGTCCCGACGGCGGCGTGTACCGCCTCGACGGCATCGACACCGCCACCCTGGCCGAGCGGGACCGGACGGCGCTGCGCGGCCGCCGCATCGGCTTCGTCTTCCAGGCGTTTCATCTCGTCCGGCACCGGTCGGTGCTGGAGAACGTCACGATGGCCCTGATCTACACCGCGGTCAGCCGGCGCGAGCGGGCCGGCCGGGCCCTCGAGACGCTCGACCGGGTCGGGCTCACCCACCGGGCGCAGGCCCGGGCCGGGCATCTCTCCGGCGGCGAGGCGCAGCGCGTGGCGATCGCCCGGGCGCTGGTCAACCGCCCGTCGATGCTGCTGTGCGACGAGCCGACCGGCAATCTCGACAGCGCCAACGCGGCGGCCGTGCTGGAGCTGATCGAGGAGCTGAACGGCGACGGCCTGACCGTGCTCATGGTGACGCACGACCTGCAGGTGGCGGGGCGGGCCGACCGTACGGCGGTCATGAAGGACGGGGTGCTGCGGTGAGCCGGGTGGTGGCGCCGACCCGGCTGGGCCTGCGCGACGTGGTCGACGAGGCCGTGGCGGGCATGGTCGCCCGGCCCGGGCGGGCCGCGCTGACCGTCCTCGGCACTTTGCTCGGCGTGGCCGCCTTCGTCACCGTGCTCGGCCTCACCAGCACGGTCGAGGGCCAGATCAGCGGCCGGTTCACCGCCCTGGTGGCCACCGAGGTCCTCGTCCGCGACACCGGCGCCGACTCGGGCGCGGCCATTGAGGCGGGCGCCGGCACCGCGGTGCCGGCGTTCCCGGCCGACGCCGAGCAGCGGCTCACCCGGCTGAACGGCGTGCGCAGCGCCGGGGTGTTCTGGCCGGTGGAGAACGCGGGCCGGCTCACCGCCCGCGGCCCGGCCGCCGGCGAGCCGGGGGAGGAGCTGAAGGTTCTGGCCGCCTCGCCCGGCTATCTGCGGGCGATCCACGCCCGCCCGGCCGCGGGCCGGCTCTTCGACGCGTGGCACGACAGCACCGGCCAGCGCGTGGTCGTGCTCGGCGCCGGCGCGGCCGGGCGGCTGGGGATCACCTGGGTCGAGGACCAGCCGGCGGTGTTCATCGGCGGCGCCCCGTTCGCCGTCATCGGCATCGTCGACGACGTCGACCGGCGGGCCGACACCCTGCTCAGCGTGGTGGTGCCGGCGGGGACGGCCCGCGCCGTCTGGGGAGACCCCCCGGCCGGCGCCGGAACCGGGGCCCAGGCGATTGTGGACACCGAGATCGGTGCCGCACGGCAGGTCGGCGGCGAGGCCCCGGCGGCGCTGCGCCCGGAGGACCCGGCCCGCTTCCGGGTGATCACCCCGCCCGACCCGCGGGAGCTCCGCGAGGGCGTGAACACCGACCTCGGCACGCTGTTCCTCGCGCTCGCCGCGGTCTGCCTGGTGATCGGGGCCGTCGGCATCGCCAACACCACGCTGGTGGCCGTGCTCGAACGGGTCGGCGAAATCGGCCTGCGCCGCGCGCTCGGCGCCCGCCGCCGGCACATCGCCGTGCAGTTCCTGGCCGAGTCAGGCACCCTGGGCCTCATCGGCGGCCTGATCGGCACCAGCCTGGGCGTGGCCGCCGTGGTGGCCGTGGCGGTCGCGCGGGACTGGACCCCGATCCTGCAACCGGCCACGGTGCTGCCGGCCCCCCTCGTCGGCGCGCTCACCGGCCTGCTCGCCGGCCTCTACCCGGCATGGCGCGCCGGCCGCGTAGAGCCGGCCGACGCCCTACGCCGCTGACCGGCCGGGCCGAGCTGACCGGCCGGGCCGAGCTGACCGGCCGGGCCGAGCTGACCGGCCGGGCCGAGCTGACCGGCCGGGCCGAGCTGACCGGCCGGGCCGAGCTGA